>NZ_CP014991.1:0-609978 GCF_001602095.1 Helicobacter himalayensis | reverse complement strand
TTCTTTTTAGGAGCATTTTCATTATAAATTATTGCGATACCGCTTTTATATTTCACGTTTTTAAACTCGCTTACCACCATATTTTGCTTAAAAAATGTGCTTGAAAGATAAAAATTTGCCTTTTTATTAAATATCCACTCCTTGCCACACTCTCTATTTTTAGCCAAAGACACAGTTACAACGCGTAAAATTTTGCTATATGGCTCTTCTTTTTCTTTTTGTTTATACCAACTAAATTCACTTTTATTGCTTTTGTAATTTTTACTCCAAATTTGAAAACAGGCTTTAACATCCTTTTCTTTGCCATTTTTTAGATAAAAAGAGTTGGTAGGCAAAACCTCCTCGTGCAAAAGATGCAAATCTTTAACGCGATAACGCACAGAACCCTTACCCAAACTCTGAAAAAACATAGGTAGTATAAAACACACAAAATCAGCTCCCGCACAATGTTTAATAAACTCCAAAGCCAAAACACCCCGATGTCCAAAGGGTGGATTGCCAATAACTATTAAAGGTTTTTGAGGTAATTCATAAGTCAAAAAATCAGTCTTTAAAATATCAAATTTACTTTCATTTATATCAATACCAATCTTATTTTTAGGCAAAAGTGTATAAAAACAGCCATCCCCCACACTAGGTTCTAACCAAGTGTATTTGTCTATATTTTCATACTTTGAGATAATCTCTTGCGTTTTATTAAAAAGGGTTTTTGCAACTTCAGGTTTTGTAAAATATTCATCAAACTTATTGTTTTTATTTTCTCTCATTACCCCACCATTTGCGTATTTCAATTGATTTTCACTCAAACAAATAGGCATAAATCTTTCCATATTTCAAGACTTTTGCGATAAAAGATAAGAATCAATGTACTTCCCATCAAAGCACGCCTTGCAAAATCCACTTCCACCCACCGCGCAATCAAGCGCGCTCAAAGACAAAAAGCCCAAATAATCAGCGCCAATATATTCACGCACCTCTTCAATACTCTTATTGGCGCAAATAAGTTGTTTTTTATCCGGTGTATCCACACCATAGAAACAAGGGTTAATCGTGGGCGGTGCGGAAATCAGCATATACACCTTTCGCGCACCTGCCTTGCGCAGAATCTGCACGATTTGCCTACTTGTCGTCCCGCGCACGATAGAATCATCTATCACAATAATGTCTTTTCCTGCAATGAGACTGCTTATAGGATTAAGCTTTAGGCGTACTTTGAGCTCCCTGCTCTGCTGTGTTGGCTCGATGAAAGTCCTGCCAACATAATGATTGCGGATAATGCCTAGCTCAAAATCAATCCCGCTTTCTTTAGAATACCCAATTGCCGCCGCCACGCCAGAATCTGGCACGGGAATCACCATATCCGCTTGCAATTTATGCTCTTTGGCAAGTTGCGTGCCCATATTTTTGCGGATTGTATAGACATTTTTTCCATACACTTGACTATCAGGACGCGCGAAATACACATACTCAAACACGCAAGGCGCACTTTGTGGCTCATAAACCTGAATGCTTTTTGGCTCACATACGCTTAGTGGCGTATAAGCACCCTCAAAAATCAGCATTTCCCCCGCCCTCACATCGCGCACATACTCCGCCCCTATCAAATCAAACGCGCAAGTTTCACTCGCCACGATATAGCCGATACTTCCATCGTCATTTGTAATTTTGCCCAAACTTAGCGGGCGCAAACCATACCTATCGCGCACCACAAACATTTTAGAACGTGAAAGAAACAAAAAGCAATACGCTCCATCAACAAAGCTCAATGCATCAATGATTCTATCCACCAAATGCGCTTTTTGCGAATGGGCGATGAGGTGGATAAGATTTTCTGTATCTAAATGGCTTTGAAAAATCGCGCCCTTTTTAATAAGCTCCTCGCGCACGCTTTTGGCGTTGGTAAGATTCCCATTGTGTGCGATGGCGATTTCACCGAGTGAATAGCGCGCAAAAACAGGTTGAGAATCATTAGCAGAATCTGCACCCGCAGTCGCGTAGCGATTATGCCCAATGCTTGAATTTCCTTGTAATTTATTAAACTTTGCCTCATCAAAAACTTTGGTAACCAACCCATTTCCCTTAATGGTGGTGATTTGCGCACCATTTGCGGTGCTAATCCCGCTTGCCTCTTGCCCTCTGTGTTGCATTGCAAAAAGCGCGTAGTAGCTTAAAAGTGCCGAACGCTTGACATTGTAGATTCCTACTACTGCGCATTCCTCATTCCATTCTTTTTGCCATTCTTTTTGCCATTCTTTTTGCCATTCTTTTAATGCACCTTGCGATTCTTGCAGGGGCTTTTGGCACGCGTATTGTGCTTTGTGTTGTTGTGTTTTTTGTTGTTTTTTCACGCTTGCACCTTAGCTTTTGTGATAAATTGCGGATTTTATAGCAAATTGATTAATCTACCCCTTAAACTCACGCCTGCACCTCTATGCACATTGGCGTGTGGCTTGGGTAGATGAGATAGCCTACGCTTTTGCGCCCAAATAGCGCGCTTAGAAACTCCATATAACCCCTAACTTGCGCATAATGCTCCTCTTTTGGCAAATGCGCACTTTTATAATCAAGCACATATTGAGAATCTTCACCCATTATAAGCGTATCAATGCGCCAAAAACGCCCATTTGCGATAAAAGATACCTCCGCATACGCATTTCCCAAAGATAACAAATGCGCAAACTCACTTTCCTCTCTTGCCTGTAAAAAGCGCGCAAAAATAGAATCTAGGCTACTTTTGGGCAAAATAAAGCCGTAGAGATTTTTGATGATGTGGTGAATTTCATTATCAATCGTATCGCCTCGTGGGAGTAAATTCCGCTTCGGCTCCGCTTGCGCGCACATACTCGGTGTTGTTTGGTTATTGAGGCTTGTAGATTCTGTAACGCTATTGAGGGGTAAATCTACAAATCCACGCGCGCTTAAAAAATATTCAAAACAACTATGCAACGCCTTTCCATAGGTGATTGCTTGAAGTGAAAAATCCTGCATCGTCGCAACTTGCGCACTTTTATCTTGCACGAACTCACTTTGCACACCCAGCTTTGGTAAGCGCACGCATTGCAATGTTGGCTGTATTTCCTGCGTTTTTTGCATTGTATTTGTCGCTAGCGCGCCGGATTCTAAAGGTGCGAGATTTAGCATATCAAAACGCGAGGTGGCGGCACTCTTCTCCTTCTTGCGTTTTTTTAGAATAATAAGACTTTGCTTCGCCCTTGTGAGTGCAACATAGAGGCGGTTTAGCTCTTCGGTGGATTCTAAATCTTTGGCTTTTTGTTGCGCCCTTTTGTAAGAGGCTTCAAAATTCTCGCGCCCAGCTTGTTTGTAATAAATATTTTTTAGCGCGATATCCTCATATTCATACAAAAATTTGCCCTTATCACTCGATTTCCTGCCAATCCTATCGCACACGATTAAATGCTCAAACTCTAAGCCCTTAGACTTGTGGATTGTCATAATTTTAACACCTCTTAGGCTTTGCTTTGGTGTTGAGATTGCGTAGCTTTGGTAATTCTCTAAAAATTCCTCCAAGCTCTCAAACTCACACGCGCACTCTAAAAACTTCGCACTCATCACGCCCCCAAGCCTAAGAGATTCTATAATCTCAAACACATAGCGCCCAAAATGAGCCTGCGACTCAAACTTTGGCAACTCTAGCGCGTCATTAATATTCAAACCCAAAAGTTTTTTAGCATTTAGCAAATTAAGCTCATTTTTGTTCTGTGTGAAGCGCAAAATCTCTAGCAACGCATTGCAAGGAAATCGCGCGAAAAATTCACTGCTGCTTTCTGTCAGCACGGCAATTTGCGGATTATGCGCTCTTATTGTATCGCTTAGGTTTTGCGCCTCGTCATTTTTAGCCACTAAAATCGCAATATCATCTTGGGCTATCCCAGAATCTAGAAGCTCGCACAAGCACTCATAAATGCGCTCATACGCATCATCATACGCCACCTCGCGCACGCTGACATAGCCACCACCCGCATTTGTGCCACTAGGAATCTTTTGAGGGATATAGTCTTCATACAATGGCGCAAAAACGCTATTGACAAACTCTACCACGCGCGCGCTTGAGCGGTAATTAAAATGCAATTTCTCAACCTTTAGATTTTTTGACGCGCTATCAAACACACCTGAAAAACCCCCACGAAAGCCATAAATACTCTGCTTCTTATCCCCCACTACAAACACACTGCGCTCATTTATACGCCCATTGCCAGAGAGAATCTCATCAATCAAAGGGCGCAAAATCTCATATTGCAAAATGCTCGTATCTTGAAACTCATCAAGCAAAATATGCGTAATCTTGTCATCAAGGCGGAAGTAAAAAAACTCCCAGTCAATATTTTGACGCAGCAACTCGAAGGTTTTTTCACTCACATCATCAAAGCAAAGCGTGTTATTTACGCGCAAAAAGCGGTTTTTCGCCCTTTTATACGCGCCTATATATTTAGCAAGAAAAGAAAAAATACGCGCTTCTTTGAGCAAAGCATACTGCGATAAAAGCTCTTGTAGCCTCCTATTGTGCGGGATTAGTGGCGCAAGTTGAGTTTTAAATTTTTTTAGATAGTGATAATCTTCAAACTGATACACCCACTTTTGAGACATTATTTGGCTTATGTTAAATTTTTCGGTCATACGAGCCATTGCGGGCGAGCTTAATTCTGGGAATTTAAGAATCTCCTTTTGCAAAAATTTAAAAATTTCTTCAATCTCTTTTGCAATTGCCCTAAAATCACCGCTTGTCTCGTGCTTTGGCACATCATTACTTTGGGATAAAAGATGTAAAAATGTGCTAAGCCGCAAATCCTGCTCGAGCAAAAAGGATAAAATTTCCTGTCTTTGCGTTTCAGAAAGAGATTCTAAAAACAGCGCGTCAATTTCACTATTGCTATAATTACCGATTGCAAAGCCATTCCCAACGCCCACATACCAACAAAACTTCTGCAAAATGTTGTAAAAAAATGCATCAATTGTTGTGATACGCACATTTGCCTGTAAAAATTCCTCATAAATCGCGCCCAAATTTTGCTCTAAAAATTCCGCGCTTATGCCCTCTTTTTGCAATTCTTTAAAAATATCATTATCCTGCAAACGCCCATTTTTACATGCATTTAATAAGTCTTTGAGATTATTTGTAATACGTCTTTTCATCTCATTTGCGGCTTTTTTGGTAAAAGTGAGCGTGAGAATCTCCCAAGGCTTCGCCCCAGCGCAAAGTAAATAAATATAACGAAGCGAAAGCGCAAAAGTCTTGCCACTTCCTGCGCTTGCCTTGAGTGCTAAAAACTGCTGCATAATACTTGCTCCTCGTCTCTGTATCACTTTACAAAAAATAGAAAAAGTTGGATTTTTGGAAATCCTTGCAATGATTGAGATTCTGTGAAATCATAGAATCTACAAAACAACCTCAAATTTTTCAAGCAACAATGTTGGTTGATAGCTTAACTTTGCCTTTCTTAAACCCTCAATCCCCAAATCTTCTTCTCTATTCACCCACGCACATTGCGCGAAACAATGCTCTAAAACCTGCTGATTTATCGCCTGAAAAATCCCTCTAAATTGAGAATCTGCCTTTTCGATATGCATCACCGCCATATCACCACTCACACCCTCATATGAAAGTGTGCAGGGGATTACCTCACCAAAGCTAAAAGCTATGATTTGAGAATCTACGCGGATAAGCCCGCCTTTTAGACCAAGCGCTTCAAAGGAATTTAGCGCGTCATTAATGCCGAGATTTTCAAATTTTAGCCCCTCGCTTTTGTTTGGATTTGCCTCAAACCACGCGTTATTGACAGCTAGCAGCTGCGTAATATTGCTTGAATCTATCGCTTCGTAGGCAAAGTGCGCGTATTCTTGCAAAAAATAGTTAAGGTGATTTTTTTTCTTATGGTATTTGCGACCACTAAGCGCAATAAGCTCGCTTACATTGTAGATATAATCAAACTTATCGCGATTAGCCACAGGCTTTGCGTGTGGGTAGAATTGCCCTAGCTCACTTGCTTGCTCTTTATTTAGTGCGCGGATTTGTAGGTTCAAATTTTGTGCCTTAAATTCCTGCAACACAGAATCCAAACTCGCCCTTTTGTCGCCATCACCTATGGGATAAAAGATGTAGGGCGCTTGATTGGGATATTGCGTTTTAATGATGAGATTTCCCGCCACCTCCGCAAAGCTAATCTCACGCGCATACCGCCACATATAGCAATTGGTAAAATTTATGTCTGAAAGCGCGAGATTATCCTGTGTTAGGTATTTATCAAAGATTTCCTTATCTTTAAGTTCAATTTTACAAAAATCCATAACCTATCCCTTCTAAACTTATCACATACAAATTTTATCCTTCAAAATCAAAACCTGCGACATAGCTTCCTAGCCATTTTAAGTCTTTGCCTCTTTTGGCAAAAAGTGCTTTGATATTAGAATCCTCATAATGCCCCTTAAAATCGATAAAAAACCCAAAGGAAAAATCCTGCCTTGCCTTGATTGGGCGGGAGTCGATTTTGGTGAGATTGATTCCAAATTCCTTGAAATCTTTTAAAAGCGAAAACAACGCACCACCTTCTTTATAGTCGCTTAAAGTCGCAAACACTGAGGTTTTATCCGCCCCACTTGGTGCGTTTGTAAAATCACTAATAATCACAAAGCGCGTTTTGTTGGTTGCAGAATCTTCGATATTTTCAAACATTATTGGCAGATTATTTAGCTTTGCGGCGATTTTTGAGCAAATTGCCGCGCTGTTTTTTTCACTCATAGCAAGTTGCGCGGCTTTTGCAGTAGAATCCACAGGCACAAGCTCTAAATCATCTAAGCTATGCGCTTTCAAAAACCAATCGCACTGACCAAAAGCAATGTCTTTTGAGTAGATTCTGCGGATTTGGGTGATATGCTCGCAGTTTGTTGCGAAGCTGTGGTGGATTGGCAGGATAATTTCTGCGATAATTTTTAGCTCGCTATTGTTGAGATGGTCAATTGTCGCGCCAACGATGCCATTTGTGTTGTTTTCAATCGGCACCACGCCATATTTCACACTGCCCTGCTCTAGGGCTTTGAAAACTGATGAGATATTACTAAGCGCGATATACTCACTCATCGCGCCAAATCGCTCCTCCGCAGCCTGATGTGTGTAACTACCAATAGGTCCTAAGAAGCCCACTTTTTCAGGCAGCTCAAGGTTGCGTGAAAGGGCGAAAATCTCCTCATAAATAGCTGCGATCGCGCTTTTTTTAAGGTAGCTTTTTTCAGTTTGCAAGCTACTTAGACGCTCGATTATCGCTTTTTCACGTTCTGGGCGATAAATCGCGCTTTTTGTTTGTTGCTTGTACTTGCCAATCTCGCGCACAAGCCCCATACGCTCTTCTAGCAATTGCAAAATATTTTCATCGATTCTATCAATTTGCGCACGCTTGGAATCTAAAAAGTTAGAATCTGCCATTTATTTACCCTCTGTGTTTTTGTCTGAATCTTGCAAGGATAAAAACTTCAATTCCGGCGCGATTAAATCCTCAAATTTCTCACGCTCGCGTATAAGAAATGCCTTGCCATTTCTCACACCGACTTCAGCTGCACGTTGGCGTGTGTTATAACTATGTGCCATACTAAAGCCATACGCCCCAGCATTAGCAAAGCAAAGCAAATCACCATTTGCTAGCGATGGCATTTCCACACCTTTAGCCAAAAAATCACTGCTTTCACAAATCGCACCAACAATATCCGCCTTGCTTTGATTTGTCCTTTGCACGATGGCTGCTCCATTAGATGTATCACCTTGTGGGAGTGAATCCCGCTTCACCTCCGCCTCTATTCCATTAGATTGTATCGTCTGCGCGGGAATGAATCCCGCTTCACCTCCGCTCCACTGCGTTGCGCGCCCACACTTGACGTTTTTCTGATTGACAGAATCTGTAGATTCTGCAACGCTGTTTGGTTGTTTGGAATCTATTCCATTAATGGTATCGCCTTCGCGGAAGTGAATTCCGCTCGGCTCCGCTTCGCGTCCATACTTGACGTTTTTTGGTTGTTTAAAATCT
Organism: Helicobacter himalayensis; assembly: GCF_001602095.1. Lineage (NCBI taxonomy): Bacteria > Pseudomonadati > Campylobacterota > Epsilonproteobacteria > Campylobacterales > Helicobacteraceae > Helicobacter > Helicobacter himalayensis. Next base: position 601,948 of record NZ_CP014991.1, on the reverse strand, counting down.
GTAGATTCTGCAACGCTGTTTGGTTGTTTGGAATCTAGCACGCGCACCTTATGCACAGCATCATACAATGTCGGGCGCATAAGATCATTCATCGCGGCATCAATGATGATAAAGCGCTTTTTTTCATTATATTTTTCATACAGCACTTTTGTAAGCAACACGCCAGATTCTGCCACCAAAAACCTGCCCGGCTCGCAAATTATCGTTACATCAAGTCCCTTTAATGCACCCAAAATCCCTTGCGCATAGTCATAGAGATTGATTGTTTTTTCATTCTCATAGCAAATCCCAATGCCACCACCAACATCAAAAAACTTCAGTTCAATCTTAAGTGCTAACAAGCTATGTGCGAGTTGTGCGACCTTTTGCGCGCCTTGAATGATGGGTGAAAGCTCGATGAGTTGAGAGCCTATATGAAAATGTATCCCCACAGGATCAAGAGATTGCGATTTTTTGGCATAAATATAGAGCTTTTTGGCGCTTTCCATATCCACGCCAAACTTATTTTCGTGCAAGCCTGTGGAAATGTAGGGGTGGGTTTTTGCGTCAATATTTGGATTGACGCGCACGGAGATTCTTGCGACTTTTCGAATGCTTTGCGCGATAGATTCAATGCGTAAAAGCTCGGCTTCACTCTCGATATTTAAAAACAAAATATCGCTTTGCAACGCTTCTAAAATCTCATCATCGCGCTTGCCAACACCACTAAAAATAACCTTATATTTTGGCACTCCGCTTAAAAGTGCGCGTCTCACTTCGCCAATAGACACGCAGTCTGCACCTGCACCTTGCGCGCTTAAATGCTGGATTACGCTTAAATTTGGATTTGCCTTTAGTGCGTAGCAAATAAGAGATTTTCGCGCTTTGAAAGCATTTTTAAATGCCTCAAACTGCGCGCTAATTTTATCAAAATCATACACATACAAAGGCGTGCCAAACTCCGCAGCACAGGATTTTAGCAAGGATTCCTGCATTGTGTTCTCCAAAAAGTTTTTAAAATCCGAAATTGTAGCTTAGAGTTGTTAAAATTCTCTTAATGTCGCGCGCTTTAGCTGGTGAGCGTGGGAATGAAGCCACGCACGCTTTTAAGCCCTACTTCCACAAATTTGATAAAACTTCAAAAATTCATCATCGATATTTTCAAGCAAGCCTTTTTGACGCAAAAAATCTATCACTTCAGGCGTGCAATCGGTCTCTTTGGGCCACTCGCGGTGGTGGTTATCCATCTCTCCCTTATCGCTCGCATCGACAAAGACAATGCCCTCCTGTACCCAAATATCACGCTTTGCATCGATATTATTGACAATGCGCCAAGTCAGCATATAAGGATTTTGCAGGTCATTTTTTGCGAAATCTAGCAGTAATACAATCCGCAAGGAATCCTTTACCCTGCTTAAATCTTTCGCGCGGATTGCTTGCTGCAGGCTTGTTTCACCCTTTTGACAGCCAAGCATACAAAGCGGATTAGCACTATTAGTGCAATATTGCTTGAGCTCTTTAACAAAGCCAAACTCCGCACTTAAAATCTCTTTTAGTTCAGAATCTGCGCGCAATAAAAGGTTTTTTGTGCAAGGCGTGCTTCCTTGCGCAACATTTACACCCAGCTTCCCACCAACGCCAAAGCTCGGGCTTGCGTGATCAAGTGCATCGCAGATTCCCTGACTTATTAGCATATTTTCCACGCTAAAGCGATTTAAAATATAGTTTGCAAGATTCTCGTAATCATCTAGCGCAGGCGCGTCATTCCCCACAAAAATGACGTGTTTGACAAAGCTCATCTGCCCCACGCCCCAAAATGCGTGCATAAGTTGCAGGGCGTGCGCTGGGTATTCTGGTGCGATTTTGGCAAAGATGAGATTGTGAAACACGCCATTTTCTGGCATATGATAATCAAGCAGTCCGTGCGTCGTGCGTTGTAAAAGTGGCAAAAACACGCGCTCAGTCAAATAGCCCATATATTTGTCTTCCAGCGGTGGTTTGCCTACGACACTTGCGGGGAAAATGGCATTTTTTTTCATCGTTATAGCACTTACCTCAAGCACAGGATAAGGCTCTGTTGGCGTATAAAAACCCGTATGGTCGCCAAAAGGTCCTTCCATACGCATAAGGTTCGTATCCACAAAGCCTTCAATCACAATATCTACATCATAAGGCACTTTGAGTTCATTTGTCAGACATTGCACTAAGCGCGCGTTTTGCTCGCGTATGAAGCCATAAAGCAAAAGTTCATAAATCCCTAGCGGAAGTGGCGCCTGCGCACACCAAATATACAGCGGGTCACCGCCTAGCGCGATTGTAACGGGCATTTTTTTGCCCGCTTTCTTATATTGATGAAAAAAGTGATTAGAATCCTTATGCACCTGCCAATGCAAACCCAAATGTGTTTCATCAAATACCTGTAAGCGATACATTCCGAGATTTTTTTGCTTCCCATCAAGGCTTTGGGTATAAACCTGCCCCATTGTGATAAAAGGCGCAGCGTCGCATTCCCAAGTTGTGAGAATTGGCAAGTCGTAGAGGCTTAGCTTTTCTTCTCGCGCGTCCTTGCATATTTCTTGGCAAGGGGCTTTCCCGCTAAAATGCTTTGGAAAAACCTTGCGCAAGGCAAAAAACTCTTTTATTTGTGAAAGTTTTTGCAATAAGCCCTTTTTTGGCGCAAAATCTAGCAAGGATTGAATAGAGCGCGCGATTTGCTCGCTTTGCTTTTGGGCGATAAGATTAAGGCGGGTGTGCGAGCCAAAGAGATTCATTAAAACCGGCATATCAAAAGTTTTGTTGTTTTTTTTATCAATGGGTTTTGTAAAAAGTAGCGCTTTAGAATCTTTCTTTTTAACTTCCAAATACGCTAAATGCGGAATTTCAAGGTAAATATCAAGGGGCGTATCGATGATTTTTAACTCGCCTTGCGATTGCAAAAAATCTAAAAATTTCTGCATATCGCCAAAGTCTCTAAACTGCGGGATTGTGTGGGTATTTTCTGCACTCATAGCGACTCCAAAACACAAAAATAAGGGGGAATTATAACAAAGAATCTCGCGGAATAGATTCTGAGCCCCGCAAAGCTAAAAACTTCAAAAAATCCTTTGCAAATTTTCCAGCAAAGAAACTTTAGGATTAAGCACATAAAAGCGCGCATTGAGCTTTTTAAAATATGCTTGGATGCGAAAATCTTGCGCGTGAAGCCTAAGCAAATAAGACTTTTTACTTAAAATATTTTGAAAAATTTCCCCGCTTTCTATATCGCGCACACAATTTACACTCTCCAAAAAATCCGCGCTTAGCTCCTCACTATCACGCACACAAAGCGCATAAAGCAAAAACTCATTTTGCGACACGCTAAAAATGCTCACGCGCGCTAAATCTATGTCAAAAAAATCTCCCAAAATCACACCTAAGCCATTTTTGCGCTTTTGGGTAGAGACAAAATGCATTACCTTGTGAAAATCAAGTCGTAGATTTTGTGATTCTGGTGTATTTTGCGGATTTTGCGCTTTTTTTTCACATAAAGCTTGCAAATACACTTTCATAAGCTTAATTTGACTAATCGTGCGCGTGTGGCGGGAATTAAGAATATGCAAAAGTGGCTTAAGGTTATAAATCTGCGCGCTTTGTAATAAAATCTCACAAATCGCACTGATTGTCTCACTCTTGCGCGCGGGCACACCCAGATTGAGGCTGTTAGATTCACAAATAAAAAGATGCAAAAACGATAATTTCCCCGCACCAAAAGTTTTGCTCATCAAGCGATTATATTTAAGCGAAGCTAGAGGTGCGATAAAGCGCGCATCATCGTTAAACTCGTATTCTTTAAGCTCTAAAAAATCATTATCCTGCGTGCTTGAAAAAGCGCTTTGCAAGCTAGATAGACGCAAAAAGGGAAGTTTGTGCTTAAAATAAATCCGCGCCATTTTAATCCAAAAAAACAGAATCTAAGCCTTAAGGCTTTTTGATAAAGGTATAACCCACCTCGCGCGTGTGCGTGTAGCGGATTTTGCCATCTTTTGCGCGTGCATTGACATAATCTGCAATAAGCGCGTGATTTGGCTCGCCCCCATGCACCTTGACATTGAATATCATATCATTTATCGCTTGCGCCACATCGCTTTCATAAGTAAAATCCGCGCATTGATAGGCAAATTTTGGCTCTTTGTAACCAAGCTCTTTGAGCCACTCAAGCATATTTGGCAAGCCCACGGGTAGTTCCAAACGCATACTATGCTCTTTTAAAAGCGTGTCAATAAACTCCGCTTCCCTCTTGCGCCCCCAGCCCACATACGCCAAACCCTCCACGCAAATTTCAAGAGCTTTTAAGAATCCAGCCTTATTATTGAGTGCTGGCGTCATTGAAGCAAATGCAATATCAAACTTTTTTTCAACCTTAAAGCCTTCCCAATCACCGCAAAATGCGCTGACATTACCAAGCCCAAATGCGCGCGCATCATTTGCGACATTCTCCAACATCGTATCTGAAATATCGAGCGCAAGAATATGCTTTGCCTCTTGTGCGAGTTCAAGGCTAAAGCGCCCATTCCCGCAACCAATATCAATGATTTCTTTGCCTCTAAAATCCGCGCCATTTTGTCTAAAAAAATTTAGAATTTCAAGCGTATCTTCTTCGTTTTTCTTAAAACGGCGAAAAGTTTTTGCCTTTAGCTCCCACACCTCTTTGCTCTGTTGCATTTTGTTTCCTTGGTTAAAAGCCTAATCACAAAAACGTTTCAAAAGTGCCTTGTAAGATTCTATCCGCCTATCGCGCAAAAAGGGCCACATACGGCGCACTTCCTCACTGCATGAAAAATCAATATCCACAAATAGCGTTTGCGCTTCCTCTCTGCTAGCTTGTGCTAAAAGCTCCCCCTGCGCGCCAAAGGCAAAGCTATTCCCCCAAAATCGAATACCCTTTGCCACGCCTGAAGCGTCCTCTTCAAACCCCACGCGATTAATGCAAAGCAACGGCAAACCATTTGCCACACTATGCCCACGCTGCACAGCCACCCAAGAATCTAACTGACGCGCCTTCTCTTCGGCGCTATCTTCATCAAACCACCCAATAGCGGTTGGATAAATGAGAATCTCTGCGCCCTTTAAAGCCATAATGCGTGCAGCCTCCGGATACCACTGGTCCCAACAAATAAGCACACCAAGCTTCCCAATGCTTGTCGCAATTGGCTCAAAACCCAAATCCCCGGGCGTGAAATAAAACTTTTCATAGAATTGCGGGTCGTCTGGAATGTGCATCTTGCGGTATTTCCCAGCCACCGATCCATCATTTTCAAACACAATTGCGGTATTATGATACAGTCCGTTTGCGCGCTTTTCAAATAATGAGCTTACAAGCACCACGCCTGCTTCTTTGGCGATTTTCCCAAAAGTAGCAATGTCCTCTTCAAACTCAAGCGCGTAGTCAAAAAACTGCGGATTCTCACTTTGGCAAAAATATTCCCTCGTGTGCAACTCCTGCAAACACACAAGCTTTGCGCCATTTCTAGCAGCGTTTAGAATCTCGCCCTTTGTGTAAGCAATAGTCGCGGATTTTGAGTCTAAATAACGTTGCTGGATTAAAGCTACTTTAAGCATTGCTACTCGTCCTCGTATTCAGAATCTGGATTCTCATAGTCGTCGTCATCATACCCGACAAAGCCACTTCCGCCGTCCTCATCATCAAAATCCTCATAAATTTCATCTTGTTCATCATCTGTGTAGTCAAACCCATCATCATAAGGTTTTGCGTAGATTCTCATTTTTTACTCCTTGTGATAATATCATCAATAACTTGACTCGCAATCACTAGCCCAAATCCGCCCGTAACCGCGCTAAAACTTCCCAAACCCTTGCATTTTGGAATCTCTTGACTAAAGACAACCTTAAATTTCGCCTTTACTCGTGCTTTTTTGAGATTATCGCGGAATTTTCGCGCAAATTTATCGCCCCTGCTTTTCCAAATCGATCCAACCTCAATTTTCAGTGGATCAATCTTTTTTGCACTCCCTGTGGAAGCAATATACATACCATAGGGCTTTTGAGTAGCTATTTTTGCCACTTCCACTTTCATAGGAATATCATCAATCGCATCGATAACATAATCATATTGCAAAATATTATGTCTTTGTAAAAACTCCGCGCTTACAGATTCTTCAAATGCCTCAATGCCCGGATACAAGCGCGCTAAAGCCTTTACTTTTGGTTCATTTACAAACTGCGAGCCAATTTGGCGGTTTTGATTTGTCACCTCAAAACTATCATCATCAACAATGCTAAGCTTCCCAATCCCGCTACGATACAAACAATCCAGCGCAAAACTCCCCACGCCTCCAACGCCAAGTATCAACACGCTCGTTTTTTGAATCTGCTCAAAAAATTCCCCAAAAAGAAGCCTTGAACGCGTAAAGCGATCGATTATTTCATTTTCCAAATTCTCTCCTTAAATAACACAAAATTGCATTAGAGCCTGCATTGTTTTAAAAGCCATTTTTCATACGTCTCCCCCCAAGAATCCACTCGCACACACGCAATTTCTGGGACTTTGTAGGGGTGCAGTTTGGTTAAGATCTTGCAAAGCTTTTTGCGCTTTTTTGGGTGGGTTTTGAGCGTGAGTAAAAACTCCTTATCATCACAAAGCCTCCCCTCCCAGCGATAAAGGCTAGAAATCTTTTGAATCTGCGCACAGGCAATGAGATTTTTTCCCAAAAGCTTTTTTATGATTTTTCGCGCTTGTTTTTTATTATCTAAAGTCGTGCAGCAAAGCATTATACGCCTTTTTTGTTATAGAATCTTTGGGGTTGCTTGATTTGCTTTAAGCGCACAGCACGATAAAATCGCTCCAATCCCACGCGCTCTTTTGGGCTGATTTTATAAAAGATTCTCTGCAAATACTGCTTGATAAAATCCGCCTTAATCCCGCTTTTTTTGCTCGCATCTTGCAGAATAAAATAAGGGATTTTCTTGTATTTTGTATCAAAAGTGCGGTTAAACTCCGTGCTTAAATGCTGCAAACGCGCGCCAAATCTATGAAAGCAAAGCCGTCCAAACACAAATGGCACGCCCTCTTTCTCCCACCACACCGCGCCCAAATCAAGTGCATTGCGCGCACATTTGGAATCTCCAAACTTCACAAGCAGCGCCCTATCGCCAATAAGCACCTTTCCTTGCAAGTTTAGCACCTGCAAAAGCGCGTTTGAAGTGGCTGACTGATAATCAAGCCCGCTTCCTTGCAGTGCTAGCACACTCCACACCGCGCCTTTTGAGATAATGCCGCTTTTTGTCGCGTGGTTTTTCAAATGCGCACGCATACCAGCAATTGAAGAGATAAAACCCGCATCAATGCGCCCAAATAAAAAGTCCTCATTTAGCTTGCTCGGATAGGATTTTTTAAGTGTGATATACCGCTTCATAAAGCTAGGTAGTGGATATGCCTTGATAAACACATCAAAAGGCAGGAGATTGAGATACGCGATTTTGCCAAAGCGCATTTTAAAGCACCATTGCGATGTCTTTGTGATTTTTGAGTGCGTTAAAAATGCTATCGCGCTGCTCTTTAGAATCCACCTCCAGAGCGATATGCACACTTAAGAAATTGCCTTTGCCTGAAAGGCGTTTTTTGGTGATTTCATAAGGAATATCCAAAACTTCAAAAATCGCCTCCTTGATAAGCGCCTCACTTTTGCCAATCACGGCGTATTCCCATTTTGTCGGGTAGAGAATCTGCGCACCTTCCAAACCCTCTATGCTTGCTTCTACATCATTATGCGGTGGTTTTTGCATATCTGCCCCCAATGTTTTTTGAAATATTGCAACGCTTTTAAGAAATTAGCTCTCAACGTGCAATTCTACCTTGTTTTAACTGATAGATTGCCGAAATAGAATATAGATTCCATTTTTAAAATCCCATCGTCTTTTGTGGGGGGATTTTTGAAACTTTCTCCTTTTAAAAAAAATTAAAAAATTATATAATTGCGTCCATTTTTAATAGGCGCAGAGATTATCTTTTTAAAAAAATCTCTTTTTGTGAAAAATATCTTTAATAAGGAAAGGAATAATTATGGGAAGAGCGTTTGAATACCGCAGAGCAGCTAAGGAAAAGCGATGGGATAAGATGAGTAAGGTATTCCCAAAACTCGCAAAAGCTATCACTATGGCAACTAAAGAGGGCGGGGGCGACCCGGCGATGAATGCGCGCCTACGCACAGCCATTGCCAACGCAAAAGCGCAAAATATGCCAAAAGACAACATCGATGCGGCAATCAAGCGCGCAAGCGGCAAAGATGGGCAGTTTTTTGAAATCAGTTATGAGGGTAAAGCCCCAAATGGCGTGCTTATCTTTATTGAATGCACGACTGATAATCCTACACGCACTATCGCTAACATCAAAAGCTATTTCAATAAAACCGCAGGCGCGCAAATCGTGCCAAGTGGAAGCTTGGAATTTCACTTTGCACGCAAAAGTGTTTTTGAGTTTGTGCGCCCAGAAGGTAGGGATTTGGAGGATATAGAATTAGAGCTTATTGATTATGGATTAGAAGGGCTTGAGGTTATAGAAGATGAGGAAGAAGGCGCGGTGGTGCTCGTGTATGGGGATTACAAAGATTTTGGACGCCTAAATGAGGGCTTTGAAAATTTGCAAATCGAGCTTAAAAAAGCGAGCCTGCAACGTTTCCCCATAAACCCGATAAGCCTTAGCGAAGAGCAATTCTTAGAGCTTGAAAAACTCCTTGATAGAATCCAAGATGATGATGATGTGCAGGCAGTTTGGACAAATTTGCAGTGAGAATCTAAGAAGTCGGATTTGGGTTTTTGTTTTGGTGGTGATTTTGTTATAACTTCGCATGAAAACACACAAAAAATAAGGGAGTAGCAATGAAAAAATAATTAGTTTCTTAAAAAGGTTGTAAGGGGGGGGGCAATAAACCTACTCTAAGCAACAATTTTTAATAGTGGAGATTCACACATTACCAACTTTTTGCCTATGTGGGCTTCTAAGAAAGAAATCAATCTTTTTTAAAATATACACTTAAACCTAAAAATCACCTCGAATTTGGCTGTAGTGGTAGCACTTTTTTGATGATATACGCGACCTTGACTAATGCAACCTCAATAGAATCTGATAAAAATTTTATAAAATATCTTTTAAGGAACGAATTGCTTTTTAGAGCAAGCAAAAGTAATGAGCCAAATTCTCTGAAAATTGCATTATAAAAGTGATGTTTTGATAATAATCCACGATTTTTGGGAGAGAGAGCATTATCATATCGTGTTAGACTTTTTGGAATGTATAGATAGAGTGAAGATGCTTGGAATCTTTAGAACAAACAACAACATTTGCAAGGATAAAATTAGCAGATTATTAAAACAATATCAATTTGATTACAGATAGTCATTTAGATACCCCTTTTTTTAAGGGTATCTAGGATTTGAGAGAATCTAATTTAGTTTTTGTTCTTATCTACTAATTTATTCGCGCCAATCCAAGGCATCATAGCACGCAGTCTTTCGCCTACTTTTTCAATGCCGTGATTTGCTAGATTCTTACGCTCTGCATTCATTCTCGCATATCCAGCCTTGCGCTCTAAAATGAAGTCTTTTGCAAAGCGCCCTTCTTGTATATCGCGCAAAATCTCTTTCATAGCCTTTTTAGATTCCTCATTGATTACACGTTTCCCGCTTACCATATCGCCGTATTCTGCGGTGTTAGAAATCGAGTAGCGCATATTTGCAAGCCCACCCTCATAAATCAAATCAACGATAAGTTTCAACTCGTGCAAGCACTCAAAATACGCCATTTCTTCGGGATAGCCAGCTTCTACTAGCGTCTCAAATCCCGCTTTTACAAGACTTGTAACGCCACCGCAAAGCACTGCTTGTTCGCCAAATAAATCTGTTTCGGTCTCATCTTTGAAAGTCGTCTCAATAATCCCACTGCGCCCACCGCCAATGGCACTTGCATAGCTTAGCGCGACTGCCCTTGCATCTCTCTTGCTAGTATCTTGCTCCACTGCGATTAAATCCGGAATCCCACCACCTTTTAAAAACTCGCTTCTTACCGTGTGTCCGGGTGCTTTTGGGGCTACCATTATCACGCCCACGCCTTTTGGTGCTTTAATCTGTCCAAAATGCACATTGAATCCGTGTCCAAAAGCGATGATTTTATCTTCTTGCAAATGTGGGGCGATGTCGCGCTCAAAAACATCAGCCTGCAACTCATCTGGGATTAGTATCATTATCAAATCAGCCCATTTTGTAGCCTCGCTCACTTCTTGGACTTTGAAGCCCTTAGCCTCCGCTTTAGCCCAGCTTCTCCCACCTTTATAAAGCCCGATAGCCACCTCAACTCCAGAATCTCGCAAGTTCTCCGCGTGTGCGTGCCCCTGACTACCAAAGCCGATGATGGCTACTTTTTTCTTTTTGATAAGCCCTAAATCGCAATCTTTGTCGTAATATACTTTTAATGCCATCGCTACTCCTTCAATTTTGTGAAATCTCAAAGGCTAGATTTAAGCAAAACTTCTTTTAAATATTGTTTAAATGCGCGTATTTTGTATAGATTCGCAAATTTGATACTTTTTGTAAGAAAAAAAAAAAAAATAATTTTATTGTGTGGTTTTAATATCAAGCTTTGCTATAATCGAGCCTTTATAAAAATTACTTAGGAGTTGTAATGAATTCATTGTGGAAAAATTTATCACTTAATAATAAGTTTATGGTCTTGCAGACTCTAGTTTTTTTAGTACTGCTTGTGCCGTTTTGGGTCTTTATGGATCGCGTGATGAGCGCTCACACGCACCATCAAGTCACGCAAGAGCTAGAGCAGCTAAATGAGGCTTTAGCCAGCAGTCTTGAAATATTCTCTGATGAAATACTTTTAGAGTCCAAAAAATCATTCAATATTCTAGAAGCAATACTTACAAGGCTACACGGTGCAAAAACAACCTCTAGCTTTAAGCGCGAGGGTGAAGTCACGGTGATTAGGCGGACAGACCAGCAAAGCATTCAAGTGCCAAATTTAAGCTACAACAATGTGCTTTTAGCAAACTCTTTGGAAATTGTGGATTATTTCTCACGTGTTACAGGAGATGTGGCTACTATTTTTGTTAAAGATTCTAGGGATGATTTTGTGCGCATTGCGACATCTATTCAAGATGCAAACAAAAATCGTGTGCTTGGCACAAGCCTTGATCACAACTCTATGGCGTTTAAAAATGTAAGTGAGGGTAAGCCTTACTATGGGCGCGTGAGTTTGTTTGGCACAGATTATATGGCTGTGTATGAGCCTGTCAAAGACGCACAGAATGAAGTTGTTGGGATTTTCTTTGTCGCGCATAGTTTGACAGACACATATGAAAATCTCATCAAAAACTTACAGAATCTAAAGATTGGCAAGAATGGCAAAATTGTGCTTGCAGATTTAAGAAATAATAAATTTATCTTTGGTGCGAGCAACAAGCCCAATGAAAATACCTTCATCACAGAGCGCAAAGATGGCTTATACACACTAAAAATCGATAAAAAACCTTATATGTTTTACAGCGCTTATCTAAAAAACATAAATTTGCACATCATCACGCAAGCACTTTTGACAGATTTTACAGAGGATAATATTTTCATTGAACGTGTGATTTTATTGGGCGTACTGGGACTACTTCTAGGGATTTTGCTAGTGAGTATTTTTGCGATTAGAAAATTTATTGTAAAACGTATAAAACGTTTATCAAAAACCCTTCTCGCATTTTTCTCTTATGTCAATCACGATGGCGAAGCGCCTGCACCAATTAGAACGCGCGGCAATGATGAGCTAGGCGACATAGGAAAAGGTGTTAATGAAGCTATGGTGAAGATTCAAAAAGGCTTTGAGCAAGATAGGCAGGCGTTGCAGGATGTTTTAGAAGTGATTGAAAGCATCAAGCGCGGGCATTTGAGCCACCGCGCGAGCAAAGAGCCGCATAATCCAAGCCTAAAAGAGCTTCAAAAACTTATCAATGAGGCGCTAGAGCAAACCGCAAATAATATTGGTATTGGAATGCACGCCTTGCAAAAATATACGCAAGAGGACTTTAGAGAGGGTGTGAGCGAGGAAAATATGGAAGGTGAAATGCTGAAATTTTATCAAAGTATCAACACCCTGCACTCTAGTATGGTAACTATTCTCAAAGCGCGTCTTGCGGTGAGCGAACATCTCAATAAAATCTCGCAAGATTTAGCAGAATCTGTAAATAAAATCACAGATGGCGTGAATACGCAAGCTTCTAGTATCAATCAAAGTGCAAGCGCGATTGAGGAAATAGCCTCATCAATGGGAAATGTGAATGAACGCACAAGCGAGGTTACGCAGCAAAGCGAGGATATTAAAATGGTGATTGGCATTATCCGCGATATTGCAGACCAAACAAACTTACTTGCTTTAAACGCAGCCATTGAGGCAGCACGCGCAGGTGAGCACGGCAGAGGCTTTGCGGTCGTGGCTGATGAGGTGAGGAAGCTGGCAGAGCGCACGCAAAAGTCTTTGAGCGAGATTGAAGCAAATACAAATGTCCTCGTCCAAAGTATCAACGATATGGCAGAATCTATCAAAGAGCAAACAGAGGGAATGACACAGATTAATCAAGCCATTAGTGAGCTAGAAAATGTGACAAAAGATAATGTTTCTGTAGCGGAGCATTCCCAAGAGATTAGCAATAGTATGGCAAAAATCTCGCGAAAAATCTTTGAAGATGTTTCAACGAAGAAATATTAGGAGATTTCAAATTTCTGTGCGAAGCGGGATTCACTCCCGCGAAGGTGATACATTTATAAGGAATAGAATCCAAAACCACCAAACAACTTGATAGAATCTTAGATTCCAAACAACTAAAAAATGTCGAGTATGAACGCGAAGCGGAGCCGAAGCGGGATTCACTCCCGCGAAGGTGATACTATATTAAAGGAATAGAATCTTATCGCGCTTGCTTTAGGATTTTCTTTGTTTTCTCTTGCTATAATCAGGCTTTCAGAAATCGGAGTATAGCGCAGTCTGGCTAGCGCACACCCTTGGGGTGGGTGAGGTCGTGGGTTCGAATCCCGCTACTCCGACCACTTTATTTAAAGATATCCACAAAAACTACTCACAAGAAACAAACCACAAGAAACAAACTAGGAAGCCTTAAAACTTTAAGATTCTCAATGTATAATTACCGCTCTTTGTTTTTGGCGAAGCAAAACCAACAAAAGGCGTGATTATGGTGGATTATGGCATCAATTTTTGGAGTAATGGGAATTTTATCATCGATGATGGTTGTGTAAAAATCAACCACAAAACCAAGCCAGCACTCATTGATATTGTGCAAGAAATTCGCGATAATGGCTATCGAGGTCCGCTACTACTAAGATTCCCACATTTAATCAAAAAGCAAATTGACACACTATTTTGTGCCTTTCAAAAAGCTATCAAGGAATATTCCTATCACGGGGATTTTAAGGCAGTTTTCCCGCTTAAAGTCAATCAAATGCCAAACTTTGTGCTTTCTCTTGTGGAGCAAAGCAAGGATTTATATTATGGGTTAGAGGCTGGGAGCAAGCCAGAGCTTATTTTAGCTATGGCTTATACAAACAAAAATACGCCCATCACCGTAAATGGCTTCAAAGACAAGGAAATGATAAGTCTAGGCTTTATCGCGGCAAATATGAAACATAATATCACGCTTACAATTGAAGGGCTCAACGAGCTTGAAACTATCATCGAGGTAGCAAAAGAAATGGGCGAACCTTACCCAAATATCGGGCTTAGAATCCGCCTACATAGCACGGGCATTGGTATGTGGGCAAAAAGTGGCGGGATAAACTCAAAGTTTGGGCTTACAAGCACAGAGCTTTTACAAGCAATCGAGATGCTAAAAAAAGAGAATCTGTTGCACAAATTTACGATGATTCACTTTCATATCGGAAGCCAAATGAGTGATATTTCGCCACTCAAAAAAGCTCTGCGCGAGGCTGGAAACATCTATGCGGAGCTAAGAAAAAAGGGTGCGAAAAATCTAAAAAGTGTCAATATCGGCGGTGGGCTTGCGGTGGAATACACACAGCACGAAGGCGCGAATAATTGCAATTACACACTTGGGGAATTTAGCGGTGATGTGGTGTTTTCCCTGCGTGAAATTGCAAAAAATAAAAAAGAGCCAGAACCAGATATTTTTATAGAATCTGGACGCTTTATTGCCGCAAATCACGCGGTTTTGGTGGCGCCTGTTTTGGAGCTGTTTTCCCAAGAATATGACGAGAAAGCACTGAAATTAAAAGAGAAAAATCCTCCGCTTGTTGAGGAACTTTATGACCTTTATAACAGCGTGAGTGAAAAAAGCGCGATTGAATATCTGCACGATAGCTTTGATCATATGGAATCCCTGCTCACGCTTTTTGATTTGGGCTATATCGACTTGCAAGACCGCTCAAATACCGAAGTGCTCGTGCATCTCATCATCAAAAAAGTCATTAAGCTTTTAAAGCACAAAAATCACAATGAAATCATCAGAATCCAAGAGCAAGTCCAAGAACGTTATTTGCTAAATTGCAGCTTTTTTCAGAGTTTGCCAGATTATTGGGGATTAGCGCAAAATTTCCCCGTAATGCCACTAGATAGGCTCAATCGCCGCCCAACAAGAAGTGCTAGCTTGTGGGATATTACTTGTGATTCTGATGGAGAGATTGCTTTTGATGCGAAAAAACCACTTTTTTTGCACGATGTCGATGTGACGCAAGAGGAGTATTTTTTGGGCTTTTTTTTAGTAGGCGCGTATCAAGAGGTGCTTGGTATGCGACATAATCTTTTCACGCACCCCACAGAATTTAGCGTGGAATTTGATGATGATTTAAACAAGGGCTATGAGCTTAGCAAGCCCTTAGAGGCGCAGACGATTTTAGATGTGCTTGATGATTTGGATTATGATACAAAAGAGATTGAGCGTCGTTTGAAGCAGTATATCGAGGAAAATCAGGATTTAGAATCCGAAGAGAAAAAAGAGGTGCTTGGGCGCTTGTATGTTATGCTAAGTGAAAATGGCTATTTACGCACCATTAGCAAAAAAGGGGAATAAGTAGGCTGTATTTTGACAACATAAAGGCAGGGTATGGATTCACAAAAACTTTCGCTTTTTGGCTTGATAAGAGAGGATTTTGCGATTATCAAAACGCGCGATCCTGCATTGCAGAGCAGTTTTGAGCTGTTTTTTAATTATCCGGGGCTTATCGCGCTAGTGCATTATAGAATCGCGCATTGGTTTTATGTGAGGGGCTTTAAACGCCTTGGACGCTTTATTTCGGGCTTAAGTATTTTTTTGACAAATGTTGATATTCACCCGGAGGCACAAATCGGTAGGCGCGTCTTTATTGACCACGCCACGGGCGTAGTGATAGGGCAAACTGCCATTGTGGGCGATGATGTAACGATTTATCAAGGTGTGAGTTTAGGTGGTGTGAGTTTAGAGAAAAAAAAGCGCCACCCAACGATTGAAAATGGCGTGGTTATAGGTGCGGGCGCGAAAGTGCTAGGAGATATTGTGATTGGACAAAATGCAAAGATTGGCGCAAATTCTGTTGTGATAAAAGATGTGCCACAAGAATGCACCGCAGTTGGTATCCCTGCTCGCGTCATCACAAAAGGGCGCACCAAAGAAGCAAGCGCGCTTAACAAGCTCCCAGATATTGACAGAGTGCTCTTTGAATACATTCTTAAGCGCATACAGATTCTTGAAAACAACTCCCCAAACTTGCAAAATGCGCCTTGCGCCAAAGAGCTAGAAGAACTAAAAACGCTATATGAGCATTTCTTGCGCACAATCAACAACTAGCTTTTTCCACCTTATTTTGCTACAATCCCACACTCACAACCTTTCACAACATCACCAAATAAGGCTAACAATGATATTTTCCTCTTATGTCTTTATCTTTGTGTTTTTACCTTTTGTATGGATTGGCTATTATGCATTGCGTTATTTTAGTGCATATAATGCAAGTAAAATCTTTTTAGTATTTGCCTCGCTTTTTTTCTATGCCTTTTGGAAGGTAGAATACCTGCCTATTTTGCTTGGTTCAATTGTTATAAATTTCCTGATTTCTCTTGCCATCACTTTATCGTGGCGAGGAGATTCTAAGTTATTTCCACAAACTCTTCAATCCACACTCCATACAAAACCCTGCATAAACACTTCTTTTTTAGCCAAAGAGGGGGGGGGCAGTAGAAAGAATTTTTGCAAGTTTTTCCTAATCCTTGGCATTATTTTCAACCTCGCCTTACTAGGATTTTTTAAATACACAGATTTTTTATTAGAAAACTTTAACCTCTTTAGTCAGCTTTTGCACCTAGATTTCACCATACCACTGCCACATATTGTATTGCCTTTGGCAATTTCATTTTTTACATTCCAACAAATTGCTTATCTTGTAGATTGCTACAAATCTCCTAGGCAGTATTGTGTAAGTGCTTCAGAGTTTTTAGATTATTGTTTGTTTGTGACATTTTTTCCACAATTAATTGCAGGACCAATAGTCCATCATAAAGAGATGATGCCACAATTTAAAACATTGCAAGATTCTCTTTATTCAAAGCAAGCAAGAAAGGAATATATTGCTAAGGGACTTTTCATCTTTTCTATTGGATTGTTTAAAAAGATAGTTATTGCAGATTCTTTTGCTAAATGGGCAAATGCTGGCTTTAGTGCAGTGGAAAATGGTGCTGTGCTTAATTTCTTTGAATCTTGGGCGACAAGTCTTAGCTACACATTTCAATTATATTTTGATTTTAGTGGTTATTGTGATATGGCTATTGGGCTTGGGTTATTCTTTGGTATTACCTTACCGCTTAATTTCAACTCTCCTTACAAAGCGCGTAATATTGCAGACTTTTGGCGTAGGTGGCATATGAGTCTTGGACGCTTTCTTAAAGAGTATGTTTATATCCCACTTGGTGGCAATCGTAATGAAAAATATAAAAGCACTCTGCATTATGTGCTAATCAATAAGATTCTCACTCTAAGAAATCTTTTTATTGTGGCGTTTTTAAGCGGTGTGTGGCACGGCGCTGGGTGGGGATTTGTGGTGTGGGGTGTGATGCACGGGGTGGCAATGGTAGTTCATAGAATCTATAAAGATTTGTCTCTTGGCAACATTTGTGATGACACAACAGATTCTTACAAACAAAACAACATTGCAGAATCCAAAACCACCAAACAACTTGATAGAATCTTAGATTCCAAACAACTAAAAAATGCCACTCCAAACAATCAAAAAACACTTAATCTCCCATTCAAACAAAAATTCTTAATGTTTTTTTATTGGTTTCTTACCTTTAATTTTATCAATCTCTCTTGGATTTTCTTTAGGGCAGAAAATATTAGCGGGGCGTTAAATCTTATTAAAGGAATGTTTAGCGGGGCAATAATCCTGCCTAGTTTTTTAGAATCTAAACTTGGATTTTTAAAGGCATTTGGGGTGGGGTTTGAGGCTTTTATGGCTGTTTTTGGTGAAAAGCCGTTGCTAATTCCTAGCTTTATTATTCTTGGGCTTTGCATAACACTTTTGTTGAAAAACACGCACCAGCTCGCCACAAAGCTCAATAATAAAAAAATGATTTTTGCAGGTTTGTTGTGCGCAATGAGTGTTTGGCAACTAGGTGTTTTGGGCTACACGCCTGAATTTTTGTATTTTAATTTTTAAGGAGAAATTTTGAAAAAAATACTCTGTTTTTTTGGAGGATTTTTTGGCTATATGTTGTTTGTTGGAGGATTGCTTTATGTTCTTTATGCTCTGAAAATACCGCCTTTTTTGATGTTTGGCGAGGAATGGCTAAGGAACACTTTTAAGATAAAAGAATATATCAACGCTCAAACCACCAAAAAACCTCGACTTTTAATTGTTTCTGGCTCAAATTCTCTTTTTGGCTTTAATAGCGCGATAATCAAAGAAAACACACAACTTCAGCCAATCAATCTTGCCGCTCACGCGGGTTTGCCATTTAATTTCTATGTGGATAAAATTATTGCAAACGCAAAAAATAGGGATTATATTTTCTTGCCATTAGAATTTGACTACTACACAAAACACGAGCCAAAAGCTAATCAATGGTATATTCACAATATGTTGTTATGGGGTGAGGGGTATGCGGAATACATTTCTAAAAAAGATATTTTGCAGACATACTTCAACGCATTTGCGCCTTTAAATCTTTATAAAGCACTCCTTACGCTTAAACGCCAAATACAAGGGAGACTTAACGCGCATATTAGCCCCATACCACAATGGGAAAACATCATAAAAAGCGGGGAAGAAAAACACTATGGATATGATTTTAAATCACTAAATGCTTATGGAGATTTTGTCTATCAAAAAGGCACAATGCACAACATACAATCAGAGTATTTGCCAGATTTTGTAGAGATTTCGGATTTTTTCTTAACTCAATACAGGCGCTTAGAGGCTTTTGCTAAGCAAAATGATATGAAAATATTTCTCACCTACCCCGTAACTGCAGAAAATCCACAATTTAGCTTGCAAGATTCTAAGACTTTCAAAAAAGTAGAGAATCTAAAAATGCAGCTTGCCAAACATCATATACAGCTTTATGGGGATTTTAAAGATTTTCACTTTGAAAAGCTCTATTTTTACGATACAAACTTGCATCTTAATAGTGAGGGGGCAAAACTTCGCACAATAAATTTTATAAAAATGCTAGAAGGGCTAGAGATTTTAGACTGATTGTATTATTTTAAAAAATCAAATTTCTTGTTAAGAAAAATGTTACAATGCCTCCTTAAAACACAAGGAACACAATGCAACTTTTAGCAGAGCTGGATTTGGAGGATTTTATCGCGCGATTTAGCACCTTTTTTGCGCGTCAAAAAAACTTTACTTTTGAAGGCGATAGGGAAACTTTCTCTTGTTTTCTTCAAGAGCTAGAATCCTTGCAATTAAAATCCCCTCCACCTTTAGAGAATCTCGAAAATGCGCTTAAACATATCCAAAAATTTGGCACTTTGCATTTAGAAGAGATTTTTGAATTTGTAAAAATTTTGCGCTATTTCTCTTATCTCAAAAAGGCTATTTTGCCAGAATCTAAGGCGCTTTTTAGGTGGATAGATTCTCTTAAAATCCCGCCAAATTTGCTTGAGCTAAGTGAAATTTTTGACGAAAAAGCGGAATTAAAAGAGGGAATCTATCCACAACTTGATAGCCTAAAGCACGCACTTGCAAACATTAAAACAGAGATAAATTCCGCCTTTGCGCGCTTAAAATCAAGCCAAAAACTCGCCCCTTATCTTGTGGATTCTCAAATCCATCTTTTTAATCAAAATGAATGCTTGCTGCTTAAGGCTGGATTCCAACACGCGCTTTCTGGGAGTATTATCGCGCGCTCAAGTGCGGGGTTTTTTTATGTTCTACCCCAAAGTGTGAGCGAGCTAAAGGCAAAGCAAAGCGCGCTTAATGACAGGGTGCAAATGCTTACCTATGAGATTTGCACTTGCTTAAGTGCGCGCTTAAACAAGCATTTTCTATTTTTGCGCTTTATTAACAAGGAATTTGATAAATTTGACCATCTACAAGCACGCCTAAACTTTGCTAGGACATATGATTTGGAGTTTGTTTATAAACTAGAATCCTCTGGAGTGCTTACTTTGAGCGAGTTTTGTCACCCTATGCTTAAAAATCCAAAACCCCTTAACATAAGTTTTGAGAAAAAAATCACGCTCATAACCGGCGTAAATGCCGGCGGAAAAACAATGCTTTTAAAATCGCTTTTAAGCGCGTGTTTGCTGGCAAAGTATCTTCTTCCCTGCAAGATTAACGCGCACAAATCACGACTAGTGGCGTTTAAGAACATTTCTGCCATCATCTCTGACCCACAAAATAGCAAAAATGATATTTCCACATTTGCAGGCAGAATGCTAAAGTTTTCAAAAATTTTGGAGCAAAACCATTTTTTGCTCGGCATTGATGAAATCGAGCTAGGCACGGATTCTGATGAGGCGGCGAGCTTGTATAAAAGCTTGCTAGAATTTTTAAGCACCAAAGATTGTAGAATTATTCTCACCACGCACCACAAACGTCTAAGCGCGATAATGGCACACAGAAGCGATGTGGGACTTATCGCGGCACTTTATGATGAAAAAAATTCTCGCCCACAATTTGCTTTTTTACAAGGAAGCATTGGCAAAAGCTATGCGTTTGAAACTGCCCTGCGCTATGGGATTCCCAGCAATATTATCGCACAGGCAAAGGAATTTTATGGCGCGGACAGGGAACGATTAAATGATTTAATCGAGCGTTCAAGCACACTCGAGCTCACGCTGCAAGCAAAAATCGCGGAATATGACAAAAAGCTAACAAAGCTAGATTCAAAACTTGAAATGCTAAAAGCCCAAGAGCAAGAGCGAGAATCTGCGCTAAAAACCCAAGAGCGTGCGTTGCAAAAAACCTACCTAAACGCGCTTAATGAGCTCAAAAGCGTTATGAAAGAAAATGATAATAAGATAATCCACAAGGCGCTAAATAGCGCGCATAGGAGTTTGCAAGATTCTAAGCAAAAGATGACAAAAGATTCTCATAAAATACAGAATCTACACCAAAAAAGCGAGCCACTCAAAGTTGGTGATTTTGTGAAATTTAGCAATACAAGGGGGCAGATTTACGCGGTTGAAAGCAAGTATTTGCTCCTTGAGACAGAAGATGGCAAGCGCGTAAAAGTGCAGGCAAAAAATCTGCATAAAACATCAAAACCTAGCCAAAATATCAAACTTTCGCTTGAGTGCAATGCAATGCAAAAAGGCACAAGCCCTAGTCTTGATTTGCACGGAAAACGCGTAGAAGAGGCACAAGAGATGATGGAGGAATTTTTGTCAAATGCGCTCATCGCGGGATTTGATGAAGTGCTAATAATGCACGGGATTGGTAGCGGAAAGCTAAGTGTAGCGGTGGTAGAGTTTCTCAAAAAACACCCAAAGGTGCTAAGCTTTAGCGATGCGCCACCAAATATGGGTGGCTTTGGCGCAAAGCTTGTAAGGTTGTAGGTAAATTTTGATTGTGTTTTATTAATGAAACAATTCCACCGGCACTTTAAGCACGCTTTTTTTGGGATTATTCAATTTAGAATTTACAGAATCTAACCCTCCGGCATGCACATCATCGGGGAAAAATATAGCTAGAATCCCAGCGTGAAGCGAGATTCTATGTATTGGAAAATCCGCGCTATAAGGCTCAAACGCGCAGTTTGCTAACGGATTTTTATACACAATCAAATCCTTGCCCTCATCATAAGTCTCCAAAACCTCAAAATCCCCTCTATGCCCTATGAGCATATATTCGCCCCCATCTACACAAAACTGCAAATCCACATACTTCCTATGTGTCTCAAAAAACGCTTCTTTGGGACTTTTGAGCGCATAAGTCTGCTCGATGGCGCTAATGCCATTTCCTAAATCATAGCGCATTTCTATGCGGAAATTTTGATTAAAAGCTATTTCATTAATTGTATCGCCTTGCGTGCCAAGTGCCAAAATCCTCGAACGCACAGGACTTGATTTCATACATTCTTGCAAATACGCAACCACATTCTCAAGCGTCGGATAACGTGCAAAAAACCCTTCAAACTGCGACAAATGCCCTATAAGTGCCATAGTCACCTCCTTTTAAACCTTTAAAACTACGCGCAAATTATAGCTTTTTCCACCTTATTTTGCTACAATCCCACACTCACAACCTTTCACAACATCACCAAATAAGGCTAACAATGATATTTTCCTCTTATGTCTTTATCTTTGTGTTTTTACCTTTTGTATGGATTGGCTATTATGCATTGCGTTATTTTAGTGCATATAATGCAAGTAAAATCTTTTTAGTATTTGCCTCGCTTTTTTTCTATGCCTTTTGGAAGGTAGAATACCTGCCTATTTTGCTTGGTTCAATTGTTATAAATTTCCTGATTTCTCTTGCCATCACTTTATCGTGGCGAGGAGATTCTAAGTTATTTCCACAAACTCTTCAATCCACACTCCATACAAAACCCTGCATAAACACTTCTTTTTTAGCCAAAGAGGGGGGGGGGCAGTAGAAAGAATTTTTGCAAGTTTTTCCTAATCCTTGGCATTATTTTCAACCTCGCCTTACTAGGATTTTTTAAATACACAGATTTTTTATTAGAAAACTTTAACCTCTTTAGTCAGCTTTTGCACCTAGATTTCACCATACCACTGCCACATATTGTATTGCCTTTGGCAATTTCATTTTTTACATTCCAACAAATTGCTTATCTTGTAGATTGCTACAAATCTCCTAGGCAGTATTGTGTAAGTGCTTCAGAGTTTTTAGATTATTGTTTGTTTGTGACATTTTTTCCACAATTAATTGCAGGACCAATAGTCCATCATAAAGAGATGATGCCACAATTTAAAACATTGCAAGATTCTCTTTATTCAAAGCAAGCAAGAAAGGAATATATTGCTAAGGGACTTTTCATCTTTTCTATTGGATTGTTTAAAAAGATAGTTATTGCAGATTCTTTTGCTAAATGGGCAAATGCTGGCTTTAGTGCAGTGGAAAATGGTGCTGTGCTTAATTTCTTTGAATCTTGGGCGACAAGTCTTAGCTACACATTTCAATTATATTTTGATTTTAGTGGTTATTGTGATATGGCTATTGGGCTTGGGTTATTCTTTGGTATTACCTTACCGCTTAATTTCAACTCTCCTTACAAAGCGCGTAATATTGCAGACTTTTGGCGTAGGTGGCATATGAGTCTTGGACGCTTTCTTAAAGAGTATGTTTATATCCCACTTGGTGGCAATCGTAATGAAAAATATAAAAGCACTCTGCATTATGTGCTAATCAATAAGATTCTCACTCTAAGAAATCTTTTTATTGTGGCGTTTTTAAGCGGTGTGTGGCACGGCGCTGGGTGGGGATTTGTGGTGTGGGGTGTGATGCACGGGGTGGCAATGGTAGTTCATAGAATCTATAAAGATTTGTCTCTTGGCAACATTTGTGATGACACAACAGATTCTTACAAACAAAACAACATTGCAGAATCCAAAACCACCAAACAACTTGATAGAATCTTAGATTCCAAACAACTAAAAAATGCCACTCCAAACAATCAAAAAACACTTAATCTCCCATTCAAACAAAAATTCTTAATGTTTTTTTATTGGTTTCTTACCTTTAATTTTATCAATCTCTCTTGGATTTTCTTTAGGGCAGAAAATATTAGCGGGGCGTTAAATCTTATTAAAGGAATGTTTAGCGGGGCAATAATCCTGCCTAGTTTTTTAGAATCTAAACTTGGATTTTTAAAGGCATTTGGGGTGGGGTTTGAGGCTTGGGCAAGCGCGATTGATGAAAGCTCATTTATAGTTTTTGGTGCGCTGTTTGGGGTGTTTATGCTTGTGATTGTCTGCAGAAATTCATTTGAATATTTGCAAAAATTCCGCCCTACTCTTTTCACGCTTTTCTTTACCCTCTATGCGCTTTTTGGCTCTTTGATAGTGCTTGGGATTCACAACTCTAGCGAGTTTATTTATTTTAATTTTTAAGGTTGTTTTATGTGGAAGTTTTTTAATAAATCTCTAAGCTATAATGCTTTTGCAAAGATTGTGTGTGTTGTGTTTTTTATCGGTGTGCCCATATGCTTTGCAATCAATTATTTTGCTGATATTTATGGATTAAAAAGCACGCAAAATAAACATGCAAAACACTTAACAAGCTCAAAAATAGCTCTCTACAAACCGCGTGTTGAGGCAAAAGCACCATATTATATGATTGGCACTTCACGCACAGAATATATTGATTATGTCTTATTAAGTAAATATTTAAACAAGCATAGCATTAGGCTTGGTATGGGTGGTGCGAGCTTAAAAGAGCTTTTATTTTTAACACAGAAAGTAAAAGAAAATGGGAAAAATTTCTTGCTTGGCTTTGATACATTTTCGCTCAACATCAATCGAAAGGAGTATAGTTTAAAAAAGCGCCTTAAACCCGCATTTGAAAATGCAACTCCTGTTTTTTGGACTGACTTGCTAGATACTGCAACTTTTATTAAAGATCTTCTTACGCGCTTGCCATACAATCAAAAAATTCTAGATGATGATTCTCAAATCCCTCAAAAAAATAGTCCAAAATTTATAGAATCTAGATATTTTGATAAAAACTTTGATGACAAATCAGAAATATACTACGACTACGAAATAAATTATGACGATGTGCTTACCCTAGCAAAACTCGCAGATTCTAAAGATATTTTTATCATCTTTCCAAAATACGCCCCATTTTATGCGCTTTTTCAAAAATATAATGACCCACACAACTCCATCGAACAGCAATATTTTCAAGCTTTGTCCCTGCTTGTAAAAACAACCAAAGCGCGCGTAATTAGTTTTTATGGAGTTAATGAAATCACTTTGGAAAAGGATAATTTTGATGACTATGGCTGGCATTTTAAGCCAAAGATTGGCAATCTCATTATGGCACGCATTTTTGATGACAAAAGCGTGAAGTTGCCATCAAGCTTTGGCGTGTGGCTTGATAAGGAGAATATAGAATCCTACCTTGAATCGATACATAACAACATAGCACAAAATGCGGAAATGCTACCAGGCTGTGATTTTAGAGCAAAAGAGGATAGAAGAATCTAAACACATTGTGATTAGTGTAAATCCTTAGCTTGTGCGTTTATTGAGCGTTACAAGTTGCGGAAATTCGCTTAATTTGGACTCTTGCGTGAAAAACTCCTCGATTTTTGCGCGAGCTTGTGAGCTTTGGGTCATAGAATTAACGACATTTCTAAACTCGTGCGCACCATTTAAGCCCTTGCTATACGCGTGCAGATTCTTGCGAAACATCACCACGCCCCGCTCACCATAAAAACTAATCATCTTGTCAAAATGCTCTAACACGAGGTTTTTAAGCACGAGTGAGGGCATGGAATCTGTGTTGTTTTTAATCTGCCAAAACACCCACGGCGCCTTAATCGCAGTCCTGCCTATCATCACGCCATTTGCACCTGTCCTCTCACACACACTGCGCGCAACTTGCGCGCTTGT
Source organism: Helicobacter himalayensis (assembly GCF_001602095.1). NCBI lineage: Bacteria > Pseudomonadati > Campylobacterota > Epsilonproteobacteria > Campylobacterales > Helicobacteraceae > Helicobacter > Helicobacter himalayensis. The sequence continues at coordinate 576,905 of NZ_CP014991.1, read as the reverse complement.
AATCTCACCATTGGCAATAAGCGGGATTTTGATATGCTTTTTTATAAGCGCGATAGAATCATAATCAATCCGCTCTTTTTTATATCCATCAGCGCGCGTGCGTCCATGCACCACGACAAAATCCACATTTGTATCATTAATCGCGCTTGCAAGCTCAAGTGGGATTTTTTTATCAAAGCCAAGTCGCAGTTTTAGGCTGGTATAGGGTTTCGTGCTTGTTTGCTTGATGAGATTAGCGCATTTTACAAGGAGATTTAAATCCTTCAAAAGCCCGCTTCCGTTGCCGTGATTTGCCACCTTTGGCGCGGGACAGCCACAATTTAAATCAATAATATCAATCCCATCTTTTTGGTTGAGAATCTCCACCGCGCGTTGTAAAATCTCTTGTTTTGAGCCAGAAATTTGCACGGAAAAGGGGGATTCTATGCAGTCTTTTTCAATCATTTTGAGCGTTTTTTGATTATTAAACACAAGCGCGTGCGAGCTTATCATCTCACTCACACTAATATCCACACCAAAATTTTTTACCATCGCACGAAATGGCAAATCCGTGTAGCCCGCCATCGGTGCAAGCATAAGAAGATTGTCAAAATTAATCATTTAATTGCGCTCTTTGTAGTCGCTAAAGTCAAAGGTTTTGAGAATCTTAAAATTTTCCATTCCATTTTCATCGCGTTCAATCACGCCAAGTGAGGGCAGTTCCACGCCATTAAAAGTTGTGTTTTTTACGATTGTATAATGCAACATATCACAAAACACCACCCTATCGCCAATCTCAAGCTTTGAATCAAAGCTAAAATCCCCTATAACATCGCCAGCCAAACAAGTATGTGCGCCAAAGCGATAACAATAACGCGCGCTCTGCTCGCCTTTATCAGCTTCAATAGCACCTTTGCTTACCTTATACACGCTCGGGCGGTATGGCATTTCAAGGCAATCAGGCATATGCGCGCTCGCACTCACATCTAAAATCGCAATTTGCTTTTCATTTTCCACAATATCAACCACACTTGCGATAAGAAAGCCAACTTGCCAACCCACCGCTTCACCGGGCTCTAAAAACACCTCTAAATGATGGTGCGCTTTAAAATCTTGTATGAGTTTAATTAGCAGATTCTCATCATAATCATATCTTGTGATATGATGTCCGCCACCAAAATTAAGCCACTTTAACCCCTTGAAATACGCGCCAAAGTGCTTTTCTACATATGGCAAAGTATGGGCAAGCGCAGTTGAGTCCTGCTCACAATGCGTATGAAAATGCAAGCCCTCGATATTTTGTAAAATCTCACTTCCATATTTTTGCAAACCCTTTTCAAACGAATCTGGCGTGATACCAAGACGTGAAAAACGCGCGCAAGGATTATAAAGCTCAGTCTCCACCTCGCTATACAGCGGATTTATCCGCAAGCCTATACTAATGGAAAATTCCGCGTTTTTATTATGCTCTTTCACAAGTGGGGCAAAGCGCGCAAGCTGATGAAAAGAATTAAAAATAATATGCGTGGCAAAAGGCAAAAGAGAATCCACCTCTTTATACGCTGGGCTAAAGACGCACACTTCCTTGCCTTGCTTAAATCCGCCGATTTCTTCAAATCCCAATCTTGCCTCATACAGACCGCTAGCTGTGCTTCCGCTAAGAATCTCACGCAACTTTTCAAAACGACGCCAAAACGCATAACCTTTGAGCGCTAGGAGGATTTTCGCACCGCTAAGATTCTGAACGCGTGAAAGGATTTCTAAATTATAATTCAGTTTGTCCTGCTCTAAAACATAGCAAGGCGTGGGGATAGATTCTAAAATTTGGGGGCTTGGGGTGAGCGTGTTAAGCTCGATTCTCTCATTCAAAGCCCGCGCCTTAGTGGAGCATTAGCTTTTTAATAGCGTTTTCAATATCCACAGGATTTGATTTTGAGATGAATTCATCTGCGTTGAGACTGCGCGCCATATCCTCATTGCTACTGCCACTCATTGAGGAATTTACCACAATTGGAATATGTGCGGTTTGTGGATTTGACTTCATTTGCTTTATCACTTCAAATCCGCTAGCCTCTGGCATTTCTAAGTCTGTGATAACCATACCAATCGTGCTAATATCTGTCGTTGGAGAAGACACATAATCAAGGAGCTTTCTGCCATTTACAAAGTCATAATGCACCACGCCTATGCGATTAAGGATAACTTGCATTGTCCTAAGCACGCTTGGGCTATCATCTGCGAGGAGGATACATTTTGTCGCTTGGACTTGAGAGACTTTTTGCATTTCCTCTTCTTTTTCTTTTTCAATCCACGGAAACACGTCTGTGAGCATTTTTTCAATATCCACCACTTGCACGAGCGATCCATCAAAATAGCGCGTGCGCGATACGAGCTTGCCATTTTGCCCGCTACCGCCTACACCTGCGCTCTGCTCTATTTCTGTCCATTTTTTGTTTAAGATTCTATCAGCTTCATAGATTCTCACCCCAATGGTCCAACGCGAAAATTCACAAATCATCACAATATCATCTTCGCCCTTTTCGCGCTTGATAGAACATCCGCGCAAGTCTTTACTCTTTTGCTTTGGGTCATAAAAAAACCATTTACGCATATCAATGAGCGGAATTGTCATCTCTCTGATGGTGATAAGCCCCTCTACAAGGGAATTTGCCTCGTGGCTTACAATCGTTAAAGAACCACTATATTTGATAACTTCGCGGATTTTAAAGACATTCACCGCATACAAATCCCTGCCCTTCTCCAAACGAAAGCACAAAAGCTGCAATTCGTTATTTTTGTGCAGGCTGGTTACTTGATCGATTTTTGACATACTCGCACTCATCGCTCACCCTCTCTTTTTTAACAAATCTTAAAGCTAAAGAATTTTCTAGGATTTTAGCACAAAATTGCAAGAAATATGCAATTAATTACATAAATCTAGCGCGCTAGAATGTTTTATTAGCTCATCATCTTCTTGTATTTCATTTTTGGGAATCTTTGCAAAAATTTCTTTTGCTTTCCCGCATTGCTTTTGCTTGTAATACCCCCACGCTAGAGAATCTAAATACGCCACAGAATCTGGGTCAATCTCTAGCGCGAGATTAACAAACTCAATGCCCTTGTTTATGTCGATTTCATAATCAATCAATGTGTAGCCGATGAAATTGTAAAAAATCGCAAAATCCTGCGCTTGCAAAGAATCTGGAATAGAATCTTTTTTGAGTAGCTCGATTGCGTCTTGCATTTTGTTTGCTAGCTTTTTGACAGCATTTTTATCGGCATTTTCAAGGCTCTCAAATTCATACAAATAACTATAACAAAGATACAGCGCATTGTTGGTGTTTTTATACGCTTGCAGGGCGCTTGAGGTTGCCATTTTATAGTCTTTTGCGCCGACATAAAGCCCGATGAGAAATTTTGGGTCAAAAGGATAGCTATTAGCAATCTCTAGTGCTTGAGAATATTTTTTCCTAAACGCATAAATGGCAATAAGGCTTTGCGCGTTAGCGATATTTGGCTCATCGTCATAACGTTTTTTAAGCAGAGATTCTATCTTTTCAGTTTGCATACCTTTGATGTAAAAGCCGAGTGCTTGCTGGCAAAATTGCGGCTCACAAGGATTTTTGGCAAGAAAAGAATCTAAAAGTTCCAACGCGCGCTGGTATTGATTATCCTCCTCCAAAAGCCCCAAAAGTCTTGCAAGCGCTTCTTGCGTGCCGAGATTTTCATACACCCAGCTAAATTCCTCAATTGCCTTTTTTTTCTCACCCATTGTGATATAAATTACCCCTAGCACATTGTGAATCTGCGGGCTATCCTCTTGCTCCTGAATTTCCTTGGCGACTTTGAGTGCGTTTGGTACGTCATTAAGCTTTATATAAGTATCAAGCAAGACTTTTGAAATATCCAAGTTTGGCGCATTGTCTGTCGCGTTTTGATAGTCTTTGATATAAGAAAGCACGATACTTGGGTTTTCAAAGGCGCTAGAAAGCATAATGCTTTCTTTAAGATACTGAATCTTTTTTGTTTCTTCATAAAGCACAAGGTATAAATCCCGAGCCTCGCGCAATTTTCCAGATTCTTGCAAATCTAGCGCTTCAAACATAGAATCTTCCTCACTAAACGCCCCAAATCCCAAGCTCACGCAAAAACACAATATTAAAATCTTTCTTATCACTCTTTATCCCTCTTATCAAAAATTGAAAATTTAGCTAAAAAAATATAATCCCTTTGCACTCAAGCACTAAGGCTTTTTTAGAATCTGCGTCTAAAATTTTATGCGATTCCCAAAATGGAAAATCCCTGCACTGCTTAGGGCGCACGGGGTAAATGGCACATTTGCCATTTTCAAAGAAAATGCACTCTATTCCATTAGATTGTATCGTCTGCGCGGGAATGAATCCCGCTTCGCCTCCGCTCCACTGCGTTGCGCGCCCACACTTGACGTTTTTCTGATTGATAGAATCTGCAGATTCTGCAACGCTGTTTGGTTGATTGGAATCTATTCCAATAGATGTATCACCTCGCTGGAATGAATCCCGATTCGCCTCCGATTCGCGTCCATACTCGGCATTTTTTAGTTGTTTGGGTTTTTTAGAATCTTGGGCTTGCATTTTTGGAATCTTTTCTAGCAGAGAAAATTTATACCCTACTTTGCGGACATATTTTTGCGTGAAAACTTCAAATCCTACGCCTAAAAATCGCGCAATTTCTTGCATTTCGGCAATGCTTAAAAACACATAGCCACTCTCTCCCGCACAGCACTTCCCGCCGCATTCCTCGCATTTGCTCCCATCAAAGCCAAAGCAATAACCATCAAGTGTTTTGAAAGTTGTAGTTTTTGAGGCGCTATTACCACTATGAGCGAGATTCTTAGCGGTATTCATAAAAGCTTTTTCCTGAAATTTTATACACGCGATTTGTGTAAGAAACTTGATTGTCTAAGAAAAATTCCTTGAAATAACGCTCTCTCTCCTCAATCTGAGCACCAAGCAAAAGCTCCACGCCCACAGCTGTTGAGTAATTCACCCAGTCATACTTTAAATCCCGCCCAAGAAGCGCGGCGTATTCCACAATTTTTGGATTGAGCGCGCCAATCATACTCACCACATAAAATTCTTTCCTATCCTCTGGCTGAACAAGCTCAAAGATTTTAGAATCATAACTCACTTGCGTAGAAAGCATTTTCTTTGGTTTTGCCTTGCCTAAAGCGATTTGAGACATCATAAGCCCTGTGCGCGCAGCTTGCGTGTTAAAAATCACTACACCATCTTGCAAATACTGCTCTTGCGAGGCAAGCACATTCATAAAGCGCTTTGCAGTGGCAGATTCAATCTCTTGCTCAAAAACCACGTTTGGGCTTTTCGTGCGTAAAAGCTCTCCTAAATATTGCCCTGTCGGGGATTTGTCATTGTAGGCAACGATTTTTTCATTTTCACTCAAATGCAACAAAAGCTCAATCTGGCTTTCATAATCCACCCCGCCAAAATACAGATTCTTAGGCGCTTTTATATCTCCTATTTGGTGAATATTTATCGTTGGCAAATAAATCGGCGTGGTGATTTTGATATTGCTTGCAAGCTCTTTTGCGCCATTTGTGGTAAAAACGCCAATGATAAAATCGCTCTTTGCCTCAATCGCCCTCTTATACGCAGATTCTATGGCTTGTGTATCTTCCGTATCTGTGTTAAACACTTCAAAGCTGAAGTCCCAGCCACGCGCCATTAAGTAAGAAAGTATCGTATCAATGCTTGTATAAAAATAATGTCTAATCACCTTTTTTGGCATTAAAAGCCCGAGTTTCACCTTTGCAGTGGTGTTTTTGGGCGAAGTTGGAATGTCCAAAATCGCAAGATTCTGTAAAGAAAGTGCGAGCTTTGCGCGCAAGTCAGAATCTTCCTCATCTTCAAAGCGCGCTACAAATGAAAAATACTGCCCCTGCTCGTATAAAGACAGCAGGCATTTTTTATTGCAAGATTCTGTTTCGAGATTGAGAATCTCCTGCTTTGGCAAAGGCAATGGTGAGATAATATAGCTCTTTGCAAAGCCTGCACTTGCAAGCAAACACAATAATAAAAGTTTTTTCATAGCACTCCCCTAGCGACAAGCAAATGTTGCATAACTTGTGGTTTTAACGATGGATTACGCATAATTTCATTAAGTGAATAAGTCAGCAAAAAACGTCTCGCATTATGCCATAAAATTCTCCCTCGCTCGCTTTCCCCCTCTCCTAGCAAATACCTTCCCCCAAGCGCGCCAAAAATCACAATAACTTCTGGCTTAATAGAATCTAGCTGTGCGCGCAAAAACGGGATACACGCGCTTATCTCTTCGCTTGTTGGTTCAAGCTCGATGGGACATTTTAAAAGCGAAAGTATCGAACAAGATTGCAAGGGAAGCAAAAACACGCGCTCAATCATATTTTGAAGCATTTTTGCGGATTTGTTTTGTAAAAATTTTGGCACATTTATAGCGCCACTTTGAATCTGCGCGCCTTGAGCTTGTGCGCTCCGCATTGTGCCATCAAGAAGTGGATTTGTGGTGATAAAACACACTTTACAATCTTTTGCCACAAAGCCGCTTGTGCGTGCATTTGTGTTTTTAGCCCGCGCACACAACGCGCAAGTTGCAATGCTAGATTCCAAACTTCCACCACCGATGGTTTGAAGTTTTTGCGTTGTATTTGGTGCGTGAATGCTGGGATTTAAAGGCTCACAAAAGCACTGGGAACACATTTTTTGCAAATACAAGCGCTTCAAAAAAAGGAGTTTATAAACTTGTGAAGGCATCAAATTCCCTTAAAATCTGAAAAAATTCCCGCGCATTTTACCCGCATTTTCCTTTGTATTGCTAAAAATCTCATTGCATTTTTTCTAAAATTCGCGACTTTAAAAATCACAATCTTAGGAGAATCTGTTGCATACGACTAAGAATACGCGCGCAAATTTAAGCACAAATAAGGCGTGGATTCTCATTGTCTTGGGCAGAATTGTTGAATATTTTTGGGTTAGTGGGCTCAAATATGCCGATAGTTTCGCGCTTTATATCCTCACAGGTGCTGGGATTTTATTCTCATTTTGTGCGATGCTTGTTGTTTGTCGCAAAGTTGAAGTCAGCATTGCGTATTCGGTCTTTGTGGGAATTGGCGCAGCGGACGTTGTTCTTTTTGAAATCTTTATTTTTGGCGAGGAGTTTTCGTGGATAAAACTCGCTCTCATCGCATTTTTACTAGTTGGCATTATCGGTTTAAAAATCGTTAGCAAAGATCAGGTCAGCGAGGATTCTAAGCTCATAAATGAATTGAATGAGAATCTCAGGCTTGATGAAGTTTCACAAAAATTCTAAAAAGGAATATAGAGTGGGCTGGTTTTTCCTCTTGTTGGTGGGCTGTTTGGAGATTGTGGGCATCATTGCGATGAAGCAATTTGCGCTAACAAGCCATAAAATATTTTTCCTCACACTCATCATTGCTACGAGCATAGCGCTTAAAGCTGTTGCAAACTCGCCTGCAAAAAAGCGCGCTTATTTCTCAATCTCCCTAATCACGCGTGCGGGGTTTCCCGCGACAATCACACCACTTGATACATCTTTTGTCACCACCGCACCAGCACCTATAATACTACCTTCGCCGACACTCACGCCAGCACAAATAGTCGCCGCAACGCCAATCCATACGCGCGCGCCGATATTAATGGGCTTGCAGTAAGTTATTGTGCGCTTATGTGGATTGAAATCGTGATTAATCGTAACAAGATTTACGCGCGGTCCGATAAAGCTCTCATCGCCGATAGTTATCCCACCGCGATCCATAAAGGTGCAATTTTGATTGATAAAAACATTCTTACCAAGCCGAATATTGCGTCCAAAATCTGTATAAAATGGCGGTAAAATCCAACAACTCTCATCTACACGCACACCAAAAAGTTCGCTCAAAATCTCGCGCGCAGATTCTGGGCTATGGTAGCCTGTGTTTAGTTTTGCGATGAGCTTTTGGGCATTGTGGATAATTTCTAAAATTTTCCCAAAATCTTTTTCTTTAGAATCTATCGGCAACCCCGCTAAATCACGTGCAAAAATATCCATTTCATTTGCATTTTTCATTATTTTTTCTCCCTATGCAGTATTTTATGTAGTTTTTTACACCCTAAAAATGAAAGCAAAATAAAATTATAAAGTATGACACTTGATGTCTGTCAAGGGCAAAACACAAAAAACGCACAAAATTAATTCTAAGTTTGTTTGCAGTAAAATGCGTGCCTTTATCAACATTTTGCAATGCCTCGCAATATTTGCAACCAAAGGGACATAAATGAATTTCGCGCTGCTACAAATTGCTAAACTTGAGAATCTGCTTTTCTTACAACAATATCTGCAAACCTGCCAAAAGCAAGGTGTAAGTCTTTTGTGCTTCCCAGAATATGTGTTTGAGCCGTTTTTCAAAAAGTTAGAGAATCTGCATTCAAGCACCTTGCTTTCTCGTGCAAACGCCCAAAAGTTAGAGGGCTTGCAGGATTTAAGCGCGCAATATAAAATAAGATTTATTGCACCAATGCTTTTAAATAATGAGATTTTGTCGCGCCATAAGCTTTGGGGCACGCCTGCAAGGTCGGAAAAAAATCAAAAACTTTACAAAACAATTGCGTTTGTTTCAGAATCTGCTATTGAGCTGTATTTGCCCCAACGCCTCATTGATTTTCCACACTGGAGCGAAAAAAAGTTTTTTGCAAATCCCACAAACAAGAAATTTTCTTCCCCGCTTACATTTTTTTGCGATGGGCTTAAAGTTGGCGTATTATCAGGGTTTGAGCTACATTTTGACTCGCTTTTTGTGAGTTTAAAAAAGCAAAAATACGATATGCTCATCGCACCTTGCAGCAATACTTTTGATTCTTTTGCGCGTTGGCGCTCACTTTGCAAAATGCGCGCGTTTTTGAACTCCTGCACGCTTTTAAGGATTAATCGAGTGGGAAATGAGCTTATTGAAGGAAACACTTGGAATTTTTATGGTGATAGCCTGTATGTCAATGCCTATGGGCAGATTGAGGATAGTTTGCAAGAATATGAAGGGCTACTTATCGCAAGCACACAAAAGAGCGAGATTCTCAAAGCGCGCGAGACTTGGGGTTTTCATAAAGATTTTTAGGCACAAAATGCAAAGGCTTTAAGAATGCAAATTTTAGAATATGAAACTTTGGAATCTACGCAAACTTTTTTGATTGAAAACTTAAAAAGTGGCGCATTGCAAGCCCCAATTTGTGTGACTTGCAAGATTCAAAGTGGCGGGATTGGCTCAAGGGGAAATGTATGGGAGCAGATGCCAAATGCGCTATATTTTTCCTTTGCCTTGCCCTTAAGTAGCTTGCCACAGGATTTAAAATTAGAATCTGCCTCGATTTATTTTGGCTATCTTTTTAAAGAGAAGCTTTGTAAGCTTGGCTCAAATGCGTGGCTTAAGTGGCCAAATGACTTATATGTGGGTGCGCAGAAAATCGGCGGGATTATAAGCAGTATTGTTGCGGGTTGCGTAGTGTGTGGAATCGGGCTCAATCTTTGGAGTAAAAACCTAGAAAATCACCTAAAATACGCGACTTTAGAATCTAACGCAAGTCAAAAGCTCGCAAAGAACGCGTTTTTAGAAAATTATCTAAAAGTTGTACAAAAAAATCAATCTTGGAAGCAAATTTTCAGATTCTATAAGTTAGAATTTCAAAACAATTTCACCTTTAGTTTTCACTTTAAAGACAAAAAGCTTTCTTTTAAAGATTGCGAACTCTTGGAAGATGGCTCTATTAGGGTGGATTCTCAAGTCATTTATAGTCTTAGATAATATGGAGTAAAAAATGTGTGAAGTTATAACAATCGCAAATCAAAAAGGTGGCGTTGGCAAGACAACGACAGCAGTCAATCTCGCGGCGTCTTTGGCGACTTCAGAAAAACGTGTTTTATTGATTGATTTTGACCCGCAGGCAAATGCAACCACCACTTTTGGAATTCGCCGTAATGAAGTGCAGGCTGATATTTACCATGTGCTTGGTGGGACAAAAAATATCTCTCAAGCCATCATACAGCTAAAAGATTTGGAATATCTTCATATCGTGCCTTCAAATATCGGCTTGGCTGGGTTTGAAAAGGATTTTTACAAAAAAAGCAATGGGCAAACAATTTTACGCAACAAAATAGAAGACATAAAAGATGAATATGATTTTATCATCATAGATTCTCCGCCCGCACTTGGCGCGCTAACGGTAAATGCGCTTGTAGCATCAAACTCTGTGATTGTGCCGATACAATGTGAGTTTTACGCGCTAGAGGGGCTTGCACAGCTTCTAAACACCGTAAAAGTTATCAAAGATACAAGCAACCCAAATATTGTTATTCGTGGCTTTTTACCCACAATGTATGTCGGTCAGCACAATCTCTCGCGTCAAGTATTAGAGGATTTAAGCCAGCATTTTGGGGACAAACTCTTTCCAGATTCTAAGAAAAAGGGAGAATATATCATTGTCCCTAGAAGTGTGCGCCTTGCAGAATCACCGAGCTTTGGAAAGCCTATTTTATTTTATGATGCAAAATCAAGCGGAAGCGTGGCATATCAGAATCTTGCGGAATTTATCCTCAAAGGCGCGTGATTGATACATTTGAAAAAATATAGGCGTTAGTAAATGGCACAGAAAAAAAATAGAGGCTTAGGCAGGGGGCTTGGTGCGATTATCGGTGAGGTGAGCGAAGCGTATGAAAACAGTCTCAATAACGATGGCTCAAGCCTTGTGCTTGAGATTAGCGTTGCAAATATCAAGCCAAATCCTTACCAACCACGAAAAAACTTCGATATAAGCGCGTTGCAGGAGCTTGCAGATTCTATCAAAGAGCACGGATTACTGCAGCCTGTGATAGTGTGTGAAGATGAAAATAATGAATATGTCTTAATCGCAGGTGAGCGCAGACTGCGCGCGAGCAAGCTTGCGGGGCTAGATTCTATCCGCGCGATTGTGGCAGATATTAAATTTGATAAAATGCGCGAGCTCGCGCTTATTGAAAATATCCAGCGTGAGGAGCTTAATCCAATCGAGCTAGCACAATCTTATAAAGAACTGATTGACGAATATAATATCACGCACGAGGAGCTTTCCACTAAAATCAAAAAGTCCCGCACGCAGATTACAAACACCCTGCGTTTGCTAAATCTCGAACTTTTTGTGCAGGAATATTTGATTGAGAGTAAAATCACGCAAGGGCACGCAAAACTGCTTGTCACACTTAGCCCAAAGGAGCAAAGGCTCATTACAGATTCTATCATTGGGCAAAAACTAAGCGTGCGCGAGAGTGAAGCATTAATAAAAAATCTTAAAAATGGAGAAAAAGATTTTAGCACGCAAAGAGATTTTAAAGAATCTAAGAGTGCTAAGAAAAATCCTCTTAATAGAGAGCTTTTGCAAAAAGCGCAAAAAATGCTTTTAGAAAAGGACTTTAAAGCGAGCATTAAGGACAATCAACTTTGTATAGAGTTTAGCAAAGATGTAGAAATTACAGCTTTTCTTGAAAAATTTCACTAAATCTAGAGGAATTTAAGTAAAAAAATAGTTTAACTTGTTAAAATCTAGCCTTATTCAGAGATAGGCAATATCATCAAAAAGGAGCGAGTCGCAAATGGGAATATCAGTCAATCCACACTTAATGCTTTTGGTTTTTATCTGTTTTATTTTATTGTTGTTTTGTCTTAATCAATGGCTTTACAAGCCTATGCTTTCATTTATGGATAAGCGCGATGAGCGTGTGAAAAAGGACTTGCAAGACACACAAAGTAACACACAAGAAATCGCAAAAATCCAAGAGGAAATAAACGCTATCATCTCTCAAGCGCAAAAAAAGGCTAAAGAAATCATCGAGGAAGCCACTGCGCGAGAAAAGGCACTTTGTGAAAGCAAGATTGATGCTAAAAGACAAGAACTAGATTCTCAAATGCTTGCTTTCAAAGCGGAGCTAAAAGAGCAGCAAGCGCAATTAAAGAGTGAGCTTTCCGCGAATGTGGGTGAATACAAGCAAGCTATTTCTGAAAAACTCAAATCAATTTAGCCTTGTTTAAAACTTTTCGAGGAGTAAAAATGAAAAAAATCTTTTTGCTAAGTCTTTTTTGCCTTATCCCGAGTTTTGCCTTTGCAAGTGGCGGATTTGCTGAAAGTGACTTTATCCAGAGGCTTATTAACTTCATTTTGTTTGTGGCGATTTTATGGTATTTCACCGCGTCGCGCATCAAAGCAATTTTTGTAGCAAGGAGAGAAGCTATCCTTTCCCAGCTCGAAGAGGTGCAAACAAAACTCAACAAAGCAAAGCAGGAAAAAGAATCTGTGTTAAGAAAACTTGAAGAAAGCAAGCTAAGAGCGGAAGAAATTATCCAAACAGCTAAAAAAGAAGCTGTGATTGCCTCACAAAAACTTGCAAAGCAAACACAACTTCAAATACAAGCTATGGAATCTAGCGCGGAAACAAATATGGAATTTGAGCGCATAAGTGCAACGAGAGAGAGCGTGCGCGAGATGTTGGAGGAAGTGTTGCATTCCAAGGATATTGTGCTTGAAAACGCAGATTATGTCAATATCATCACCAAAAGGATTGCCTAATGGAAAGTGTTGCAAAAAAATACATTAAGGCGCTAAGTGAAAGCTTTTCAACAAAAGAGCTTGAAGAGATAATCCCTCTTTTTACGAAGCTTAGCAAGGTGTTAGCAGAAAAGAAAGTAGCGGATTTACTCTACTCGCCATTTATGAAAAGCGCACAGAAAGAAGGGCTTCTATTAAGCGTGTTTGATACGATAGATAAGCGCTTTGAAAACTTTTTAAAATTACTTGTATTGGAAAACAGAATCGAGTTGCTCCCTAGTATTACTGAAGGGCTAGAAAAGCGACTTTTGGCACAAAAAAAGCAGTTTGTCGCAATCTTGCACACAAAAGATGGGCTAGATTCCAAAACGCAGGAGCTTATCGCAAAGAGCTTGTCAAAAAAGCTTAATGCTGAGCTTAGTATCCGACAAGAGCAGGCTTCAATTGACGGTATTAAATTAAGTGTGGAAGATTTAGGTATTGAGATTTCTTTCTCTAAGGAAAGATTCTTGCAGGACTTAAGCGCACATATTTTAAAAGCAATTTAAACTTAACAAAGGAGTAAAAAGTGGTAGCAAAATTGAAATCTGAAGAAGTAAGCGCGATTATCAAAGAACGCATTGAGAACTTCAATATCAATGTAGATATTAGCGAGACTGGTAAAGTTGTAACCTATGCTGATGGTGTGGCAAAAGTCTATGGACTAAACAATGTCATGTATTATGAAATGGTTGAATTTGAAAGTGGCGATATTGGTATCGCTTCAAGCCTTGAAGAAACAAGCGTGGGCGTGGTGGTGCTAGGTAATGGCAGAAACATCAAAGAAGGAACTTCTGTAAAACGTCTTAAAAAGCTTATGAAAGTGCCTGTGGGCGATGGTGTCGTAGGGCGCGTGATAAACACACTAGGTGAGGCAATTGATGGTAAAGGCGCGATTGAGACTAGCGAGTTTCGTTTCGTAGAGGAAAAAGCACCCGGCATTATGGCAAGAAAATCCGTGCATGAACCCCTACAAACTGGTATCAAGGCAATTGACGCACTTGTGCCTATTGGACGCGGACAAAGAGAGCTTATTATTGGCGATAGGCAAACTGGAAAAACAACCGTTGCGGTGGATTCTATCATCAACCAAAAAGGGCAAGATGTCATTTGTATCTATGTTGCTATCGGACAAAAAGAATCCACAGTCGCACAAGTGGTGCGCAAACTAGAAGAACATGGCGCGATGGAATACACCGTGATTGTCAATGCACCAGCTTCTTCATCAGCAGCAATGCAATTCCTAGCACCTTATACAGGTGTTACAATTGGTGAATATTTCAGAGACAATGGCAGACATGCGCTTATCATTTATGATGATTTGAGCAAGCACGCTGTGGCATATCGTGAAATGTCTTTGATTTTGCGTCGCCCGCCGGGTCGTGAAGCATTCCCCGGAGATGTGTTCTATCTACATTCTCGCTTGCTTGAGCGTGCGGCAAAACTTAGTGATGAGCTAGGTGCTGGATCTCTTACTGCGCTTCCTATCATTGAAACACAAGCAGGGGATATTTCGGCTTATATTCCAACAAATGTGATTTCAATTACAGATGGGCAAATTTTCCTAGAGACAAACCTCTTTAACTCTGGCATCCGCCCGGCTATCAATGTGGGACTTTCCGTATCTCGCGTGGGTGGTGCAGCGCAAATCAAAGCTACAAAGCAAGTGGCTGGAAACCTACGCCTTGACTTGGCACAATACAGAGAATTGCAGGCGTTTTCACAATTCGCATCAGATCTTGATGAAGTTAGTCGTAACCAGCTAGAGCGCGGGCAAAGAATGGTAGAAGTGCTTAAACAGCCACCTTACTCACCACTTGCGATTGAAAAGCAAGTGGTGATGATTTATGCGGGTGCGAAAGGATTCTTAGATGATATTCCAACAAATAGGGTTGTGGATTTTGAAGCGGATTTTTATCCTTTTGTCGAGGCAAAATATCCTAAACTCTTCGAAGATATCCGCGCGAAAAAAGCACTCGACAAGGATATTGAAGCAGAACTTAATAACGCGTTGAAAGAATTTAAAGCGTCTTTTTCTGCCTAAAGCTTAAGGATATAAACAAAGACCTAAAGGAGAATATATGGGTAGCAATCTCAAAGAAATTCGACGCCAAATCGTCAGCGTAAAAAATACGCAAAAGACAACGCGCGCGATGAAGCTTGTTTCTACCTCTAAACTTAAAAAAACCGAGGAATTAGCAAGACGCTCTAAGATTTATGCCCGCGAACTTAATGGGATGTTTGATGAAATCGTGCATAAGATTCTCATTAAAGGCGTGGAAAATATCAATAGTAAATACTTTGTCGGTTCAAAAGCAAGGGAGATTAAAAAGATTGATATTATATTTATCACTGCAGACAAGGGCTTGTGTGGTGGATTTAATCAGGTAACAATTAAAGAAGTCTTACGCCTTATGAACCAGTATAAAGAGCAAGATATCAAAGTGCGCTTGCGGGGCATTGGAAAAAAAGGAATTTCTTTTTTCACTTTTAATGATATTGAAGTGCTTGACAAAGCAATCGGGCTTAGTTCTATGCCTACTTATGAATCTGCAGCAGCGTTTATTGATAATGTTGTGCAAGATTTTTTAAATGGGCTTACAGATGAAGTTATCATCGTACATAATGGCTTTAGAAATATGATTTCTCAAGAACTAGAATCTCGCGCGCTCTTGCCTTTGACGATCAATGTTGATACGCAGAA
This sequence comes from Helicobacter himalayensis, assembly GCF_001602095.1. Lineage (NCBI taxonomy): Bacteria > Pseudomonadati > Campylobacterota > Epsilonproteobacteria > Campylobacterales > Helicobacteraceae > Helicobacter > Helicobacter himalayensis. Next base: position 561,587 of record NZ_CP014991.1, on the reverse strand, counting down.
GGCATTGAAAGATCTCTCGGTGCTTAATATTGAATCTGAAGAGTCTGAAGATGTGTTGCTTGATGGTCTTGCGCGAAAATACATTGAATATAATATGTATTACGCGCTTATAGATTCTCTTGCAGCAGAGCATAGCGCGCGCGTGCAGGCTATGGATTCTGCGACAAATAACGCGGGGGATTTGGTGAAAAGCTTGAGCATATCATACAACAAAGCGCGTCAAGAGGCGATTACAACTGAGCTTGTAGAGATAAATGCAGGCGTTGAAGCAATGAAATAAATCTAAAAAGGAGAGTGTATGCAAGGTAAGATTATACAGGTTATGGGACCGGTGGTGGATATTGAATTTGATTCATATCTGCCTTTTATTAATGAAGCGGTTGATGTGGAATTTCAAGTAGAAGGGCGCAAAAACAATCTTGTGCTTGAAGTAGCAGCGCATTTAGGTGATAATCGCGTGCGCACTATTGCTATGGACATGACAGAGGGACTTACAAGGGGACAAGCTGTCAAGGCGCGTGGCAAGATGATTGAAGTGCCTGTAGGCGAAGCGGTGCTAGGGAGAATCTTTAATGTGACGGGTGATATTATCGATGGTGGTGAGGCGTTGCAAAGTGAGCTTAAATGGCCAATCCACAGAGAAGCGCCAAGCTTTGATAACCAAAGCACAAAAACTGAAATGTTTGAAACAGGCATTAAGGTCGTGGATTTGCTCGCGCCTTACTCAAAAGGTGGAAAAGTCGGACTCTTTGGTGGTGCTGGCGTGGGTAAAACCGTTGTGATTATGGAGCTTATCCACAATGTAGCATATAAACATAGTGGATACTCTGTATTTGCGGGCGTTGGTGAGCGCACAAGGGAAGGAAATGACCTTTATAACGAAATGCAAGAAGGCGGTGTGCTTGATAAAGTTGCCCTCTGCTACGGACAGATGAATGAGCCACCGGGAGCAAGAAATAGAATTGCCTTTACAGGTCTTACAATGGCAGAATACTTCCGCGATGAAAAAGGCTTAGATGTGCTTATGTTTATTGATAACATTTTCCGCTACGCACAATCTGGTGCGGAAATGTCGGCACTTTTAGGGCGCATTCCTTCAGCAGTGGGATACCAGCCTACACTTGCAAGCGAAATGGGCAAGCTTCAAGAGCGCATTACCTCAACCAAAAAAGGCTCTATTACTTCTGTGCAAGCAGTGTATGTGCCAGCTGATGACTTGACTGACCCAGCACCAGCGTCTGTGTTCTCACACCTTGATGCGACTACAGTGCTAAATCGTAAGCTCACAGAAAAAGGGATTTATCCAGCTGTGGATCCGCTTGATTCTACTTCGAGAATCCTCGACCCACAAGTCGTTGGTGATGAGCATTACAAAATTGCTACGGGTGTGCAACAAATCTTGCAAAAATACAAAGACTTGCAAGACATCATCGCGATTTTGGGAATGGACGAGCTTTCAGAAGAAGATAAGCAAGTGGTTGATAGAGCGCGTAAGATTGAAAAATTCCTCTCTCAACCTTTCTTTGTGGCAGAAGTTTTCACAGGAAGCCCGGGCAAATATGTTACACTTGAAGAAACGCTTGAAGGCTTTAAGGGAATTTTAGCGGGCAAATATGACCATATCCCAGAAAACGCATTCTATATGGTTGGTAATATCCAAGAAGCGTTGGAGAAAGCAGAGAAACTTAAAGCCTAAGGCAAAGGGAATATATGGAAAATCTAAAACTTAACATCGTAACTCCCTATGGGATGATTTTTAGTGATGAAATCCAAAGTGTAGTTTTGCCCGGTAGCGAGGGTGAGTTTGGCGTGTATGCCGGACATTGCGACCTTTTGGCATCGCTCAAGGCGGGTGTCGTTGAGCTTACTAAGGCAGATGGAGATATTGAAATGGTGGCAATCAATTGGGGCTATGCGCAAGTTGATTCCAAAAAAGTGCAGGTAATCGCTGATGGTGCAGTGTCAATCAGCGGTGGCTCACAGGATAAAATTGCCTCTGCAATTGAAAGTGCAAGACAATTACTCGAAGAAGCAAGCGATGACAGAGTGGCAATCTCCTCAGTCGTTTCACGCATAGAATCTGGTGCAAAAAGCAAGCTGTAAGGCAAGACTTTAACTTGCGGCTACCTTGCGCTTTTTTGCTCTCTTGGCGCATTGCTAAGCGCGGATTTATACTCGAGCAATCTTTTGCACTCCGTCACGGAGAAGACAAAAGATGAGTTCAATCCGCCTGTACGTCTTGACGAGATGACACTTTTAATTGATGTGCGCTGTATGTAAAATACACTTACTTACTTTTATATGCTAGATTTTAATGATATGGATATGCAGGTTTTTACAAATCCATCAACAAAACAAGCCCTTCAAGAGCAGCTAAACATTAGCCACACCAAGCTCTATTGTAATTATAAAGATATAGAGTGGTTTAGAGAAAGTAATGTCCCGATGCGTTGTCGCCACTTTTTAAAAGAAAATCTCTACATAGATATTCAAAAAAGTCCCAAAGACTACCTTTAAACAAACGGAGAAATAAATGGAAGTTTTTTTTACCTTTATCGCGCAGAGCACACCTATCACGCTTATTGTCATTAGCTGGCTTGGGTTGTATTTATTCCTAACGCTTTGGGTGTATATCTACAAAACTTTTTCACTTGGCGAATGGCTAAATAGCGAGCGACATAATCTCGATATGCTCCTTGCAAACTCTATCAGCATCCCAAACAACACTATTCTTAGCACGATTTTAAACAAAAAAGATATTTCAAATCTTGATAACACACTTTTGCAAGTATGGAAAGTGCGCGCGCTTCAGCAGGCGACAAAATGGCTTGTATTACTAAGCATCATTTCTTCAACCGCCCCATTTATTGGGCTTTTTGGCACGGTTGTTGAGATCTTAGAGGCGTTTTCCCAGCTTGGCGGTGGCAATGTGTCTTTTGATATTATCGCCCCTATTATTTCAAAAGCCCTCGTGGCTACGGCTTGCGGGATTCTTACAGCGATTCCAGCATATTCATTTTATTTGCTTTTAAAGCGCAAAGCGTATGATTTAGGCGTGTGCATCCAAATGCAGATAAATCTCATCACCAACGCACATAAGGCGTGAGATTCAAAGCAGAAGTTGAAGCAGATTCCCACGCAAACAATGCAATTTTTACATTTCAAGCCACCAAAACGCGTTAGAGAATCTATTAATTTTTATCGATTAGAAAAGCTAGGGACTGGCTTTAGCTAAACGAAGCGATACAATCATAAAGGAACACTATGCACGAAGATGAAATCGACCTAGACGAAAAACCCGAGCTCAATATCACGCCCTTAGTTGATGTTATGCTCGTGCTGCTAGCAATCTTAATGATTGGTATGCCAACAATCACCTATCAAGAAGACATCACTTTACCGCGTGGCTCAAAGAGCAAAAAACTCGAGCAAGATTCTATGCTTGAAGTGCGCGTGAGCCTTGATAAAAAGGTGTATGTGAAAGAAAGCGTGTATGAACTCAAAGGCTTTGCGGATAATTTTGTACTACTTTCAGCCCCACTGGATAAAAAAATCCCCGTTTTTATCCGCGCGGACAAGGATTTGCGCTATGAAGATGTGATATACATTCTTAAATCCGTCAAAGAAGCTGGATTCTTGCGCGTTTCATTGGTAACAGGCGGCTAGGATAGGTGCAATGGCAGAAAAGCTCAAAAACTTTCTTCTTGTGCTTTCAAGTGGCATTATTGCCTTTTGCTTGCAGGGATTATTGCTTTTAGCCCTATTTTGGGCATTTTACTACAAACCTACGAAATACGCCACGCTCAAAACCTCCGCCATCTCTATAGAATCTATTGACATAGAAGCGTATTTAGAGCTTGATTCCAACACCCATCAAGCTCTAAATACGCCAAAAAGCAATCCGCTTGAAGGAAGCGGACTAAAAGATATGTTTGCGCTTATAGATTCCACGAAATCTAGCAAATCCCAAGAAATCAGCGATGACAGGCTGGAGCACGCACAAAACACAAGGGATTTACAGGCACTCAATGAACTTGCACAGCAAAGTCGCGATTTAAAAGAACGACTACAAAATATCAATACACTCACCATCGCGAATAATTCTGCAGATTCTCAAGATGGCGCGTTTGATGAATGGTATGCGAGCGTGAGCGAGATTTTGCAAAAAGAGTGGGATAATAGCGTATATGTGCTGCCTAGCGGCTTGGTTGGCGTGGTGGCAATCACCATTGATATGCAAGGCAAAATGAACTTTATGGTGAAGCGTTACACGCAGAATACGCACTTTGATAGCGCGCTAGATTCTACGCTCAAACGCCTAGAAACCCTGCCCTTTCCACCAGCCCAAAGGAGTGCGCGCACGATTTTGGTAGAATTTAAAAGCAACAAAAACAACTAAAAGGAAAAATATGCAATCTCTAAAAACACTTTATAACACCACTTTGCACTACTTTCACCAAATCGCGCAAATCCCGCATAGCAGCTATCACACGCAAGAGCTTTTTGCATTTTTATGTAAAGAATGTGAGAAATTAAATTTGAATGTGCAAACAGATAGCGCGCGCAATATCTATGCTTTTAAGGGCGTGCCAAAATGCTGTCTGCAAGGGCATTATGATATGGTATGCGTAGGAGTGGCGGGGGAAAATCTGCCAATAGAAATCTATGAAGAGGAAGTGGCAGATTCTTTACAAAATGAGAATCTGAGCGTTGAGGCTCATCTCCAAAAAAGCAAAAAACGATTTTTGCGCGCAAAGGATTCTTCGCTTGGCGCGGATAATGGCATTGCAATTGCCACAATTTTAGCCCTCGCAAAATATGAAGAAAATTTTGAATTGCTTTTTACCAACGATGAGGAAGTGGGAATGCTTGGCGCAAAGGCTTTGGAGCTTCCAATCCGTGCAAATATTTTACTAAATTTAGATTCTGAGGATATTAATGAAATCGTGCTAGGCTGCGCTGGTGGCGTGGATATAAATATCAAAAAACGTCTAACACCTGAAAATCTAGCCAATCAAACAAGGCTCAAAGCCTATCGCGTGCGCTCTTTTGGCTTTAAGGGCGGGCATAGTGGGATTGATATTCACAAAAACCGCGCAAATGCGATTATGGAATTCGCCCACTTCGCGCATTCCTTGCAAGAAACTGCTAAAACTCATCTTTTTGTAAGCGACATTAGTGGCGGAGAAAAGCGCAATTCTATCCCTGTGGCACTGCACGCCACACTTTTTAGCACGCAAGATTTATGCACACTCGCTCAAACACAAATCCAAACGCAAAAAGATTTTGGCTTTGAAATCACACAAGATTCTACCCCCACTCAAGAAGAATCTTTGGGAGAATCCTCGCAAACACTTTCAAAACCACTTTTTAGCTTAGATTCTCTATTAAAGCCTTTGTTGTGCGTGCATAGCGGTGTATATAAACTAGATGGTGAATATGTGATAGATTCTCTTAACCTCTCTCTTTTAGAGTTAAAAAACGAGAATCTAGAGTTTTGCTTTATGGCGCGCGCTAATGATGATATATTGCTTAAGCGTATGATTACGCGCTTAGAAACGCTTTTTGATAATTTTAATTTTGAAGTAAGTATGAGTGATTTTTACAGCGCGTGGAAGCGCACGATTGCGCTAGATAATCCTATTTTGCGCGCTTTAATCAAACAATTTCACGCACAAAGCATAGAGCCAAAAATCGCGCAAATTCACGCTGGTTTAGAATGCGGTATCTTACAAAAGCGCCTTTCACAACTTGGCAAAAATGTTACTATTCTATCCATTGGTCCTAGTATTGACTTTCCACATAGCATTAAAGAGCGCTTAGATTTGCAAAGTTTGGAGGATTTTATTGCGATTGTCTCGCGCTTTTTACACGAGTTGAAAGAATAAAAAAGTAAAATTCCCAAATATCTTTCAAAAAGGATACAAATGTATAGAATCTATTCCCCTTGGCGCGTGGCGTATTTTGGCTCACAAGCGCGTTCTTGCGTGTTTTGCGAGATTTCAAAAAATCCACAAGATGATGAAAAAAACCGCGTGATTTACCGCGATAATGTATGTTTTGGCGTGATGAATCTCTACCCCTACACGCCCGGGCATTTTATGCTTATCCCACACAATCATTGCGATTGCCCGAGTTTGCTAGATTCTAGTGAATGGCTGCATATACAAACATTAAGTCAAAAAGCCTTTGAGCTACTCTATGAATATGGCGCAAGTGGCATAAATATGGGTATGAATATCAAAAAAGCCGGGGGCGCTGGGATACCTGAACACATACATTTACACTTTGTCCCGCGCTACATTGGCGATACAAATTTCCTCACAAGTATCGCACACACGCGCACTTTTGGAATAGATTTTGATAGTGTATTTATGAAAATAAAGGCGCTTTGTGAAAAGCATTTTGCCTAAATTACGCGTGAAAATTAAAAAATTTTAAAAGGTGCAAAAGCTATGAGATGGATTTTAACGATAGTATTTTTGTGTGTGAGTGCGAGCTTTGGAGCAAATGACCGCTATAATAATATGCTTTTTAGTAATAATTATACTGAGGTGCGCAAGGGAATTTCCCTTGGTGCTGATGTGGAAGCTAGATTGCGTGGAAGCACACCGCTTTATGATGCCGCAAGGAAAGGAAATCTCGAGATTGTGGGCTTGTTGATTGAGCGTGGGGCTGATGTGAATGCGATTTGCCACGGGGAGAGTGCGCTTTTGAAGGTTGTCGCACTTGGAAATGTCAAAATGGCAAAGGAGCTTATCCGCAAAGGTGCTGATGTAAATATCCACGATGAACATTTAGGAAATACACCGCTGCATTACGCTGTGGCAAAGAAAAATACGCCTATGATTGAGCTTTTGCTAGCAAATGGTGCAGATATGTATGCAGAAAACAATCGCGGTGATACGCCAGCTGGTGTCGTGCTAGCTAAAAAAAGTATGCCCGCAGTGAGCATTGAAAATGATGATGTGGTGCTAAAGGCTAGCTCATTTAACCTCGCTAAAGGCAGTGTGGGGATAAACATCACAAACAAAACCGATCAATTTATTACCATCACCTACCTTGCGCTTTATATCGATGGCGATTTGATTTCAGAAGCAAGTGCGAACAAAAAGCTCGCGCCAAAAGCAGGCGGATTGGCTGGGAATCTAAGCATTCCAAAAGAAACCTATGAAGGTGCAAAAATCAAAAAATCCGGCGCAGCGAATGTGAAATACGGCTTTGCAGTAGAATATAATATCGATGGCGCAACGCGTAGCTTGTATAAAAGCACAAAGGCGGAATTCCAGCTGTGGTAGGAAACTGAAAATATTTTTAAGATTTTTTTAGGATTCTTGTTATTTTTATTGTAGGAGCTTTTGTGGAAAATGATATTATTGTCGGCTTGGCCGGACATATCGATCACGGGAAAACCTCGCTTATACGCGCACTCAATGGCTTTGATGGCGATAGCTTAGAGGAGGAAAAAAGACGTGGGATTACATTAGATTTGAGCTTTTCAAATCTCGCGTTACCAAATCGCAATGTCGCTTTTATCGATGTCCCCGGGCACGAAAAACTTGTCAAAAATATGATAGCCGGCGCGTTTGGCATCGATGTGCTATGTCTTGTAGTGGCAAGCGATGATGGGCTTATGCCACAGAGTTTTGAACATTTATATATCGCAGATATTTTGGGGATACAATCTTGCTTTTGCGTGCTAAGCAAGGTCGATAAGGTAGATTCCCAAACTTTAGCAAAACGCAAAAATGAAATTGAATCTATTTTCAAAGGCTTAAATATCAAGTTAGAAGGGATTTTTGAGTTTAGCGCATTTGGTGCAGATTCACAAAATCTAGCATCTATAAATTCGCAAAACACACAAAACACACATTTTCAAAATACAGAATCTAACCTCCAAAATCCACAAACCACCATCTCCAAAAACACAGAATCTAGCGCGCTAAATCCCTATGTTCCGCTAATTATCGACTTTCTCTCACGCGTCAAAAAGCCTACGCGCTATGATTTCCATATGCTTGTGTATTATATCGACAGGACTTTTAGCCTTTCTGGTGCTGGCTGTATCGTCACAGGCACATTGCTGAGCTCACAAATTGCGCTAAAGCAAAAAGTCTTTATTTGCGAGCTTGAAAGGGAAGTCTCCGTGCGTCAGATTCAAATCCACGACGCGCCTGCTGAGCTTGCTACGCCTTCTCATCGTGTCGCACTCAACCTTAGCAATATCAGCATAAACGAGATAAAGCGTGGTATGCTTATCACGCAGAAGGGCTTTATGCGTGGCTCGAAGTTTATTGACGCAAATCTAAGGCTTTTGAAAGCACTCAAAAACAACGCCACTTATCAGCTCTACCTTGGCGCGAAGCGCGTGAGTGTGCGCGTCAATATGTTAGAATCCTTGCAAGAAAATGAGGCTTTTATCGCCATTTCCAGCGATGAAGAGATTTTTTCACTCTTTTTTCAGCCCTTTATTTTGCGCGATGGAAATGCGCTTATTGGCGGTGGCGTGGTGCTTAATCCAGTGAGCGACCCGATTAAAAAGAAAGACAAAATCCCACTTTTGCACACCCTGCAAAAAAGAGATTTTAAAAGTGCGTTTGCAATGCTTTGCAAGATTCACAAGCGTGGTTTTGGCTTGGTGTGCGCGACACAGAGATTTTGCCTCACACACGCGCAGGCAAGCGCGATTGCACAAGAGCTTGAGCAAAGCTTTTTTGACCCAAAAGAGTTGGTGATATATCCGCTAAGCGAGCTCGAAAGTCTTAAAACCGAGATTCTAGAGATTTTTTTGAAAAATAAAAACGCGCTAGTCTCTGCGCAAAGTTTGGGGTTAAAATTCCGCTGGGCAAGCGTTTTACTTTTGCAAAATGCGTTAGATTCTTTGTTTGAGGCGCATTTGATTACCAAAAAAGATTCTCTCTACCTTGCGAAAAATAATGAAATTAGAGATATTGATGAGTTTTTAGAGCAAAAAATTTATGAGCGTTTTTGCGCGCAGAAGTTCGAGCCCATCGCACCTTACAATCTTTATGAGGAGCTAGATATTGATAGATTTATGGGCGATAAGGCGCTAAAAAGCCTTTGTAAAGCGCAAAAAATGGTGCGCCTAAGTCATAATCTTTTTATCACCTCAACAGCGCTTAGCGAGTTAAATGCCCTTATGCGCGAGATTATCAAGGCTCACGGCTACATTGACATAACGCTTTTTAAGCAAAAGCTTCCGCTCAGTCGCAAGTATCTCATTAGCTACCTTGAGTATTTAGACAGCTTCAAAGATATTTACAAAGAAAGCAATGCGCGCAAACTACGCTTTTGACTTTTAGAATCTCAAATAACCAAACGCGGGACAGAATCTTAGATTCTCAATCTAGCAAATGCGCGGGAGGAGCTCACCCTTTGGGGTTTCTAAATAACGTCTTGCACCATAAATGCTTTCGCATATCACGCCTTTTGCTTTATCACTCACCACCTCACCAATGCAACTTGCCAACGGATTAAAACGTTGCAAAATCTCTAGTGCCCTTTGCGCATCATCGCAATCCACAGCGAGCAAAAAAGTCCCCTCATTTGCCAGCTCATAAGGCTCAAATCCCAGAATCTCGCAAATCCCCACTACCTCATCGCACACTGCAATATCCTTTTCACGCACAAGCAGTTCGTATCCCTTGAAATCCGCCCATTCATTTAGCACGCTCGCAATGCCTCCGCGCGTGGCATCACGCATACATTGCACGCGCACACCAGATTCTATCAACGCACGCACGACTTCCTTTAAACACGCGCAATCGCTTTTCAACGCACTTTGTAACGCCAACTCTTCTCTATGCGCCAAAATCACACCCCCATGCCTGCCAATATCCCCACTTAAGAGGATTTTCGCGCCGACTTTGAGATTAGCCGTATTTAGTGGAGTATTAAAAAATCCGCCAACGCACGCAGTATTAATAAAAATCTTATCCACGCTCCCACGCGCTAAAACCTTCGTATCTCCACACACAATCGCCACGCCCGCATTTTGGGCAACTTGTTTCATCGTGCGTAAAATGCGCTCCAAAACTTCTAGCTCCAAGCCCTCTTCTAAAATGAGCGCACAACTCAAAAACTGCGCGTTTGCGCCAACCATTGCCAAATCATTCACACTTCCACACACCGCGAGCTTGCCGATATTTCCCCCGCTAAATTCAATGGGACTCACCACAAAACTATCAGTGCTAAAAGCAAAGGATTCTTGCGTGCTTATCTCAACCCCTTGCGCGCAAAGCTTATTTGTGCGCAAAGAATCTAGCATCAAAATCGCGCTATCATTTTGTGCGCGCAAAATTTCATTGTCAAAAATCCTAAAAATCAAATCATTAATAAGTGCGTGCATTTCCTCACCACCACCACCGTGCGCCAACAAAACCCTTTGCATTAACCTAGTCTCCTTTTTTCGTATTTGTAGTATGCCGCGCACGCACCCTCACTGCTTACCATACAACTTCCTAGCGGATTTTGTGGTGTGCAGGATTTGCCAAAAAGCTTACACTCAAAAGGCTTTGCGCGCCCTTTGAGAATCTGCGGACAAAGACAGGCTTTGTTTTCTTTGGTGGATTTTACCTTGCAATCAAGCACTTTCCTTGCGTCTAAAAAACTAAATTCCTCTTTCAATTCTAGCGCACTTTGCGGGATTACACCAAGTCCGCGCCACTCAAAATCACACTGCTGAAAGTAGCGCGCAATTAAACCTTGCGCCTTGATATTACCCTCTTTTTTCACCACACGCGCATATTGATTATATACAAGTGCGGTGTTGTTATTTGCCTGACGCACGAGATTTAACACAGAATCTAAAATATCTAGTGGCTCAAATCCACTCACCGCAATAGGCACATCAAACTCCCGCGCAATAGGCTCATAAATCTCACTACCCGTAATCACGCTCACATGACTTGGCGCTAAAAGCGCTTCAATCTCGCACTCCTCATCTGTCAAAAGCGCACAAATCGGCTCTGGCACGCGCACGTGATTAATATGAAAAAGCACATTTTTTATATCCATTTGCAAGACTTTCTCCACCAAAAGCGCGCTCATAGGCGTAGTCGTCTCAAAACCAATGGCAAAAAACACGACTTGTTTTTGTGGATTTTCCTGCGCGATTTTTAGCACATCTAGTGGCGAATACAGCGCGCGTATGTCTTTTCCTTGCGCGCGTAAGCTTAGGAGAGAATATTTGCTTCCTTTCACACGTAACATATCTGCAAGCGTGCAAAAAATCACGTCTTCTTTTTGCGCGAGAGCCAATCCCTCATCAATGCGCGCGCGTGGCATCACACACACAGGACAGCCCGGACCATGCAAAAACTCTATATGCTCGCCCACAAGGTGCTGTAAGCCAAATTTCATAATGCTATGCGTATGTCCGCCACACACTTCCATAATGCGTAATTTGTGCGTAGATTCTGCAATGATAAGCCTACTTAAGGCTAAAAGCTTGTCTTTGTTGCGAAAATCATTGATTAAATCCATAGACTATTCCTCTGGCGGGATTACGCCGCTTTGCATATCATCTGCGATTTTTTGATACAGCTTGAGGCTTTCTTGCGCGTATTGCGTGTCAATCTTTTCCATCGCAAAGCCCACATGTATCAGCACAAAATCCCCAACTTCCACAGGCTCTGCTATCAAATCCAAGCTCACCCCACGCCTAACACCAAGCGTTTCAACAATAGCAAAATTATTCTCATCTATTTCTAACACCTTAGAAGGTATGCTAAGACACATTTTTTCTCCTTAGTTTGCGTTGCAGTATTTGTAATGCGCGTAAGATTCTAGTAAATCTCGCTTTTAAGCCCTGCTTCTTGCAACTTTTTATTTAAAAACACAATCCACTGCTCTAAACCTTCTTTGCTTTTAGAATCTAGCGCGATACATTCTACTTGTGGATTGAGCTTTTTTGCCTCCTCTTTGACTTCTTGCAGATCAAAGTCAAAATGCTCTAAAAGCGCGCATTTTGTCACCACCACGCAATCTGCACGTCTGAACATCACAGGGTATTTTGCCACCTTATCAGCACCCTCTGGCACGCTTAAAAGCACGACATTAAGGTGCGCGCCCACATCATAGCTCGCCGGACACACGAGATTCCCGACGTTTTCTACAAACACAATATCTAGGGAATCTAAATCCAAATACTCCAATCCCCTACGCACTTCTAGCGCATCTAAGTGGCAAGTCTGCCCGGTGGTGATTTGATACGCGCTTGCACCAGCATTTTGGATTCTCTGTGCGTCTTTATTTGTCTCCAAATCCCCTTCGACCACGCCAAGCCTAAAGCCACCATACTCGCGCCCACACTTTATCGTGGATTCTAAAAGTGTCGTTTTCCCCGCACCAGGTGAGCTCATAAGGTTGATACATAGCACCTTGTGTTTTGCAAGCATTTCACGATTTAGCTGCGCTTCCTTGTCGTTAGCAGCAAGGATTTTATCAAAGATATTGATGGATTTGGTGGTTTTAGATTCTTGCATTGTTACCCCTTGTGTTGATTTTGTAAGATTGAGATTCCATAATATGCCTGTCCAAGCGCGATTGCGCTATCATTAGTGCAAGTTTTGTGCGGGATATAGTAGTGCAAATGTTTTGATTCTAGATTAGAAATCGTGCGCTCAATCAATGCTTTATTCTGGAACACGCCGCCACTTAGCACAGCTGGCATTTTGTAGCGCTCACTCAAAGTGGCAATGAGTTTGGCAATACCATTAATAAAGCCTGTCGCAGCAACTTGTGGCTTATCAATAAGCGCCTTTTCAAACACATTTTTGTAGGTGATAATCTCTACTTTACCACGCCTACACAGGCTAAAATCATAGCACACATCTAAATTCTTATCATACAAAGATTCTAAACGCATAGGCGCCTGTGCTTCAAAAGTTATAGAATCTAGCCCGCACACAAGAGAGGCAAACGCATCAAAAATGCGCCCAAGCGAGCTTGTGTAGAGCCTAGAGCGCGTATGAGCTTTAAGCAAATTTTGTAAATATATAGCTTCAAAGCGTGCATAAAATTGTGGTGCTGGGATTTTGTAATGCTCTAAAATACTTAAGGCGAGATGGTTAATGTTTTTTAAACTCTTTTCCCCACCAATAAGTGCAAAAGGCTCAAAATGTGCCAAGCGTGTGAAATTCTCCCTATCACATTGCAAAACTTCACCGCCCCAAATGTTGTAGGCTGGTGGATTTTGCAATGCCATCTGATCGGAGTGAGAATCTTCCCCATACCCCGTGCCATCAAAGGCAAAGCCAAGCACCTCAGATTCTAGCTCATATTCGCTCATCACGCTTAAAATATGCGCGTAGTGGTGTTGTAGTCTTAGAATTTTTTCATTCAAACGCTCAAAATGCCTCGTGTGTGAAAAATGTGGGTGTAAATCTGCCACAATAAAATCAAAAGATTCTATGCCGTAGCTTTTTTTAAAACGTTCCAAGGTGGTAAAAAAGCGCTCCTGTGTAGCAAGCGTCTTCAAATCGCCAATATAGAGAGAGTGAATCATAAGCCCGTCTTTATACATCACAAAGGTATTTTTCAGCTCCGCACCAAGTGCTAGAAAACAGCCTTTTGGAGCTTGTGGGCTTTGTGGATTTTGGGGATAAAGCCACACCTCCGGCTTTATTCCACGCGATTGGCGTATCCACTGCACTCTTTCACCCACTACAAACGCAATACTCTCATCACTAGGATTGCAAATCTCTCTATCATAATCAAGCGCATAATCCCACACATAATGCAATTTGCCTAAATCCTCAAAACGCGCGATGATAGGTTCTGCACTGATATTCGCACTTGTAGCTACAAGCGGAAAATCAACAAACAAAAATAACGCCAAATGCAAAGCACTAGGCGCTAAAAAAATACCAACTTCATTTAGCTCTGGTGCGATATTTGGCGCAAGGGCAGAATCCGCTCTTTTTTTCACAAGCACAATTGGTTTAAAAAGCTCGTGCAGCAGCGCGGATTCTCGCGTGTTTATATGCGCAAACTTCTCTGCCATTGCAATATCTTTGCACATAATAGCCAAGGGCTTATGCGGACGTATTTTTCGCTCGCGCAACGTTTTTACAGCGTGCGTATCTTGTGCATTACACATAAGGTGAAATCCGCCAATACCCTTAAATGCGATAATCTTGCCCTCTTTTAACTTTTGAGCACAAAGCTTAATGGCTTGTAAATCCTGCGCTAAATTTACGTCATTTTCTAGCGCGTCATTTGAGCACAAAAACGCCCGCGGTCCGCATTCATTGCAAGCGATAGGTTGGGCGTGGTAGCGACGATTGAACGCATTTGTGTATTCAGCCTTGCAAGATTCGCACATATTAAAAGCGCTCATCGTGGTATTTTCCCTATCATAAGGGAGTTTTTCAATGATTGAGTAGCGCGCCCCGCAATTAGTGCAGTTGATAAAAAGATGGTGATAGCGACGATTTTTGGCATCATAAAATTCTGCTTTGCATTCCTCACAAATCCCACTATCTGGGAGAATCACCGCTTGCAAGGTATCATTTTTACAAGAATTTATTATCTCAAAGCCATTGCAAGTTTCATCGCTTTGTCTTTTTTTGATATGCGTGATTTTTGCTAAAGGGGGAAGATTGTTTTGCAAAAAATTAAGGAATTCCTCACAGCGCGCCTCGCTTTCACACAGGAGCAATTCCACGCCACGCGCGCTATTGCGCACGCGCCCATTTATACCAAATTTATGTGCGCTTGTGTAGATAAAAGGGCGCATACCAACGCCCTGCACGCTTCCTTGCAAAACAAAACTAAAACTCAAGAGGATACCTTTGGCTTATGCGCGCAATTTTGGTGTGCTTGAGCACAAGATTCGTAAGCGTTGGGTGGCTAAAAAGTGTGCCAAAAAGCACTAAGTGCGTAATGTCATATTCAGATTCTAGCTTGTCGCTAAAATCGCTTAGGAAAAGTGCTAGAGATTCAATGCAACCAAACGCGATATTCCCCTCACTCGCACCCGCTAGGCGAAAACTAAGTGCAGAACGTATCACACGCACGCAATCAAGCTCATTTGTATCACGTAGTTTAAAATCAATCCTTACGCCCTTATTTCCCTTTATGCTACCATAATCACGCGCAAGCGCAAAAAAATCGCCTTCAAATTGAAGTATTTTTGCAAGCGCAAAAAAAAGCGTGTAGAGATTATCTACCTTTATAATCCCCTCCCTTGCAAACTCCCCGCGTGGTAGCTCAAAAGCCTTTTGATAATTTTGCAAAAGACGCTCCCCGCCCTCGCGTTTTTTTAATTCCTCATAAATTGCATCAAAACTACTAGGAAGCGGGACTTTGAAAACCAAATAATCCTTATTTTGCTTATTTGCAAAGATATAATCCCTTTTTTGCATACTAAAAAATGCGCGCGCATAAGGAGCAGATTCTTTAGATTCCAAAAACTCATTTTTTATAAGCTCCCAAAGTGCGGTATTTTTCTCTTTGCTTGAATCCAAAAATGCAGAAGTTTTAGAATCTAAAAACATCATTCCTTGCGTGATGACAAAGCCATTTTCCAATTGCGTGATACGCAAAGAGCGCGCTTGGCTTTTAATGCCTAAAAAATTTATCCCCTCTTTGTAAAGTACCTCACACACGCACTTTAAGCTCAAATCCCAGCACGCGCGCACATCAAAAAAAAGTGGCGCGCTTAAAGTGGCATTTCTAAAAATCGCATTTAAACGCAGTGAAAGAATTGGCTTCTCAAAACTCGCAAGGCGCATAAGGCTCGCCTCATCACAAACAAACATCTTTGCAAGCGCACTCAAATGTGTCGGCACGATATAATCACAAGAAAAATCGCTAAAAATGCAAAGCGAGTAATCACCAAACTCCGCGCTTTTGTTTTGCAAAATTGTTTGCGTGAGGTTTTTTACAAGCTCATCAGACGCGTGAAAGCCAAATTCATTTGTGCCAGATTCTACGCCAAAGGGGGTGAGATTGGCATTTTTCAGATGGGATTGGATTGGAAAATCCTTAGATTCTCTTTTTTCAAAATTTAAATGCGTGCCTTGTGGCAAATGCCTCGCAAGCGCGACTTGAGTATCTCGCAAAAAAAGCAAATGCGGAATCTTGCTAGCCAAAATATCGCTAAAATCCTCTAAACTCTTTTTGTCTCCTTGTGCATAAAGCTCTATTTTGTCTCCTTGTGTGTGGATAAAATAGGGGATTTGACACTTTTGCGCCCAAAAATTTAAGAAAAATTCCAAAATTTCTACACTGCCAAAAATCTCAAAACTAAAGCAAAGTATTAAATTGTGTGTTTTTCCACTCATTGGCTGCCTTTTGTATGTCAAACTCTGCGATTTTCTCGCATTTTATATCAAGCTCGGAAAGGTATTTTACAAGCGTCTTTTCCATCACCTTTGCCCCTTGCAAAAGTGCCTCGCTAAGCGCAAAGCTCATAGGTTCAATGCGCTGTGGTACAATAGCAAGGATTTTTGTAGGTGGTCTGTCTCCGAGTAAATCCATCATTTGCAGGGTTTGAAGCATTTCAACTTCGTGCGCACTCCCTGAAAACTTCACAAAATGTGGCATCGCCTCAAAGTCGAAAAAATACACATCACCAAGCGCACCATCATCAGATTCTATACAATCCACGATAATGGCTTTATCAAACTCCGCAATTATGGGGCTTAGATGGTTTGCCAACGTGCCACCATCAATGAAACTCACGCTATGTACACTAGAATGTATCTTGTATGCCTTTTCAAACGCACGCACAAAATGCACGCCAGCGCCTTCATCGGCAAAAAGGACATTGCCAATGCCCAAAATTAGGATTTTCATTTTGCTCCTTGCAATTATGTCACTTTCTAACAACAATAGCGCGTAAGCGCAAACCGAGTATGCAGGGCAAAATCCCTAAAATTTGCCTTGCACAATCTTTCAATCAGAATCTAGCGCAACCTTTTAAAATGTTGTTGTTAGGTTTGGGGATTACGCACACACAAAAAAAAGGGAAGCAAAAAGCACTTTGAAGCAAAAGTGCGCAAATGAGCCTCCCCCTTGTCCTCTGTAAAAATAAATTTTAAGAATCTAAGTGGGATTAAGCGAAAGATTTTGAAAATATAGAATCTTTGCAAAAAAGATTCTAAAAAGTCAAAATCCTAAAAATTGGAAAAACTGCGGAATCTAACGCTTTTTATTGTATTTATACCCACTCACAATCGCATCGACTGCCCCGTCTTTCCCACGCACAGCGTTATAAATCGCCATATACACATGCACGCACACAAACACCACAATCACCCACATAGCAATATGGTGGATTATCCGCACATTTGCCAATCCGCCAAACCACGACTCAACCACGCGCATAGGCGCATACAAAAGCCCACCAAGTCCCTCGTGATAAACATTCACATACAACACAAGCCCGGTTAAGATAATCAAAAAAAGCGCGACATAAAAAATCACATACGAGCCAAACTGCAAGGGATTATATACGCCTTTTAAATGCGGGTGCTTAGGGCTTAGAAGCAAATAATACTTAAGTTGCGCGATTAATATCTTAAAATCTAGCGCATCACGCATACTTACGCGCTCTAAGTGACTTTGCTTATCAAAAAAGAAAAGATACACCTTAAAGATAAAGCACCCAAGCAATACAAATCCAGCGATTTGGTGTGCTGCGCGCCATTTGGCATTCATAAAGTTTGTCGGCTCCGACGTAATAACGGGGCTTACAAATACATACGCTATGTAAAATCCGCTCACTATCAGCACCGCAATCGCAATGGCTCTAATCCAATGCGTCAATCTCACGCCGATAGAAAACTCATAAAACGCCTCACGTTCCAGGTTTTTCTTAGATTCTAAACTTTTAGTCTTGCTCATTTTACGCCTCCTTTATACGAGGTTTGGATTGACTTTGTAGCTACTTAGCTCATTGCCTTTTGTATCCATCACATGCACCGCGCACGCGATACAAGGATCATAAGAGTGGATTTTGCGGATAATTTCTAGCGGCTGTTTCAAATCAGCGATTTTTAACCCAATAAGGCAGGCTTCATAGCTTCCCATTTGATTTTTAGAATCTTTTGGACTTGCATTCCACGTGGAGGGTACCACCGCTTGCCAATTTTCAATCACGCCATTTTCAATCCTACACCAATGACTCAAAAGCCCTCTAGGCACATTTCCGATAAATCTGCCTTTGTAGCTTTTATTTTTATCAATCACATAGCGCGCGCAGGTAGAATCATCGATTTTGAGATTCTCAACCAACGCATTGAAGGCTTTTAGTGCATTGTCTGCGATGATTTTTGCTTCTATCATACGCGTAGCTGTTCTACCAAGCGTAGAGAAAACCGCGCCTAAAGGCAAACCGCTTGCTTTCAAAAACTCATCAACCACCGGCACGACATTTTTATTTCCTTTCGCGTAATTTACCACGATGTTCGCAAGTGGTCCTACTTGCATAGGTAAGCTGTTGTAGCGCGGGGATTTAATCCAGCTATATTTGCCAGAAATATCAAAAACCTTACTAGTTTCCATCTTTCCTTGTGCGTTAAGCGTTTGCATTTCTTTTAAGCCCGTGTAGTTTGGATTTGTCTTACCATCATATGGGTGCAACGGCTCAGAATCCGCATACCACGAGCTTGTCGCTTCCTCAGTAATCAGCTCTTCATCAATCTCATACACCTTGCTTACATCGCCATTAAGGATATAACCACTTTCAAAGAGAAACTCATTTACACCCACTTGGAAATCCCTATGCGTGATGAGATTTGGCACACCCACATCATTAAGCACACTAGGCTCTTTTGCATACGCACTTCCAGCCATTAGCAAATCCGCGTAATACGCGCGATTGACAAAATCCGCCATTTCTTGAAATTTCACCATATATTCGCCCAATCTTGCGGGATTTTGCAAATCCATAACACAAGTAACGCCACCAACGGTGAGGCTTTGAGGATGAGGATTTTTCGCACCAAAAACTGCCATAGCCTGCGCGATGACACGTTGCAAGCGCAAACATTCTAAATAATGGCTAAGTGCGATAAGGTTTTGCTCTGGGCTCAAATGATAGGTAGAGTGCCCCCAATACGCATTTGCGAACACGCCAAGCGAGCCTTTTTGCGCGAAAGCTGCAACTTTTTCTTTCACAGCCTTCAAATGATCCGCCCCACACGCATAAGGTGTGGAACTCCACTTAAATGCCTCGTCGCTTGCCTTTCTCACATCAGCCTTAAGCGCGCTTAAAATATCCACAAAATCAAGCGCGTGAAGTTGATAAAAATGCACCGGGTGATCGTGAAGGAAAAGCGCGGCGTTCATTAATGTGCGCGTCAAAATGGCGTTGAGAGGCGGTGTGATGCCAAGTGCATTTTCCACCGCTTCAATACCTGCGCGATAATGCGAGAAAGTGCAAACTCCGCAGATTCTCTGTGTCAAAAAGCCCGCATCTCTAGGATCACGCCCTTTCAAAATCGTCTCAATCCCCCTCCACAAAGTTGAGCCACTGTAAGCTTGCTTCACAACATTATTTTCATCAACAATAACTTCAACCCTCAAATGCCCTTCAATCCGCGTGATTGGATCGACTATGATTCTTTGTTCGCTCATCTTTTATTCCTTTCAAATTAGTATCGTCTGCGCTGAAATAGATTCCGCTTCGCTATTCCTTAATATCACCTACAAGAGCAAAGCCCCTGACAAGCTCCGCTTCAGCTTCGTTGCACTTCGCTTACGCGTGCATATTTTGCCATTTTTAGCTGTTAAGATTGTAAGATTCTCTAATGTTTTTTGATGATTAAAGAATCTATTCCACATCGCACAGATTCTTAAGAATCTGTGCGCTCTTGTGTATCCTCTTTTGCCACTGCGCTGGAGAGCACGGCGTGTGCGGCAATGCCTATGCCGGTGAGTGCTAGCACGCCTATGCCAATTTTATCTGTTATCGCATCTGCACCCAAACCGCCAAAGGTGCTTTGGAAAAGCCTATCTCCCAAAGGCTCTTCAAAAGTTTTCATCGTATCCCAAAAATTTGGCTCACTGCAACCTATGCAGCCGTGTCCTGCTTGGATTGGCCAGCTTGTATGTGAGTTAAAGCGTTCTCTACTGCAATTATTAAAAGTATATGGACCCTTACAACCCACTTTGTAGAGGCAATAGCCATTTTTCGCGCCATCATCACCAAACTCCTGCACGAACTCGCCCGCATCAAAATGCCCCCTACGCTCGCATAAATCGTGGATTCTCAATCCATAAGCCCATTTTGGGCGATTATAAACATCAAGTTTTGGTAATGTTTTAAAAAGCAAGACATTCAACACATTTCCCACGATATTTTTCTCACTCGGCGGACAGCCGGGCACATTTATCACGGGCTTATTTGTGATTTTATGTAGTGGTTTGGCGTTTGTTGGATTTGGATTAGCTGCTTGTATCCCGCCAAAACTCGAGCATGTGCCGATAGCAAAAATCGCGCTTGCATTTTCACTCGCGTGGATTGCGATTTCGCGTCCAGTCTTTGCGTGCGCGCCAACGGTTAAGAAATATGCGCTATCGCCATCAGGTATGCCACCTTCTACCAAAAGCACATATTTGCCCTTGTGTTTTTCTATCGCGTTTTCAAGATTCTCATCAGCCTGCCAGCCAGAAGCAGCCATAATGGTTTCGTGGTATTCTAAGTTGATATGATCAAAAATGAGGCTATCAATCGTAGGCGTATCCGTGCGCAAGAGGCTTTCGCTACAACCGGTGCATTCAGCCATATGTAGCCAAATAACAGGCATTCTATCAGCCATTTCAGCCGCACGCGCGATACTTGGGATAAAAATCGAGGGTAAAGACAGCATCGCAGCCATACCCCCAGCCCATTTCATAAAGTCCCTGCGTGAAAATCCGTGCTCTTGCAAAGTCTGCATAATCGAAGTATTTTCTCTAATCTTTGGAAGCTTTTCTAGCTCGTCAAGATGTTTATTTATGCGCTCTAGCAACTTTTCTTGTGTGTAATCACTCATCTTGCCCCCCCCTTATTAAGTTGATATTACCGCCATAAAGACCACTCAATTATAAGCTAAAAAACATACAAAAAGCACCCAGAAAGCAGAAATACAAAAAAATTTTTACTAAACTAAACAATTTAAGGAGTTTCTTATATTCTATAATTCTATGCTCGAGTGACGTTGCTGCTTGTGAAATTTTGGGAATCCAACTAGCCTTGTTTGGACTATGAGAAGAGTTTTCATTGCTTCGTTGTTGCGAGCAAAGCAATAAAAAATCGTGCTTAGCATTTATTTTATGGAGAAATCCAGCTATTAAAAGACTAAATTGTGCAAGTGGTGTTTGCAAGGCGAGTCCTTGCAAATGGTGATTGTTTGGAAGTCGTCTATTGCTTTTGCTTGCCAGCGATGATAAAGCGCAGGGCATTTAGCTTGATAAAGCCCTCGGCGTCTTTTTGATTATACACACTATCCTCTTCAAAGGTGCTATACGCCGCGTTGAAAAGCGAGTTTTTAGATTCCCTGCCTAGCACGCTTACATTGCCTTTATAAAGCTCTAGGCGCACACTACCTTCCACACGCGCTTGCGTCTTGTCAATAAGTGCTTGCAATGCCTCGCGCTCGGGGCTAAACCAAAATCCATTATAAATAAGCTCGGCATATTTTGACATAATGGAATCCTTCAAATGCGCCGCCTCTCTATCAAGCGTCAAAGATTCTATCGCGCGGTGAGCCTTAAGGTATATCGTGCCACCGGGCGTTTCATAGCAACCACGCGACTTCATACCCACAAAGCGATTTTCCACCAAATCAAGTCGCCCAATGCCATTGCGTGCACCTAGTTCATTTAGTTTTTCCCAAAATTTCGCCGGACTTAGCTTTTCGCCATTTATCGCCACGCCATCGCCATTTTTAAATTCTATCGTGATGATTTCCGCCTTATCTGGTGCGTTTTTGGGACTTACACTCCAGCGCCACATATCCTCATTTGGCGCGATTGACGGATCTTCTAGAATCTGCCCTTCATAGCTGATATGCAAAAGGTTTGCGTCCATTGAGTAGGGCGATTGATTAGGCTTTTTCTCGATTGGAATCCCCGCAGATTCCGCATAGGCAAGTAATTTTTCACGCGAATTAAGATCCCATTCACGCCACGGGGCAATGACTTTGATATTTGGGTTTAGCGCGTAAGCCCCTAGCTCAAAGCGCACTTGATCATTTCCCTTACCTGTGGCACCATGCGCAATTGCATCAGCACCCACATTTTTGGCGATTTCTACCAAACGCTTGGCTATCAGTGGGCGCGCAATGCTCGTGCCTAGCAAATATTCGCCCTCATAAATGGTGTTTGCACGAAACATAGGAAATACAAAATCGCGCACAAACTCTTCCCTCAAGTCCTCAATAAAAATATTTTCTGCTTTGATTCCAAGCTTCAAAGCCTTTTGGCGCGCTGGCTCGACTTCCTCTCCCTGTCCAATATCCGCAGTGAAAGTCACCACTTCGCACCCATACGCATCACCAAGCCACTTCAAAATCACGCTCGTATCAAGCCCTCCGCTGTAAGCTAAAACCACCTTTTTTACTTGCTTTTTCATATTTGCTCCTTGCAGTGAGATTTGTTAAATTTGCAACAATTTCAACCGCGCATTATAAATAAATTTAAGGCAAAGTTTGTTGAATCTATCTTGGAAACTGCACTTATTATCTACGTGCGCGTTTTTGGCAGACTTCTTTTTGCTTCTGCCTTTGAGATTCTAAGATTTTCAAGGTTGGCGATTTGCACAAGGATTTTCTTTCACTCACCACCAGCCAACAGAGCTTTTGCCCGTGTCAAGTTTAGCAATTTGTGCGAAATCATCGCTATCAAGTGTGAAATCAAAAATATTGAGATTCTCTTTTAAGCGCTCTATTTTAGAGGTTTTTGGTATCACCACTACATCGCGTTGTGTGAGCCAGCGTAAAGCCACTTGCGCGACACTTTTATTGTGTTTTTTGGCAATTTTCATCAAAGTCTCATTTGTGAAAAATCCCTTGCGTCCAGAATCAAAAGGACTCCACGATTGCAACGCACAGCCACCATTTTCGCGCATAAGCTTTTGATATGCGCTGTGTTGTAGGAAAATATGCGTCTCCATTTGATTGACCGCAGGCACAATTTTGCAGGTTTTGATAAAGTCCAAATACGCCTTTTCTCTAAAGTTTGAGATTCCGAGTGCTTTTAGCTTGCCTTGAGTATAAAAATCCTCCATCGCCCTATACATCGCACTTGTCGAGGAAAAATTCCGATGCAATAAAAGCAAGTCGAGATACTCTAGTTTCATCTCCGCCAAAGTCCTATCGATATGGCGCTTTGTCTCATCGTAGCCCATATCATTTGAAATCTTTGTCATAATGAAAAGTTTTTCGCGTGCCACGCCACTTTCGCGCAAGCCCTGCGCCACCTCGCGTTCATTATTATACATTTGCGCGGTATCAAAGAGGCGATAACCAAGCCTTGCAGCTTCTTTGACTATGCCAACGCCAAGCGAGCCAGTGAGCGCATAAGTCCCAAGCCCGATAAGTGGCATCTGTACGTCATTATTTAATGTGATAAATTCTTGATTTACGCTAGATTCTGATGATTTAGCAGAATCTACACCCTTTGCGCCTAAACCTGACAAAGTCCCGCTCAAGCCTAACACCGCGCAAGCTCCAACGCCAACCTTAATAAAATTTCTACGATCATTGCCTTGTTTTTCCATTGTTAAACTCCTTATTTTTGTGCTACACAACAAAATAGTAAAACGTCTTATTCAGAGATTTCTAGCTCAAAATCATCTCTTTGCGCCTTAAGTTTATTGATAGAATCCACTCCGCCTTGCAAGATTCCAAGTCGGATAAGTCCGTTATGTGATGGCTGTTTGTCATAAAAGATTCCGACATTTCCCCAAGGGCTAAAATAAAATAAATCACCAATTTGTGGATTGTAGTTTGCCCCATCATTTGCGCCTGTTTGAAGTCTGCGAGGAATTGAAAATATCTTTTCCTTCCCCGCGTAATCCTCCACTTTTACTCTCAAGGGCAAAAGCTCCAAGAATGATTTCGCACTCTCGGTATTATCCATTTTGACAAGAATTTCTTGTTCGTCAAATCGCAGTTTTATCATACTTTCTCCTTGCAGCATTGCTAATGCCATTAAAAATGCAATTAAAAGTTTCAATATACCTCCTTGTTTTTAGAATCCCCCTTAAAGCCTTTCATCTGCGAGGTTTTATCACATTTTGCAATGCGCTAGATTCCGCTACATTACCCACTAGCAGCACGCCCGCGCCACACGCGCCAAGTTGTGTGTATTTTTTTATTTTGTATTCTTTTATTTTGGTGTTTGAAAATGCAATTATAAAGTTTGACACTTAGTGTTTGTCAAGGGGTAAATAGTAAGAAATGTGATTTTTTGTAAGATTGTTTTATAAATGAAAATAAAAAACTTATAGATTTGCGGTTAATATGTGAGTTATTTTTTTTGGTTGTGAGTTTTTTGAGAAGTTATTTTTACAAGATAGAATCTTGCTCGAATAAAACAAGATTCCCACAAATAAGCCACTCTTTAGAGTTTAATCTCTAAAGGTGCGTTTTTGTTTTTAAAGACTGCTAGGGCAATGAGTGCCGCCACGCACGCCACCATAATATAAATATATCCCGGAATGCTCGCCGCCTCGCCCTGCGCGTAAGAGTGCATTCCTACCAAAAAATAATTCACCCCAAAATAAGTCATCAGCACGCTAAAAAATCCTAGCACACTCGCAGAGGCAAAAATAAGTGGCATATTTTTAAACCCGCAAAATCGCAGGTGCAAAATAATCACATACACACCAATGCTAATAAGTGCCCAAGTCTCCTTTGGGTCCCAGCCCCAATAGCGCCCCCAAGATTCATTCGCCCATATCGCACCAAGGAAATTCCCAGCAGTGAGCAAAAAGAGTCCAAATAGCATGCTCATTTCATTAATCGCGCTAAGTGAGAGGATAGAATCTTCGATATTTTTACGCTTTGATGATCGGAGTGTAAATAAAACAAGCGTGATAATCCCAAGCACAAAGCAAAGCCCCAGAAAGCCATAACTCGCGGTGATAACGGAGACATGGATATTGAGCCAATAGGATTTTAGCACGGGGACGAGATTGCCAATTTGTGGATTCATATCGCCTAGATTTGCCACAAAAAGCGTGATACCGGCTAAAAAGGACGCCGAGCAAAGTGCAAGAGAGGACTTTCTAAAAAACACCACGCCAGAGAGTGCCGCCGCCCACGCGATGTAAAGCATTGATTCATACGCATTACTCCAAGGTGCGTGCCCACTCACATACCAGCGGACAACAAGTCCGATAGAATGCAGGATAAAGCAGAGTGCGATGAGTGTGTAAAAAGTGAGCTTAAACTTTTTATTTACTGCTTTATTGCGTAAAATTGCGATGAGCGTGATGATAAAAAGCCCAAAGCCAAAGATTAAATAAGGAAAAGTTAGTTTTTCAAATGGACGCGTTTTATTAAGCCAAATCTCTGCTTTTATCCTACCATGTGAAATTAGTAAATCACTACCATACTCTTTTTGATACTCTTGCAAGAGTTCTAAACCTTTGTAGCCAAGCTCCCAATTATTTTGCTCCACACCGAGTAAAAATCCACGCGAGAGAGATTCTGCGATTTTATACACGCGCGCGTAGGTCGCATTGTCTTTTTCCATCACCGCTTTGACAATCACGCTATCAACATCATACCAATCTTGCACATTTTCTTTTACATCAGGTAGCACGCGCAAGGCTTTTGTGGAATAAATCAACCCAAAAACATAAAGCTTTTCGTTAAATTCGATCACATCTTTATCAAAGGTATTTTGTTCTTTGAGGGGTTTTTGATTTGCGCGCTCTACATAGTTTGCAAGAACATAAGTACCATCAGGCAAATACGCATCAATGGGCGCGATATACGCCTTTTTAGGATCATTACCTAGAAGTTCGCGCAATTCCGGACTTTTGCTTTTTAAGAGTTTGACTTCCCTAAAATATTCAGGTGCGATAAGGATTGCTAAAAAAAGCTGCGTGTTGCTAAGTCCTAAAAAGTGGTCCTTGCCTGTCATTTTGTGGATATAATCCGCTGCAATAGTATCTAGTGGCTTAATGCGCCCATCAAAATCCTGCATTAACACCTTGCCAAAATCCTCGCTAAAGGCTTTGGAATTTTTCTTTATAAGCTCGATAAATTGTGCAACTTCCTCTTGTGTGGGCTTTTGTGAATGATGATTGGAATCTTGTGAGGCTTGCTGGGATTGTATGTTTTGCGTGCTTTGCTCTCTTTGTGTATTTTGAGAATCTAGCGCATTTTGCGCATAGGTGGTTTGCGGTAAAAGACTAAGGCAAAGTAATACACTCGCGCACGCAAGGCTTGATTTTGATTTCACAAAACGTGCTAAGGCATTAAAACGCGAATTTTTATCAAAAAGTAGCCAAATGCAACTAAGCATTAAAAGTGCATAGCCAATGTAGGTTGGGAGCTTGCCGGGGTCATTATTGACAGATAGAATCGTCCCGCTTTCATCTGGGAAATACGAGCTTTGAAAAAAGCGATAACCGCCATAATCCAACACATTGTTCATAAAAATCTTTGCCTCTTTTTGCGTATTATTTGCGCTATCTTCGACTTTTACAAAAGATGCGTAAGATGAGGGCATTTGCGAACCCGGATAGCGATCAAGCACAAATTTATCAAGATAGATTTTAAAAGGAAGCGCGATAATCTTGCTCCCCCAACCGATGATGAATACTTTTTCGCCAATTTCTGTGTGAATCTGCTCTGGAATATCGCCAAGTTGGGATTGGATAATTTCAAGCTTTGTGGCGTTTTCCCACTCTTCTTTTCCCACACCAAAGAGTTTATCAGACAAAGTAAGTTTTTCTTTAGATTCTAAAATTTCAAGCTCTAACGTTGTGTAAGGCATACCAAACTCGCTTTCTTTGTGCTCCAATGCGCCAAATTTTAGCAAAAACTCTTTGTCAAAAAGATTGAGAATGTAATATTTGCGCGCTGGAGCAATCATCTCAATTTCCACGCCTTGAAATTGTTGTGTGCTCTTGTCAAAAGCTTGAATAATGAGGTAGGGCTCACTTGAGTAGATTCTATTTGAGCTTTGTTCATTTTTTATCGGCATTGTGCCTTCAAATCCCATATAGCGCGTAACTCCAGCGCCAAAAATAATAAGGATAAATGAAAAGTGAAGTGCGAGTGAGGCGTATTTTTTGCGTTGCCACGATTTTGAAGTGAGAAAACAGCCAACAAGACTAAGCAGTAGCCAAATATGAAGCATCTCAAACCACCAAGTCCCATACACACTTGCGCGCGCTACAAGCGAGCCTTGTGCGGATTCTATAAAAGTCGCGACACCACAAGCTATGGCATAAATCGCAATCAAAAGTAGCACCAAAGGCATATTGGCAAACAACAGGACAAGCGTGCGTGCAAACGTGGAATTTTTCATTTTCTCTCCTTAAAAGTTGAGGTGGTGTTATCGCGCATTTTGCTATTGCGCATTTTCTACAAGCTTAAAAAGTTCATCTGAAAGTGCATTGAGGGAATCTTTTTGCACAATTTTAATGTCTTTTATACGCTCTAAAAGTGCCTTAAACTGCGCTGGCTTCAAAAATCCCGGATAGGCAAAAAACGCATTTCCCAAAGAATCTGTAAAGATAAAAGTCGGCGTTGGACGCACTTGATATTGTTTGGCTAAATCAAGCGTTTGGATAAACACGCTTTTTTGTGGCTCATTTTTGTCATCGCCAAACTTCACCTCGTGCGTTTTGGTGTAATCAATATTAATATAATACGCCGAAAAATCTTGTGCCAAAAGCTCTTTTGTTTCAGAATCTACTTTGAGATTATCTTTAAATTTATCGCAATAAGTGCAGTTATTTTTGCCAAAAACAAGCACAAGAGGCTTGCTATCTGGTGTGATAAGCTTTGTATCTAAAAAGACATCTTCTAAACCTGCATAGCTTGCTTTATCAAGGGATTCTATCTCTTGTATGCGCGATTGTGGCGTACCTTTGGAATCTGAAAACTCGACTTTAGAATCCTCACACCCCAAAAACAACACCCCAAATAGCGCAAAAAATACGCAATAAAACACTCGCAATTTATGAAATCTCAAAGCCTTTTTCACTTTGTAAGCCCCCTTTTATTTTTATAAATTATTTTTTGCAAATCTCTAAGAATCCTACCTAGAATCCTGCGCCAAAATTCACACAAGATTCTGAGTAGATTCCTCCACCATATCTACGATAAATTGCGCAAACTCGCTACTATCATTAAAGCAACTTGCTACGCGAAAATCTTTAATACCATTTTGTTGCGCTAGATGCTTGCATTCAATAGCAAGCTCATAGTCCGTCTCAGAATTATCAATCGTAAAAGACAGCGGGAAAATCAACACCTTGTCGTTTTTCAAGGACTTAAGCACTTCTTGCGTGGCCGGACCAATCCACTTAATAGGTCCGATTTTTGATTGATAAGTAAGCAAAATATTTTTAAAATGCAGTTGTCGTGTATCAAGCATTTCTTTGAGCATTGCGAGATTATGCTCACATTCTTGCGGATAAGTATCGCCTTTTTTTACAAGGCTCTGAGGCAGGGCGTGAGCAGAAAGTATAAGCGTGAAATCCTTAGAATCTACGCCATTAAGGGCTTTTTTGATATGTGAGATGATAAGCTTATTATATCCATAATGTGAAAAGTAACGCTCAATCACCTTGATTTTTGGGGTGAATTTTAACTCGCTTAGTGCTTGTTGGATTGAGACAAGGGAGGATTTAGTCGTGGTGGTGGAATACTGCGGATACATACTAAAAAGCACGAGCGAGCTAAAATTTTGATTCTGTAAATCCGCAAGCACATCTTTTGCAAATGGTGGCGTATAGCGCATACAATAGGTATAAAAGCGCGCAGAATCTAGCGCGTTAAGCATATTTGTGAGATTGAGCGTGTGAGTAATAATTGGCGAGCAACCGCCGATAGCTTGATAATTCCTCTTTGCTTCCTCTAGGCGTTTGTTTGCGATGAAATTTGCGAGATTTCTACGAAGGAAATTATTGCGAATCCCCAAAATATGCGGGTCGTTAAAAAGCTGCTTTAAAAAACCCTCAACCTCATACAAACTATTTGGTCCACCCATATTAAAAAGTAGCACAGCTTGTTTTGACATCTTTTTCCCTTATCTTTCCCTGAATCTGCTCGTTAAAAAAATTTTGTAATAATAGAATTTTAAAGTTAATCTTACCCCACAAGGACGCACATCTATGGAACCAATAGAGCAATTTACGCATTTAGATACATCTATGCAATCTCTCGCACTTTTGGAATCTTTACAAGGGCTTGTGTTTTACCACAAAATTTTCGCATTTTTTTTCATCGTGCCAATTGTGCTCAATCTCTATCATCTTTTTTTTCATAAAAACCTTATTCAACTTAATAAAAGGATTTGGTATTGTATGCCTTTAATCTTTTTTCTCTTTTCTGTCGCGCTTTTAAGCGGGCTAAATATCATTCTTTTTAGTCCGCAGAGTTTTGGCTTTGGTACTATTTTGATGAGCATGTTTTGCTTTCTTGTGCTTGTTGGCGAGATTATGCGCATAAAAATACTAAAGATTGCTAAAAGGACGAGTTTGGAAGCGATGCAAAGATATATCAAATTTGCAAAGATTCTCTATTTTTTGGAAGCGCTTTTTTATGCGCTTATTTTACTTGTGTGTTTTGTGTAATGCGCTTTTTGTATGATGTATGCGCTGGCAAAAAAGAGCTAACTTTGGAGGGGGAATCTTATACGCATATTTTCAAATCGCGCCGTTGGCAGAAAGAAAAAAATCTTATCCTTTCAAATCTAGCCGATGGGAATCTATACGAATACAAAATCACCACGCTTTCACGCAATAAGGCACGTTTAGAGCTTGTGGATTTTGTGTGTGAGCTAGCAAATGGTGCAGATTCTAGCTCAAATGCGCGCACGCATATCATTTGGGCAGTTGTAGATTCTAAAGTAATTGAAAAAACCTTGCCTTTTTTGAATGAATTAGGTGTGGGGAAACTTAGCTTTTTTTACGCGGATTTTTCACAAAAAAATATTGTGTTAAATGAGATGCGCCTGCGCAAGATTCTTATCCATTCTTGCGAACAGTGCGGAAGAAATGAGCTTTTAGAGATTGAATTTTTGCCAAGCTTGCAAGCAGTGTTGCAAAAATATCAAAATATTATCGCGCTTGATTTTCCAGCCCCTACACTAGATTATGTGCTTAAAACAATGAGCGTGCGTCCGAGTGTGCTTATCGGTGCAGAGGGAGGCTTAAGTGAAAATGAGCGCGCACTCTTACAATCTTCCAACACCACACGCGCGCAAATCAAGCACACCTACACCTTAAGAAGCGAAAGCGCGTGTATTTTCACCGCAAGCATTTTGGGATTTGCAACGTTTTAACACCATTCTAATAAATCTCTCACCTGTGATAAGATTTATGTAATACCCACATTAATACAATCAATTTTAAAAATAAAACAAAGACAGAATCTAAGGATTTATAAAGTGGATTTGCGAAGTTGCAGTTAGAGAATCTAAGAAGTTGCTAGGGCTTTAAACCCCAGCTTGCAGTAAAATTTATTTTTTGCCTACTAAATCTTTTAGACCTTTACCCGGTCTGAATTTAGGAACACGCTTTTCTTTTGTAGTGTAAGTTTTGTTTGTGCCGGGCACTTTACCTGTTTTTGCTTTTTGCACAGCAGTTTCAAATTTACCAAAACCTACTAGTTCAACGCTTTCTTTTTTAGAAAGTGCTTTGCTTACAGCTTCAGTAAAAGCATTTACCGCCCTTTCAGCGTCTTTTTTGGTTTCAAACTTGCCCGCAGTTTTTACCAATTCTACGAAATCAGCTTTGTTCATAACAAACTCCTCGAATGAAAATTTTTTAAAAGGCGCGTGCATTTTAATAACTTTTTTTTACAAAGTCAAGAATTTAGGCACATTTCGGGCTCAAGCGACAAATTTTATCAATTATAAAGCCCTATTTTAGCAACTATGTGAAAAATTTTTGCTCGCCAAATGCGCAATTTTGGCTATTGAAACTCTTTTATCAAAAGCTTTGCGCGCTAAAATATATTTGACATTTTAGAAACTTAAGATAGAATCCCCCCCCGTTTCATAGACTCGCAAAATCTCAAATCTTAAGGATACAATAATGGCAATAGATGAAAGGCGGCAGAAGGCTATTGACCTTGCGCTCAAGCAAATTGATAAGGCTTTTGGCAAGGGTGCGCTTGTGCGCTTGGGCGACAAGCAGGTAGAAAAAATCGATGCAATCTCCACAGGCTCGCTCGGGCTTGATATGGCGCTAGGCATTGGTGGTGTGCCAAAGGGGCGCATTATTGAAATTTATGGACCAGAATCTAGCGGTAAAACCACGCTTTCTTTGCAGATTGTCGCAGAATGCCAAAAAAATGGTGGCATTGCGGCATTTATCGATGCAGAGCACGCGCTAGATGTGTATTACGCAAAAAATCTTGGTGTGGATACAGAAAATCTCCTCGTCTCTCAGCCAGACAATGGCGAGCAAGCACTTGAAATCCTAGAAACGCTCACAAGAAGCGGTGCAGTGGATTTAATCGTGATAGATTCCGTAGCTGCGCTCACGCCACGCGCGGAAATTGAAGGTGATATGGGGGATCAGCATGTGGGCTTGCAGGCACGCCTTATGAGCCATGCGTTGCGTAAGATTACAGGGATTTTGCATAAAATGAACGCCACGCTAATTTTTATCAACCAAATCCGTATGAAAATCGGCACTATGGGCTATGGCAGTCCAGAAACCACCACAGGTGGAAATGCGCTGAAGTTTTATGCAAGTGTGCGCATTGATATTCGTCGCATAGCAACTTTGAAGCAAAACGACCAAAATATCGGCAATCGTGCCAAAGCAAAAGTCGTCAAAAACAAGGTCGCACCACCATTTAGAGAAGCGGAGTTTGATATTATGTTTGGGGAAGGTATAAGCAAAGAGGGTGAAATCATCGATTATGGAATCAAACTTGATATTGTTGATAAAAGTGGTGCGTGGCTTTCTTATAAAGATGTTAAATTGGGGCAAGGTAGGGAAAATGCGAAAATTTTCTTGCGCGAAAATCAAAATATCGCACAAGAAATCACAGCAAAAATAAAAGAGCAAATCGGCACAAAAGATGAGATTCTGCCACTGCCTGATGAGCCACAAGATGAAATGTAATAAAAACATAAGGAGTTAAAAATGGTGCATATTAGTAAGATTTATTCACAAGAAGTAATGGATTCTCGTGGGAATCCAACAATAAAGGCAGTCGTGCTTTTGAGCGATGGTACAAAAGCAAGCGCAATCGTCCCAAGTGGCGCAAGCACTGGCAAAAGAGAGGCGCTAGAACTACGCGATGGAGACAAAAATCGCTTTTTGGGCAAAGGTGTACTCAAGGCGTGTGAAAATATCGACTTAAACATAAGCGAAGCACTTGTGGGTGCTAGTCCCTTTGATCAAGGGCTTATTGATATTACGCTAAGAGATTTAGATGGGACGGAAAATTACTCAAAACTCGGTGCAAATGCGACTTTGGGTGTTTCAATGGCAATTGCTAGGGCTGCGGCAAAAAGTCAAAATATCCCTTTGTATCGTTATTTGGGCGGGGCAAATGCGATTGTATTGCCAGTGCCGATGCTAAATATCATCAATGGTGGCTCGCACGCTGAAAACACCGTGGATTTTCAAGAATATATGATTATGCCACTTGGCTTTGAGAGCTTTAGTGAATCTCTAAGGGCAAGCGCGGAAGTGTATCAGAATCTGAAAAAAATCCTAAGTGAGCAAAAGCATATTACAAGTATCGGCGATGAAGGTGGCTTTGCACCAAATCTAAAAAGCAATACAGAGCCAATCGAAGTCATTTTGCGAGCAATTGAAAAAGCCGGTTATAAGCCCGGGAGCGATATTGCCATCGCACTTGATGTGGCAAGTAGCGAGCTAGTCGAAGATTCTGGAATATATAATCTCGCGGGCGAAGGGCGCAAGCTAAGTAGTCAAGAGCTTGTGGAATATTATGTGCAAATGGTGGAAAAATATCCTATCGTTTCAATCGAAGATGGCTTGAGTGAAGATGATTGGGAGGGTTGGAAGTTCCTCACACAAAAGCTAGGTGGTAAGATTCAGCTTGTGGGCGATGATTTGTTTGTGACAAACAAGAAGATTCTCGCGCAAGGCATTGAACAAAATATCGCAAATGCGGTGCTTATCAAGCCAAACCAAATAGGCACGATTACGCAAACAATGGATTGCGTGCGCTTGGCACAACGCAATGCGTATCGTTGCATTATGAGTCATAGAAGTGGGGAGAGCGAGGATTCTTTCATCGCAGACTTTGCTATCGCGCTAAATACAGGCGAGATTAAGACAGGCTCGACTGCTAGAAGCGAGCGCATTGCCAAATACAACCGCCTGCTTGAAATTGAAACAGAGATTTCAAACAGCGAATATTTGGGTGCGAAACTCTTCAAAAAATAAGAAACTTTTATGCAGCTTTTTGACACACCTTCAAAACTTCGGCGATGGTTTGAAACTAATCGCTATTTTTTGGTGGCATTTTGCATCGTACTTGGACTTTTTAGCTATGGTGTGATACTACTTTTTGGCGATATTTCCTTGCGAAGTTTATTAAAGCTAAAATATCAGCAAAATGCGTTCATTGAAGAGATAGATTCTCTGCAAAAGCAAAATGCGAAGATTCAGAAAGAAATTTTTGAACTTAGAGGATTAGAGCCTTAAAATTTTTAGTAATTTACAAGGAGGGAGAGGCTTTGCGAGTTTTTCAGACTTTTGGTGTTTGTCTAAATTATTTAAAAGCAGGCTTTATTTTTTTTAGCTTCTTAAGTCTGTTTGCAAACTTCCTTCACGCGCGCGCTAATCCTTTCGAGCCAGAGATAACACCAAAAGAGGGAATTCACAGCCACAAAGAGTTAAAGAATGAGATTCTAAAAAATATCGATATTGAGTTGCCATCCACCGCACGCATTGTAAAAAAAGTCAGCATTACTTATCAAAACATCGATGGGACGCAGAGTGTGAAAGAAATCGAACTTGAAAAAAGCATCGATTGGCATTATCCTTTACGCCTTTCACAAAATGCCATAGGTGCGCAATATACAAGTGAAAATCGATTTAATCTTGGCGTATTTGAGTTTAATTTCAACGAAAACACCCTTTTTATCGTCACAAAGCGTAAAGTTCTCCGCAATTTTCTTTTACCCGCACCTTATCGCATAGTGCTTGACTTTGATGATTTAGACAAGGCGCTAAATGAAAATCTTGCAGTGGATAAAAAATATTTTAAAAGCATTGCGCTTACAAGCCACGATGATTTTTACCGCATTACTTTAGAGCTTGATGGACAATATGACTATGACTTGCAAGCACAAAACGACGGCTATTTGCTCCGCTTAAGATAATCCACTTAACACAATCCGCGCGCCATAGATTCTAAGCTATTCAAACTGCTTGGCTAAATTTGTCACTTCATTGACATCCAGCCTTACGCCGCCATTTTCAGAATCTGGCTCAAAGCGCGTCTGTGTATGCGCTATATTCTCTCCATCACCTCTATGCTTGTCTTCAAAGCGCGTGAAGCGTTTATTAAACTGCACATACACGGACTTTGTCTCGCCATTGCGGTTTTTTGCCACAATGATTTCGGCAGGCTCGATTTCTTTTTCTTGGTATTCAGGCTTAAACTCCTTTTCCTTACCCTCTTTTTTCAAGCGCGCGAGACGCTGCTTATCATCGTGCTTTTGATACACATCATCGCGATACAAGAAAAGTATCATATCCGCATCTTGCTCAATCGCACCAGAATCCCGCAAATCTGAAAGTATAGGGCGCTTATCATCGCGAGAATCTAAACTTCTGCTAAGCTGGGAAAGCGCGATAATTGGGATTTCTAACTCACGTGCAAGTGTTTTTAGCCCGCGTGAAATATCGCTCACTTCTACCTGCCTACCTTGATTCCTATCGCCTATCATAAGTTGCAAATAATCCACAATCGCAATACTAATATTTGGATTATGACGTTTCAATCGGCGCAGTTTAGAGCGTAGCTGCGCGATATTTAGCATACTGCCATCATCGATAAAAAGATCTTTTTGACTTAGAGAATCCGCAGAGATACTTAAATCTTCCCATTCTTTTTCTCTCAAATCCCCTCTACGCAAGGACTGCAAGGGAATTGAAGTGAGCGCACTTAGCATTCTTAGCATAAGCTGTTCAGAAGGCATTTCAAGGCTAAAAATCGCCACGCCATTATCAGAGTTCAAAATACTTTGCGCGATATTGAGTACAAGCGCGGTTTTTCCCATTGATGGGCGCGCACCAATGATAATAAGATCACCTTTATTAAAGCCCGTTGTCAGCATATTTAAATCGTGAAATCCTGTTGTAAGCCCGGTTAGCACTTGGTTTCCGCGCGCTTTAAGATTCTCTAAATGCTCAAGTGTTTTCACCACGACTTCGTGAGAAGATTGAAAATTGCTACGCGTGATATTTTCAAGTGAGATTTCGCTCATTCTGCGCTCGATTAAATCCATAATTTCTTGGGATTTTTCCGCACTTTCAAGAGATTTTTCACGCAAAATATTTGCCAACTCGCGCAAATCACGCTTGATTGACGCTTCTTTTATCTCTCTTACATACGCCTCGATATTTGCAATCGGGTTAATACTCGCAATTTCTATAAGCTCATTTTCATTGATTTTCCCAGCGGAACGTTGTAGCAAAATTTCAGAATCTAGCGGCAACTCAAGCTTTTCGCATTCCTGCATAAGCTCAAAAAGCAATTGGTGGCTTTTGAGTGAAAAATCGCGCGCTTTTAGCACGCTTGCAATATCCTCAAAATTGCTAGGTGCAAAAATAATTGACGAAAGCACCGCCTTTTCAATTTGTATAAGGGTGTTTTGGTTTTGCATTTATCTCCCTTATTTACGCTATGTGCGCAAATGCCTTGTTAAAAACATTGCAAAATACAGCACAACCATTAAAAGAACGCTTCCTAATAAAAGTGAGTAATTCTCAATTTTTAAGATTCCAAGGAGCGCGAGATACAGCGCACACAAAGCACCACCAACAAGCAAGGCAAATTTCTTATCACGCATAATCCCAAAGGCATAAAGCGCGGTTGGCACGACAACAGAAAGCATCGCAACAAGATACGCGCCAACAAAACCAATTTGTTCAGACAATGAAAGTAGCAACATATAAAATGCCACGAGTGTCGCGCCTATGATGAAATATTGCAAAATATGCAGTCTTTTTTGCAAGCCAACATCACAGATAAAAAACAGCGCCAAAGTCAGAGCGATAAAGAGGATTCCATATTTTATGGAACGCTCAATCAAGCGGTATTCCGTCATAGAATCTAGCAATTTTACCTCTAGGCTTTTTATTGGTGTGTCTTTAGCTTGCGCCTCTGTTTGAAAAATGTATTCAGGGTTTCTTACGCTCCATTGCGCGCTAAAACCATCTTTTTTCTCAATATTATCAGGCAAGATTCCATCAAATGATGGATTTTTCCAAGAAGAATGCATCATAATATGCTCATTTTGCCCCATCGGTACAAAGGAAAAGCTTTCTGAACCCTTGAAAGAAAGGCGAAATATAATTTCTTTGTTTAGCAAAAAAGCCTCATTGATCAAAATGTCCTCATCGACAAAAAAAGCTCCAAGCGGAATATTCATCCAAGTGTAGTTCATACTAAAGCTTAGTGGCTTGTCATTTTTGTCATAAACACTTAAACTTGCGTTACTATCGACTTTCAAACGCAAAGACGCCCTCTCCCAATCAAGCTTTACTCTCTTTTGCGCCTCTTTCATTTCATCGCTCTTAAATTTAAGCCTAAATTCCGCGTCGCCTTGATATACCACAGCGCGGTAGATTCCACGAGATTTTACTTGTGGTTTTAGATATATTTGCACTTCAGAATCTAGCGCATTAAAAAAGCTATAAATTTCCTCGCCATCTTCTACACCCGGCACCACAAGCAATGGCGCTGAAAGACTTTTCATCACGCCATAAGAGTGGCTAATCTCCGCTATCACAGAATTATAGTTGTATTTGCGCGTGCTTAAATTGTCATAAATAAGTGCTAATGGCAACAAAGAAACAACAAAAAACGCAAGCAAAATAAAGGCTTTTTTTGTATTTGATTTCATATTTCAGATTCCTTTTACACGAGATTTTCAGCGGGATTGTAGGCGTTCATTATACAATGATGATTTCTTGTTTCTTCTTAAAATTTTTTGCGATTTTGTGGATTGTTTTATGAGCAAAAAAGAAGTTTTTTTATAGAATCTGTAAATCTCACTTCAAATCCTAAAGCCTATCGTTGCTTGTATTTTTTGAAAATCTTTCTGCGAATCTTGCGCTCAAAAATGCGCTGAACTTCATAACCGCGTTTAAAAAATAGCAAAAACCCCCGCACTTTTGGGTAATTAAGATACAACCTTGCAAACAAACTAAGCTTAGAATTTGTGATATAGGGTTTTGTCAAGTCTAGCTTTGGGAGCAAATTTAGCGGATCTTTGGCGGAATTAAGGAGTTTGAAATAGGCGTGCGCGTTGCTTGGCAAAAAAGTCTTTTTTGCTAGCTCTGCTAGCTCTTTATCTTTGAATGTATCGAAAAACTCTAAAAGTTGTAAGAAAAGGCGTGCGCGTGATGAAATCCCATTGTATTCCTTAGTGGCGATTATATCTTTAAAAAATACATTGTAAAAAGGCATCAAATACGGCGCGATAGAAGTGGTGTCTTGAAAAGTTGTGCTATTTGGACGAAGCCTGTAATTGTATAATTTTTTAGGCGTGAAGCAAATGCGATTCGCACTCATAAACAGCATCTCGCCAAAGCCCTCATCTTCGTAAATAATGCCATTAGGAAAATAGAGTTTGTGCGATTTTAAAAAAGAAAAATCAATAAGTGTATCCCAAGCAGAAGTGAAACCCTGTTTATTAAGTCTTATGAGATTATCTAGCCATTGCTTTGGGGTAATTGTGCATTGAGCGGGATACAATACCTCCTCATAAGTTTCAAACTGCGCAATGCCATCAAAAAAAACATCACAAGAAAACCACACAATCTCCACACTTTCGCCCCGCTCCTCGCATCTAGCAAATCCCCTCACACACTCCTCTACACATTCCTTTTCCCAATAATCATCAGAATCCAAAAAGATAATGTAATCAATATGTGGAGAAATATGAATGGTATGTGTGGATTCTAAAGAGTTTAGAGAGTTTAGAGAGTTTTTGGTGTCATTTTGCAAAGTATTTTCTTGTGCTTTGCTAGCTTGTGTAAAGACTTTCTTAATATTATAGGGATTTGGGTTTGTAACTTCATAGGTTTGTAGAGCTTTTATTCCTTCAATGCTATCGCCTGCGCGGGAGTGAATCCCGCTTGGCTCCGCTTCGCGTTCATACTTTGCGTTTTGTTGGTTGATTGGGTTTGTAGCTTTTAAACTAGTATTATCCCCCCCCCCTATTTGCTCATTTAGGATTCTCTTAGCAAATCCTGTTTCTTTTTTGCTTATGTTTTGTTTGTCTTGGCTTTTGTATTCCTCAATATTGCTTTTTTGCAGTGTTATATTCCCACTGAAATATTCAATCCCTACATTTCTAGCACTGCTTTGTCCTCCATTTTCTTTATCAAGGAGGACAAAGCGAGAATCTCTTAAAACATATTCTTTTGCTATTTCTAGATTCTGTGCTTTTGTGCTTCCATCATTGACTAAAACTATATGTAGATTCTTATAGGTTTGATTGATTACAGAATCTAAGCATTCTCTTAAATATTGCTCCACATTGTAGATTGGGATAACTACGCCCACTTTCTTTTCTTGCTTTTGATTGAGTTTGGGGGATGGAATTTTATCCATAAACTATCCTTTTTAAATCACAATTTAGATAAACAAAGAATTCACGCTTTCACTATGGTGAATCCTGCGAATAACTTCCGCAAAAAGTGGGACGACACTAAGCACTTTTATTTTCTTGCTTTGCGTGCGTATTTTATCTTTTTTTGGAAGTTTGAGAATCTAAGATTCTATCTTAGATTCTTCGCCTAAAGGCTCAGGATGAAATATATTTTGTCATATTGAGCGCAAGCGAAATATCTTAATATCTTAGTTTTTAGAATTTAGATTCTATTCCTTTAAATTGTATCGCCTCGCGGAAATGAATCCCGCTTCAGCTCCGCCTCTATTCCTTAAAATGTATCACTTACAAGAACAAAGCCCCTGACAAGCTCCGCTACGCGTGCATACTCGGCGTGTTTTGATTGTTAAGATTCTGTGGATTCTGCAACGCGGTTTGGGGATTTTAGATTCTTTGGCTTACCAAATCGCCCATTTTCTCACAACCCACGCGCTGTTTGCCTTCACTCATCATATCCGCGGTGCGATAGTCTTCATCTAGCACCTTTTGCACCGCTTTTTGCACCACTTGCGCTTCATCTTTCATCGCAAATGAAAGCTCTAGCATCATCGCTGCGCTTAAAATCGTGCCAAGTGGGTTTGCCAAATCCTGCCCCGCAATGTCCGGCGCGCTTCCGTGTATGGGCTCATATAGCCCCACTTCGCCTTGTCCTAGCGAAGCAGAGGGGATTACGCCAATCGTGCCTGTTATCACGCTTGCCTCATCGCTCAAAATATCCCCAAACATATTTTCTGTCAAAATCACATCAAACTGGCTAGGCGCGCGCACAATCTGCATCGCCGCATTATCCACATACATATGGCTTAGCTCCACATCGCTAAACTCGCTATGCACGCGCTCCACCACCTCGCGCCACAGCCTACTAGAATCTAGCACATTCGCCTTATCCACGCTCGTTAGTCTTTTGCTTCGCTTGCGCGCTAGCTCAAAGCCCACGCGTGCGATACGTTCGATTTCAGATTCACTATAACGCATAATGTCGCTTGCTACGCGATTTCGCGCATTTCCTTGTGTCGTATGCTCGCCAAAATACACACCTCCTGTGAGCTCACGCACGATAACAAAGTCAATCCCGCGCTCCAAAATCGAGGCTTTCAGCGGGCTAGATTCTTTTAACTGCGCAAAAAGTGTGGCTGGGCGGATATTTGCAAAGACTTCAAGCTCACTGCGGATTCTAAGCAGTGCCTTTTCTGGTCGGTTGTGGCTTGGTTCTTTGTCCCATTTTTCCCCACCTACTGCGCCCAAAAGCACGCTATCACTTTTTTTGCAAAGTTCGATACTCTCCTGCGGTAGGCATTCTCCGCATACATCAATCGCCACACCTCCCGCAAGCACATCACTATAAACAAACTTATGCCCGAATTTCTCCTCTACGCGCTTTAATACCTTAAGTGCTTGATTTACCACCTCTGGACCTATGCCATCACCCCTAATGAGCGCGATTGTCTTTTGCATTATCTACTCCTTGTTTGCGGCAATCCAGTTAAGATAGCCATTTGCGTTGATGATTTCTTGTATGAAAGGCGGAAAAGGCTCTGTGGCGTGGGATTTTCGTGTGTTGAGATTAGTGATAATGCCACTTTGAAAATCAATTTCCACCTTATCGCCATTTGCGATAGAATCTGCAATTTCGGGGGATTCTATAATGGCAAGTCCGATATTGATAGCATTGCGATAGAAAATGCGCGCAAAGGATTTTGCGATAATGCAACTTATCCCGCTTGCTTTAATAGCGATTGGCGCGTGCTCTCTGCTTGAGCCACAGCCAAAGTTCCAGCCACCAACCATAATATCGCCATTCTGCACTTTTTTGACAAATTCCTTATCAATATCTTCCATACAATGGCTTGCAAGCTCCTTATTGTCGGTGGTGTTGAGATAGCGCGCGGGGATAATCACATCTGTATCGACATTATCGCTATATTTGTGCGCAAAACCTTGTGTTTTCATTGTTGCTCCTTGAATAAAATTTACTCTGTCAAAGTAATAAAAAATGCTAGTTTCTCACCCCATCACATCTTCAGGCGCGGCGAGGATTCCAGCGATTGCGCTTGCGGCGGCAACTTCAGGTGAGGCAAGATATACTTCACTTGTGGTGTGTCCCATACGCCCGACAAAGTTGCGATTTGTCGTGGAGACGCATTTTTCCCCCGCAGCCAAGATTCCCATATGTCCGCCTAGACAAGGTCCGCAAGTTGGCGTTGAAACTACGCAACCAGCTTCTATAAAAGTTTTTAAATGCCCTTTTGCAATACATTCTAAATAGATATTTTGCGTGGCGGGGATTACGATACAGCGCGTATTTTTAGCGATTTTTTTGCCGTTAAGAATCTTTGCTGCGGCTTCCATATCACTAAAGCGCCCATTTGTGCAAGAGCCAATGACGACTTGATCGATTTTGATTTCGCCCCATTGCTCTTTAGTACGCGCGTTTTCTGGCAAATGCGGAAAAGCTACCGTGTGCTCAATCGCACCCAAATCAATGTCAAACACGCGCTCATATTCTGCGTTTTCATCTGCGCTAAAGATTCTAAACTCGCGATTACTCCTGCCTTTGGCATAAGCAATTGTTACATCATCGACTTCAAAAATTCCATTTTTCGCACCCGCTTCAATCGCCATATTTGCGATACAGAGCCTATCATCGATGCTAAGATTTTTCAGCCCACTACCGCTAAATTCCATACTTTTATACAACGCACCATCAACGCCAATGAGCCCGATAATATGCAAAATCACATCTTTACCGCTCACATAGGGCTTAAGCTTGCCGCTTAGGTTAAATTTGAGCGCGCTAGGGACTTTAAACCACGCCTTGCCACTTGCCATACCCACAGCCATATCTGTGCTTCCCACACCTGTGGAGAATGCTCCAAGCGCGCCATAAGTGCAAGTGTGAGAATCCGCGCCAATCACCACATCGCCAATTGTAACAATTCCTTGCTCTGGCAAAAGCGCGTGCTCTACGCCCATATTTCCCACATCGTAGTAATGCTTAATATCAAATTCCTGCGCGAAATGTCGGCACTGCTGGCTTTGCGTGGCGGCTTTTATGTCTTTATTTGGCGCAAAATGATCCATCACAAGCGAAACCTTACTTTTATCAAACACCTTGTTAAACTTCGCGCTTTTAAAGGCGTTAATTGCCACAGGCGTGGTAATATCATTGCCTAGCACCATATCAAGCTTTGCCATAATAAGCTCACCCGCTTTTACAGAATCCATCCCCGCCGCATATGCCAAAAGTTTTTGAGTCATTGTCATCGCGCTCATTTTCTTGTCCTTAAAGATTATGTTGCTTCTTTCAAAAGTTGCGATTGTAGCATTTTGCGCTTTATGTAGGCTTAGATTTTTCAAATATATTTTTTGATTTTATTTTATAATGATGCAAAAAATTTGGGGATTTTGTTATGAAAAAAATTACCACAGCGATGCGTCAATTTAGAGAAAGCACAGAGATTCCGAGTTTTGAGAAAAATATAGAATCTTTGTTTGCAAAACTTTGTAGAATTTTTTTTCACACTTCTTTAGATTCTAGAGATTCCAGCCAGCACGATAGAATCCAATCTCATCAATCAAAAAACGCGCAAAATACCTCTAAGCTTTTTCGCGCAATCTACATCGTCTTGGTTGATTGTGCTCTTGCGTTTGCCTTTTGTGCGCCTTTGTATGGTTTGCATTTGTTTGAAAGTATATTTGGGCGCGAGATTCCGCTTTTTGTAGGTAGTGTTTTAGGTGTGCTTAGTATCTATGTGTATTTGCGTATGCCTAAGTCGCGACGCTTTGGCGTTGGGTTTTTTGTGGGGATTTTTTGTTTTTATTGGGTTGGACTTAGCTTTCGTTTTATCGGGCTAAGCGCGCTTGTGCCGGTTATTAGCATTGCGGTAGCGCTTATTTATGGGGTGATTTTTTGGTTTATTGCATTTTGTGAATGCCTTGTGGTGCGCCTTTTGGGCTTGTTGCTACTTGGATTTATCGCGCCTTTTGGCTTCGACTGGCTGAATACGCAGAGTTTTTTAGCTTATAGTTATTTTGGCGTGGATTTTTTGCATTTTACCTTGCTTGTGTGCGCGTTGTATTGTTTTATCACTTTTACGCGCGCTAGGCTTGCTGTTGGCGTGTTTTGTCTTGTTTTTGCACTTGATTTTAAGACTTTTATGGAATCTAGTGTGCCAAAGGAGTTTGAAAATATCGCACTTATCAGCACAAATGTGCCTCAAGAGTTCAAATGGAGCGCACAAAAATTACAAGAAATTGTGATTGAAAATTTCGCGCACATTTATGAGGCAAAAAATAATGGAAAGCGCGTAGTCGTATTACCAGAAAATGCCTTCCCGTTTTCACTTGAAGCGGATTTGAAAAATTATCCGAACTTTTATGAATTGCTTTTAGAGCTTTCAAAAGAGATTACAATCATCACAGGCGCGCTTTCAGTGCGAGATTCTCAATATTACAATAGCCTTTTTGTGTTTGCGGATTCTAAAGTTTCTCGTGTGGATAAGGTTGTGCTAGCGCCTTTTGGCGAGTATATGCCTGTGCCTACATTTATTAAAAAAGCTTTTTCATTTTTAGAAGAGTTTGATTTTGCTCGTGGGAAGGAGTTTGGGGATATTTCACTTTTGGGCTATGATTTTCGTGTGGGGATTTGCTATGAAGCCACAGATAGGGCGCTTTATTATGATTATCCACGTTATGTGTTGGCGATTAGCAATAATGCGTGGTTTTATCCAAGTATCGAGCCCACTTTGCAAAAAATGCTTTTAAAATATTATGCGCGCAAATTTGAAAGCGTGATTTTACACGCAGCAAATGGAAGTAAAAGTTTTATCATTACGCCATAAGTGGATTCTAAATTCTATTCCTTTGAGTGTATCGCCTGCGCGGGAGTGAATCCCGCTTCAGCTCCGCTTCGCGCACATACTCGGCGCGTTTTGGTTGATTGGATTTGTGGATTCTGCAACGCTGTTTGGAGAATCTAGCGCAAGCGAAATATCTTGATATCTTAGCTTTTAGAATTTAGATTCTAAAACAGCGGAGCAGGATTTAATTTTTGTTAGTTGAAAAATGCTGAATGCGCCGAATAAGAGGAATGAAAATTCCTTAAAAATGGAATATTCCATTTTTAAGTTTGTAGTATCAGAAAGAGAGCTTAAGGAAAACAATAGCGTTATTTCTGCGCTTGT
Source organism: Helicobacter himalayensis (assembly GCF_001602095.1). NCBI lineage: Bacteria > Pseudomonadati > Campylobacterota > Epsilonproteobacteria > Campylobacterales > Helicobacteraceae > Helicobacter > Helicobacter himalayensis. The sequence goes on along the minus strand of NZ_CP014991.1, from coordinate 517,356 downwards.
TATTATTGGTTTTTTCCCTGTTGTAGTCATTTGTGCTTACAAATCCACCACCAATTTTAGCATTTGTGCTTTCATTTGTTCCAAAAATTCTTAATTGACCTACTGCAGAGATTTCTGAATAATCGCCACCTGAATAAAGCAAATCAAGCTCTAGTCGCGAATCTGGCTTAAGTCCAGTGAATACATACCAAGTGCTTGCATTTGAGCCACCGTATAGAAGTGGATTAGTCCCATAATATTTTGAACCTACTAAACCTCCGCGATAGCCATAGAATCTACTATTATCGTGCCCATAGAGTTGTGCGCTATATTTATTTGTGGAGATATAACCTGCCCCAATTTTGAAAATATCAGAGAATATCAACTCTTCATCTGCCCATAAAAGTGTAGGGTTGATAGTTTGATTCGCACTTTCATATTGTTGCCATAATCCACGCAAAGTAGTGATTGAGCGAACGCCATTGCCTTTAATATCAAGCACAACTTTTGCACCAGCACTTAGCACGCTCTTTGTCCCTGAGGCTTTTGAATGCTGATTGTCTGTGTCAAACATCACATAAGGGCTAAACTTAAACACATCATAATCAAAATCTACTCCACCCATAAACACTTCACCTGCGTGATTGTGCTTCCACGCGCTGAAAGTGCCAAAGCGTGCCATTTCATACGCCATACGATTTTGATTGCCATACACACCTAGCTTTGAGTTCATCCATAAGCCCCAGATTCCTATATTTTGACCTTTGATATTAAGCGCCGCACCTTGGATATTTCCCCAAAGCCAATCCATGCCCGAATACTCTTTTCTATCTTTGCCATAATAGAACTGCCCCACATCAAAGCGTCCTGCGACAAATGAAGTTGCTTTGTTGTCATACTTCAAATACGCATCAGAGACATCATAATTTTGCGGATAATGCACATCGCCTACTGGTTGTTGTTTATTCTGTGAGTAATAATTTTGATAGAAAGGAAATGCACCTTGCAACCCTACACCAAAACTAAAATTTTGCCCCAAACCAATATCTAAGCCCAAGCGCGCAGCTGCAGCCATATAGGCTTCCTGCTCAGCTTTATTATCAGAATTATAAGCTCCCATACTTTGTAACCCTTGAGAATAATACGCACCTAAGAAACCAAAAGGTGTGACTTCTGCACTCAAAGCTGCGCTCGCCGCAAGGCTTGTCGCAAGCAATGAAATATGTAATTTTTTCATCTTTAACTCCTTGTTTTAAACTTGAAAGCCGAAAGTTATTATCGACTTTTTGTATAATACTTTAAGATTCACAACACCTAAGGAACAAGACTATGGAAGTAACCAAACTACAACCTCTAAATAAAGAGGTGCTAGAGGAAATCGGACTAGGCTGGCACACAGATTCTGATAATACACCTTATATCGAAAATGAGCTCGTGCATATTAGCCAAGATGAGGCAGAAGCGTTTTACAACGCGAGCAATGAGCTGTATGATATGTATGTGGAGGCGGGTGAATATGTGCTAGAAAATGAGCTACTTTTTGAGCTTGATATTCCGCCAAGTTTGCACGAGATGATTTATCAAAGCTGGGAGGAGGAAATCCACTGGCATTTGTATGGGCGCTTTGATTTGGCTGGTGGGCTTGATGGGAAGCCTATCAAACTGCTTGAGTTTAACGCCGACACACCAACAATGCTTTATGAATCCGCGCTTGTGCAATGGGCACTTTTGAAACATAACAACTTAAATGAGAATCTGCAGTTTAACGATATTGCCAACGCGTTGCGTGAAAATTTCAAGCGATTAATTACACTAGATTCTGACACAAGCGCTTTTGCAAGCCTGTATGAAGGGTGGAAAATCCTTTTTTCAAGCATGAAAGGCAATATTGAGGAGGAAACCACCACGCGCTTTTTGGAGCAAATGGCGCGCGAAGCAGGCTTTGAGACGAACTTTGCCTACATTGATGAGGTGGGATTTTCTGCAAATGAGGGCGTATTGTATGAGGGGCAGAATTATGAATTTCTTTTCAAGCTCGTGCCGTGGGAGTTTATCGCCATTGATGAACCAGAAATGGCGCAACTTATGAAAGAAATGATGCAAAATAAAAATGCGATTTTTCTCAATCCCGCTTATACGTTGATGTTTCAAAGCAAGCGTATGCTAAAAATTCTCTATGATTTATTCCCAAAACACCCTTTATTGCTAGAATCTAGCTTTGAGCCACTTAGCACAAAGCAAGTGCGCAAGCGCTCTTTTGGTAGAGAAGGGGCGAATGTGGAGATTTTGGATACTCACGCAAAGGTGTTAGAAGCAAAGGATGGAATCTATGGCGCACATAAAGAAGTCTATCAGCAATTTTACGAGCTAAACGCGCACAATGGGAGCTTTTATCAACCAAATGTTTTTTTTGCCTATGAATCTTGCGGGCTAGGATTCCGCAAGGGCGGGGCAATAGTGGATAATTTTTCAAAATTTGTTTCACACACGATTAAAGGATAAAAAATGTGGATATTACGCGAACCAAGCCCAAATTTTAGGCAGGAATACGCCATTGATGAGCAAATCCTTACTTGCGTTAGCGCGCATAGTTTGGAGATTTTTAAAAGTAACGATTTTGAGCAGGTGGCACTCATTGATAAAAAAGATTTGCTTTTGAAAAAGTATCTTTTTGTGCATAGCGAGCTTTTGGGGCATATCGGAATCTGCACTTTGCCGCTAGATTCACACTTAGGGCTAGAGAATCTAAATGCTACGAAATCTTTGCGCGTTTTAGTTTATGATAGTTTCAATATTGAAATTGCCTTTGAAGCACTTAAGCATAGCGATGTGTGCGTGGATTTCGTGCAGGAGGATACAAAATGCTTAGATTCTTTGATTGATTTTTTTGAGCATTTTTCCTTGACGCGTCAAAACCCGCGCTTTAGGCTTTTTGAGAATATTATTGATTTGGATATTGCAAAATATGATGTGATTATTTCAGATTCTAAACTTAGCGCGCATACAATCGATGGATTATCGCGTATGCTAAGTGAGCGCGGGATTTTGCTCTATGCTAATAAGCACCCAATGCTTGATATGGAGGGTTTTAAAGAGGGCATTGCGCAAGCGAGGGATTTTTTTGAGGTAATACTGCCATTTTTCCCAAGCGTGAGTATTTTGAATGATAAAAGCTATGTGTTTGCCTCGCGCAAATACCACCCCACAAGCGATATGGTGCTTGCAAAGATTGATTTTATCGATGCGCTTAAATACTACAACGCCAGCGTGCATAAGCAAGTTTTTGCTTTGCCAAATTTCATAGATTCTGCGCTTAAAAATGTGGCGAAGTTTTAAAAAATTATGGAAACTTTGCAATACGCCATCGCGCTTACAGGCTGTATCGGTAGCGGAAAAAGTAGTGTAGCAAGCCTTTTGAAGCTGCACGGCTATAAGGTGATTTGTGCAGATACTATCGCGCACGAAGTGTTAGAATCGTGCGCAGGAGAAGTGCTAACGCGCTTTGGTGAAGAGATTTTGCAAGAGGATTCTATCAAACAAGATTTCGCAGATAAAACAGGCTCAAAAGCTACAAACACAACAATTGATAGAAAAAAGCTCGGCGCACTTGTTTTTGGCGATGAAAAAGCGCGCAAGGACTTAGAATCTATTTTGCACCCAAAAATTCAAGAGCGCATTTTAACACAGGCAAAAGAGCTTGAAAAATCTTGCGTGCCATATTTCCTAGATATTCCGTTGTTTTTTGAATCTGGCGCAAAAGCTCGCTATCCTGTGGCATTTGTTGCGGTGGTGTATGCGCCAAGGGAGCTATGTTTGGCGCGTGTGAAAAAGCGCAATAATTTAGATGAAAAAAGCATTAACGCGCGACTAGATTCTCAAATTGATATTGAAAAAAAGCGCGAACTAGCAGATTTTGTTATCATAAATACAAATGGCATAAAGGAATTGCAAAGCGCAGTTGAGGATTTTTGCGCGCAACTTAGCTAGATTCACACAATTTTTATAAATATTCCTCATCTGTATTTATCTCGCATTCTAAATGAAAAGTGATATTTTGCTCCTTTGGCGCGTAGTTTTTCTGTGTGTTTAAAATAAGCTCTTTTTTATCACTTTGACGCGTGAAAGTGTTGCTCCGCACGATATTGCACGAGGAGGACATAATGTGGCTTGTGAAATTCTCAATCACAAAAATCTCTGGCTCCACTTGCTTTAGCGCGAAACTCTTTGGCGCGATTTTTTCATAAAGTCTAGAATCCCGCGTGCTGTGGTAATAAAAGCTCTTGCGCGGATTTTTGAAATTTGTCCTTGTGGCGGTAAAACCATTTTTTGTATAAATCGCGCTAATGGTGTCATCGCCACTTTTTTTGCCCGCGATAAAGTCTTTCAACTCTTTTGATTTGATAAAAATTACCGCGCGTTCTTCATAAAGCCCAAATTCTACTTCTGTGCGCTCATACTCATACGAATCACCCTCAATAAATCCCACTCTTTGTAGGATTTTCCCACTCTTGCTTAAAGACAAAAAATTATCCCCAAGCACAAAACTATTTGCTACAATCATCATACAAAGTGCTATTTTACACGCCCATAGCGTCTTTTTCATTGTTATCCTTTACATTTTTTTAGGCAAAACTTCGCTAACATATCGTTAAAAGTTTTTTAAATTTTAAGTAAAAAATAAGGGGTTTTAGCAGAATGAAAACCATCGCGATTTTAGGCAAGCCAAATGTCGGCAAAAGCTCGCTTTTCAATCGCTTATGCAAGGAGCAAAGCGCGATTACATCGGATTTTAGCGGGACTACAAGAGACATCAAAAAAGGTGTGTGTGTGGTAAATAACACACCGCTTACTTTGTTAGATTCTGGTGGGATTGATGCAAACCAAAATGCCGAGTTAGAATCCAATAAAAAAGCGCTTAAATACGCGCAAAAACGCGCCGAGCTTTTTAAGCAAGTGAGTGAAGCAAGCCTTAAGGCAGGGGCAGATTCTGACTTGGTGCTGTATGTCGTTGATGGGCGCGCGGAGATTAATGAGGAGGATACACGCATTATTCGGGGCTTACAAAAAAAGGTGCGTGTGTTTTTGGTGCTCAACAAAATCGATAATGACAAACTCAAGCTTGAAGCGTGGAAATTTAGCGCGCTTGGGATTAAGGAGATGTTTTTCATTTCTGTGGCGCATAATCGTGGCATTAGCACATTGCAGGATTCTATCGCACGCGCGCTTGATTTACAAAGCCAAGATGCGCACACACAGAATCTAGCGATTTTGCAAAATCAAAACACAAGCCAAGATGTAAGTATCGAAGAATTTATAGCAAATTCCGCACACAATCAAGATGAAAATCAAGAAATCCATATTGGAATCATCGGACGCGTCAATGTCGGCAAAAGCTCGCTGCTAAACGCGCTTTTAGGACAAAATCGAAGCATTGTAAGCGAGATTGCTGGCACGACAATTGACCCTGTTGATGAAAGCACAGAGTTTGAAAGCAAGACTTTGCGCTTTATTGATACAGCTGGGATTAGGCGCGCTGGCAAGATTGAGGGCATTGAAAAATACGCGCTTGATAGGACAAATAAGGCGCTTTCAAAATCCCATATCGCGCTTTTGGTGCTGGATTGCTCGCAACCTTTTGTCGAGCTTGATGAAAAAATTACCTCTCTTGTACCAAAGCATAATCTTGGCATTATCATCGTGCTTAATAAATGGGACATCGCGCGCGCGGATTTTAAGAGCATAAAACAGGAGATTAAATACAAGTTCAAATTCCTTGATTACGCGCCTATGGTGTGTGTGAGTGCCAAGGATAAGCGCAATATCAATGCGCTGAAAAAAAAGATTCTAGAAGTTTGGAGAAATTTTAATTACAGAATCCCAACCGCAAAGCTCAATGATATTATCTCAAATGCCACCACCAAGCACCATTTGCCAAGCGATAGAGGCAAGATTGTTAAAATCTATTACGTCACGCAGTTTGGAATCTGCCCGCCACAAATTAGCCTTGTGATGAATCGCCCAAATGCCCTGCATTTCAGCTATAAGCGCTATTTGATAAATACATTGCGCGAGGAATGCGATTTTAGTGGCGTCCCAATTATCATTGAAGCAAGGAAAAAATCAAGTCAAAGGGATGAGGATTTTGCGGATAGCTCTGCGGATTTAGAGTGAGTTTCAGGGATTCTATAAGCAAAGTTAAGCAAAATTTCTTTACAATTCCCACTTTGAACCCAAAATCCCACACAAAAAGGCAGTATATGCGAAGTTATAAGATTTTTTGTGGCTCTGCGCACCCAGATTTTGGTGCTGAAATTAGCAAATACCTTGATATTGTGCTTTCAAATGCGAGCGTAACGCGCTTTAGCGATGGTGAGATAAATGTGCAGATTAAAGAATCTGTGCGTGGTAAAGATATATTTATTATCCAGCCCACCTGCGCGCCGACAAATGACAATCTTATGGAGCTACTCATTATGACAGATGCGCTCAAACGCAGTGCGGCAAATAGCATTAATGCGGTAGTGCCATACTTTGGCTATGCGCGTCAAGATAGGAAAGCCGCCCCGCGCGTACCAATCAGCGCAAAACTCGTGGCAAACCTTATCCAAAATGCTGGGATAAATCGCCTTATTACGATGGATTTGCACGCAGGGCAGATTCAGGGATTTTTTGATATTCCTGTGGATAATTTGTATGGCTCGATTGTATTTAGGGATTATATCAAGGCGAAACATTTCGGCAATCCAATCGTTGCAAGCCCCGATATCGGGGGAGTTTCACGTGCGCGCTATTTTGCGGATAAGCTGGGACTTGATTTGGTGATTGTGGATAAAAAGCGTGAGCGCGCAAATGAAAGTGAAGTGATGAATATCATCGGCGATGTGAGTGGGAAAGATGTGATTTTAGTCGATGATATGATAGATACCGCCGGCACAATGTGTAAGGCAGCAGATGTCTTAAAATCGCGCGGGGCAAAGAGTGTTATGGCGATTGGCACGCATCCAGTGTTGAGTGGTCCAGCATTTGAGCGCATAGAAAATAGCGCGCTTGATGAAATCGTGGTAACAAACTCGATTCCCTTGCGCACGCAAAGCAAGAAAATAAAGGTGCTTAGTGTCGTCCCACTTTTTGCGGAAGTTATTCGCAGGATTCACCATAGTGAAAGCGTGAATTCTTTGTTTATCTAAATTGTGATTTAAAAAGGATAGTTTATGGATAAAATTCCATCCCCCAAACTCAATCAAAAGCAAGAAAAGAAAGTGGGCGTAGTTATCCCAATCTACAATGTGGAGCAATATTTAAGAGAATGCTTAGATTCTGTAATCAATCAAACCTATAAGAATCTACATATAGTTTTAGTCAATGATGGAAGCACAAAAGCACAGAATCTAGAAATAGCAAAAGAATATGTTTTAAGAGATTCTCGCTTTGTCCTCCTTGATAAAGAAAATGGAGGACAAAGCAGTGCTAGAAATGTAGGGATTGAATATTTCAGTGGGAATATAACACTGCAAAAAAGCAATATTGAGGAATACAAAAGCCAAGACAAACAAAACATAAGCAAAAAAGAAACAGGATTTGCTAAGAGAATCCTAAATGAGCAAATAGGGGGGGGGATAATACTAGTTTAAAAGCTACAAACCCAATCAACCAACAAAACGCAAAGTATGAACGCGAAGCGGAGCCAAGCGGGATTCACTCCCGCGCAGGCGATAGCATTGAAGGAATAGATTCCAAACAACCAAACATCGTTGCAGAATCTACAAACCCAATCAACCAACAAAATACAAAGTATGAACGCGAAGCGGAGCCAAGCGGGATTCACTCCCGCGCAGGCGATAGCATTGAAGGAATAGATTCCAAACAACCAAACATCGTTGCAGAATCTACAAACCCAATCAACCAACAAAATACAAAGTATGAACGCGAAGCGGAGCCAAGCGGGATTCACTCCCGCGCAGGCGATAGCATTGAAGGAATAAAAGCTCTACAAACCTATGAAGTTACAAACCCAAATCCCTATAATATTAAGAAAGTCTTTACACAAGCTAGCAAAGCACAAGAAAATACTTTGCAAAATGACACCAAAAACTCTCTAAACTCTCTAAACTCTTTAGAATCCACACATACCATTCATATTTCTCCACATATTGATTACATTATCTTTTTGGATTCTGATGATTATTGGGAAAAGGAATGTGTAGAGGAGTGTGTGAGAGCTGCACAAAAATATCATCTTGATATTTTGCAGTTCGATTCAAAAAATTATATTGATATGCCAGTAGCGCTTACAGCAACTCCAACTTGGTTAGAATCTCAGCATTTTGAGAAGGAACAGATATTTTCACAAGAAGATTTATTTGCCTATTTGCTTAAGGCAGAAGGGTTTATTGATATTGTTGTCTGGAAGCTTTTTATAAATTTCGATTTCTTTTTACAAAATAAGGAATTATTTATAAATGTGATGCCCGGAGAAGATTGCATTTTTACGCTCAGTATGCTTGAAAAAGCCAGTCGCATTTGTTTGACACCTAAAAAATTATACAACTATAGATTTCGTAGTGATAGCACAATGAAATCCCTTGCCAAAGGCACATTTGAGGGTATTTCACCAAAAATAGCAAGAGATTCAAAAACTTTCAGAAACCCCATATTGGCTAAACGCTATCACTTTGCTACACAATATTTAATTTTAAGTCTTGCATTTTTTGATCTTTTAGAAGATAGAAAAAAGTCTTTAGCAACCTTATATATAAAAAAATTTTGTTTCACTCGCATTTCACCTGTTGCCATAGATCTTTTATCTCTGCCAAAAGATCCTAAAAATTGTATTCCAAATTTACAGACTTTTATCCCTTATCTCAATGAAATGAGTTTTGGAAAATTAGATTTTTTGAAACGCTTCGTTCTTAAGAAACCACAATATATATTTTTAACACGTCTTTTAGGATTTATAAAAGACAAATTGAGAGATTTAAGAGGTGCTACACCTTAAAGCTCTAAGGCATAGCTCAAGAAGTTATTTTTCAGTGGCTTCGATTTCGATATTAATGCCTACAAGCTCGCTCACACTTGAATCGCCTGTGCTTTCACCCACTTTGAAATCCTTACGATTAAGCGCACCTTTCAAAGAGATAGAAATCAAATCTTTGCCGGTTTTTGGATGTTTCACAGGACCGCTCACATCTACATCAAACGCGATATTTTTCGTTACACCACGTATTGTAATATCTGCGTAAAGTTTGTTTTTTTCAAGTTTCGTCATTTTGAAAGTCGCTGTTGGGAATTTTTTCGCATCAAAAAAATCTGGTGCATTCAAATGCTTATCCCTTGCGTCATTGTTTGTATTAATATCAGCGATTTTTACTTGTCCTTCGAGTTTTGTAAGCTTTTTGCCATCGAATTCTACTTCACCGCTAAAATTCTTAAAATCCCCTTTTACCTTGCTCACCATAAGATGTTTTACTTCAAATCCAACTGATGAATGCGAGACATCAACTTGAAAAGTCGCCGCGCTCAAACTCCCAGCCAAAGCCAATGCCGCTACAAATGAAACTACTCTCATATTCACTCCTTTAAAATATTTTATGTTTATACTTACTTTTTGAAAGACTAAGCATAACCTCAAGATTATAGGTTCAAAAAACAAATAATCAGCAAAAGCGCTCAATCAAATACCACCCCCACACGAGTGCCCAAAATGTGAGCGTGAGCAGTTGCACGGCACTTCCCATATCTTTTGCTTTCTTTGCTAGAGGGTGGATTTGCGTGCTTGTGAAATCAATGGCGTTTTCAATAGCGGAATTAATAAGCTCCACCATAAGCGCTAAAAAGCAAGGCAGTAGAAGCAAAATTCCCTCACTCCAACTGCGCGCCAAAAAAATGCCAAGTGGGATACAAGCGCAGGCAAGTAATGTTACTTGACGAAACGCCACTTCATCGCTCCACGCGGCTTTCACACCATCAATAGAATAAAAAAACGCATTCGCGATGCGCTTAAAACCTTTTTTGCCTTTTTTTGCATTACGAAAAGGCGCGGAGGGCTTACTTTCGCACACATTTTGAACGTGGGCATTTTGAGTATTCATATTTTGAGTCTCCGTGTTTTGTGAGTTTTTATTCTGTAAATCCACATTTTGCAAATTTGACACAAATTCACCCTACTCTGCGTTATTTTCATTTTCAAGTGCTTGCACATTAGAATCTATTACATAGTGCTTTGCAAGCCATTCAAGGCTGACACGCTCTTGGATTTGAGGAAGCAAAATCGGCTCATAATCGACCTTTTTAGCTATCTCAATATTTAACGCATATCCACCCTTAAAGACCATCAAAACATTATTTAGCGCATTTAAAAGCGCAGATTGAAACTCCTTAATCTCCTCATTGCTCTGCTCTTGCAATTCATTTTGCAACATACCACTAAACAGCGCAAATCCAAAAAGCATACCTTCTAGCATACCCTCATTTTCCGCTCCAAGTGTCTTTTTATATGTTTCAAACAAATCATTTGCACGCTCATTAATCACTAGAGAATCTAGCCTCACGCCAAGCGCGTTGTGTTTGTCTTCGCCCTCCTCGCCATTATCACCCTCTTTGTTTGTATCAAACAAAATAGCCAGCGCATTTTGTATCTTGCCTTCAAAATCATCGTGTGTAAGGGTAAAATGCACCTTACCAAAACCATTGTATGCGAACTCTTCATTTTTTGCATAACACTCAGTGCTTGTATGCAGAGTATTTTTAGATTCTAAATCAAGCGAAGTGTCGCACGAGATTTTAAATGCAATTTCACTATTTTTTGCAAGAAATTGCACACTCGTATTTGCTTGAGAATCTCTCCCGCTTAAATCAAGCTCGATATTTTCAAATCGCCAAGATTCCGCGCGCGTTTGCTTAGATTGCACATCTTTTTCAATGTTTAACAAATTAGGCGCGCCAAAAACAATAGCCTTTGACTTGCAAGCAATTTTAGTTTTCCCAAAACATTCAAAAGGCTCAAAGCTTAAAATTTCAGAATCCGCACTCGCCACCTTTTCTTGTAAAAAGCGATTAATTTCTTGTTCCAAACTCGCATTCATTTTCTTTGAAAGCACAAGCACTACCACAAGAAGGGCAATCACAACCACCGCACCAGCGCCAATCAACCCAAATGCAACTTTTTTTTTCATTCTATTTCTCCTTTTTTTTGCTTTAGCAATCGGCGCAGGCTTACATAAAATTTCATCCATTCATCAAGCTCCATAAGCGGGTGTCCGCCCCACTTTGTATTTGGCGGAAGATTTTTCCCAACAGCCCCACGCCCAGCCACTTGCACAAAATCTCCAATATGTATATGCCCGCCTGTGCCTGCCTGTCCGCCCATAACGACATTACGCCCGGTGGTGGTGGAGCCCGCCAAGCCAACTTGTGAGACTAAAATCGTATTTTCGCCAACCACGCAGTTATGCCCCACCTGCACGAGATTATCGATAATCGCGCCACTTTTGATACGTGTTTCCCCAAACACAGCACGATCGATGGTGTTATTTGCGCCAATTTCTACGCAAGATTCTATCACCACACGCCCACTATGCTCGATTTTGATATGTTTGCCTTCACTTGTGTGTGCGTAGCCAAAACCATCGCTTCCTATCACGCTGCCCGCGTGGATTGAGACATTATCACCAATTTGTGTGTCGCGATAAATCACTACATTTGGATAAATCTTGCAATGCGCGCCAATTGAAACATCATCGCTTATCACCACACCGGGCAAAATCTGCGTATGCGCACCAATAGAAACATTTTCGCCAACAAAAACATTTGACGCGATGGTAAGTGTGGGGTTAGATTCCAAAAGTTCTTGGGTGTAGTTTTTATGGGGATTTGCAAATTCTGGCTTTGCGAAAAGATGACTTAAATAGGCAAATGCAAGATGAGGATTTGCAACTTCTAAGCCTTGAATGTGCGCTGGGACAAGCTTTGCGTGATTTGGACGCACCAAAACCGCACCAACGCGAGAATCCGCAAGAGAATCAAGGTATTTTTCTTGGTCAATGTAGCTAATCTGCGTTTGAGTAGCCTGCTCTAACGGGGCTAAAGCGCTTAACTCAAAGTCTTTGCTCGCATTAAAATAACGCACTGCAATATTTTTTGATTCTAAAAACTCTATCGCTTCTTGCAAACGCACAACTTCTCCTTAAAAAGTAACCAAAGTACGAGACGCAATGCGCCAAGGCTCGGATCATGCTTTATTTGTTCTTGTGTCCTTGCGGAATTCTTTGATACGCGCTGCTTTACCCCTTCTATTGCGTAAATAATAAAGTTTCGCTCTGCGCACACGCCCGATTCTTAACACTTGGATAGAATCTAAACTCTCGCTATAAAGTGGGAAAGTTTTTTCCACGCCGATATTATTTGCGCCAATTTTACGCACCGTGAAAGTCCTATCTACGCCATTTCCGCGGATAGCGATACACACGCCTTCAAAGTTCTGAATCCTGCTTTTATCGCCTTCCATAATCTTAATACCAAGCTTGATTGTATCACCTGCCTTAAAATATGGCACTTTTCTCTCACCAATTTGGGCTTTTTGAAAGCTCTCAATATATCTATTTCTCATCTTAAAACTCCTTATGTTTTTGCCTTGTGTGTTTTACTCTTGCGCGCTTTTAGGCTTATAAGCAGTGCTTTGCACCTTCAATGTGATATACAAATCAGGGCGAAAATACTTTGTCTTTGCGGTTGCAAGGTTTGTTTTTAAGTCCGCGATTCTACTACGATTTCCCTTTGAATACTCTGAAGGCACTTGCAATTTTTGAGAATCTTGCAAGATTTTTTCAACTTTTGGGCTGCTTTTAGCAAAATTTGGCGCTTCTAAAAGATAAGATTCAAAGCTTTCGCCTTTGAGAGAATCTTTATTCCCAAGCACGCCTTCAACCTGCCTTGCAATGCTATCGGCTAAACTTAGCGCGCCAAGCTCGCCACCTGTCAAAATAAAATCTCCAATGCTAAACACCTCATCCGCAAAAAGCTCAATCGCACGCTCATCAAAGCCCTCATAGCGCCCACACACGAAGCTAATATGTCCTTTTTTGCTAAGACGCAAGGAGTCGTTTTGATTAAATGGCTTCCCACAAGGGCTTAAAAAAATAATATGAGAATCTCTAAAATTCTGCAACGCTAAAGCTAGCATTTCTAAATGTAGCACCTGCCCCGCTCCACCGCTAATAGGCGCAAAATCTGCCTTAAAATGCGGTGGCGAGGTAAAATCGCGCAGGTTGATGCATTCAAACTCGATTGTTCCTTTTTCACACGCGCGCTTAAGGATAGAATCCGTAAAGTAAGGTGCGATGAGCTGTGGAAAAAGGCTCAAAAAACTAAATTTCATTCCTCTAGCTCTCTTCTAAAATCCCGCGCGCACCTTGAGTGAAAATACTTTTTGTCTCAAGGTGCGTTTTAAGAATGTAGCGCTCAATATAGGGGAGTAAAAAACGCTTTGGTAATTTTGGCTTAGAATCTGCGCTCAAAAGATTCTTGTTTGTCTCAATAATGAGATAATCTATGCTCCCTATGCGCTCTATCTCACTCACAATGCCAAGCCCTGTGTCTTCCTCAATAATCTTACACCCAATAATATCAAACCAAAAAAACTCACCCTCTCCTAACTCGCAAACCGCACGCGTAGAATCTACACTGCTAAAAAGCAAAGTGTTTGTAAGCTGGCTTGCTTGCTCTTTTGAAGTGATGTTTTTAAAGCTGATAAGAGTGCTAGGTGCTGTGTTTTGATGGGATTGTGTTTTATTAGAAGTATGCGCGCTTTGAAACTCTAAGATTTCAAGTGCAGGATACAATGAGTGAGAAGTGCTAAGAACTACGCCTTGTTTTAAAAACTGCGGAAAATCCGTCTGCAAAAAAACACGCAATGCGCCATTTACGCCGACACTGCGCCCAAGCTTGCCAATGTAGATACGCGCGGTTTCTGCCTGTTTAGGAAGATTCAATGGTGATTTTGTAATTTTGCCCATCTTTTGCTTTTGCTCCAGATATGAGAGTTTTAAGAGAGCTTATCATCTTGCCTTCTTTGCCTATCAAGCGTCCTACATCATCTGGATGCGCATACACCAAAATATCCTTTAGCTTATTGCCCTGCGCATCTTGCGTGCAAGTGCTCTGCACCCTAATACACTGCGGTTGGGTTACAATCTTTTTGGCGTATTTTTCGACAAAATCCTCTATCCTACTTTCATTGTTCATATCTATTCTCTAAATGTATTCTAATGCAACAGCCCGCGATTTTCGCAAGCTGTGATTTAAGATTATTTTGTAAGCTTTGCTACGCGCTCGCTCATTTTTGCACCAACGCTTTTCCAATATGCCAAGCGCTCTTTGTCAAATTTCACAATTTCAGGCTGTGTAAGTGGATTGTAATAACCTAGAGATTCTATCCAGCCACCATCGCGCTTCTTGCGAGAATCTGTAACAACAATACGATAAAAAGGCTTTTTCTTGCGCCCCATTCTTGTTAAACGAATTACGGTCATTGCTTGTGTGCTCCTTATTATGTGAAAAAATATGTCAATTAAGCGGACAATTATAAAGATTCTTTGCTTAAAAAAGCTTTATTTTGGCTCATCGTGGGAATTTTGCATTTCCAAGCATACTCATAAAATCCTGCATACCGCCTTTTTGACTCATTCTCTTTGCCATTTTTGCAGCACTATCAAACTGCTTAATAATACGATTTATGCTCGCAACATCAAGCCCGCTGCCTTGCGCTATCCTTTTGCGCCTTGAGCCGTTGAGCAAATCAGGATTAGCACGCTCTTTTGGCGTCATAGAATTTACCATCGCACGGATATTTTTAATCTCACTTGAATTATCCAAATCCACATTTTTCAGCGCACTTGCCATATTCCCAAGTCCGGGAATCATTGAGACAATCGAGCTCATCGAGCCTAATTTTTTGATATTTTCAATTTGGTTTAAAAAATCCTCAAAGCTAAACTGCCCTTTTTTGAGCTTCTTGGTGATATTTTTTGCTTCTTTTTCATCAATCACACTTGCGGTTTTTTCCGCTAATGAGGCAATATCCCCGGCCCCCATAAGACGTGAAACAATGCGTTCTGGCAAGAAAATATCCAAATCCGCCACCTTCTCCCCGCTCCCAATAAAGCGCAATGGCACGCCGATTTGAAACGCCACAGAAAGCGCAATGCCACCTTTTGAATCGCTATCAAATTTTGTCAAAATCACGCCATCAATGCCTATTTTTTCATTAAAAAGCGCGGCTGTTTTCACACCCTCCTGCCCTACAAGAGAATCTGCCACATAAAAGCACTCTGTGGGATTTATGGATTTTTTAATCGCGCTTAACTCCTCCATTAATTGAGAATCTATCGCCAAGCGCCCAGCAGTATCAATCAAGAGTACATCAAAATGCCCGCCAATAGCTTTTTGTTTAGCCTCTTTAGCGACTTCTAACGCATTTGGATTCTGTTGTGTGGGTGCAAATACTTCTACTTCTATGCTTTGTCCTAATTGTATGAGTTGTTCCACAGCAGCCAAGCGCTGCAAATCACACGCCGCCATCAATACCTTTTTCCCGCGACTTTTGAGATAATTTGCTAACTTTGCGGTGGTAGTGGTTTTCCCACTTCCTTGCAAACCCATCATCAAAATAATTGTAGGAGGCATAGGTGCGTAGATAAAGCCATAATGCTTTGAAGTACGCAGGATTTCAAGCAGGCTTTGCTCTAGCGCGTTATTGAAGCTTTGTTTGCCAATGCCCTGCGCCTTCGTCTTAGATTCCACAGATTGCAAAATCTCTTTTGTGGCTTTGTGATAGACATCATTGCGTAGCAAGATTCTCTTTAACTCCTCCAACGCGCTTTTTAGCGCCCTTTCATCATCGCTAAAGCGGATTTTATTTGCGACATTTTTAAATGATTGAGTTAGTGTGTCAAACAAGTTTTCTCCTTAAGTTTGTGGTTTAATTATTGCCTTTGTTTAAATGCCCAAAATCGGCTAATAAAATAGCCTGTGATGGTGTAAGCTACATTTGCGATGATAATAGAGATATACTTATCAATCTCAAAAACGCGGAAACTTAGCGTAAGAATGAGCATATTCACCGCATAAGAAATCCCCATGGCCACGCAGAATCTCACAAAATCACTTTTATGAGAATTTTGCGATTTAAAAGTAAAGTGCTTGTTAAGGAAGTAGGAATTTATCACGCCAACGATGATTCCAAACGTGCTTGCAAGCTCGGGCAAAATGCCAATAAATGTAAGAAAAAAAGTTACCCCAAGACCCACAATCGTATTTGCCACGCCCACAAGTCCATAACGTAGGGCAGAATGCGACAAAAGCGCTTGCAATTTTTGTTTTGATGACTTTTGACTCATTTAGATTCTCGCGTTTTTAGCTCTATTTCATTTCATTTGACTTAGCACTTTTGACGTGTGGCGCAGTTTTGGCTTCTGTGTTAGATTCTGGCGCATTTTCTTACAAGGAAGAATCTTGCATAGAATCTTCACTCTCCAAATTCAAACGTTCTTGAAAATCCTTTGCCACTTCCTTATCAAATGTGTGGATATAGCGCTCCTTGCCCTTAAACTCAATCAATGTGCATTTCGGATACACCTCGATTCTGTGATAAATATTATCGATGAGTTTCAGTCGTTTGCCCGCAGTAGCAGGATCGCAACGCGGATCTTCTTTGAGTGCGTTAAAATCCTCTGTCACCGGCATTGTTTTAAGTTGCTCTTCAGGCACTTCACCCCAACCATAGTGCTTCATCGCCGTGCGCACCCAATATTTTGTATCCGTAATCGTCACAAGGCGCTTCATTATCGGATAGTGTTTTGAGGCATTTTCTAGCGCAGGTGAAGCTGTCACCCAACCTTTGATTCTGTAAAGATAGTTTTCCGCATTAGCATAGCGCGGCGTGGCATTTACCAAATCATTTAAAAGCACTGTTAGGCGGAATTTTTGGTATTCGTTTTGTTGTGAAAGTGCGTTGCCATAAGAGTTTGCAAACACCACAAGCGACCAAGAGCAAAAGCCAACAATCACCGCGCTTAAAATATAAAACGCCCTTTGTGGCAATGGGCGGGAAATATAACGCGTGGAGTTGGTGCGAGACTGGTCTTTTTGCTTATATGCCCAGCCACGCCACGCACTCACCACATACACGCTAAGAGCTGCTACAAATACGCCAATACCAATAAATGCGCGCGGGCGCGTGAGTGGCTGCTCTAGCACGAGATAAGTGCCATAACTTAGGCAGATTCCAATACAAAGCACTGCAAGCGCTAAAATGAGGGAAAGAATCTTATTTATCCGTGCTTGATACATCGCAGAAATGACAAAAAATCCAAGTAGCACCAACACGCAGATTTTCACCCCTGCCAAGCCAAAGTCGCTCCAAAGATAATTGAGATACATATCCATATTTCGCAAAAAGCCACTAAGCAAATCAC
Organism: Helicobacter himalayensis; assembly: GCF_001602095.1. Classification (NCBI taxonomy): domain Bacteria; kingdom Pseudomonadati; phylum Campylobacterota; class Epsilonproteobacteria; order Campylobacterales; family Helicobacteraceae; genus Helicobacter; species Helicobacter himalayensis. The sequence continues at coordinate 499,909 of NZ_CP014991.1, read as the reverse complement.
TTCCCTTTAGCATCGCAGTGCTCGCTTGATCGTGTGAGTTTTCGTGCATAATGAAAAACTTAAAAATGCCAAGTGCGATGATATAGTTAAGCGCAGAAACACCTATGAAAGCAAAAGCTTTTTTCACACCGGCATTTGTTTGGTTAAACATCAAAAATGCAAAAAATAGCACCAAAATCACTTCAATCCCGCTACTTGCTTGATAGGTCATACACATACCAAGCAAGCAAAGAATAGAAACAGGGATATACGCGCGAATATGGTGAATAAACACAAATGGAATCACGCTAAAAAGCACACTTAACGCCATATAAGGCGAGTCGTATTTGAAAGAAAGCTCCTCTAAAAAATAAGGCGAAAGCCCAAGCGGAATGGAAGCGATAATGCCAAGCGTAGTTAGGCGCTTTTTGTATGGAATCTCACTAGATTCCCAATTAGAATCTTCATTTTTCCAAATGACTTCCCGCACACTCCACACCAAAATAAGACTAGCAAAGCTCAAAAACGCAATCGCCACAAGCTGTGTAAGCGGTGAGACATCAGAGAGCACAGAATCCATATGCATAAAGGTAGAAAGAAACCAGCTAATATAGCGTGAGAAATTCTCCCATTCTTTATAACCGATGATTGCGCGGTTCAAATCATCGATATAATACACATCTGCGCGGATAAGACTCAAAATCCCCAAACCATAAAGGCTAAAGGCAACGAGAAAATATTTCCAAAAACCTTGCGTGTGGAAAAATGCCCAAGAGGCGACTTTAAATTCCCTAAATGAGCGGGACAAGATATTCATATGAACTCCTTGTGTAATGTTTTGCTTTTTAGATTCTATTTCAAAGCTATCTTTTATGGATTGCCACGCTCTGGCACGTTGCATTCGCAATGACTATTAGAATCTGCACTTAAATTAGATTCCATCTTTTTAGATTTTGCATTTTTGTTAGCCTCTGCATTCCTGCGATTTTCTAAAATATAGATAGGGCGGCATTTCACTTGCTCATAAATTCTTGCAATATATTCACCAATCACACCCAAAAGCATCAGCTGTATCCCGCCAATAAATGTAATGACCACAATAAGGCTTGGGTAACCCGGCACCGGATTGCCATACACTATCGTATCTACAATGCGATAGATTCCATAAGCAACGGCAAATATAGAAATCAGTGCGCCAATGACAAACGCGATTCGTAAAGGCATTGTGCTAAAACTCACAATCCCTTCAACGGCGTATTTAAATAACTTCCAAAAGCTCCAGCTCGAGCTTTCCTTAAAATGCGGGATATACTCATACTCCAAGCACTCGCGCTTGAAGCCCACCCACGCAAACATCGCCTTTGAAAAGCGGTGATACTCTTTCATTTCCAAAAGCGCGTCAATGACTTCCCTATCCATAAGGCGGAAGTCTCGCACGCCAGATTCTATTTTGACTTCAGAAATCCAATTTGAAAGCTTATAGAACGCCTCGCTCAAGCTTGCGCGTATTTTGGATTCTCCAGCGCGTGTGGTGCGTCGCGCATAGACGACTTTGATTTCTCGACTAGAATCTAGCCAAATCTTTATCATTTTTGGAATCAAATTTGGCGGATCTTGTAAGTCCGCATCAAGCAGTATCACACCCTCTCCGCACGCCTTTTGCAATCCTGCTAAAATCGCAGCTTCCTTGCCAAAATTACGCGAAAATGAAAATATACCAATCTCGCACTCTTTTTGTGCGCCTTGTGTGTTTAGCTTATTATTTTTTGCCCATAGGGAATCTAGGATTTCTAACGTCTTATCTTTTGAGCCGTCATTAACAAAGATTAACTCATAAAATGGTGCATTTTTAGGTAAAAAATTATGGTTTGCAAGCAGACTTTTTGATTCATTCATTACTTTTGTAATCTCATCATAGAATCTCGGAAGTGAAACCTCTTCGTTATAGCAAGGCACGACAATAGAGATGATAGGTTTTAATTTTTGCTCCATACTTTGCCCCCAAAACTTCAAAAAATAAGCGCGGATTCTATAATTTTTTAAATAATAATTTTATTAAGTCATTTTGCTTGTAATTTTTAAGAAATTATCTGCACTTCGCATTCAAGCATAATATTAAAAGCCTCAAACACGCGCTTTTTGGCAAGCTCAATAAGAGCAAACGCATCTTCAAAGCTCCCCCCGCCGAGATTTACCAAAAAATTTGCGTGTTGCGGACTAAAAGCGACACCACCGATACTAAAGCCCTTTAGCCCCACAGATTCTAGCAATCTACCGGCAAAATCACCCTTTGGATTTTTAAAGCAACTCCCACAGCTAGGCATTTTTGGGTGTTTAGCGCGGATAGTGAGGAAATCCTTGCTAAGCGCGTCATTAAAGCCTTGTATTTTTTTAAGGCGCGCTTGCAAAATCACCCCATTAATCCCGCTAGAACGATAGCTAAAGGGGATTTTCTCCGCATCTATCCATTCGCCATTGATATTAATAGAATCTAGCATTTCACAAATTTCATAATTTTGCCCACTGCTACTTTTAAGCCCTGCATTCATCTTAATAATACCCCCAAGTGAGCCGGGCAAGCCTTGCAAAAATTCCACACCACCTAAATCTTGCGTTTTAAAAAAACTAAAAATTTTAGATGAGCTAAGTGCTGCGCCCACAAGCACACATTCTTTTTGCGTGCTATTTTGGCTGCTTTGAGTGTGCTTTTTATCATCTTGCACGCCATTTGTGGCGCTTTGACTTTCTATAATTATTCGACTAAAAATTTCTTTATCAAGCATTGCAAGATTTTTGGCATACGGAGAGATGAGGAGATTCTGTGCTTTTCCAATAAGAGAAAAGCCACGCGCTACACATTCTTGCGCATCCTTGCTTGAGCGTATGAGATGTACCTCCACAGGCGCGCCAATACGCAAGCTAGAGTATTTTGAAAAATCAATACAGCGCGTCTGCACTTAAAATTTCACATCTGGAATCATATTTATAAGCATTGTCGCATAATCTGTAATCATACTAATCATCCACGGCATTGTAAAAATAATCACAGCCACGACAGCAAGGATTTTTGGGACGAAGCTTAAAGTCATTTCATTAATCTGCGTGGTGGCTTGAAAAATACTCACCAAAAGCCCCACAATAAGCCCAGCTAACAACATCGGAAGAGAGAGAATAAGAGTGAGTTTGTAGGTTTGCACAGCAAGGGACATAAGTTGGGACTCCATAATTTGCGCCTTTTTATATTTTAAGAGTTTAGAAAATTTGAAAGATTTGGCGAGAAGGCGAGAGAATCGAACTCCCCAAGGACTAGTCATCTAGCCCTACATTAGGTTTGAAGCCTAAGGTGCGCACCAGCTACACTTGCCTCCCAAAAACCACGTGTATTATAAGCTATTGTAGTTAAAAATAACTTTATGCGTTATAATCAAGCTTTCACAAAAACAACCAAAAAAAACACAAAAAATAAAGGTGTAAGTTATGCACGCACAAGAATTGTTTCAAGCCTTGCCAAAGGTGGATACACTCCTTAATCACGCGGATTTTGCACAGACAAACAAAACTCTTTTAAAGCCCCTCATCACAAAACATTTGCAAGAGCTCCGAGAAGAAATCCAAGAAATTTATACAAAAATTAAGACGCAAGATTTAGTGCATCCCCACACACAAAGCGTGCCAAATTCCCACGCAGTAGCGCAAATACAAGAAAAAATCCACAACCTCCACCAAACAATAAAAAACGCCTACAACGCGCTTTTTACCCACACGCTCGTTCCAGTGGTGAATGCCAGCGGTGTGGTGCTACAAACAAACCTCGGGCGCAGTGTGCTAAGCAAGGAGGTGGCGGAGAAATTACTGCCACTTATCACGCGCTACTGCACGCTTGAATACGACCTAGACAAAGGCACGCGTTCAAGTCGCTACATGCACGCAAATGCGCTTTTTCAGACGCTTTTTCAGACAGATTATGAGTTTTTGGTGGTGAATAATAATGCTGCGGCGGTGCTTTTAATCCTGCAAACTTTTGCAAAAAATAAAAAAGTGCTTATCTCGCGTGGGGAACTCGTAGAAATTGGCGGAGGCTTTAGAATCCCAGAGGTGATGAAGCAAGCAGGTTGCGAACTGCTTGAAGTTGGCGCGACAAACAAGACACATTTAAGCGATTATGAAAATGCGCTAAGTGCGGAATGTGCGATGATTTTAAAAGCTCATAAGAGCAATTTTGCGCAGATTGGATTTTGCGCAGAAGTAAAAATGCAGGACTTAAGCGCGCTCGCACAAAAAGTAGGTGTGATTGATTATTATGATTTAGGAAGTGGATATGTAAGCGGGCTAGAATCCCTGCCTCACGCGCATTATACAAGTCAGAACTCACAAGAGCCAAGCTTAAAGGAGATTTTTAGCGCGCCACCATCACTACTTAGCTTTAGCGGGGATAAACTCTTTGGAAGCGCGCAGGCAGGCATTATAGCAGGTAAAAAAGAGCTTATTGAGAAACTAAAGAACAATCAGCTTTTGCGTGCATTGCGCGTGGATAAGCTGTGTTTAGGCGTATTGCAAGCAAGCCTAGAAATGTATTTACAAAATGATTTTGATGCAATCCCCACACTTCATATGCTTAGAATCTCGCCAGATTTTCTCTTATCCCGCGCGCAAGAGTTTCTAAAAATATTGTGTCCTTTGGAGTCTATGTATAACTTTGAAATTATAAAAGTGGATTCTCTCTCAGGTGGCGGGAGCTTGCCTGATATGAAGTTTGAAAGCTATGGTATTGCCATAAGCGCAAAAGCTTTTTCTTGCGCACAGCTAGAGGAATGCTTGCGGCGGGATTTTAGTATTATCACACGCATTATTGCAGATAAAGTGGTGTGCGACATACGCACGCTTTTAGATGGTGATGAGACGCGCATTTTTGAAGCCTTAAAAAGCTTAGCAAAAAAATAAAAATGCAAAGTTTCAAGCGATAAGTTTTTTAAAACCTTATCAAGTAAAAAATGCTACAATGCGCGCGCAGGTGGGGTTTATCCCGCACAAAGATATTTTAAAAAGGACAAAATTATGGAATCAGATTTTTCACTCCAAGAGCTCGCCGAGCAGCTTGTTGATAATTTGGGCGCAGCACTGTATTTTGCGGGGGTAAAAAAGGATAAGATACAAGAGGCACTAGAAGCGTATGAGACACTACTTGATGATGAGAGTTTTGATGAAAATGCGCCATATGGGATTGATGAGATTATTGAGACAATCAATCTCTTGCGCCAAAAAAGAGCGGATCTTTTTACAAAATGAGCCAAAACACATTGCGCCTTGTGGTGCTTTTCAGCGGGAATGGCACAAATATGCTAAACCTCATCGACAAGCTTCATAATAAAGTGTTTTTAGATTCTCAAAATGTGGCGCGCAGGATTTGCATTAGCGTGTGTTTTTGTAATAATCCGCACGCAAAAGGGATTGAGCGCGTGAGAGGGTGCGGGATTGAATGCGTGATAATCCCCAGCAAAGGAAAAGCACGCGAAGAATTTGATAAAGAATTAGTGACACAAATTAAAGCTTTTAAGCCGAATTTATGTGTGCTTAGCGGATTTATGAGAATCTTAACACCTCATTTTACCGCACACCTAAAAGCGCTCAATATCCACCCGTCATTTTTACCATTGCATAAGGGTGCACACGCCATAGAGCAAAGCTTTGAATCAAATGAAGATTTTGGAGGGGTAAGCGTGCATTGGGTGAGTGAGGAGCTAGATTCTGGAGAAATTATCCTGCAAGAAAAGTTGCCAAAAATTTCTGGCGAAAGCCTTGCAGAGTTTGAAAAGAGAATCCATAAGCTAGAATACGAGCTTTTCCCAAAGGCTATCTTACACGCACTTGGTCTGCGCCCAAACTAGCGCACACAAAAATTTCTCTTAAGGAAGCGATATGATAAAAACAAGCGGAAACTTTCAATCAGACTTTGGCGCGGTGGTGTATGACATCTATGAGCCGGATTCTGGTGCAAATGGTGCAAATATCATTATCCAAATCGCGCACGGTATGGTCGAGCACAGAGGGCGCTTTGAGTGGGTGGCACGTGAGCTAGCGCAAAATGGCTATATCGTGGCAATCAACGATCACCGCGGGCACGGCGATAGTATAAACACGCAATCCGCAAAGCCTAAAATATCCAAAGAAACAAACCACACAAATGCCAACAGCATAGAATCTACAAGTCCCATCATCACGCTTGGTGAAATGGGCGAGCAAGGATTTGAACGTGCTGTGCAGGATATGCACGTGTTTAATCACCTTTTGCACTCCCTCTATCCGCACGCGCAAATCGTGCTACTTGGGCATTCTATGGGCTCACTGCTATCGCGTCGCTATGTGAGTTTGTATGAAGATTCTGTGATTGGGTTAATTTTGAGCGGAAGTCCAGCTTACAATCCGCTATCCACGCTTGGTATCGCGCTTGGTAAGTTTTTTCACGCTATTGGTGCAAAAGATTTTGGTGCAAAGATTCTCAACGCCTTGTCTTTTGGCGGATTTAATGCGAAATTCCGCACAGAAGGCAGTCCTTACGCGTGGCTATGTAGCGATAAAAATGTGGTGAGCGCGTATGAAAATGATAAAAAATGCAATTTTATTTTCACAACGCAAAGTTTTATCAATCTTTTTGGTGGGCTAAAGTGCGTTTATGGTGCGGCGCAACCTCCCAAAAATCCGCGCTTTCCTGTGCTTATCATTAGCGGGCGAGACGATGCGTGCGGGGATTTTGGCAAGGGTGTGGAAAAACTGCAAGTATTTTTGCGCAAAAATGGCTATCAAAACACGCAACTTATCCTCTATAATGACGCGAGACACGAGATTTTGAATGATTTTTGCAAAAAGCAAGTTTTGCAAGATATTTTGCTTTGGATTACAAAACACTTGCGCGAGTAACGCACAAAATTAGGATTTGCAAACGCTCTCACCCCAAATAATTTAGGATTTTTTAAGAAACTCAAGCAAATAAAATCTGCAGATTCTAATCAATCAAAAAACACGGAATCAGCGATTATTTTTACAAAAAATCCTGCAATCTATTTGCCCTTGTCATAAAAGATTCTAAGCCTTCCCAATCTTCATTTTGGAGCATTTCTCTTGCATTTTTGAGCTCGGATTCAAAGCATTCTAGCGCGCACAAAGTGTTTTGTTTATTTTGCTTAAAAATATCATTCCACATTTTTGGCGAGCTTTTAGAAAGCCTGCTCATAGACTTAAAGCCCCCGCCCACAAGTGCTAAAATTGTCTGTGGGTCCTCTTGAGAAAGCACAGCATTCGCCAGCGCATAGCTGATGATATGAGGCATATGACTAATAAGCGCGATATGCTTGTCGTGCTCTTTTGCGTCCATCTTTATAATTTTCATACCAATGCTAAGGAAAATCTCGCGCGCCACCTGCACCTGATGCGCGCCACTTTGCTCTAGGTTTGACAGAATCACAATCTTATCCTTAAACAAATCCTGCACCGCAGCTTTTGGTCCATAAAATTCTGTCCCACTCATCGGATGTGCGGCGATAAAATTTGCACGAATAGATGATGGCACAGATTCCAAAATCTTTTGCTTCGTCCCGCCAAGATCGATAATCGTGGCAGTTGGCTTAATATGCTTAATGTTTTTAACAATTTCAATAATCCCCTCAACTGGCACCGCGATAAAAATCACATCATTTTCACTTAAAAGCTGTTCTAAACCAATACACTCATCAACAAGCCCGAGGGAAAGTGCCTGAGAAGAATGCAATGGATTTGTATCATAGCCTGCGATACAACCAAAACTCCCAAGATTTTTTAGCGCCAGCCCAATCGAGCCACCAATAAGCCCAAGCCCGATGATTCCGACATTTTCAATGTGTTGCATAACTAACCCTCTCTTTTATAGAATCTGCAAATCTTATTAACCAAAAAATACAAAGTCTGTGCGCGAGCACAAATAAGACGGAGCTTTAGCGAGTCTTGCTTACTAAAGTAAATTAATGGAACAAATCTAGCGTTGGTATTCATAAAAAGTTTCTATCTCATCACTCAATGCCAAAAGCTTTGCTAATGCCACAATCGCCTTAAATCCCACGCTCTTTTGCTCTACAAGCACACTTTGAAGAGAATTTTGCGCATCAATGACTTGCGCACTCGTGGCTAAGCCCTGCTTAAAGGCATTTATTTGTAGCTTAAGATTTTCTTGCGCCAAAACAACTGATGAATTAAGACTCTCATACTCCTCCTTTGCAAACAGCGCCTCTTTGTAAGTGCGACGCACAAGCAAGGTAATATCCTTAATCGCTTGGGCTTTGAGACTTTCTAGCTCCAAAGTAGTAATTTTGCTAGCTTGATACCTCTGCAAGCGCGCAGTGGGCGAGATAATAGGGATATTCACACCAACACCCACATACCAAGCAGGGATTGAGCGCACCAATAAAGAATCCTGCTTATCGGTAAAAATATAGCTTCCCATTCCCACCACCTGTGGCAAAAAACTAGCGCGCGCAAGGCTTGTAGCTTCATTAGCAGATTCTATCTTTAAATCAAGCGAGCGCAGTGCGGGATAACTTTGCAAGGCTTTTTGCACATAATAATTTTCATCATACAAAGGCTTTGAGGAAACCTCGATTTTTGAGCTAGGCACAGAATCTTGTGTGCTTAGCGCGCTATTTAGGGCTAAATCCGCACTAAGTCTTGCATTTTGCGCGCTACGCAGGGTGTTTTTAGATTTGTCACTTGCCACTTGACTTGCAAGCACTTCTAGATGCGCAATTTGCCCGCTTTTTTCTAAATCAAGCGCATTATTGTAATGCAACATTGAGGCTTCAAAATTTTCCTCGCAAACCTCCTGCAAGTCCTTTGCCAACACGCTTCCATAATAAATCGTCACAAATTCTTCAAAAGTTGCAAGCTTTTTTAAACGCATTGCTTCTGCAGCATCTTTTTTAGCAATTTCAGCAATTTTTATCCCCCTCACACGCGCGCCACCGGTATAAAGCGGATAGATAATATTAAACGCACCCATCATCACATCGCGCTCTAGCAAAGTTATTGGCTTATTAACACCTCTTAAGATTCCGCTCAAATACGCGTCCATCATCGGATTCCCACTTGGTTGTATTGAGGCATTCAAACTATGACTCATAGCTTCATCAAAATAGAGATATGAACCCTTAAAATTAATCTCTGGTAAAAAGCTAAGTTTCGCACCAAGAGCGAGCTTTTGAGCGCGTGCGAGATTGTGCTCTTGAGCTTTGAGTGCATCATTATTTTCTAGCACTTTCTCCCACGCGCTTTTTACATCAAAAATATTTGATTCTTGCGCATTTTGCGACACTTGCTCGCCATTAGCCCATACAAAAAGCATAAAAAATAACAGCGTAATTTTTTTACTCTTATTCATTATGTTAATTCCTTTTCTACTCTTGCGCCCACTGCTGAAGAGAATCCACATCTTCATAGCTTGTCAAATCTAACTTTATTGGCGTTATAGAGATATAGCCCTCTTTTGTCGCGTCAAAATCGCTTAATCCACAAAAACGCGTGCCATTGACATCTGGTATATCCTTGCGCTCCTCCCACACAAGCGGTTGCAATCCCAGCCAATGGTATTCCTGCCCGCGTGGGTTGCGGTGCAATTGTGCAGAATTACCATAGATTCTATAACCCATTTGCGTGATTTTTGTGCCTTTGCATTGTTTGGGCGCAATTTGAGGGATATTGACATTCAAAAACTTTCGCGCGCCAAGTGGAAAAGAACGCGCAAAAATCCTTTGCACCAGCTTCCTAATCGTCTCTTTTGCAAGTGCGAAATCAAAATCACTTCCCAAATTTTTATCCCTTAGTATTTGAGAAATCGCAATAGAATCTATACCCTGCAAACAGCCCTCCATCGCTCCTGCAGCTGTGCCAGAATAGGTAATATCCTCGCCCATATTTGAGCCAATATTAATGCCAGAAATCACCAAATCAGGCTTCACCCCACTGCCATAAAGCGTATTGAGCGCAAGATACACGCAATCACTCGGCGTGCCATCATCAAGCTTGTAAAAATCATCATCTAAGCGCACAAAGCGCAAGGGCTTTGTGATGCTAAGCCCGTGCCCACACGCGGACTTTTCACTTGAGGGCGCTACGATGGTAATTTGCGCCAAATCGCTAAGCGCATCTTTAAGCGCCAAAAGCCCGCTAGATTCATAGCCGTCATCATTTGTAAGAAGAATTCGTTTCATTTGCGCTTCCCTTTTGTCAATTTATACATAAGATTTAAGATAGGGCTTTAGCATCTCGCTAAGATTACCCCTAAGCCTTGAAGGTAGAGAATCTAGCGCAATTTTGATGTTTTCTGCAAGTGTGCGTGCCTGCGTTTTTGCGCCTTCTAATCCAAGCAAGGTTACATAAGTGTTTTTTTGCAAATCATTTTGCACGCGCTTTCCTGCTTGCTCCTCGCTTTCAAGCACATCGATGAGGTCATCGCGCACTTGAAAAAAAAGCCCCAAATCGTTACCTAGATTCTCTAACTTTAACATAATCTCCTCGCTCACATTTGCGATAATTGCGCCAAATTTTAGGCTTGTGGCGATGAGCTTTAATGTCTTATTTTGATGAATGATTTTTAGCTCTTCAAAAGAGATTTTTTTGTTTTCAAACTCACAATCAAGCACCTGCCCTAGCACCATTCCGCTAGCACCAGCATTGTGAGAAAGCTCATAAATAAGCGAAACTTTCACTTCTGGGGAAAGCTTAGATAGAGAGAGAAGTTCAAATGCGTAGGTATTAAGCGCATCGCCCACAAGAAGTGCTAAAGTTTCGTTGTAAGTCGTATGCAAAGTAGGAAAACCACGGCGTAAAGGGGAATTATCCATACAAGGCAAATCATCGTGGATAAGTGAGTAAGTATGCAAACTCTCCAACGCTAAAGCGGGTAAAAAGGCATTGGGTAACATCGCAGGAGAAAGAGAATCCACCACACATAAGCACAGCATTGGGCGAAAGCGCTTACCTCCAGCGTCCATCATCTCCCACAGCGCCTTTTGGTAATGTGGGTGGAATCCCCCAACTTGTGGCGCATTTGCTTTCAAAAACTCCTCAAACTCTTTGCTTAATTGCTCTAGTCTATCCACTTTAGTTCCTTTTAAATGTATCGTCTCGCGGAAGTGAAATCGCACCTTGCGCCTTACGCGCGTATTTTACCATTTTTGGTTGAGAAAACTTAGAGACTTTACAATGCAGTTTGCCTAGAAACTGCCTTAAATTTTTATAAAAAACTCAAATTCCCCACGTCTTACAAGTAGCTGGATTTTACCCTCATAAGTTTTCAAAGCTTGTGGTTGCAGGCTTTCACTTAGTAGGGTTTTGAGATTATCCAAAGTTGCGGGCGTTTTATTAATCCACACGATTTTATCACCCACCTTTAGTTCTTTCAGGCGCGATTTTTTGGCATTTGTCATACTTAGAATCTGCAAATTTTCACTAAGCTCTATCCCAAAGCGCTCCAAAAAAGTATCGCGCAAAAGCATACCGCCCTGCAGCCTATCCACCACCACTTCGGCATTTTTCAAGACACCATCGCGCTTAAAGATAACTTTCACATTTGAGCCAATTTTGAGATTACTAATAATCCAATGCGCTTGCGAAAGAGAAATGAGCTTAGTGCCATTAATGCTTACAAGCTCATCTCCGCTTAAAAAAGGATTGTTTGCAAAAAATGGGTCACTTAAACTCACGCGCAGTTTAGAATCTAGCCTCACACCAATATCCCCATACACGCCCGCTTCACCTTGTAAAAATCTATCAATATATTTTTTTTCAAGGAAGCCATTGCCCCCAACGCCGATTCCATAAATTTGATAGCAAATATTGCCAATCACGCTATTTGGCGCGAGTTTGCTTGAAAAGCGCGCGTATTGCAAATAGTCGCTTTGTCGCGCGGTGATATGCCCTTTTGGCGGATTTTTGGTAGTGATGGCGATGAGATTTTTATCTTGTAGTGTGCGCTCATCAAGGGGCAGTAAATCATAGCTTAGCTTTGGGAGTGTAGATTCAATCAAATACAGCCCCACAAAGGGATCGCTTTTGAGAATCTTTGCCTTTGGGCGCGCTTGAGAATACATCAAAAGCACGACTTTGCCATTGTGTTTAAGTGCTACTGCGCGCGTATCGCCAACAATAATACTTGCGTTATTGTAGTAATCAATACAATGCGTGTAGTCATACTCCTGCGCACCTAGCGTACCTACGCACAAAATAGAGAGAAACAGAGAATTTAAAAAAAATCTTATGCACATTATTTTTGCTAGCTTTTATTAAAAGGATTGAGACTGCCAAGCATACCAAGTGCGGTGTTTTGGCGGTTTAGCTCCATTGCCTTATACGCATCATTAAGCGCGCCGAGCAAGAGAATCTGCAAAGAATCCCTATCCTCTAGCAGGCTTTCATCGATGTTTAAATCAATGATTTCGCCCGCGCCATTAAAACTCACTTCCACTAACCCGCCGCCACTTTTGACATTAAAGCGCGTGTCTTTGGACTTCTCATTGAGCTGCTTAAAACTCTCTTGCATATTTGCAAACATATCACCAAGCTGTTTTGGGTCAAACATTGAGTACTCCTAATTCCTTAAATTGTATCGTCGAAGTTGGGAATTCCGCTTCTATTCCTTTGAATGTATCACCTGCGCGGGAATATCCCGCTTCGGCTCCGCTTCGCGCACACACTCATCATTTGTTGGTTGATGAGACTTGTAGATTCTAATTTCTCTAGGCTTAAGAATCTTGCGCGCAAATTTTATTGTAAGAATCCACATGCACGACTTTTGGCTTAAAGCCCTTTGTCTCATTAGAATCCATCATCGCATATGCCACAATAATCACAAGATCGCCAATTTGTGCCTTGCGTGCGCACGCGCCATTGAGGCAAATCTCGCCCTCATTTTCACCCAAAATCACATAAGTGCTGAAACGCTCGCCATTATTGATATTGAGCACATCTACTTTCATATTTTCAAGCATTCCAGCCGCATTTGCGAGGTTTTTATCAATTGTGATTGAGCCCGTGTAGTTGAGATTTGCATCACTCACGCGCGCGCGGTGGATTTTAGAATACATCATTTCAAACTGCATCGCCAAACCTTTGAAAAATTTTGAATATTTTTAAAAAAACTTTGATTAGGCAAGATTCCGTATTTTGCAAATACAGAATCTACCACGAAAAGCTACCGCCTACACGCAAATTAAGATATTGAGGCATTGGGATATTTTGCATACTGGTAAATTTGGTGCTTGACTGCAAGGTAATATCAAGGAATCCGAGCAGATTTACCCCGCCTGTGAGGATAAGTCCCGTATCTTGGCGTAGGTCTTTCATCGCACCTACGCGCAAATCCATACTCCTCCACAAAAAACCAACACCGCCACCTACCATTTGACTTTTTTGTTTCAAGCTACTTAAAGCAAGAATATCATTTTGTGTCAAATCCACGTCAAAAGCGACATTAAATCCAGAACTTGTATAGTAGCCCAGCCCCGCACGCACCTGAGGCTTAATCATAATATCTTCAATAGTAGATTTAAAAGACGGGGAATTTAGATTCTTACCTACTAAGCCAAAAGTGAGGTTGCGAAACTTTGGTAAATCAATCTCATACACAAGCCCTGCATCGACACCAAACGCTCTGCTAGCGTTGCTTCCATTAAAACTCTGTGTGATATTGCTAAGTTCTTTTTTAAAATTAGTCTTAGTAGAAATAGCAATTTTATTTTGCACGCTAATACCACTCATCAGCTTTCCGCTCACACCGACATTGAGATTACTATTTTTGAAATAAAAAGTGCGCGCATAGCCGATTGGAATCTCATTTAGCACAAACGAAGTAATAGTGAGATTATGCGCTTCATCTGGCTTTGTTGTTTGCAAAGCCGCAAGGAGTGAGTGCGCTTCATAATCACTTTTTGAAGAAAGCCCATAGGTATAGCCATTATCGCTAATTTTTAACTCATAATAATTCCCGCCAGCTTCCAAAATCAGTCGCATTTTATTAGGATTTGCATTAATTGACATACTTGAATGCACCGAAGCAAAAAATCCAACTGCAAGCGTGCCAACGGTGTTATTTAGCGTCTGCGAGCCAAGCTGAAATACAAGTCCATTTTGACTAACAAGGCTTAGATTGCTATCCTTGATAGAATCTTGCACAAGCGCAATATCTGCCATTGATTTATCTAGTCCCTTGTCTGAACCCTTGCTAATAGTAATACTGGTTAGTGCATTTTGCAAGCCACTACCAACATTGCCATTACCAAACTTTAAATCATCATAATCCACATTGCCTAAGATACTACCAAGCAAATCTTTTTGGACAGAATCTAGCGAGCTATTCTGAACTTCTGCCTTAATCGCATCAATTAGATCCGTATAATTGCCATTTTGATGATTTTGCAGATAAGATTCTAACTTTTGCTGTGTATTTTGCCCTGTGCCACTGCCATTATTTAGCACCTTATCCAGTGCTTTATCCACGGCATCTACGACACCATTTACCGCGCCACTAGTACCGCTTCCACCACTAAAGCTACTTGCTAGTCTTTTAGCGGTATTTTGCATATTTGCAATATCCACGGTTGCGAGTTGCACGAGATTTTTTTCACTAATACCAACACCTAAGCTATAACCAAACTTCACCTTTGGCGAGGCAGAAAGCAAAGCAGGATTATAGTAAAGTCCCCACGCCGAGTTTTTTAGTGCGACACCCGCACCCCCCATTCCTGCGGAAGTATTCCCTATACCGCCAAATTCTAGTGCGCTTGCTAAACCCACACACGCAACAAAGGAAGTAAGAAAAACTTTTGCTTTCATAGCCACCCCCCCTAATCTTGAATCAAGCCTTATCTAAAATTAAAATGTAAATCCGCCACCCACTTGAAGTGCTACATATCGTGGCATTGTCCCGCCATCAGCAAGACGCGATTTGCCCGAAGACACAGCAAGTGAAACATCTAAGAATCCAAAGCCAATACCAGCAGAAATAATCGCGCCATTATCCTGACGCAAATCCTTTGCTAAACCAGCACGCGCGCTAAAAAGCACCGCGTCAAAATCAATACCCACGCCCATTTTTTGCGATTGCAATCTTGTGCCACCAAGTGTGATAACATCGTTATTTGTCAAGTCTATATCCGCAGCAATAACAATGCGCTCGCTTGGGTTAAATCCAGCTCCAAAGCGCGCTTGTGGCTTAATCTTTAACTTCGTTTCGCCAAAGCCAAAAGATGGGCTATTGAGATTTTTCCCCACAAGTCCCAAAATCAAGCTTTCAACCGGTGCATAAGTCATGCCCACATCAATTCCCACATTTGAGCTAGAAACCGCCCCTTTTCTTTTTAGAGAATCATTTAACAAATCAGTAAGTTTTTTCTCATTAAATTTAGAATCTAGCACCACAGAACTATGTGCATAGCTTGCATTCATATATTTAAGCGCCACACCTATGCTAATTTTGCCAAGTCCGGGATCAAAAGAATACGCATAGCCCACCGGCACTTCGGTTAAAACCAAGCTTGAGACATTAAACTTAATGCCCGCATTATCGACATTGTTTTGATTTGTTGGTAAATACCCTGTTAGCCCAAGCGAGCCATATGCGCTTGTATTAAATCCAATAGCAAGCTGTCCGAAGCTAAATTCTGGTAATTGCAAAGCAAGTGCGCCGGAAAGCTTTACTTGAAGGTTATTGCTTTCTAGTAATTTGTTAAACGCCTGAACATCTTGCACATTTGCAAGGTTGCTATTGATGATGTTATACATATTTTTTTCTGACAAGCCACCACCAATGCTATAACCTATCTTTGTGCCGGGTTTTGCAGCCAAAAGTGCGGGGTTAAAGAACAATCCATAAGGGCTATTTTTCACTGCGACACCTGTGCCACCCATACCTAGAGATTTATGCCCCACTTCGTTAAATTCCTGCGCATTCAATGCGACATTCCCCAATAAAAAACCTGCCAAAAGCGTTTTATAAAGAGTTTTCATACAAATTCCTTAAAATAAAATGAGAGCGTTAAAAACCCAGAGAACACATAATCGACCTTTTGCGAGCTTTTTATCGCAAAAGGCGCATTATAACGAAAAGTTGCGTTAAAGTAAATTTTACAAACAAATTTGCCCTCACCCTCTTGACAGACATTAGATGTCATCTTTTATAATTGCACACATAAGAATCTTTTGACAACAAGCTTTTAAGATTCTGAAACTATCTTTACAAGGAGCAAATATGCAAGAGTATATCAAACAGGCACTAGATGGCAAAAGAATAGATTTTAAAGGCTATGCGGTGGATTCTAAAACTTCAGCATTCAAGCCTTTTAGCGCTAGTCGCCACGCGTTGGGGGATAATGACATTCTTATCGAAATCCTTTTTGCTGGAATCTGCCACAGCGACATTCACTCTGCGCGCAGTGAGTGGCACGAGGGGATTTATCCGATGGTTCCCGGACACGAAATCGCAGGGCGTGTGGTAGCTGTGGGTAAAAATGTAGCAAAATTCAAAGTCGGCGATTATGCAGGCGTGGGTTGTATGGTAAATTCCTGCGGGGAATGTGAGGCGTGCAAAAAAAGTCAAGAGCAATTCTGCGAAAATGGCAAAGTCGTCTTCACCTATGATTGCAAGGATTGCTTCCATAATGGCGAACCAACTTATGGCGGGTATTCCAACAATATCGTAGTAAGCGAAAAATTCGCAGTAAATGTCCCAAATGACGCGCCACTAGAAAAAGTTGCTCCTCTGCTTTGCGCGGGTATTACGACTTATTCCCCACTAAAATTTAGCCAAATCAAAAAGAGCGATAAAATCGGTGTGGCAGGCTTTGGTGGGCTTGGCGTAATGGCGCTAAAATACGCGCTAAAAATGGGCGCGGAAGTGAGTGTTTTTGCACGCAATCGCAATAAAGAAAGAGAAGCACTAGAGCTTGGCGCGAAGGCGCTTTACATCACTGATGAGCTAGACAGTCTCAAAGAGCGCTTTGATTTTATCATCTCAACAATCCCCACAAAATACGACCCAAGCGCGTATATCAACCTTTTGAAATATGGCGGGGAATTTGCGATTGTGGGGATTCCACCAAGTGATGTGATGCCACAAATTAGCCTTGATACGCTTGTGTTTAAAGCAGGCAAAAAAGTGTATGGCTCGCTTATTGGCGGGATAAACGAGACGCAAGAGATGCTAGATTTTTCACTCAAGCACAAAATCTACCCAGAAACGCAAATCATCACTGCGGATAAAATCAACGAGGCATATGAGAATCTCACCACAGGCAAGGCAAAATTCCGCTATGTCATTGATATGAAAGCAAGCAAGCTTTAAATTTTATCTACGGATGCGGTTTTACAAATACTAAGCTATAATGCGCGCTTATCTTTGTGTTTAGGAGTTTGTATGCAAGTGCTTAATGTTAGAGACAATCAAGAATTGCAAAGTGCTAAAAATCTTATGTTTTACTCTCTTGTTAGCTATTTTATTTGTTGTTTTGTAATTGTGATTCCATTTGTAGCTTTCCTTGCTGTCATAGGAATGATTGCTTCCTTTGTAGTGGGTATGATTGGGCTGTATAGGTTTAGCAGGCTTTGCAATACCTTTATTTTTCGCTTGTATCTTTTTCAGTTTTTACTTGTGATTGGACTTGATATTGCGGGTGCTATATGTGCAACTGCAAGTGTATTTAGTGAAAGCGCTATTCCGCTTGTGATACTAGCACTTTTAGTCATTGGATATTCTGCGCTTGCCATTTATTGGGGTTATCTTATGTCCTATGAGATGAGTGCGCGCACAAATTTGAAAGAATTCATCACCTCTTTCAAACTCTCCATTATCGCAACAATTGGCACGATAGTGTGTATAGGTATGTTGTTTGGAATCTTTGCGTCAATATTGCTAGAAGCTTCGAGCGATTTTGGAGGCTTGGAAAATCTTAGTGGTTATGAACTAGAATCTATAAAATTCTTTTTTGTTGAAGGCTATTCAGCTACGCTTATAGCCATAGGTGGGCTTTTTGTCTTTTTATTAGGAGTTGGAATTGCTGCGTTTGTGTTTTTGGTGATGGGCTTGTATAAAATCCAAGAGGTTAGCGTAAGGGAAGTTAATACTTGCAAGCTTGAAAAAAACTAATGTTAGGGATTGACTTTGAGCATACGCTTGCGTGCGTATATCGCGGGGAATTTGAGGGCTTTAGTGGTGGAATGCACGCCATTAGAGACTTTGAGCGCGTAGATTTTGGCGCGTTTATTGGCATTAGAGAGCAGATAGAGATTCTCTATACAAACACGCAGAATTTTTTACAAGGCAAAGATTCTTGTAATGCTCTGTTTTGGGGTGCTCGAGGCTGTGGGAAAAGCTCATCTATGCGCGCGGTGCTAACGCATTTTTTATTACACGCGCCAAAGGTTGCAATTCCTTTTAACAAAGTGCTTGCAGGTGAGAATCTAGATTCTAATTCCCACCTTGCGCCTTTTGGTAATTTTACCCATTCACCCCCTTTTGCCACTTCCCAAAAACACGCACAAGAAAGCGCGTTATTAAAGCCTTTGCGCGTGATTGAGATTCCCAAAAAAAGCTTAGAAATTCTGCCTTTTGTGTTAGATTCTATCCGTGAGCTGCCATTTTGCTTTGTTATTTTTTGCGATGATTTGGCATTTGGGCTCAATGATGAAAGCTACAAAACCTTAAAAAGCCTTATGGAAGGGAGTTTAGAGGCTGTGGCAAAAAATGTGCTCATTTATGCCACTTCAAATATGCGCCACCTTTTGCAAGAATCCTACCCGCAAGATACGATACATACAAATGATGCGCAAGATGAGCTTATCGCGCTAAGTGATAGATTTGGCATTGCGCTTGGATTCTATACTTTGGGCACAGAGGAGTTTATCGCGCTTGTAGAATCTATGGGTGTCAAATGCACGCCAAATGTGCGCCAAAGTGCGCTAAACTTCGCCACGCAAAAAGGTAGCCGCAATCCACGCATTGCTAAAGAATTTGTGAAACTTCACAACGGCGGATTAGAGAGCTTGCTTTAGCTTAAAAACACTAGTTTGCTACAATTTATTAAGCTTTTTCTTTAACTCCTGAATCTGTCGTTCTGATTTGGTCAAATATTTTTTACCACTAAGCTTTTTGTTTTTTAAAAAATCTTATAATGCGCACCCTTACAAACCCAAATAAACAATAGGAAAATAAATGCAAAAAGTTGCCCTACTTATGAGCGGTGGAGTAGATAGCTCATACTGCGCGTATTTACTCAAAAATCAAGGCTACGAAGTGCAGGGAATCTATCTCAAGCTGCACGACAAAGAGGCAAAACACGAAATTTTTATCAATAACGGACAAAAAGTTGCCAAAGAACTTGGCATAAATTTTGAAGTCATCAACGCCCAAGAGGAGTTTAAAAAAGTCGTGTATGACGAGTTTATCGCCTCATACAAGCGCGGAGAAACTCCAAATCCTTGCTCGATTTGCAATCCTTTTATCAAATTTGGCGTGGCGTTTGAAAAGGCTAAAAGTATGGGCTGCGAGAAAATAGCCACCGGGCATTATGCGCGCATTAGCAAGTATAAGGGGATTAAGCGCATACAAAAGGCGGTCGATGACACAAAGGATCAAAGCTACTTCCTCTATGCGCTCTCTCAAGATTCCATAGATTCTGTTATTTTTCCTTTGGGAGAGAGCTTGAAAGTGGATATTAAGCCCACTGCGCTAAAGCTTCTGCCATTTTTAGGCACGCTTGAAACCTATAAAGATTCCCAAGAAATTTGCTTTGTTGAGACAGATTATATTGATATATTGAAAAAATATGAGCAGGTTGAAAATGCTGGGCTTGTGAAAAATGCACAGGGTGAGATTATCGGCGAACATAAAGGCTATATGCAGTACACTATTGGCAAGCGCAAGGGCTTCAAAGTCTTTGGCGCACACGAGCCCCACTATGTAACAGGCATAAATCCCGAAGGTAATGAACTCATCGTAGGCACAAAAGAGGAGCTAAAGACAAATAAAGTTTTCGCACAGAATCTTAGCCTTACACCAAGCTTTGAAAATGGGGAATATGAAATCAAAATTCGCTATCGTAGCACGCCAATCAAAGCGCAAGTGGCTTTGGACAATGGTATTATCTCTGCGCACCTTAATGAGCCTGCCTATGGCGTGGCAAAGGGACAAGCACTCGTGGTGTATGACAAAGACATCGTCCTAGGTGGCGGGGTGATACTTTAGAGAGAAATTTAAAAGAGGCTTGCGCCCTCAAACCTTGCTTTATTTTTTAAGAATCTCCGCCACCTCTTTTGCGTGATAAGAAATGATAATATCAGCCCCAGCACGCTTCATTCCCACGAGACTTTCTATCATCACTTTTTCATAATCAATAATGCCAGCGCGCTTCGCACACTGCAACATCGCATATTCACCGCTCACATTATACACCGCAAGGGGCAAAAGCGTGCGTTCTCTAATATCGCGCACCACATCAAGATAGGCAAGTGCGGGCTTTACCATCAAAATATCTGCGCCCTCACTCTCATCATTTAAGCTTTCAATTATAGCTTCTCTGCGGTTTGCAGGATCTTGCTGATAGGTTTTTCTATCCCCAAAGCTAGGGCTAGACTGCGCCACATCGCGAAATGGTCCATAATACGCGCTTGCAAACTTCGTAGAATATGCCATTATCGGTAAATTTGGGAATCCTGCCTTATCAAGCCCATAGCGCAGTGCGCTAATAATCCCATCCATCATACCGCTTGGTGCTATCATATCCGCGCCACAACTTGCTAGCACGATTGCTTGTTGAACAGAAATTTCCAAAGTCGCGTCATTATCCACAATTCCATTTTTATCCAAAATCCCGCAATGCCCGTGGTCTGTGTATTCACAAAAGCATAAATCAAGGCTTACAAACATTTGTGGCGCGTGCTTTTTAATTTCTTTCACCGCGCGCGCAGTCACGCTCTCATCGCTTAGTGCCTCACTTCCACAAGAATCTTTGTGATTTGGCACACCAAAAAGCAAAATATGAAAAATCCCAAGATTTTGCAATGTATCAATTTCTTTTAAAAGCATATCAATGCTAAGCTGAAACACGCCGGGCATAGAATCTATCTCATTTTTTACCCCGCTTCCCTCCACCACAAAAAGCGGATAAATAAAATCACTCACACTAAGTGCATTTTCTCGCACAAGCTCCCTACTCAAGGGATTTAAGCGCAGTCTCCTAAAGCGTCTAAACATTTTTGCCTCCTAAATTTTTGGGATTAGAGTTTTTCAATTTCTCTTGTCTTGGGTTTTGGTCTATCCTCTAACGCGCAAAAGTTATCCACCACACAGCCTTTAATGATAAATTTATTTTTCCCATTTTCATTGATATAGCGAAGCTTGAAATTTTGACTATCTAGGGTGCTTTTGATGATATACATTCCTAGCCCAAAACCTTGAGTATTCTTTTTAGAATCCCGAAAATAGGGCTTAAAATACTCATCAAGCTTAAATTTTAGCGGTGTGCCCTTATTTTCTACATACAACCCATCATCTTTGGTATAAACGCGCACCTTGCCATCCTCCCCGTATTTTATGGCGTTATCAAGCATATTTTTAATCGTTATCACAAAAAGTTCAAAATCTGCCTTGATAAGTGCATAAGGAGATTCTAACGTGATCGGACTAGGTGCATTTCTATCAATTAAGAGAATCTGCTCTGCTGCGCGTATGAGATCCTCGAGCAAAAACTCACTTTTTGTGATTTTATACATTTTTGAGCTTAATTGCTCTAGCTTTGCAAACTCAAAAATAAGCTCATTTAGCCTATTGAACACTGAGCAAAGGCGCTCTTTTTGCACGGGATTTTCTATCATTTCAGCGGTGATTCTGCCTTTGGTTATTGGTGTTTTTAACTCGTGCATAATCGAACGCAGAAACAAAAGGCGCGATTCATTAAGCGCTTTTATTTTGTTTGAAAATTTATAAAACTCATTTGCCAACAGCTCAATTTCATCTTTTGGATTTTTTTTCACGCGCAAAATAATGTCTTGTTCAGAGCTTGAAATCTGTGCGCGCAAAGTATTTAAGGGGATAAGCGCTTTTAAAAGTAGCACATAAATAAAAGTCAAAATCACCACACCCGCAAGCGTGATGAAATAAAAGCTTTCATAGGAATGCGACGCCTTGTCTTTATACAAAATAACTTCTTTGCTAGATTCTAGCAAGATATAGATTCCCTGCTGTGTGTTGCGCACTTTAGCAATTGTACCGGGGAAGTTTTGCGGGATTTTATCCTCTTCTTGCAGACGTTCTTTTTTAAAGCCATCTTCAACCTCTACAAAGCCAAAATCGCTCAAATAGCGCTTCACAATATCCACACCACCGCCAAAGCGCGAGATTTCATTAATCATTGAAACGATTTGATTATATTTTATGCGATTAGCGTTGCTATCTTCCTCGATTTTGTCCTTGATAAGAAAGTAAGAAAAGGCAAAAAATCCAAGCAATGCGCAGAAAAATAAAAAAGTAATTTTAAAAAATATAGAATCCCAAAAATGCTTCATTGCCTGCCTTTGTGTGTTTTAAAAGTGTTTGTTGAGATTTTAAATCTGCAAATTGTAGCACACCAGCACAAACTAATTTTTCAATTCCCTACAAGCGCCCTTGAGTGCATTTGAAGTTTAGGACATTATCTTTTAAAACTCCGTGATGATGCAAAGAGCATAAAAATTCTTGTATAAGCTCTCTTTTAGCAAAAACTGGCTGATTATTCTTGTCTTTTGCGCTAAGGATTCCCAAAAACACCCCATCGCTGCTAAAAAATGCTCTGCCATATGCGAAATCATCATACACCGCGAGCAAATTTTGAGAATCTTGCATATCTGATGCCACCTGCGCGCCTTGCACGCCATTTTTTGCCTTTGTGAAATCGCCATCTTCAAGCACCTTTGGGACAAAAGAATAATAACTCTCTACAAAAGCATAAAAAATCATAGAATCTTTTGTGTTGTTTTTTTGCGCATTCATCGTATCAAAAGAGCTTTTTTTGGCAAGTGTTGGATTTGCGAAAATATCTATAAAATAGCGCTTTTCTATCCTGTCGTGATAGTAGCTTTTTGCGCGCGTATGACAATAATCATCAGTTGATGCGATAGATTCCAAAAGTGCGAGATTGTTTTGCGTATCCACAGCTTTAACATTAAGCTTATTTGTGCAGATAAGCACGCGCGCGCTAGAATCTTGCATTTTGGTGTAAATGGTTTTTGGGATAAGCTTCTCATCATAGACAATCTGCGCAGAAGTGATAAACAAACCATTTTCTAGCATCGTGCCAAAGCCCATTCTCTGCGAACCATCACTAAAATACACTTCAATAATCGCCGTGGCATAAATCCACTTTGGCAAGGGGTGTTCTAGCATATATTGTTGTGGAAGAAGGTTTTGTGGCAAGATAGGGTTTGTGGGATTCTCATTTGTCTGCGTGGTGTTTTGGGAAAAAAGCGAGCTAAGCGAGTGAAAATCTACGCTAGAATCTGCATTTTTTTGGGAAAATTCTTGTGTGGATTCTGCGCTTTTTTCAAGCCATTCAATCTCTTCTACTTCCTCTAGCATCACATCGCCCAATGCGTGCGCGCTGAATAAAAGCGATAAAAAAACAATCATAGAAAGTTTTTGAAAAAAATTTTGCAAGTTTTTCCTTGTGATAAAAATTTTTAAGCTTAAATAATTGGCTATATCGGTAAAATACGCGCCACCTTTTATAACCTAAGGAATTTTTATGTTAAGGAGCAGTCAATGGAGGCACTCAAAACTTTTGAAATCAATCAAGACACGCTAGATAAGCTAAATTTTGCGCTTATCACAACAAGTAAGGGGCAGATTCTCATCAAACTTTTTCCACAAGATGCGCCACAAGCGGTTACAAACTTCGCGACTTTGGCAAAAAAGGGCTTTTATAATGGGTTAAATTTTCATCGTGTAATCAGTGGATTTGTTGCGCAAGGTGGCTGTCCAAAAGGCGATGGCACAGGCGGTCCGGGATATAGAATCAAGTGTGAAGTCACAAATAACCCAAATCAGCACAAGCGCGGCTCTCTCTCTATGGCGCACGCTGGACGCGATACAGGTGGAAGTCAGTTTTTTATCTGCTTTGCAGACCAACCACATTTAGATGGCGAGCACACGGTGTTTGGGCGCATTATGCCAAATAAACGCGAAAGTCTTAAGGTGCTAGATTCTCTAAAAGTCGGTGATAAGATAGAATCTATTGAAATTTTTGACGATGAGCCAGATACACAATAAATCTTGTTGTTTAGGGGTTATTCAAAATCCCTAAACAACGCACCCAAATCAACCCCGCAAAGCTCTTTTTTTCCACATCTTTCAAGAAGTCCTTCCGCACCTTGTGCCAAATCTTGGCTTGAGATTCCGTGTGCAATTGAAATTTTTGCTTCTAAGAATGCACTTAGATGATCACAAAGCTTTAAAAACTCCCCACAAATTGGCTCAAATTTGTCTTTGTTAAATTTTGCAAAAAGCTCTTGTGCGCTTGAAGACTTATGCGGGAAACAATCAATTTTGTAGCGATTGCTAAATTCATCTTCTGTGAAATAGCGAATATCTTCTTGTATGTTATGCGGGACTTTTGAGAGGATTTTCTCACCCACTGCTTGAGATTCTATGGTTTTGATAAATTCATCTAAGCCCTTAATTGTGTGTTTGATTGGGGAGATAATATCGCGCGTGAGAATTTCTGGCAAATCGTGAAAAAGCCCACAAAGGAAGTGATTAATCCGCATTTGCGGACAACACGGCAAATCATAGCTTAAAAGATACGCGCTTAACGCCACAATGAGCGTGTGTCCTAACACAGAAGTAGCTGGGATTCTGGGCGTTTGACTCCAACGCTTTTGGAATCTTAGCTGTCCAAACATCGTGATAAGCTCCCTCGTGTCCTTATAAAGCATAATTTTTTTCATACCCGCTAGCTCGTAATGTTCTTCAACCTGCCTATCGATAATGTCCTTAATATTTTGCACATCATACATTTCAGGATTAAAGCGATAGATGATGTCAAACTCCCATTTTGAAGCGTAATAATGCGAGGCTTTGAGAATCTTTTTTTCCAAATTTTCTCTATGCGAGGTAAGATATTCACCCATTTTTGGGAAAAATTCATACGCACCCAAATCAGATTCTAAATTTTTTAGCACAAATTTTACAAGCTCATTATTATGCGTTTTGACAAGCTGATGAAACACCGGAGGCTTAATGTCTGTAAGCACCACGCGCTCGAAAAATTCAAAGCAAAATTGCAAAATAAGGCGCTCCCAGTCAATTTTCGCGCCATTTTCTAACTCTTCATAGCGAGCTAAAAGATAGGCAATGACGATTTTATGCGCCTGTTTATCAAGCTCAACAAATTCCACCGGCGTGGCTTGATCATTCCATCTACGGATACTTGCAGCGATAAAAATTTTGCGTAAAAGCGCGCCTTTTAAGCGCGGGGACTTTAGCTGGCTTGGTGGTGTGGTGGGCGTTGTGGATTGTGACATCATTTAGACTTTGTTGTGAGCTTAAGATTTTAAAAAATTATTTTTTGTAATAATCCCCGCTTACATTGACGCACTGCTGCTGGCATTCTCCTTTCGCGCAGATTGTTTTGCACTCAAGCGCTTGATACGAGCCCACAGGCTTTGGCTTCCCGCACGCATTCAAAGCAAACATTCCACAAATGCTAAAAATCCCTATAATAAAAAGTTTTTTCATAGTTTTTTCCTTAAGATTCTATGAGATTGTAGAATCTCCTAGCATTTTTAGTTCCATAATTTATAATGCAATTAAAACGCCTTTTCCCACTCATACGCGCTTTTGATAATAAAAGCTAAATCATCAAATTGCGGTTTCCACGAAGTGAGGTGCTTTATTTTGAAATTATCCGCTACTAAAATTGCTGGATCGCCCGTGCGCGGGGCAGAATCTATAACTTTGAAATCTACACCGCTCACCTTTTTCACCATTTCCACTACTTCGCTGACACTATAACCCCTACCATAGCCGACATTGAAAACTTCGCTTTGTTTGGTGGATTCTAAAAATTTGAGCGCGCAAAGGTGGGCGCTGGCTAAGTCATCAATATGGATATAATCGCGCACGCAAGTGCCATCTGGCGTTTTGTAATTTTTGCCAAAAATGCTCATACCTTCTCTTTTTCCGCTCGCGCACTCACAAGCCACTTTGATGAGATGCGTGGCGTTTTTGCTCCTTTGTCCCAAACCACGACTAGAATCTAAAAGCTCTTGAGTATTCGCACTACTCGCCCCTGCGACATTAAAATAACGCAAAATCGCGTAATTAAAGTTCGGATTTGCGATATGCGTATCCATAAGCACGCGCTCGCTCATCATTTTGCTCGCACCATAAGGATTTATTGGAGCGAGTGGGGCGGATTCTATAATTGGGATAAGTTTAGAATCTGGCTCTCCATACACCGCAGCAGTCGAGCTAAAGATAAATTTTTGGATTCCATATTTTATGCAAAGCTCGATTAAAAGCGTGGTGTTAAGCGTGTTGTTTTTGTAATACACTAGCGGAAGACTTACAGATTCACTCACAATGAGCGATGCAGCAAAATGCACCACCGCACTAAAATTATGTTTTGAAAAAAGAGAATCCAGCTTTGCGCTCTCGCTTAAATCACCTTTGACAAACTCCACGCGATTGGGGAATACAGACTGCAAGTATTCATAATTTTGTGCAAAGCCCGTGCTTAGATTGTCATAAATGACAATTTTGCACTCATCTCTATTGCGCAAAAACCAAAACGCACTATGAGAGCCGATATAGCCACTCGCACCGGTAAAAAGAAAGGTTTGCATTCTAAAATCCTTTAAAAATAAAAATTTACAAACTAAAAGTTGCATTTGCAAAAAAGGTGTCATTGTAGCAAAAAACTTAGTCCATAATCACTTGCAACTGCTCTAAAGTTTTGCCAAATTCCCACTTTTGCTTCAAATCCTGCCTGAGAAAATCCTCCATCAACGTCTTTTTACTAAGCGCTTCATCAAGCTCAGGGTCGCTTCCTTTTTGATACGCACCAATGCGTATAAGCACCTCATTTTCTTTCAATAACGCATACAAGCGCCTAAACTTCCGCACCGCCTGTAAATGTGCGGGACTCACAATATCATTTAAAAGCCTTGAAGCAGAAGAGAGAATCTGAATGGGTGGGTAAATCCCAAAATCTGTAAGCTCGCGTGAAAGCACGATATGCCCGTCCAAAATCGAGCGACTTTGATCCGCAATAGGGTCGCTTAAATCATCGCCTTCAACCAAAATCGTAAAAAATGCTGTAATTGAGCCAACACCCTCTTCCTTGCCCGCGCGCTCCATAAGTTGTGGTAAAAGCGTGAGAGTTGAGGGTGGGTAGCCCTTGCTTGTGGGTGGTTCGCCGAGGGAAAGCCCGATTTCTCTCTGCGCCATTGCAAAACGCGTCACAGAATCCATAATAAAAAGCACATCATTACCAAGCTGTTTGAAATACTCCGCAATCGCCATCGCACTAAAAGCCCCGTATTTGCGCATAAGTGGAGAATCATCGCTCGTGGCGACAATAATAATCGTGTTTGTCAAATCATTGCCGAGATTTTTTTGCACAAATTCTGGCACTTCTCTCCCACGCTCTCCAATAAGCGCGATAACTTTAATCTGCGCCTGCGCACCTTGGACAATCATTCCCATAAGGCTAGATTTCCCAACACCCGAGCCTGCGAAGATTCCCATTTTTTGCCCTTTGCCACAGGTTAGCAAGCCATCAATACTTTTCACCCCAACGCTAAAAATCTCATCTATCACGCCACGCTTCATCGCGCCTATGGGTGGGCGCATAAGTGGTGTGGTATCAGTTGTAAAAATTGCGCCTTTATCATCAATTGGCACGCCTAGCGGATTAATAATGCGTCCTTTGAGCGCATCGCCCACTGGGATTTGCAAGCCCGGATTCACAATCCGCACAATATCCCCACTTTTGCGTCCTTCTACAAAGGAAAATGGGCTTATTAAAAAAGAATCTTCTTCAATCGCGCTTACCATTCCCAGCTCTCTGCTTTGCTCTTTTTGGCGATTTTGATGCGTTTGAAAATTTTCATTTTGAGAATCTTTAGAGATAAACTCCACAATATCGCCTACACTTGGGCGGATTCCGTGTGCGACAATCATATTTGGCATAACTTTTATCACATTGCCAAAGCTAGGAGAGAGGTTGATATTATTTTTGAGTTTTTGGCGGATTTGCGAAAGCGGCATATATGCGTCCCTTTTGTAATAATAATCTAAATTTTAAGAATCTTTTGCTAGAATGCGCGCGCATTATACTTCATAACTCATTAAGGAAAGATATGGATTCTACAACTTCTACTATCAATACGCAAAAATACAATTCCGCAAATGCAAGTGTGAGCGGGAATATCTCCAAAAAGACTTTGGAAGAAAAGATTGAGGGTGTGATTAAAAAAATCGCAAAAAACATAAAGCTTGATGGTTTTAGAAAAGGTAAAGTGCCAAAAAACCTTATCCAAATGCGCTACAAAGAGCAAATCGACCAAGATTCTAAGCAAGAAGCGATTCAAGATTTACTCACAGAAGGTGCGAAAAAATTAGGGATTTCACACACGCAGATTCTAGGCAATCCCGCAATTACAAAGTTTGAGGAAAAAGATGGACAAATTGATGTGGAGATAAAAATTTCTCTCACACCAGAATTTAATGTAGATAAGGCGCTTTCTTGCGTGCCAGAAGTCAAACTCCCGGCTGTTAGCAAAAAGCAAATTGAAGAGCGCTTAGAAGAAATCGCAAAATCACGCGCGCCGCTTAAGGAAATGCCAAAAACACATACACTTGCAAAAGATGATATAGCGACAATTGATTTTGAAGGTTTTGTCGATGGGAAGGCGTTTGAAGGCGGTAATGGAGAGAATTATAATCTTAGCATTGGCTCAAATCAGTTTATCCCGGGCTTTGAAGATTCTCTTATTGGTATGAAAGCAGGAGAAAATAAGACGATTCAGGTTAGCTTTCCGGAGGAATATAACGCAGCGCATTTAGCAGGCAAAAATGCGGAGTTTAAAGTCAGCGTGCATAAGATTTCACAAAAAGAATTGCCAAAAATTGATGATGCGTTTGCAAAATCTGTGCTTGGGGATTCTGGCACATTGGAAGGATTGAAAGACGCCATTAAAGAACAATTAGAAGTGGAAAATAAAACAAATGCATATAATAAAGAATTGAAAGAAAAGCTTTTGACTGCGCTTATTAAAGAGATTAGCTTTGATTTACCAGAGCTTATTGTCGAGCAAGAAATGGATATTTTATTCCGCAATGCGCTAAACGCTATCACGCCAGAAGAGTTTGAAGAAATCAAAAACGATGAGAAAAAAGCTAAGGCGAAGCGCGATAGTTTCAAAGAAGAGGCGCAAAAAAGCGTGCAAGTAACTTTCATTATGGACGCGCTCGCAAAGAAAAATAATATTGTCATTTCAGATAATGAAGTGTTGCAGACAATTTATTATGAATCTATGATGATGGGGCAGGATCCAAAGGCAATGATGGAGTATTATAAGGCAAATAATCTTTTACCAGCGATTAAAATGGCGATGATTGAAGATAGGGTTCTAAACTTCTTGCTTGATTCTAAATTAGAAGATTCTAAGAAGCTCAAGGAATCTAAAGATTCTAAAACCTCGCAAGAGGGCGAAAAGCCAAAAAGCACGTCAAAGACAATAAAAGATTCTTGAATAGATTTCAATTTTAAAAACAAAAAAAGGACAGGTTATGACTTATATTCCTTATGTGATTGAGCGCACAGGTAGAGGGGAGCGCAGTTATGATATTTACTCTCGCCTTTTAAAAGATCGCATTATTTTGCTAAGTGGGGAGATAAATGACCATGTGGCAAGCTCTATTGTCGCACAATTGCTTTTCTTAGAAGCAGAGGATCCAGAGAAAGATATAAATTTTTATATCAATTCCCCCGGAGGCGTGATTACAAGCGCATTTAGCATTTATGATACGATGAATTATATCCGCCCAGATATTTGCACGATTTGTATTGGACAGGCTGCGAGTGCTGGAGCATTTTTGCTTAGTAGCGGAACTAAGGGCAAGCGCTATTCCTTGCCAAATTCACGCATTATGATTCACCAGCCATTAGGTGGCGCGCAGGGGCAAGCGACAGATATTGAGATTCAGACAAAAGAGATTCTGCGCTTGAAAAAGATTCTCAATGAAATTATGGCAAAAAACACAGGACAAAGTATTAAAAAAGTTTCGCAAGACACGGAAAGAGACTTTTTTATGAGTAGCGAGGAAGCAAAGGAGTATGGGCTAGTCGATGAGATTTTAAACAAAAGCTTAAAATAAGGGCAAAAGATGCTAGACAATAATAATGATTTTTTTGGGAGCTTGGGGCTAGAGCTTGAAAGTGACACGCCAACAGACAAGATAGAAGCCGATACAGAAAGCCTAGCCAAAGAGCATTTAAGAGATATTTCCAAAAAAACTATGCAGATTCTCGAGGATGAGAATATTTTACCGTTTCCGGAAAATTTTGAAAGTATTTTTGAGCGCAACCTTAAGCAAGAAACTAATGAAGAAGTCAAAAATAAAATTATCCACGCAAGGGAAGCGCGCGACTATACGACTAAAATTATCGCGCTTGAAAAGAATGTTGATAGGAGCTTTGGCGGGATAAAGTTAATATTAGAAAGTATTGGTGTGGTGTGTAAGAATCTAGAAAAAATCGAGCAAAAAACGCAAGAAAAAATCACAGAGATAGAAAATATAGAAAATCCATTTGCGAGCAAAAACGCTATTAAGATTCTCTTAAAAGATGTGCAAAGTGCGTATCAAAGTGTGTTTAACCAAATCAAAGGGATTGCAAAATCTTATGGCGCGACTTATGAAGAACTGCTTGATATGAAAAAGAACTCTATGTATGATACCACGCTTGGGATTTATAATAAGGAGTTTTTCCTTTCTCAACTTGCCAAAGAATGCCAGATAGATTCTGATCTTGCGTGCAATGGCGTGCTTTGTGTAATAGAGCTGGGCGAAAATTTACTTAAAGCACTCAAGGATAAAAAATCGTTTATCACAACTATTAAGATGGTTTCAAAAATACTTCTTGACCAGCTTGGCAAAAATGATAGCCTTTGCTATCTTGGGGATTCTGAATTTGGCGTGTTTATACGCAATATTACAGAATCTCAAAGTCAAGAATTTATCAAAGAAATGCTCAACATCCTAAAAACAAGCAATGTATATATAAACGATGAGCAGGTAAATCTCGAAGTGGTGGTTGGCATTAGTAAATTTGACACAACTTTAAGCGTAGAACAGAATCTTGAAAACACTAAAGAAGCACTAGGATCTGCGAAAAAAGAGAACAAACACTTTGAAATATACAAGTCGCAAGCAAGTGAAGATAGCCAAGAAGGCATAGACGATGATTTTGGAAATTTTGAAATACCCCAATAAGCGTCTGAAAGAGAAGTCAAAGCCTGTGGAGGTGTTTGATTCTAAGTTGCATACTTTACTTGATGATATGTATGAGACGATGATTGAGCGCAATGGCGTGGGATTAGCAGCGATTCAAGTTGGTGTGGCAAAGCAGATTCTTGTCATCAACCTTCCGCGCGAAGACAACCAGCAGTATAAAGAGGATTTGCTAGAAATCATTAATCCTGTATTTTTAAAGCAAGAAGGCGAGATTGCGTGGAATGAGGGCTGTTTGTCAGTGCCAGATTTTTATGAATCCACCACGCGCTTTTCGCATATTAGCCTTACGTATAAAGACCGTTTTGGGAATGACAAGCTTTTGCAGGCAGAAGATTTTCTAAGCGTGGCAATTCAGCACGAGATTGACCATCTTAATGGGGTTTTATTTGTTGATAAACTTCCGATTTTAAAACGCAAGAAATTTGAAAAAGAACTCAAAAAGCAAAAATAATATTTTCTTTGAGCCTTTATTACTTACCTTTCCACGCAAAATACACAAGGCGTTTGTATATAAACACATACATAAGCACAAAAAGCACACTTATGCCAATAAGCACAAAGGTATTGTTATAAAACATGCAGCTCAACACGATGAAAGGTACTTGCAACGCGCAAATACTCATCGAAGTCAAAGGATTACTTTTTACAAAGCGTTTAAAAATTAGCATATGGAAATGGATTTTGTCAGGTTGCATTGGCGATAATCCGCGTATAAACTTTTTTCGATAGATTGAAAAGAGCACATTTCAATCTTACATTTTTCACGAATATCCCTTTGGCACGGTTATACAGGTTTTCTTAACAAATTCTTAAGAGAGAGTGGATTCTGGTAGATTCTAAAAGGAGCTTTTAAAAAACTCCAAAAATTGTAACATATTTATTCATTTTACATATACATAAAAATTCATACAAAAATTTCAAAACCTTTCAAAGGAGGCAGTTTGAGTAAAATTCATAAAGGCATAAACAAAATCTCACTAGCTAAAAAACGCCAAATTCGCTATATTTTGTTGCTTGAAAATCACCATTATGTCGAGTTTTGCAATAAAGCAAGTTTAAAGGAATACATCTTTATCTATCGCGCGCTTTATGATACGCGATTAACACGTGCAAAATACAAAGCATTTCGATGTTTAGGTAATATTTTACGTCAAGTAAATGATGTGTAAATGCGCTCGTAGTGTGTTTTCCCTTAAGGCAAAACACAAAGAATATATATTACAATGCATATTTTGCCCTATTTTAAGGAGTTGGAATTATGATAAGCGAGCATCTTATTTTCTCGAGTATTGTGGGTTTTGTAGCGAGTTTTTGCCTTTGTGTAATGGCTATTCTTACTTCAAAACACTTGTATTTTTTTGTGGATTCTGCAAATTCAAAAAAACCACAAAGATTCCACACCGATAACACCTCTAGAGCTGGGGGCGTGGGGATTTTTATAGCATTTTGCTGTTCATATATGCTTTTTTTTGGTTATGATAGATTGATGCTTGGGCTTTTATTTGGTGCGTTTATCATCTTTTTTAGCGGGCTAGCAGAGGATTTTAGTTCCTCGCTAAATCCCAAAATAAGACTTATTTTGCAATGTTTTGGCGCATTTTTAGCGTGCTTTTTGATGAGCGTGTATATCAAAGATTTGTCGCTTGGATTTGAGTTGCCAAAGGTGCTTGGTGTGCTCTTTAGCATATTTGCGCTTGTGGGCGTTACAAATGCTATCAATATCATAGATGGCTTTAATGGGCTTGCCAGCGGGATTTGCCTGCTAATTTTTGGGGCTATTGGTTTTGTGGCGTTTGAAGTCAAAGATAAAGATATTTTTGAGATTTGTATTCTTATCATTATGGCAATTTTAGGATTTCTTGTGCTTAATTTTCCAAAAGGTAAAATTTTCTTAGGTGATGGTGGGGCATATTTTTTGGGCTTTTTGGCAGGATTCTTACTTATCCTTTTGACGCAAAAAAATGCAAATGTCAGCACTTGGTTTGGGTTTAGCGTTATGATATATCCAGTATGGGAAGTGCTCTTTTCAATCTATCGGCGTAAAAGCAAAAAGCTTCAAGCTATGCAACCAGATGACCTACATTTACACACCTTGCTTTTTAGTGGGCTTTCAAAACGCACACGAACCTCATCTTTTAAAAATGCCCAAACTTCACTTTTACTTTGGATTTGCAACGCGCCTTTTATTATCCTAAGTTGCATGCTGTATCAAAATACGTCGGCACTCATTGTCTTAAGCGTGAGCTTTATGGTGCTGTATAGTTTTTGCTATGTCTTTTTAAGACGCAAGGTGTGATTCTAAAAGTAGTGCTCCAAATATAAAAAGTTTCACGCAAATCCCAGCCACAAGTCCAGCCAATACATCGTCACCAATCACGCCAAATCCGCCTTTTACCTCTCTATCGATTTTGCCAATAAACGAGGGCTTGAAAACATCAAAGATTCTAAAAAGCAAAAAACTAACAAAAATCCCGCCACATAACCAAAAAAGCGATTTATCCAAAAGCTCGTGAGGGTTAAGAAAACTTAGCGCTACCCACATACCCACAAGCTCATCAATAACAATACCTTTATCATCGTGCGCGCCACCATTTTGCTCGAAAATATCAATCTGCTTTGTCGCAATCACACCAACTAACAACGCACATAAAAATAGACTTTCTTGGGAAAAAAACAAAATTGGTAGCGCAAAAGGCAGGCTTGCCAACGTGCCAAAAGTACCTGGTGCCTTTTTGATATTCCCCACATATAAAAGACTTAAAAACGCCCACCTTGCATTGTTTTTCATTTTTTAATCCTTACTAAAACAAGCCCTTAAGAAGTTTTTTGCCCCCTTCTTGGATTTTTTGTTTAGTTTTTTCATCTTCTAGGAGTTTTTCAACCTGTCTGCCAACTTCTTTTTGCGCGTTTTGGATAAGCAAATTTTTCGCATCAACTCTTACATTCGGCTTGCTAATGGCATTTGTGAGATACACATCAACCTTATTTTCTTTGATTCCTACGGAAATCTTAGAATCTATGCTTTCTTTTTCAAAAT
Organism: Helicobacter himalayensis; assembly: GCF_001602095.1. NCBI lineage: Bacteria > Pseudomonadati > Campylobacterota > Epsilonproteobacteria > Campylobacterales > Helicobacteraceae > Helicobacter > Helicobacter himalayensis. The sequence goes on along the minus strand of NZ_CP014991.1, from coordinate 465,332 downwards.
CAAGTTTTGTGCGCTCACTGCTTATTGTGGTGTTTTTGCTCGCAAGGCTAAAGGCAGAATTAATCACTGCCTCATCAATATTCGCACTTAACGCAACATCTTTATACACCTCGCCCACCATATCAAACTTCAAATATTGCTTGATATTTTTTGTCAATTCATTTTCCAAGATTCTGCCTTCTTTCATACTCGCTTTAAGCGTGCCTTGCGAGGTTTTAGTATCGTAGGCAAAGTCGCCAAAAAGTGTTGAGCTAAAGATTTGACTTGTATTTAGCATTTTAAGCAAACTTAATGTATTGACAGAATCAAGCTTTGCATTCAATTGAGAATCTTTGAGCTCACCTTTAATATCCCCACCTAGGCTTTGTGTGTGAAAATCTGCGGATAGAATATCTGCAAAGCTAAATTTTCCTTGCGCTAAGATTTTGCCAACAAGTTTGAGTTTAGTTGCAAATTTAAGCTTGCTTAAATCTGGAAGTGTGAGTGTGTAAGGTGCGCTAAAAGTGATTTTTTCTAAATCTAGTGCTATTGGCTTTGCTTCTAAAATCGCAAGGGGCGAGCTAAAAATCGCATTCGCACTGCCTTTAAGCTCTTTGATATCCACGCTTACATTGAGCTCAAATGGCGTTTTTGGCATATCAAGCTCAAATTCTTTTTTCATCACCGCATTTTCCGTGTTAGCTTTGATTTGCGCGTTTATCGTGGCATTAAGTTTCTTGGCAAGATTTGATGCGTCAATGTCTGCTGTAAGCGTGCCTTTGACATATTGTGGCATACTAAGAATCCAAAGTGCCTTGTGAATCTCTAAATCTTTAATCCCTAAATTCGCGGTATTTGGCGCAAGATTTTTCAGATTTAACGCATAGCTCGTTTTAGAATTTGCCACATTGCTAACACCTTGAATATCAAGATTTTGCATAATCGCACCAAGCGCGCTTCCTTGCGTTTTAAACTCACCTCTTAAAGGCATACCTACTAATGGTGCAAATAGCGCAAGATTTGAGAGATTGATACTATAAGTGCTGTTTGTGAAAAGATTTTCAAGCGTTGTTTGCCCTTCAGATTCTATCACGCCCACATTTGAGTTAAATTGCAGTGTGTGTGCGACTTTGTCCATATCAAAGATAAGGGCGAGTGTGTTTGTGAAATTTATTTTTGGAATCTCCACGCCAAAATCTTTTTTGACAAGATTCTGTGAAAGCGCACCCTGCGTGATTTTAATATCCGCACGCCCGTTAAATTCCAAGTTTTCATTTCCTTTTATATCTGCTTGAACGCCCAAAAGTCCGCTTGCATAAGGTTTCTGCCCAACCATTGCAAGCGCTTCTTGAATCTGTAAATTTCTAATATCTGCCCTTATAGATTCTAAGCTAAAATCTTTTACAAACGCGCTAATAAGACTAAAAGAGTGCGCAATATCACTTGAAACACGTAGGCTAAGATTCTGAATATTTCCTTGTGCGAGTGCTTCTAGTGTGAAACTCCCGCTTAGTGGTGTCTCCACAAGCTCACCAAAAATGCTAATATCCCTCGCATCGACTTTGAGCGCTAAATCCACATCTTGCGAGAAAAACGAAAAATCCCCATTTAAAGTAATGATGATATTTTCCTCATTACGCACAAGCACATCCATAGAATTAAAGCGCAGTTTGAAAGTTTCAAGCTCCAATTTTAGTGGCGCGTATTTATCGATCTGTGCTTGTAAAAGTGGCTTAAATAGGTTATTGCCAATGGGTGTAAAAAGTGCGACAAATAGCAATAGCACAAGCACAAAAATAATCCCAAAAAGCCAAAACAAAAATTTTTTCATTTCTCTATCCTTTAATGTATGTAATTTATGAAAACTCGGATTTATAAACTTGCCTAGATTCTGAAACATTAAATAAGCGCGCTATTGTAGCAAAATTTGCGCTTTAATATTCATTAAGGCTTAAGTTGTAAATGTTAGGATTTATTGGTGCGAATTTTAATTTCATTTGCCAAAACTTAACTTTTATTTTTATAATGCGCGCAAAAACTATAGTTAATTAATCAGGAATAAGAATGCAACAATTTGTAGCACAGGATTTAAGGGCAAAAAATCTCAAAATCACCCCGCAACGCATTGCGATGCTTAATGAAATCAAAAAAAATGGGCATATGGATGTCGATGAGATTTACGCACACATAAGGGATTTTTACCCTTCTATCTCGCTTGCAACTATTTATAAAAATATTAGTGCGCTTTGTGAAGCAAATATTTTGCGCGAAGTTAAGGCTCCCGGTCAAAAGCAAAAATATGAGCTTGCTTGCGATAGACATATCCATGTGACGTGTGAAAAATGTGGAAAACTGGAAGATATTAAAATCGATACAAGCGCGCTAGAAGCATTAGGTGCGGAAAAAAGCGGCTACAAACTTTATGATACTTCAGCGGTGCTTATTGGTATTTGCCCAGAGTGTACGAAAAAATCCAACTTAAACTACATTTCACCTCTAACTTGAAAATCTCTTAAAACAAAATCCCTATTTTTACTCTTTTTGCAATAATTTTGGCATATTTATTGCTTTAAACTTATGTAGTTATTGAGAAGTTTTAAGGAGAAAAAATGAGCTTAATTAAAGATATTTCAAAAGTCTATCCGCTCACTTATGAAGCCCTTAGTTTTCGCTCGCTTAGGCAGGATTTGATTTCTTCAAATATCGCAAATGTTGATACGCCATTTTATAAACCAAAAGATATTAATTTCGAACAATATCTCGCAAAGAGCGCAAATAAGGTGTTTAAAAAAGATAAAAACACAGAACTTCCACTTATCCAAAGTAAGGGCTCACATTTTGACGGGAAGCAAAGCTTACTAAATAAGGCGACAATGTTTTTCCGCGATGGGCATTTAGCAAGAAATGACGACAATAGCGTGGATTTAGATGTAGAAACTAGCGAAATGGGCAAAAACTCTACAATGTATCAAGCCCTAACCTCCGCACTTAAGCGACATAAGGGAATCTTTAGCTACGCTCTAGATTCTGGAAAGAATCTTAACTAATTTTAGGAGCAAAAAATGTCTTTTCTCTCTAGTTTTGATATTAGCGGTTATGGACTTTCTGCGCAACGCGTGCGCACAAACATTATCTCTTCAAATATTGCAAATGCCAACACCACGCGCACTGATGAAGGTGGACCATATAGACGTAGGGAAGTGGTATTTCGTGCGTTTGATTTCAATAAGGTGCTAAATGAGCGCTTAGGCACGAAAAACAATCAGCTCAAATATGAAGATCCACTTGGTGAAGGAAATTTGGGAATCGAGCCAAAACCTGCTATAATGAGCGTTTATATTCACAAAATCGTGCGTGATGACAGACAGCCATTGATGAAATACGATCCAAGTCACCCAGATGCAAATTCTGAAGGCTATGTGGCGTATCCCAATGTTAATCCAGTCGTAGAAATGGCCGATTTAATCGAAGCAACAAGGGCATATCAAGCTAATGTTAGCGCATTCCAAAGCGCGAAAAATATGGCGACAAACGCGATTAGTATGTTTCAAGCATGAAATGACTTGGTGAAGAGTTAGGAGAAAAAAATGGCAGATATTCAATTTGGCGTTATCAAAAGTGACATACTTCATACTGATATAAATAGCATTTCAAGTGCTGGAAACAAAGCCAATGGCGCAAAATATGATGGACCTGATTTTACCCAAACGCTTAAACAAACAATTGATGATGTTAATACCTTGCAACAAACCTCCGAAAAAGCGCTTGCAGATATGGCGACAGGACAAATTAAAGATTTGCACGATGCGGCAATTGCTATTAGCAAGGCGGAAAATAGTATGAAAGTTATGCTAGAAGTGAGAAATAAAGCAATTAACGCGTATAAAGAGATTATGAGAACACAGGTATAAAAATATAAAACAGGTATAAAATTCAGGTGCAATCTCTGCTTTTTTAAATTTTCTACACGACCCAATATTTAAAGATTTTGAGATAATTTCTTAGAATTTTTGTGCATATAATGCCAAAAGGAGTATCTTGCGAGAGCGAAAAGTAGCGGTTATTTTAAGCGTTTTTTTCTTTCTATTGCTGTGCTTTGTGGCATTTCTAGGCATTATTTATGTGAAAATTATCACCCCACGCAAACTTCCAACGTTGGAGGTTGCCAAAATCGATACTGCCTTGCGCGGATCGATTTTTAGCTCTGATAATTTCGAATTGGCTGCAAGCTCAAAGCTTTACAAAGCAAGTATCAACACCCAAAGCATCGACCCGCAAAAAAAAGAATTGTTTGTGAATCTCTTTTCAATATATAGCGGGATTCCTACAAGTGAAGTGTATAAAAAGTTTCAAGCGCAGGGCAATGTCGTGCTTTCCTATCGACTTTCGCCAAGTGTGGCGACAAACTTGCGGCGCTTAAATCTCATTTTGCTACGTTATGATGTGTTTAAGGAATATGAAAATGCCAAAGGCGTGGTAATCCCAAAACAGGGACTTACAATCCAAGTCAGCGGGATAAATCGCAGTTATCCTTACTCAAGCGTGCTTGAGCCACTCATCGGCTATGTGAAAAAAAACGAAATCGATGGAATCACGCGTGTTTATGGACTTAAAGGTGTTGAAAAATATTACAATGAGATTCTAAGCTCTAAGCAAGATGGACTTGTAAGCGGGAAGCGCGACATCGGCTTTAATGTGATTATGGATAAAAGCGCGGTAAAAAAACTGCGTCAAGATGGCTTTAATATCACTCTAAGCATTCCTTTACGTGTGCAGCACAAGCTAGAGATGATTTTAGACAAGGCGAAGGCGCGCTATAATGTGCAGGAAGTGATTGCAGGGATTATGGATTCTCAAAGTGGGCGCTTTTTGGCACTTGGGAGCTCAAATCGCTTTAATCCAAACACCTTGCGAAGTTTGCAAGATTATTCTGTGTTAAATTTGAGTGCGATTGAGCGCGTGTATGAGCCCGGAAGCACGATTAAACCTATCATTTACGCTATTTTGCTTGAAAAAAATATGATAAATCCAAAGCAGGTTTTTGACCTAGAAGGCGGTGTGGTGAAGATTAAAAACTACACAATCCGCGATAGCACGCTTGTAAAAAACGCCACACCAGAAGAGATTTTACTAAAATCTAGCAATATCGGTATGGTGAAACTTAGCGCCCCGCTAGATTCTCAAAGCCTGCATACTGCGCTAAAAGCATTTGGATTCTCGGATATCACAGGCATTGACTTACCTTATGAGAAAAAAGGCTCGCTCCCAAGTGTGCGACGTCTCAATATCGAGGAAGCCACAAAGGCAACTTTGAGCTATGGCTATGGTTTGCAGACGACTTTTGTTCAGATTATGCGCGCGTATGCGAGCTTTAGTAATGGTGGATTTCTCATCACACCGCGCGTGACACAATATATTAGCGCACCAAGCACAGAGCGCTATATCGCGCCGACACCGCAGCCCTTGCAGATTCTCTCTTCTCATAACGCGCAAAAAATGCAAGAGCTCCTCATTGATGTCGTGCAAAAAGGCACAGGCAAGCCCGCATCAGTGGAAGGCGTCATAGTAGGTGGGAAAACGGGCACGGCAAAAATTGCAAAAGATGGAAGCTATATTGACAAATACAATGGCTCATTTTTTGGCTTTGCAAAAGATTCTCAAAAAACTTACACCATAGGCGTTGTCGTCTTTGAATCTCATATCCAAAACGACTACTATGGCTCGCGCACAGCCGCGCCGATTTTTAAAGAAATTGTTGAAATGCTTGTAAATGAAGGCTATCTAAAGCCCCAAGATGCTCAAACTGCACTTGAATTGCAAGATTCTTAAAATTGCTTTTCTAGCAAGATGATTAAAAATCACAGCTCCAAATATGCCTTTGTTATCACACCATCAATGCCATAAGGAGCGAGGGATTTTATCTCGCTCAAGTCTTCAACCACGCATAAAAGTTTAGAATCTAGCAAATAAGTATCGATGATTTTTTGATATTCCTGCGCGTGAGAATCCACCAACAAAAAGCGCGGGCTAAAGTGCGCACATAGCATAAAATCAATCATATTTTCCACCATCACAGCACAGGGAATCTCAAATTCTTTGCAATGCTTTAAGAGCGCAAAATTTTCATTATGTCTAAACCACACGATACTATCATTTGGGCTTGTTTGGATAGATTGAATATTTTCCACGCGCCTAAAATGGGGCATTGTGATATGTGAATGTCCAAAAATTAGCATTTTACACCTTTTGCAAGCATTCTTGCGAGCAGTAAAAAACCCCGCCTCTTTGCAACGCATCATTTTGTGAGACAAAACTTCCACACAGCGCGCATTCCACCATTGTTTCACCTTGCAGTCTTTTAGAATCTTCACGCTTAGATTCTCCAATACTTGATGTTTTTTTAAGCCTTGGGCGTAAGAGCACAAACCACACAAACGCCACAACACCGACTAAAACTAACAAATACTTCACTTCTCACTCCTTACAACATCAAAAGAATTTTTTGCGTAAAAGTAGATTCTATCATTTCTTGTAAAACACTCATTTTGGCTTGCATTTGGCATTTCTCGCTTGAAATTTGAACCTTTGAAAAGCAAAAAATAGCCATTTTCGCGCAAAAAGGTACGCGATATTTTTATGAGTTTTGAGGCTGGCATCACCGCGCGTGAAGTGATTAAATCAACTTGCAGTGGGGAAGCAAGAGATTCTAAGCGTGCTTTATACACATTCACATTTTTAAGCCCTAGCTCACAAATCACATTTTGCAAAAATGAAAAACGTTTCGCGCGTGGCTCAAGGAGGATAAAAGTCGCATTTTGGCGCGCAATGCTTAGAGGAATCGCCGGAAACCCTCCACCACTGCCTATATCAAGCACATTTTCAAAGGTTTGCAAAAAACACAAAGGATACAAAGAATCCACAATATTTTCGTGCATTCCCTCCATTGTGCGCGCTCCGCTAAGATTATGCGTTTTATTCCAATGCAAAAGAAGTGCTGCAAAAGATTCCAAACGCGCTATTTGCGCAGAATCTAACATTATTTTATTTTCGCACAAAAGTGCGTTTAAGTCTCTCGTTTGAGGATTTTTCAGATTCATAAGATTAACATTCCATCGCCAAAAGAGTAGAATTTATAGCCCGTCTTTTTTGCCTCCTCATAAACGCGCAAAGTCTCTTCTCGCCCAATGAGCGCGCTTACAAACATTAAAAGTGTGGATTTTGGAAGGTGGAAGTTTGTCAAAAGCCCAAATTTTGCACACGGTGGATTATGCGGATGCAAAAAAAGTTCGCATTCGCCGCTATTTTTAGCCCCTCTTGCGTATGTTTCCACCACACGCGCGGCAGTTGTGCCGATACAAAGGAGTGCGCCATCATTCAAATGTTTTTGCAGGATTTCCTCACTTTGCGGTGAGATAAAAAAAGATTCTGAATGCATTGTATGTGCTCTAATATCTTCGCTCTCCACACCTTGAAATGTCCCAGCGCCTATGTGTAGCGTCACAAAGCAGGTTTGATAGTGCTTTTGTAGCGCGCTAAAATCCTGTGCGCTAAAATGCAGACTCGCCGTAGGTGCAGCCACAGCGCCCGCATACTTTGCAAACACACTTTGATAATCGCGCTCATCTTGGGCGTTTGCTCCGCGCTTAATATAAGGCGGCAGGGGCATAGAGCCGTGATTTTCTAAAAGCTCTAAAACTTGAGAAAAATCTAAAATTTTCCCATTAGAATCTTGAAATTCCACCACGCGCAAGCCATTAGAGAGAATCTCACAAATTCGCACCTGCACTCCAGAATCTAGCACAATGCAATCCCCACACCTAATCTTCCCACGTGTTTGGACTAAAAAGCGTGTAGGTGTAGATTTATTGGGCGCAGAGGAATGGAAAGAATCCAACTCTTTAGAATCTAATGTTTTACAATCACCAGATTCTAAGGGCTTGTGAAAAAAGATTTCGTATAATTTAGAATTTTCACTTTGAAATCTTTCACTTTTTTTACGCCCAAAAAGGCGCGCCTTAAGCACTTTTGTATCATTACACACAAGGATACTTTCACGCGGAATAATGTCGCAAAAATCGCTAAAATAAAAATGTTCAATACTTTTTTGCACCCTTTTATACACAAGGAGCTTTCCCGCACTTCTTGGCGTTGTGGGCGCATAGGCGATAAGCTCTTTTGGCAAATCATAATCATAAGATTTTAAAAAAAAATCTCTTTGGCTTGGCTCTTGCATAGAATCTTAATTTTCTTCTTCTAAGTCTTGCTCTAAATCCTGCTCCTTTGCGGGATTTACCATTTTTGCAATGAGGATTGAAACACCATACAGCCCGATAAGTGGAATTGCTAAAAAAATCTGTGAAATCACATCTGGTGGCGTGATAAGTGCTGCTATGACAAAAATAATCACCACCGCATATTTAAAAAAATTCTTCATCGATTGGTCTGTGATCATTCCAACGCGCGCGAGAAAATAGCTAAGCACCGGTAGCTCAAAGGTAATGCCAAAGCCGATAACTAGCCTTGTAAAAAACATCACATAATTATCCGCGCTAATGCTTCCCTCAAACTTATCATTCCCAAAAAGCAGGACATTCTCAATCACCACAGGCAACACGAGATAATACGCAAACGCCACACCCACGAAAAACATCGCACTTGCAAAGCCCACAAATGGCAGGACGATTTTTTTCTCGTGCTTATAAAGTCCGGGCGCGACAAAAAGCCAAAATTGCCAAAAAATAACCGGCATTGACACCACAAGTGCGGCAAAAAACGCGACTTTCAATGCAACAAACACACCCTCTAACACGCTAAGTGTGGCAAGGTGCGCGTTTATAGTGTCGTTGCTTAGTGCCTTATTCATAGGTGCTGCAACAAAGTCAAAGAGCAATTCCCAAAAGCTAAAGCACGCGCCAAAAGCCACAAGCAACGTAAGTGTCGAGATAATAAGTCGCTTGCGTAAATCCTGCAAATGTGGTTTTAAATCTTCAAACATTACTAAGCCTTGTTTTTAGAATCTTGTGTGTTTTGCGCTGCTAATTTCTCGTTATGTGTGTAGTTTGTTTCATTTTGTTCATTTTCTTGCAAAGCCTTTTGATTGAGTTCAGCGATTTCCTTATCAATGGCTTCACTTTGGAAATTAAGGCTTTCTAACGCCAAAGTTTCTGGGCTTTTTTGGATTTCGCCATTTTGTGCCTGTATAGATTCTGTATTTTTTGATGTGTCAGAATCCGTCTCATCTAGGCTTTTGGTGATTTCATTTGTGATGTCTTTTGGTATGGAGGTTAGAGAATCCATACTTTGCGTGATGTCTTTTGTCAGTGTTTCCTTGTAAGAAAGCGCTTCTTTTTTAAGCTCGCTTAGGCGCACTTCATTGTCAAAGGTTTCTTTTGCATCATTGATGGTTTTTCTAAGCGCACGCATAAATTTAGCAATATCCACGGCTGCTTGGGGTAGTTTATCTGGTCCTAAAAAAATAATCGCCACTATCAAAATGACAAGAATCTCAAAAATGCCTACGCCAAACATTGCAAACCTTATCTTTATGTGTATCAAACGCGCAATTTTAGTGTAAAAATGATTAATTTAAACAAAAATTTTAATCGGAATAAAAAATGCTTAAGATTTCATAATCTTAGACAAATGTCTAGCTTATGGAGAATCTTCAATGATAGATACAAAATTGCTTTTAAATAATTTTGAATTTGTGGCGCAAAAGTTGCAGGTTAAAAAAGTGAGCAAAGAGCTGCTGCAAGAGCTTTTTAGCATTGCTTGTGAGTATAAAGCCCAAAAGCAAAAACTAGAAGAATTGCAAGCGTTTAAAAATAGCGCGTCAAAAGAGTTTGCCACCTTGCGCGCACAAAATAAAGATATAGATGAGCTTAAAGCAAAGCTAGATTCTAATAAACAAGAAATGCAAGAGGCGCAAAAAAAGCTTGAAAAAACAGAATCTGCGCTTACAAAGATAAGCTACACAATCCCAAATTTGCCAGATAGCAAAACGCCAGAGGGCGAGGACGAGAGCGATAACAGAGAAATAAAAAAAATCCTAGAGCCGAGGGTATTTGATTTTGAGCCAAAGGAGCATTGGGAGCTAGCAAATAAAAATGGCTGGATAGATTTTGAAGCAGGCGTGAAGCTAGCAAAAAGCCGCTTTAGCGTATTGCGTGGAATGGGTGCGAGGCTCAATCGCGCGCTTATAAATTTTATGCTTGATTACAATCAAAAAGCGGGTTTTGAAGCGGTGGTAACGCCTGTGATTGTGAATAAAAACTGCCTTTTTGGCACAGGACAGCTTCCAAAGTTTGAATCTGATATGTTTAAAATTGGCAACCAAGACTTTGAGGGGCTAGATTCTGCGAATTTGCAAGCGCACGAATTGTATCTTATTTCAACTTCTGAAATCACGCTGACAAATCTTTACAATGACACTATTATCCCAAAATCCGAGCTTCCCATAATGCTTACCGCGCAAACGCCTTGCTTTCGCAAAGAGGCTGGAAGCGCAGGCAAAGATACACGCGGAATGATTCGCCAGCATCAATTTGACAAAGTCGAGCTTGTGGCAATCACAACGCCTGAACAAAGCGATTTTATGCAAGAAAAAATGCTTCAAACTGCAAGTGGAATCTTGCAAGAATTAGGCTTGCCTCATCGCTTTATGCAGCTTTGTGGCGGGGATTTAGGCTTTAGCGCAAGCAATACGATTGATATAGAAGTGTGGCTTCCGGGGCAAAAATGCTATCGTGAGATAAGTTCGATTTCAAACACACGCGATTTTCAAGCAAGACGCGCAAAAATCCGCTACAAAGATGAGAAAAAAAATCTCCTCGTCCATACACTCAATGGCTCATCTCTTGCGGTTGGGCGCACGCTTATTGCAATTATGGAAAATTACCAAAATAAAGATGGGAGTATCGAAATCCCGCAAACACTTCAAAAATACCTTTAATAGTGGCGCGCTATGGCAGATGATTTGCAAGAAGTAGATTTAAATGACCCAAAGAGAGATTCTCAAACTGAATCTAATGCCACGCGGGAAAATGCACAAGAGAGCGAGCAAGGAAACGCGCAAAAAGAGGGTAGTTTTAAGATTAAGTTAGAATCCTTGCTTGCGTGTATCAAATCCCTACCCGCGTCTTTAAAAAATCCTAAGCAAAACAAAAAAACATTTTTTATTATTATAGGTATTGTGGTATGCGTGGTGATGATTATCGTGCTTGGATTAGTGTTTGCGCTTAAAGCTCCAGCACCACAAGAAGAAGAGGTTAAAATCCTACCACCTAAAAAAATCCAAACGCCACCCATCGTCCAAGCCCTTAGTAGAGCTGGAAATATCGATAATGACGCATTAGACGAAATGATAAAAAAAGCAAATCTCTTGTATGAGCAAGGCGATAAAATGCAAGCGCTTGATTTGTTTGAATATATCTCAATCTTTTCTCAATCACTCGCAAGCTACAATCTAGGCGTAATCAAGCTCAAAGAAGGGCAATATAAACAAGCTATCGCGTCATTTGACAATGCTATCAATGCTGGCGAAGATATCTCTGTAAGCGCACTTAATGCAGCCTATGCGGCATATAAATTAGGAGATATTGCCCTCTCACAATATTATCTTGGCTTAAGTGCTTCGCATTTGTATGATGCGAGCAAGCAACCGCTTTACTCTTATGTTTATGCGCTTCTTAACACTTACAAGGGCTTTTATTTTGAATCTCTCTCTCCACTTTTGCACCCAAATTCTAAACTCTATCAAACTCAAAACAATAAAATCGCTGCGCGCACTTTTTTGCTTTTCAATGATGATTTTAACGCGCTCAATACGCTAAAAAAAACACCTTCAAAAAAAGATAATCTTGCAATCGCACTTTTGCACGCACGGCTTGGCGAGTATGACAAGGCGCGCTCTTACATTTATGAATATCTCTCTTATTTTCCAAAAGATCCAGATGCACTTGCTGCCTTGCAACTTATTGAAATCAAGCTTGGGAATTTTAAAGAAAGCGCGACCATTCTTAATCGCTTTATGCGCGAAGATGAATATAATCCAAAGCTAGAGACTTATCCTATTCGCATAAAGTTAAAAGAAGATTTGTTTGATGTCAATATTGCGCAGGAAAATTTTTGGAATCGCAAGTTTGAGCACCAGCAAATTCTAAGTTTTAAGATTTTATATTTTTATGCACCACTGCGTGTGTTTGACGCTAAAGAAGCGCTAGAGGCAATTAGAGATGGCGGGATAAATGCAAAGATTCAAAATATCGAACTTGCTAAAAGTGGCTTAGGTGAAGGAAGTGGGATTGCAAAGGTGAATCAAAATATTGTTTTGGGCTTAAAAGAGGCGTATAAAAATAATTTAAGAAAAGCTAGAGAATATATGCAAAAAGCTGTTGCGATGTATCCAAACCACTCAATTTTACATTACAATTTGGGTGTGTTGTCTGCGCAATTTGGGGATTATGACAATGCTTATACGCATTTTTTGCGCGCTTATCATTTGGACACAAGCGATATTTTATCCGGGCTTTTTGCGGTGATTGCTGGCAAGCTCACTTATAGGAATACTGATAGAATCTTAAGCTCGATACGAGCGGACTTTATAGATATTGGGTTTGAAGATAAAACAAAAGAGATGTTTTTGCTTTCTTTATTACGCTATCTTAATAATGTGCCAATTGATGATTTTAGCTGGATTGAGGAAAGTAAGCAAAAATTGCCAATTTATTATGCCTTGCAAAGTGTATATGCAATAGCACAAAATAACCCAACCTTTGCTATGCAATCTTTTAAGAATCTGCAAGAACTCTACCCGCGCGATGTGGTGTCAAATATTATGTATGAGCTTGCGAGATTCCATAAAAAAGATTTGCAAAGTATCGCGCTAGAGCTAAATGCAAATCTTTCAAAAAAGAATCTTGACAAAGCAAGCATTTATTTTGGACCAACGCTTGCAAGGGAATTATTTGTGTATGTGGGCTTTATCACCGGCACACTCTCAAGCCTTGAGCCAGAGTTAGAGCATAAACTTTTAAGCGAGAATGAGAATCCGGCTGGCATTTTACAACTGCTAGGACTTTTAAATATTTACAATGGTAATTTTGAAAAGGCATTTGTGTATTACAACACGCTTATTGATGATTTGAAAGAAGATGACGCGCATACGCGATTTTTGGGCGCGGTGGCGGCACTTGGTGCGGACAAACACGAAAACGCCGTGGCACTTTTGCAAATTTCAAAGTTAGAATCTGTAACAAATTTAGAAGCAAAATTTGCCCTTGCCTTGCTTTACCAAGAAAATAAAAATTTCAAAGCTGCGGCAGATCATTACGAAAAGATAAGCAACTCTGATTTTATGTCAGAATATTTTGACTTTGATATTAATACGCAAAAGTTGGTAGAGTAATTTAGATTCTTTAAGAGATTCTTCGGGCATAAAACCCTCAGAATGACAATCGCCTTGTCGTATTGAGGCATAGCCCTTGTCGTATTGAGCGAAGCGAAATATCTCGGTTTTTTAGATTTCATCAATTTGTATTACCTCGCAGGAGCGAATCCAGATTTGGCTCTGCTTGCGCGCGGGCTTGACGTTTTTGTGGTTGATTGGAATCTAAGATTCTGCAACGCGATTTGGTAGTTTTAGATTCTAAACCTTCTCAACAAGAAAAGCGATAAAACTTGACTTATTAAGTATGGGCTTGTTACAATGCTAACCCTCGCATTGAGGCTTCTTTGCAAAGAGAGCAAGCCAAAGGTGAGCTAAAACTTCAAAAAAGGCAACACAATGAAAATTTACAACAGCATAAGTGATATTATAGGAAATACCCCAATAGTGCGCCTTGCAGGCATTCACGAAAATGTATATGGTAAATGCGAATTTCTCAATCCAAGCCATTCTGTCAAGGATCGCCCAGCATATAGTATGATTAAGCACGGAATGGAAGAGGGCAAAATCAACAAAGACACAACCATCATAGAATGCACCAGCGGGAATATGGGTATCGCACTTGCGATGATTTGCGCGGATTTAGGGCTAAAAATCATCATCACAATGCCAGAATCTATGAGTATAGAGCGCCGCAAGATGATGAGCTTTTTTGGCGCACAGCTCGTGCTTACACCAGCAAGCGAGGGAATGAAAGGCGCACTTAATAAATCGCTAGAATTGCTAGAATCCACGCCAAACTCCTTTATGCCAAGCCAGTTTGAAAATCCTGCAAACCCACTTTCTCATAAGCTCGGCACAGCCAAAGAGATTTTGGAATCTTTTGGGAAAGATTTAGATTTTTTTGTGGCTGGATTTGGCACAGGTGGGACAATTAGCGGTGTGGGTGAGGTGCTAAAAAAAGAAATCCCGCATATTAAAATCATAGGCGTAGAGCCAGCGGCGTCGCCTCTCATCTCACAAGGACAGGCAGGACCGCACAAGATTCAAGGCATTGGGGCGAACTTTATCCCAAAAACGCTTAATAAAGATATTATGGATTCTATTATTTGCGTGGAAAATGATGTGGCAATCGCTATGGCAAAAAAGCTTGGTAGCATTGGCGTGATGGTAGGGATTTCAAGCGGTGGCAATGTCGCAATCGCCGAAGCAATCGCAAAAGAAAATCCGGGCAAAAAAGTGCTAACAATGCTTAATGATACAGCCGAGCGCTATCTCTCAACAGACCTTTTTTCAGGGTTTTAAATTTGTGACCTACCTCCAACTTGCAGGGCTTTCCCTGCAAGCTTACACACTTTATGTTTTTTATTTCATTACAAAATCTATCCAATTGTATTCCATTGATTATATCGCCTATGGGAGCAATCCCGCTTTATCTCCGCTTCGCACGCATATTCCACGTTTTTTGGCTGATTGGGTTTGTAGATTCTGCAATGCTGTTCATGATTTAGAAAATCTGGATTCTAATAATTTCCTTAAATCCTCTAACTCTTTATCAATGATGCCAGCTTGAAAAAGCACAGGGCGGATTTTTGGCGGGATTTTACAAAGGCGGTATTGCTCCTTTATTTTTTTTGGCATTGCGTGGTGATGGTGAAAATTTTTGCGCGCAACAAAAAGCAATTCGCCCGCACAAGCCACCACAAAACGCCCGCCAAGCTCGCAATCAAAGCCACTTTTAAGCACTTCTTCACGCTGCTTAAAACTCATCACATAGCCAAGATTTTTCAGCGCACAATCCACATTACGCATATCTTTTTGAGTATCCAAATATTGATTTTCCAAACATTGATTTTTTGATTTGCGTGCGCATACAAAGAGATTGTCTAAAATTTTTTCAACGCTTTGCGCACCTTGTGAAAAAAGTGCATTTTGAGAATCTAAGATTCTAAAACTTTGCAAAATCCCTTTTGGCGCGTGTTTAAGGAGCTTGTTAGAAAAATTATGGCGAAAAAAATTCCGCTTAAAGCGCAAATCCTCATTACTCGCGTCATTAAAATACCTTATCCCCCTTTGTGCCACATACGCGCAAATCTCCTCCCTGCTAGATTCTAGCAATGGACGCACAAGCCTAACGCCTTCAAATTCACTCACGCCCTGCAGTGAAAGCAAGCCCCAAATCCCGCTCCCGCGCGCCAACTGCATCAAAAACCACTCTAGCCTGTCATTGAGCTGATGAGCTAAAAGCACATTTTCATAGCCCTCATTGAAACAAAGATTCTTAAAAAACTCATAGCGCACCGCGCGCGCGTTATGCTCGAAGTTTGCGTGGATTTTTGGGGCGTTAAAAATATGGGCTTTTTTGTTGTATCGTTGCGCTAGTTCTTGTGCGTAGGCGACTTCTAGTTTAGAATCTTCTCTTGTAGCGTAATTGACAATGGCTATATCAAAGCTTACATTCAAATCTTTCAGCAAAAAAAATAATGCGCTAGAATCTATCCCGCCAGAAAATGCCAGCAAATTCTTACAATCCTTGAAAAGCTCTAAATGCAGTAGTTTCAAAGCATTCAAACATAGCCTTATTTTTTGATACTATGCATATGCGCTTGTAGCATATTTTGAGGCTTGAAAATCTCGTCTAATTCCTCTTTGCTTAAGAGTTTATGCTCTAGTGTTAGCTCATACACGCTTTTGCCAGATTCAAGTGCTTCTTTGGCGATTTTTGCAGAGTTTTCATAGCCAATGTAGGGATTTAGCGCGGTTACAATGCCAATGCTATTGAAAACGAAATTTTTGCAAATTTCCTCATTTGCGGTGATTCCATCGACACACTTGTTAGCGAGCGTGCGAAAGGCGCGCTTCATCATCGCAATAGAATTAAACAAACTATACGCAATCACAGGTTCAAAGACATTGAGTTGCAATTGTCCTGCTTCAGCTGCGAGCGTGATTGTCACATCATTACCAATGACACTAAAGCACACTTGATTGACAACTTCCGGAATCACCGGATTAACCTTGCCGGGCATTATTGAGCTTCCGGGCTGCATTTTAGGAAGATTGATTTCATTAAGCCCTGCGCGCGGACCAGAGCTTAAAAGGCGCAAATCGTTACAAATCTTTGACACCTTGCTTGCGACACGTTTTAGCACGCCGCTTATTTGCACATATGCACCGGTATCTTGTGTGGCTTCAATCAAATCACTTGCAGTTACAAAAGGGCGGTTGGTCACTTCTTGCAACTTTTTTTCCACTACTTTTGGATAATCAGGGTGCGAGTTTATCCCCGTGCCTATGGCTGTGCCACCGAGATTTATCTCACGCACCAAATCTTGTGCTTCTTTCACGCGTTGAATATCCTCTCCTAGCATCACTGCAAAAGTGCGAAACTCCTGCCCCAAGGTCATAGGCACTGCATCTTGAAGCTGTGTGCGTCCCATTTTTAGAATATCTTTAAATTCAAGTGCCTTTTTTTCAAAAGATTTTTTGAGAATCTGCATAGATTCTGTAAGTTCAAAAAGCCTCTCATAAAGTGCCACACGAAGTGCCGTAGGATAAGCATCGTTAGTTGATTGAGAGAGATTTACATGATCATTTGGGTGGCAAAACTCATACTGCCCTTTTTTATATCCCATAGATTCTAAGGCAATATTAGCGATGACTTCATTTGCATTCATATTTGTGCTTGTGCCAGCCCCACCTTGTATCATATCCACCACAAATTGCTCTTTAAACTCCCCAGAAATAATCCTTTCACACGCTTCCACAATGGCATTTTTAATCTTTTCATCTAATAATTTTAGCTCATAGTTTGCCAATGCTGCGGCTTTTTTTACTTGCGCCAAGGCTTTGATGAAGCTAGGAAAATTGCTTAAGCGCTCGTGGGTGATATCGAAATTTTCCACCGCGCGAAATGTCTGAATCCCATAATACACACCCTCTTCAATCTCTAGCTCACCAATAAAATCGTGCTCTTTTCTTGTTTTCATTACGCACTCCTTTTTAGATTTTAGATGCTTAGAGTATAGCCAATTTGTGCGAAAAAATTGTTAGTTCTTTAAGATAGAGTGGGTAAATCCTAGAGTTAGAGCGCAAAATGTAAGATTTTAAGCCTTAAATCGCCATACGCACAGCATCTGAAAGCAAATCCGCATTGTGCGAAGGGACAAAAAACTGCACGCCCAAATCACGCGCCTTAAGCACAAATTCAGAATCTTGATTCTCAGGCATAAGGATTATAAAGCATATTTTAGAATCTTTTTTAGTAACTTTATATTTGCGGATAAAATCAAGCGCGCTGACATTTTCATTACGCCAATCCATCACCACAATATCATATTTATTTGCGCATAACTCGTTAAATGCAGGAATCATTTGCTGCTGCGCTTTCACAGAAATACAAGAATCCACTTTTAAAATAATCTGCATATCACGATAAGAATCCGAGCTAGATTCTCGGATAATTAACACATTGCGCTTACTCACCTCTTCCAAATAATGAAGCAAGTCAAAAAGCTCCCTGCTCCGCGGGCTAAGCTTTGATTTATCAAGTCCGCGCAAAAAATAATGCAAGAAAGTTTTTGAGCTATAACCTCCCTCAATCCCTGCATCACGGAAAAATCGCTTGACAATCTCGCTTTTTTTCGCACGACCCCACAAAAAAGAATCCAAATCAAACGCCTTCGTATCAAGCAAGGTAACAAAATGCGTGCGAATATCCTCTTTCATCGGTTTAAACACTTCAGAAAATTCCTCCAAATGCGTCTCTCTAAATCTTTTCAAGCGTTCGGTTGTTTTTACCAAAAGTTCCTTTTGCACAGCAATATACTGCAACAAATCCACATAGCGCTTACGCATAGCCTTCACTTCTTTTTCTAGTTCTGTCTTAGAGCCTTTGGTATTTTTGAGCGCAAATTCAGATTCTTCAAGATTCTTACTTAATGGACGCACTTGAGCTTGAGCGTTATTAAGCGAGCTTTGCGTCATCTCGATTAAATCCTGCGCTTTTAAATACGCGCTTTGGCGGTTTAAAAAGATTTTTTCAAAGGAATATTCAAGCGCATAAGAAGTTTTTTTGATGTAGTTTTCATACTCTTTATAAAGGTTAAGAATCTCTTGCCTAAGGGCTTTTAAGGCTGGATTTGCAAGTGTGCCATCCATTTCGCATAAATCATTATACGCAGTCAAAATAAAACGTTGTGAGCGTAAAAAATCAAGGCGCGGGTGATTTGCGACAAATTCTTTATAATTTTCTAAAATGCTATTCTCACGCGCAAAAAATTCTAAAATACATTCTTCTGGGCTTTTTGTCACGGGGATCTCATTGGGGTCTATGGGTTTTGGCTTTGGTCGGATTTTTATCACCTCGCCCTTTTCAGCATCAAATTCAATTTCCTCTTTTGCCACCAACTCGCTTTCTTTACCCTCCCATAGTTCCAAATCAAAGAGATATTCACGCTTATTGACAGCCTGCTGTATTTTGCCCTGTTTTTTTTGCGTATCGACTTCTAACAAAATCCCTTGCAACATTATCTTTTCCTTTTGTGATACTTTGAAAGTTACGCTCCCATAGAGCTTGAAGTACTTCTGCTAGCATTTGAGCTATTGCCAAAGAATCCACTTTTTGCACCAGTGCTTCTTGTCGCGCTTGAAGTCGTGCTTTTAGCAGAATTTGAAAAGCTATTTTTGCTACGCTCATAAGCCTGTGGGGATTTGTAATTGCGCTGGGCATTTGCTTTGTAGTTTGAGTTATTAAAAAGTTTATTCCCAATGTAGCTTCCTAGTATTGCGCCCGCCGCAGATGCCAAAATCGCGCCACCAAGTCCCAATCCACCGCCATTTGGATTAGTAAGTTCGCTTGTTCCAGAATCTATTTTTTTCTCCTCCACCGCGATGAGATTATCAATCTCCTCTTGACTTAACATACGCTCATTGCCGTCTTTGTCTTTGAGCATCACGCGCGTTGTCTCACTGGGATATTCCTCTAGCACCTTATAGCTACCATCTTGCTGTTCCTCGATGACGACAAATGCGCCATTTTTTACCGCTTGAGATTGCAAAATCTTAGAATCCTTATTGCTATCCTCACAACCTTGCAACGCAAACGCCACAGCCACGCCCAGCGACCCTACCATCGCATAATCTTTGATTTTTCCTAGCTTCATTGTGCTTCCGTTTAAATGGGGATTTTAGAAAGGTTCAATTATATGTTTTTCTCTTTTTTTTGTCAATTAAAAGATATTTAAGCGATTTTACGCTGTTTAGTAATTTAAGAATCTATTCCTTAAATTGTATCACTTACAAGAGCAAAGCCCCTGACAAGCTTCGCTTCGCGCGCATACTTGGCGTTTTTTGGTTGTTAAGAATCTAGCCCTTTGATAATGTAGCGATTTTGTGAATCTAGCCCGATGAGATAGCACTCCGCGCTTTGCAAATCTATCAAATAGCATTGCTCGCCACCCTCTATTGCAAAGCGCTCACTCGGATACACGCTCAAACGCGCCCTCACTTCCTCTATATCCGCGCACACTGCGCTAAAACCAAACATCACAAGTTTATATTTCATTTTTATTCCTTTAATTGTATCGTCTGGGCGGGAGTGAATCCCGCTTCGGCTCCGCCTCTATTCCTTAAAATGTATCACTTACAAGAGCAAAGCCCCTGACAAGCTCCGCTTCGCGCGCACACTCGGCGTTTTTTGGTTGATGAGATTCTAAGATTCTGCAATGTTGTTTGGTGGTTTTAGAATCTACACCCTTAAATTGTATCACCTCGCGCAGTCAAATCGCACTTGCGCGCGCGTATTTTACCTATTTTACCCTTTTTGGTTTAGTAGAGTTTTAAGATTTTGCTTTTTCTATCGTACTTTTTGCCTCGCTTAAAATTTCAGAATCTTCATAGCTAAAAAACACAAACTCATCGCCACTTTGACGCGCGCCACTTAGCAAATCCCCGCTATTGCGATATTTCAAATCAAGTTCGGCGATTTTAAACCCATCAAGCGTGCTTGCAAACTTTTCCAGTCGCTCGGTATTTGTCGTATGCGTGTATAAAAAACAATAGCCCTTAAGCCCATTGCGACTAACCCGCCCGCGCAACTGATGCAAAGTCGCCAGTCCCAAACGCTCAGGCGCTACGATAATAATCGTGCTTAGACGCGGAAGTGAAATCCCCACCTCAATAAGCGTAGTTGCAAGAAGCAGATTTCCTTTCTCCTTAAATTCCTCTAGCACGCGCTCTTTTTGCTTGTCCTTACCAGAAGTCACATACACACCCTCAAAATGCCTCTGCCAAAACTCGCGCCCCTCATTTAGCGAGAGATAATTAATATGCTCGCTCTCCTCCACCAAAGGATACACGATAATCGCTTGATGAGAAAGCGCAAACTCACTTTGCAAATGTGCAATAAGCCCCTTAAAATCGCTCTTACCAACGATAGAAGTCGTAATATCTTTTTTGAAAGGTAAATCCGTGATATTGCTGACATTGATATACTGCGAGTTTATCATCGCCATTGTGCGCGGGATAGGCGTAGCAGAAAACTGCAAAGAATGCGGTTTGCTAGGATTTGCCCCATTTTGCGCGCTAAACATTTTTTCTAGCTTGTAGCGCTGATTTGTGCCAAATCTATGCTGTTCATCACTCATCACAAGCGCGCAGTCATCAAAGTTTAGATTCCGATATAAAAGCGCCTGCGTGCCAATGATAAAATGGCAAGAATCTATTCCATTAATTGCATCGCCTTGCGCAGTCAAATCGCACTCCGCTTCGCGCGCACACTCGGCGCGTTTTTGGGGGTTTAGATTGTATGGATTTTGCGACATATTTTGAAAATCTTGCAAAGCAAATGCAAACAAATCCCCTTGTGCGCTAGATTCCAAGCCCTCTTGCTCCAAAGCGTCTTGCGTAAATTCCTTATTGCTCCCTAGCACAAGCTTCACCTTCACAGATTCTGGCAAAAATTTCCGTGCCTCCTCATAAAGCTGCTTTGCTAGCACGCTCGTGGGCGCTAAAAGCACGCTTTTTCTAGGATATACCATCATTACCGCGCTCAAAATCACAATCGTCTTCCCACAGCCCACATCACCCATTATAAGGCGTCTAGCGGCAATTTGTGAGTTGAGGTCTTTTGCAATGGTATCAATCGCACTCCTCTGCCCCTTTGTCAAGCTAAAAGGCAACGCGTTGATAAAGCTTTCATACTCGCCATTACACACAAAGTTCGCGCGAGATTCCAAACGCTTTGAACGCAAAATAAGCATATAGCGCAAAATCTCATTGAACTTCAACGCGCCTAAACTCTGCGCGCTAAACCCGCCATTTTGCCTAAACTCCCCAACAAACGCATTATTTGGCTGAAAAATCCTTAACAATTCCCTTGCGTGGGGCAAGCTCACACCACACGCAAGCAGATTTTCCACGCTATACACCTTTTGCACAAGCAACTCCATCACAGCGCGCAGATTCTTAGAATCTTTGTCTTTAAACTGCAATGTGATTTTCCCAAGATTTTCAATCGCACTTTGGTTAAGAATCTTTGGCTGCACCATAGAATATTGTGAAAATTTCCTCTCCAATTTCCCATAAATCACGCATTGTTTCCCCACGCCAAACGCACTATACATAAAAGGCTTAGGATTAAAAATGACTAGATTTATCGGCACATCAAATTCCAAACTATACGCGCTTAGCCTTAAATACATCTTTTTGCCAAAGCCTGCTTTATTGCACTGCGTTATTTCCACGCGTAGCGCGCATTCAAGTACATTTTGCTTTTCAAACACACTCAAAGTTTGCAATAAATTTTTCTGCTCATAGTTTTTTGGTGGATTTAGCCCAATATCATACAACGTGAATATTCCGACTTTGCGCGCAGAATCTAGCTCTTTTGGAGCAAGAGAAAAGTAAGGGTTACTCAAGTCCGCTTTTTGCAAAAGTAAATGCGTCATTCTCCCAACTTCCCCTCAAATAAGCATTCATAATATTTTGCGCCTTAGCGCAAGTTCTAGCCCTTTTCCCCCGCGCAATTTTTAGCCCAAGTTTATAAATCCGCCCTAGCGCGTGCGCGTGATAAAAACCGCCATATCCAAGATTCTATGCGCATAGCCACATTCATTATCATACCACGCCATAAGCTTTAGCATACTTCCATTCTCACAAGGCAGGCAAAAAGTCAAATCCTCCGCAATAATGGCACTATGAGTGTTTCCGATAAAATCACTACTGACCCTGCATTCCTTATCAATGGCTATAATCCCGCTTAGCGCGCCTTTAGCAGATTGCGCAAAAAGCGCATTGACAGCCTCTGTGCTCACATTTTTTTTCAATTTCAAATTTATATCAATCATCGACACATCAGCCACCGGCACGCGCACGCTATGCCCGTGAAACTTGCCTTTTAAGTTTGGAAGCACCTTATAGAGTGCCTTTGCCGCGCCTGTGCTTGTTGGGATTATATTAAGAGCCGCAGCGCGCGCGCGCCTTTTATCGCTTCTATGCGCGTTATCAAGGAGATTTTGGTCATTTGTGTAGCTATGGATTGTGGTGAGTATCCCAGATTCTATCCCATACGCAGAATCTAGCATTTTACAAATCGCCCCAAGCGCGTTGCTCGTGCAGGAAGCATTAGAAATGATAGATTCTTCATTGTAGAGATGTTCATTTGCCCCAAGCACAAAAGTTGGCGTATCATCACTTGCGGGGGCTGAGATTATCACCTTTTTTGCGCCATTTTTTAGATGTATCGCCACACTTTGGGAATCTAAATATTTCCCGCTAGATTCCACCACCACATCTACCGCGCCAAAGTTGAGACTTTCACGCGCACAATTTTGCAAAAATACGAAGCTTTTTTTCTTGCCATTGTTTAGCTCAAACTCAAGCACACCCGCGCGCTCACAAGATTTCACATCAAATTCCGCGCAAGAATCCACAAAATCCGCTTTTTCCACATACACCACTTTGACAAAATCCCGCGCCTGCACGCTGTCATTTTCAAACAAATACGCTAGCATTGCCCCAGAAGCCACATCGTGCGTTACTTTTATTTCTATATCATCGCGCTTTAGTACCGCGCATATTATATTGCGCCCAAGCCTGCCAAGCCCATTTACCGCGAGTGTTATCATTAGTTTTCCTCTATTTGTGATTAAAAATGCCAAATTCTAGCATACATTTACACACTATAAAAAACTATATAACATAAATAGCGCAAAAAGTAACATTCTTTAAACACAACACAACACATAAGCGCAATACTTTACTAAATTCTTACAATTTAACCTATAATAAAAATTGCTTTAAGCAAACAACAAACATAAAAGGAGTTATCTATGAACACAACATTTAAACTTTCTCTAGCAGCATTAACTGCTCTTGGTACTCTTAGTAGTGCTAGT
The DNA here is from genome assembly GCF_001602095.1 of Helicobacter himalayensis. Lineage (NCBI taxonomy): Bacteria > Pseudomonadati > Campylobacterota > Epsilonproteobacteria > Campylobacterales > Helicobacteraceae > Helicobacter > Helicobacter himalayensis. Next base: position 441,572 of record NZ_CP014991.1, on the reverse strand, counting down.
GCGATGAGCTTCTTAGAAGCGTTGGAGGGCACCAGTATATCAAGCACAACTTTTGTGCGCTATACAGAAAAGACAGGCTTAGGAGATGCAGGCGGAAGAGCATCTGGCTCGCGTTTTCAGGTTAAATCTTACCTAAACTTCCTTACACAAGATTTTGAAGGCTATCAAGCAGGCTTTGGACTTTACTACAATCAAGGTAGCGGTATGCCACTAAGCGCAAATGGTAACAGCGCGCATACTGACTTATTAGGCACAGGGGCATCACACTTAGGCGGGCAAGGAATTAATGCTAACCTTAATATCTTTGGTGTATCTGAAGCATTTTTAAACAAAAAGTTTGATGAAAATGGCAAATACAGCGCAAAAGTGGGAATGATGTATTTAAAAACTCCTTTCACTGATGGCACTATGGATAGGGGTGTGGGTGCTAGCACAGCCTTCCAGTTTGGTAATACCACTTTAAAAGTCGCAGCATACGACTCTTGGTCATCAATGGACTGGGCATTTATGCGCACACTTGGAGGCTATGGAGAAGGCAAGAATCTATATGGTCACGATTCTTTTAAAAACAACCTCTTTTATATCGGAGCAGAAAAGCCAGCAGTTGATGGCAGCGGGCTAGACTACAAACTCTATCTTTCAGCTATCTCGCGTATGATAAATGCAGCAGCCTATCTTGACTTAGGATACAACACAGGTGGTTTTAGACTCGGCGCGCAAGTTGCCTACACACAATTTGGCAAATACGGCGGAGAACATAAGAAAGATATTTATGGAAAAGGAAATGCACTCGTATATCAAGGATTTGGACCAATAAATGCTAGTAGTGATGTTATTAACCATAACAAATCAGACCTTATCAACCCAAATAATGACTTAGCAAAAAATGCTGGTTTGTATAACATCCAAGCAAGCTATGCAAGCAAAGGAAGCTTTATGCTAAAAGCTGGATTTACTGGAAGCTTTGGCGATAGCTATGGCGCACTCATCGACAATCAAGGTGCATTCAATCTCGGTGGTATGGTATGGCATAATATGCTAGTGTATGGTGGAAATGGCGCAAGTATGTTTGGCTCTGGTGGTGTAAAAGGCACAAACATTATGGTAGGCTATGCGAAGTTTGTCCTTGATGCGACTGAAAAGCTTAAACTCGGCATTGATGTAGCCTATGTAGGTGGTGCAAACAACATTCACGGGAATAGAAATAACTTCACTTCTTCATCACTTAGCAACAAAAACACAAACTTTATAGAAATCACACCTTCGCTTGTCTATAAGCTCAATGAGCGCTTTACTTTCACAAGCTGGTATGGACAAAGTGTAGGCGATATGAAGCTTCACATTGCACGCGCTGAAGTGAAATTCGCATTCTAACTTTTCAAATTTCTAAGTGGGCAACCCCCGCTTAGAAAGCTTCTTGCTTTTCTTTAGTCTTACTTTAAATTTTCTCTCATAGAAATCTTAGATTCTAAATAATCAAAAAGCGTTGAGTACGCGCTCGAAGTGGAGACAAAGCGGAATTCACTCCCGCGAAGGCGATAAATTAGAGGGAATAGAATCTAAATTCTAAGATATTTCGCTTGCGCTCAATATGACAAGGCAAATGTCATTCTACCCCCCCCTTTTTTTTTGTTTGCCATTCTGAAACTTCCCTTTGTCATTCTATCCCCCTTTTTTTTTGTCATACTGCCCCCTTGTCATTCTGAGGGCTTTATGCCCGAAGAATCTCTTAAAGATTCTAAAAGGGATATTTCGCATTTTTCAAATGTTCAATATGACAAAAGGGGGTATTTTGGCTTTGTAGATATTTCGGCTACGCCTCAATATGACAAAAAAAAGGGGGGGGGCTATACCTCAATATGACAATGTTTTAAATCTCTCACCCTCTCTTTGCGATACCTTTAAGCGCATAATTTTCCAACTCTAAAAGTGGCTCTTTTAACAAAAGTGTGCCACCGCGAATTTTATTTGCACCCTCACAAATTTCTTGCTTAAAATCATAGGCAAAAAATCCACAATTTATGGCATTTTGGCGGATTTGCACACTTTGAGAATAAGTGGTGAGAATCCCATTTGGCTTTAAGATTCTAAAACATTGCATAAAATATTCCTCGCTCCAAAGTGCGGGATTTTTGCGCGGTGAAAATGCGTCTTGATAGATAATATCAAAGCTTTCATTTTGCAAGGTTTTGACATATTCTAGCGCGTCGCCTTTATAAAGCGCAATATCCGCGTTTTTGCCCTCATAAACTCCATAATGTGTAAGCGCATACAAAATCTCACTTAAAGAAAGTGCGTTAAACTCGCTAGGATAGGGAAAAGAAGACAGAGAATCTAAAAGTGCGCAGTCTTTTTCTGGGGAATAAATTTTAAGCCTTATCTTTGGCGCGTAAGTGGCGTAATAAAGCAAGGTTGCAAAGCTATTATAACCTAGCCCAAAGCAAATATCTAAAATAGTAATGTGTGCTTGAGCCTCGCACACAGGCGCTTTTAGCGTGTCAAAAGCAGCATTTTCAAAAATACCGCCTGCAAAAGTGTCACTCTGCAAGGTATTTTGCGAAACATTTCGTAAGGCATTTTGTGAAGCCCTTTGCGCGCGCAGATTCTGCAAGATTTTTGCAAATGCGGGCTGTATGTGCTTTTGCAAGCTTTCTTTGAGCGCGCCCTCTCTCAAGCTATGATAACACTCATCAAACTCCACACTATACGCGCTAAAGCTCAAATCCGCACTTTGCCTAAGCTCTAGCATTTACTAGCATTTAGTGGGGCATATCATATATCATCATTTGAAAGCGCCCCGCAATCCCGCGCGCAACCTCCAAAATATGCGCGCTTGTGGGTTCATCATACACTTGGTGCAAGGACTCTTCAAATAGTGCGAGCCAGTCATCAAAGCGCTCACGCGGGAATGGCGGAAGCTCCAAATGCTTTTTAAGTGGTTGCCCATTGAAAGTGGATTCTCCTAAAAGCATTTGCTTCCAAAAATTCCCAATATGCTTTTTATGATGTTGCCATTTAGTATCAGATTCTCCGATTTTGGCGTTAAAAATAGGCGCTAGATTGGCGTCTTTGCGCACTTTTTCATAAAAAATATCCATAAGCTTTGCAATAGAATCATGTGTGATTTTTAACATACACTCCCCCCTTTAAGTTAAATTTAAAGCGCAAGTATAAATTAAAAATCATAATGCAAACTTAAAAGATAATAAGTCTTGTGAAACTCACCTAAACCTTAGCTATAATGCGCCCCTTGATTTTCAAATCCACAACTTAGCGATGAGGAACATTTCTTGCGCCGTCATCAAAACATCTTTGCTACACACCAGATTTTAAAAATCCAAAGACTTTCAATGAAATATCTACATTGCGCTTGCTGATAAACTCAAAGCCAGAATCTACATTGCCACCAAATTACAGAAAATCTAGGTTCTCTTTGGAAAAAGATTAATATTTGCTTATTTTGCCATTTTATTTTGCATTGCAAAGAGGCGATAGCTCACACCCATAGCACCTAAACCCTGCTCGATGAGCGCATAAGCTTTCGCATAAAACTCACTAATATCATCACTGCTTAAATGCAACACACACACCATAAGCGTATGCAAAATATGCGCGATTGAGCCTTCAAACAAAATCCCCACAAATGGCAAACTCGCACTTTTCCTAAGGCTTAGGCGATGCACCTTATCCACAAGTGCAAATAGCTCTTTTTTGCTCCCCACATTGACGCGCAAAGCCCTTAAAAGCTCATCTTTATACTCCAACACCTCTTTTGTGTATAAATCTGTGAATTTTTTTTCTTTAAATACCTTGTTGTAGTCTTTTTGAAAGTAAGATTCTATCTGCTTAATAGCGCGCGCTTTATTGACTTTTCTTAACTCAAACGAATCAACTTCACACGCCCTACTTCCTTGCAGATACGCACCCTCGCCCAAATTTAGCACAAGATTTGGCGCAAAAACCTTAATCGCACGCTCAATGCTCTGCGCACTTAACGAAAAAAGCGCGTCAGAAAAGACTTTTTTATCCTTGTTTGCGCGCACTTCAAAGGCATTTGTCGGAATCGCGCTAGATTCTGTGCCATAAAAAGAATTTTTAGCATGCTTGCTTTTGCCCTGTATATAGCCACAATCTAGCCCGCAAATAAGCACCTCCTCGCCCAAAAGTGCCGCAAGTGCAAAGCCTGCATTTCCAACATAAGGCGCGCTAAACTCAACCACACTTTTTGGGCTAAACATATACGCACTCGCACTCCCGCCACGCATAAACAAAAAGCCTTTTTTGGCAAGATTTATCGCATTTGGCTGCACCACACTTCCGCATAAAAGCGTCGTATCTCCTAGCGGCGCGCCCTCTAGCACTTCTTTAAGATAAGAAATGCGTTCAATTTCGATTTGAAAATCCGGCTCTATGCCATAAGCTTTAAGCGGTTTTAAAGCCGTACCACAGGAAAAAATCAGCATATTTGGTGCATTTTTTTTAATAAAAGGAAGCAAAGAATCTAAACTCACCCCATTTCCCACCACGCAAATTGGCACATTCACACGTTTTGGAAGGTTTAGGATTCCAAAATTTGTATGAAAATTTTTCACACTATTTCTCACGCCTATCATCTCATCATCAAAGCTCCCCCAACCGCGCGCATTTATCTTATACGCCTCCTGCACGATACTACGCGCGCTAGCAATCTTGGGACTTTCATACAAATACAGCTCAAGGCGCAAAAAATTATTCGTGATTTTATGCGTGCTAAAGTAGCTATTGACAAACTCCTTATTGATGAGATTTTCCACAAACAAATAACACGACTTCTCGCTCACGCGCGCAAAAAGCAACTCAAAATCCACAAAATACAGCATAATGCGGAACATATCAAGGTATTCCTCAAAAAGCAACAAAGAATGAAAATACACACCAGATTCTAAGAGAATCTGCAAAAACACCCCTCCTAACGCGCCAAAAATCGTAAGACTTGGCAGAAAACTCGCACTCAAAAGAAACTCTTTTTGCGAAGGAAAGGCAAGCATAAGGTTAATAAGATTGTTGCAAACTTTCGCGGTTAGCGGGATTTTCTCCTCGTCTAGCTTTTGTAGTGCGAGGTTATTTGTATAAAGCTCATAATTTGTGTTATTGAGCGGATTTACCGCTAGGGCGCGTTGCAGGGCTAACATCTCGCCTTGTCTGTACACAAACGCGCCATCGCTAAGATTGATAATATTTAGCTCTTTGCCATCAAAGTAGAGATTGTGCGTGGTGGGCGCAGACTTAAGCCGTGCAAAAAGACTCGGATTGAGCGTGCTAAAAAACATCATATTGCGCGCAAAAGTCGCACTCATATAAGAATCTAAGCGCGCAAAATCATTTGTATGCAAGATTTCAGAAAGATTCATAACACCTCAGCGACACCATTACGCATAACGACAAGATCTTCAATCCTCACGCCAAATTCATCGCCCAGATAGATTCCCGGCTCGATAGAAAATACCATACCCTCTTCTATCACCATTTCACTACGCGCAGAAATGCGGGGCAGCTCGTGAATATCAAGCCCTATGCCGTGTCCTGTGGAATGCACGAAAAATTCCCCATAACCAGCAGATTCTATACACTTGCGCGCAAGAGAATCAATCTCTTTTGCTTTCATTCCCACGCGCGCCTTTGTAATGGCATTTTCTTGGGCTTTCCTTACAATATCATAGATTTTTTGCTGTTTTTTATTTTTAAATTTTTGCTCTTTGCTAAAATCCATATTTTTGCCCACGCGCGCGGTGCGCGTCATATCCGAGCAGTAATGCTTAAATTTTATCCCCGCATCAAAGAGTAAAAGATCGTTTTTGTTTAATGTAATCTCCGCACTTGGCAAGGCGTGGGGTTTCGCACCTGTGGCATTAATCCCAATGATTGGATTAAAGCTTAGTTCATATTTTCCATTCATACTCAAAAATGTGCTGGCATAAAAATGCAGATTCTGCTCGCTTAAGGGCTTTTTATCCACAATTGCACAAGAGAGAAAATCTGCGAACTTCTTAAAAGCCTTTTTATTGAGCTTTTGAGATTGCCTAATAAGCGCAATTTGCGATTCACTCTTACACACACGCAAATGCTGGTGAAAATTTGGCATTGCCACAAGCTCACATTTTGCACCTAGCTTGCCTAAATGCGCACACAAGGAATGGTAAAAATCAAGCGAGACTTCTAAAGAATCAAAGCCTAATGTTGTGAGATTTAGCTTTTTAATGGCTTTGGCTAGTGAGGTGCATAACTCCGCAGAATCCACCACCTCAACGCCTTTTATGACATTTTGCTTCGCTTCTAAAACATAGCGCATATCGGTGAAAAAAAACTTAGATTCTGGTGTTTTTAGCACGATAGCATTATCGCAGTCAAACCCACATTCATAATACTGCGCGCTTTGACTTAGCGCAAAATAGGATTCTACCTCCATAAGAATCTACGCCTTATTTTGTGCTTGCTGCTCTTGCTGGGCTTTTAAGTGGGCGATTTCGCTAATGATTTGAAAAAGCGAGATTAATCCCAAGTGATAGCCAAACGCGCCAAAGCCTGTTATCACGCCCGCACACACACGCCCTGTGTAGCTTTTAGCACGGAAATCCTCTCTAGCGTGGATATTGCTAATATGCACTTCCACCACCGGCACACCGCAACTTGCGATGGCGTCTGCGATTGCGATTGAAGTATGAGAATACGCCGCTGGATTAATCAGCACGCCATCATATTCGCCACCTATGCACTCTTGAAGCTTGTCGATAATCTCGCCTTCAAAATTACTTTGAAAAAACTCGATTTGCGCGTTATTTTGAGTTGCTTGAGCTTTAAGATTCTCGTGGATTTGCTCTAACTTGATATTGCCATAAATATGTGGCTCGCGATGCCCTAAAATATTGAGATTTGGACCTTGAATAACAAGAATGTTCATTTAATTCTCCTTTTGGGTTGTATGCTTTTGCTTCAAAAAGGCGCAATTATAGGGCAAATTCTCTTAAAAAGTTATTGCACTAGATTTTATTTAGTGAATCTTGCACAATGCGCTCTAAATTTGCCAAAGCAAGATTTATGCGGTGCTCAGATTGGTTGAAATGCAATCTCGCTTGTGAAAGCGCAACTTCAGAGTTTAGCAATTCCCTTGAAGTCTCAATATTTTGTTTGTAGCGATTTTGCACGATTTTATAGCTCTCCTCGGCTAAACTCACGGCATTTTTAGAAACTTCATACTGCTCTTTTGCAATGTTTAAATCACTTAGAGCCTTATCAAGCGCGAGATTTAGCTCGCGTTTCAAATCCACCAAACGGCTTTGGGTAGAGAGAATCTCAAAATGCTTAGATTCTATGACATATCTATCGCTTAAGCCATTAAAAACATTCCAAGTAACGCTAAGTTTTGCCTGCGATTGCAAATTTGTGCCGAGGCGATTGAGCGTGCTAACATCATTGCTATACCAAAGGCGTGAAAAGGTGGCGTCAAACTTTGGCAAATACGCGCCTTGTGCGATTCTCTTTTCATATTGCAAAGAATCTAAAAGCGAGTGCAAATACAAATATTCCGAGCGTGAGTGCAACATTAAATCTTCTAGCTGTGCGCGCTCAAAATTTAGCGCATTCAAATCCTGTGGACGCAAGGATTCTAAAGAATCTAGAGCGATATTTTGATTTAGTAATTTTTGCAAAGAAAGCATGGCATATTGCAAGGCATTTTTGTCATTGCTTTGTGTAACTTTGGCATTTGCGAGCATAACTTCCACGCTCAATAAATCACTTTTTGCCTTCAAGCCTTGCAGATAAAAATCCTCCGCTTGAGTTCTTTGTAATTCTAAAAGGCGGATAGATTCCGTAGAAATTGCCAAATTATCGCGCGCTTCTAAAATCTGAATATAAAATGTTTTTGCTAGCAAAATAATATCTTGTCGCGTAGCTTCGCTAAGGTAGCGCTGTGCGGATTCTAAGCTTTCATAACGTTTGAGGGAATAAAAATCTTTTAACCCGTTAAAAAGATTATAACTTGCGTGAATATCGCTAAGATTGGTGGTGATGATGTCGCCATTTATGCGCGTATTTTGCGTGATAGAATAGCGCAGTTCCAGCTTTGGCGCAAAGTTGCCATATTGCGCGCGTTTGGTGTTTTGCACTTTTTTGACATTGAATTCTTCTTCTTGTATGCGTTGGGAATTTTTCAATGCCAAAGAAATCGCTTCATTGAGATTAAGTCCAAAGCAAAAGCTAAAAAGCAAAGCAAAAAGCAAACAGATTCTCACTACATTTTCCTTGATTTTTGGATTTTAAAAAGGATTTGTTGCGCAAGATTCTTAAAAAGCACAAGATTTTTTTTACAAAACACTTTTAGTTCAATCTTTTGGATTGCAAAATACACCCTTAGCGCGCAAGGGATTATAAACAAACTTAATAGCCCAGAAAAAAGCAATCCACCAACAAGCACCGCACCTAGAGCGCGATAAATCTCACTTCCTGAACCCACAATCACCACAAGCGGAAGCAAGCCAAATACACTTGTAAAAATACTCATACAAATCGGGCGCAAGCGACTTTGTGTCGCCTCAATGATAGAATCTAGCACATTTTTGCCATAAATAAGATTGTATTTTGTTTGATACACGATTAAAATTGCATTATTTACCACGCTTCCAACCAAAATAATAAATCCTAGCAAACTTAGCATATCAAGATTTACATTATCAAACAAATTGAGAATCCCTAGCCCCAAAAGCCCGCCAGCAACCGCAAAAGGCACACTGAAAATAATTATAAATGGGTAGCTAAAATTCCCATACAGCGCACACAAAATAAGATAAGTAATAAGCAAAGCAAGCCCAAAGCCTGCAAGCAAATCGCCCCTGCTAGAATCTATATCTTTTGCCGCGCCACCAAAAATAAGGCGATTATCCCGCAACTCTCCAGCTTTTTTAAGTGGTGCGATAACTTCATTTTGCAAAGTAGAGAGAATCTGCTCTAGTGGCATTTCTGGCGGGGAATTTAGCACAAGCAAGATGGAACGTTCCCTTTCATAATGGCGGATCTGCGACATTGAATATTCTTGCTTAATATCCGTTAAAACGCTTAGTGGCAAAAGCTTTCCATTTGGCGTGGTGATTTGCGTGTTTGCAAACTCTTCTGGCGCGTCAAAATCTTCACCCTCAAGTGCGTGCGCAATGGAGGGCGGACTTAAATCCGGCAGGGCTTTTAGCACAAGATCGATGGTTTTTCCGCTTGGTGTTTTAAACTCATCTATTTCCTTGCCCCCTAGCACCACATCTACAATCTGCCCAAAACTCTTTGCGTTAAAGCCATTAAGACTCAAAGTCACATTGTTTGGATACAGCACAAGCTCGCGCACATTATTTTCTAGCGCAGGCAATGGGCGCGTTTGCATATAAGGCATTTGCTTTTTTATCGCGCTATTTAGCACACTTGCAGTAGCATTGACAGAATCTAGGCTTTCCCCCACGACATAAATATAAATGCTTTGCGTGCTAGCACCTTTATCAAAAATGCCCTGCTGCACGATTGAGGCTTGCACATCTGGGATATTTGCTATGCTTTGGCGGATTTGGGGGATAAGGCGCTTTACTTCAGCAGGATTGCTAGAAGTAAGCCCTAGCTGCATATAAGATTCATTGCTTGCAAAAAAGAGATGTTCAATTGGCGGTAAATCTTGCGGGCTTTTTTGCGTGTAGCCCAAATCGCGGATAAGATGCTTATTTTGCTCAAAAATCGCTTGTCCGATTTCCTTGCGATTTTCATACGAAATCCCCGGTGGCGTATTGATATAGCCGATTAAAAGATTCTCGTTTCCTCTTGGGAGATAATCAAGCTTTGGCATAAGCGCTATGCTTACAATCACACTCAAGCCCAAAAAGCCTACGATAAAAAGCACGCAGTGTTTTGATGAAGTGAGAATCTTAGACAAAATGCGTATGAGTTTTTGACTAAGATTCTGTCCAAAAAAGCTTAGTTTTTGTAAAAACGCAAAGTTTTGCGGGCAAATTGTGCCAAATTTTTCTAAAAGCACAAACTGCGCGGAAGGGATTATAAAAAGTGAAACAAAAAATGAAATAATAAGCCCAAAGCACACGCTTAGCGCAATATCAGAAAAAAGCTGTCCTATATCTTCTTGCATATTTAAAATTGGTATAAAAATCGCAATGGTCGTAATCACAGAGGCAAAAATCGCGCCTACAACTTCAAGCGTGCCATCAACACACGCCTGAAATGCGCTTTTTTTCATTTGTAAATGGCGCGAGATATTTTCCACTACAACAATGGCATTATCGATAAGCATACTCATCGCAAAGCTCACGCCTGCAAGCGTAATAACATTAAGCGTGCGGTGAGAAAAATCAAGAAGAAAAAACGAGCTAATAATACAAATAGGGATACACACAAGCACCACGAGTGTGCTTTGCACACTACGCAAAAACACATACAGCACTGCGCACGCAAGCACAATGCCTAGTAAAATATTATTTTTCACCTGCGCGATAGAATCTAAAATATAGCCCTCCTGATCCCTGCTCCACACAAACTCTAAACCTTGATTATGCAAAATACTAGAGTTTAGCTCGCTCACCACAGCGCGCATATTTTGGGTAAGCTCTAAAATATTTGCATTTGGTGTTGGGACAATTTGCACGCTCAAAGCGCGCGTATCATTCACATAGCCATAGCTTGTCTGCTTTGCAAAACCAACACTTACCACAGCAATATCTTGCAAATAGAGAATCTGCCCTCCGCTCTGCTTTATAGGCGTTTTTAAGATAGCATTAGTATCTGTGTATTGGGATTCTACCTTGATGCGATAGCTTCGCAAACCATAGTCCAAACTGCCTGCGGTGGTGTTTTGATTATGCGTTTTTATAGAATCTATGACTTCTGCAATGCTTATACTATGAAAAGCTAAGGCTTTAGAATCTAGCAAAATCTGCATTTGCGTTGCACGCCCACTGGGATAAAACACCTCGCCAACGCCATTTACTCGCTCTAATCTCCCTAAGATATAATCTTCAAAAAAAGTCTTATAAGTATCTACTTCGCGTTCATTCTCTGGCAATGTGCGGAGGAATAGATAAATTGCAGGCGGGATATTTTCCCCACTGATGGCGATTGTGGGCTTATCCACATCTAGCGGATAGCCTTTGATTTCATCTATTTTCGCACTCACTTTTAAAAGCGCGAAATTCACATCAATTTCTGGACTAAATTCTAGCCCAACAATCGCGCGGGATTGCCTTGCAGTGGAAGTGAGCGTAACTAGCCCTTCAATTCCTTTGAGTGCTTTTTCTTGACGATTAATAATCTCTTTTTCAATCTCAAATGGTGTCGCGCCACTCCAATTTGTATAAACGCTAATAGTTGGGCGCGTAACTTGTGGCAAAAGCTGGTAGGGCATATTTTTCAAGCCCATAATCCCAAAAAGTAGCATAAAAACAACACACACAAACGCCACCATAGGATTTTTGAGAAAAAATAAAAGCGCCTGTTTCATTATTTCAATTGCGTAGATTCTCGAACTTGCGCGCCATTTTGGAGTCTATCCTGCCCACGCGTTACCACAGAATCATTTTGTTTTAAATTCGCGCGGATAATGGCATTTTGCCCCTGCATACTTAGCACTTCCACGCCTAGTGCCACTGCTTTAGAATCCCTAACTACAAAAATGCTAGGATTACCTAAATAATTCACTATGGAATCTCTTGGCACCATCGCGCCTTCGACTTTGCCGCCATTTGAAAGCATCACCTCTGCGGCTTTTCCATCAACAAAGCTTCCGTCATTTTCTACATTGATTCTCACAGGAAAAGTGCGTGTCTGCAAGTCCGCACGCGGGATAATGGCATAAATTTTACCGCTATAATTTTTTTTATCAATGATAATGCCAACTTCCTGCCCATTTTTAAGAAAAGAAAGCATATGTGAGGGCACATCGACAATCACCTCCGCACTCGTGGTGTCAAGGATTTCACAAATCGCATCACCTACTTCTATCCATTCGCCGATATTGATTTTTTTATCTACAATGATTCCTCTGATTGGCGCTTTTATGGTTTTTTTAGTAAGCTCGACTTTTGCAGATTCTAGCTCAGAGGTAAGGGCTAGGATATTGCTATATTGGGATTTTTGCTCATATTCGATACTCTCATATTGTTGTAAGGAGACAGAATCTGATTTTAGTAGATTCTTATAACGCGCAAGCTCTTTTTGCTGACGCTCGTGAATGTATTTTGCTTGGGCAAGCTTAGCTTCTTTGCTTTGGATTTCCTTTTGTAATAAATCCGCGTTAATCTGCGCTAGACTTGCGTTGCGCTTGATAGAATCCCCGATTTTAAAATTTATCTTCTCTACCACACCACGCGTTTGAGAAGCGACTTTGGAGCTATTGCTAAAATGCAGAGTGCCTAAAAAGGTGCTTTGGGACTGCAAGCTTCCTTTTGTGATGGGCTTAGAAACTATGCTAATTTCCGCACCAAAGCCAAAAGGCACACACAATGCAAACGCGCCTATTACAAAAAAGATAGCACCGACACCACGCACGCCAACTCCTTTTTTATTAACACACAAACATCGCTAGAATCTAAAAATCCTTAAGGCTTATACTGCAAATTCTCTTCAATAATAAGCGTATGCGGGCGATAGTGACTTTGTATAATTTCTAGCCCGAGTGTAACTTTAGAGCTTTGGCTCGCTGCATCTTCTTCTACAAAAAGTGGCACTTCAAGGCGCAGCACAAAAGGCAAAGTATGCAGATTTTCCATCATTTGCTGTAATTTTGTGCTATCGCTTACATAGCCCTTTAACTCAAGTTTTGTGTATTGTAAGTCATCTTGGAGAAAAACTTTTTTTTGCGTGAGTATAAAACTTAAAAAATAGTTATGCAAAAATTCTTTTAACTCCAAAATCACGCGCTCTTGCGTGGAATCTTCTTGTGTGTTTGGAAAGTAGAGCTTATCAAAAGTGGCTTTATTTTGCGCGATGAAATCCCTTATTTGCGTGCTAATTTTGTCAAAATCGCTTTGGGTTTGATTTAAAATAAGTTGAGAGCGTCTATTTTCGCTTACTTGTGCTTTATAAATTTGTATTTTTGGAAGCAAGATTTGCGTAATGCCAACAAGCGCGATAGTGGTAAAAACAATAAAAAAAAGTATGTTTTTTATAATGTATTCTGATTTATAATCATTCATCATATTCCTCCTGTGGCAGGATAAAAGGCTGTGTCTTGCGACTAACGGAAACAAAATTGAACCAACCATTTGCAAGAGGGAAAAAATCCACGCGCGATTCGTCAAAGTTTGCTTTTAGCGGGGCTTGGAGCAAGAACACATACACTTCTTTTGAAGGTGTGATGCCACGCAGTTCTAAATAGTCATTGTCAATTTTTAGGCTTCTTAGTGTGATTTGCGCGGGGATTAATGCAAGCAAGCGTTCAAAACCTTCACGATAGCGCTTATTGCTTGGGATAACTTGGGAATCTAGATTCTCCACAATGCGTGTGGTTTTGCTTTGCTCAAATTGCAAGCGATTGAGATAATCCTTTGCTGCGATAATGCCTAAATCAAGCTTATGCGTGTGCGTTTCGATTAGTGTTAGCTCATTTTGTTTTTGATAGATTTGAAAATTTAAAAGCACATAGAATCCCGCTATACAAAGCACTGCCAACACCATAAAAAGAATCCAAACTTTTGTAAGTTTTTTAAGGATTGATTTTGTTTTTGGTTGGATAAAGCTGTATGATGTAGCCACACCTACTCCTTTAGCGACTTTCGTTTTGCATTAGCGCAATAATGCTTTTTGTAAGCTCGATTTTTTTGACTTCAATATCTAAAAGCAAGGTGCTTTTAATATGCTCAACTGCTTGCTTTGAGATTCCATAACTATCTAAAATCACAACTTTTTCCAAAAAATCGCTCGTATAAATATCATTGCCATAAAATTCACTAATGCAATTAATGATGATTTCTGCGGCATTATTCGCGCGCGCTAAATCGCGCAATTCCTCTAAATGCGATTGCTTCTTTTCCTCATCTTTGCGCGCTTGCGATTCTTTGGGAAGGAACTCTTCTTCTAGCACTTCTTTATCAATATCTTCTAACTCGCCAATTTCTTTTAGCTCTTCAACTGATGAGCCAATGAGTCCTTCGATATTTTTCATATCTAGAATTGAGTGGATTTCACTAAGATTTTCTTCTTTTGGATTAATCTCTAAATCATTGCCTAAGAAAAAATACCCCCCAAAAAGCACATTGCTTTTATCGGCAATAAGCAAGGTAATGCTATTTTTTTGCGCGAGAATATACAGGCAATTGCGCTTATGCAAGCTATTTGAGATAAGAGAATAAACAAGTAAAAATGGCGAAAAGAGATAATCTAATCCTAACGCTTTAAGATAGCGCACACGATTTTCATCAATCGCGCGCTTTTTAATGTAGCAAGCCCAAGTATCAAGCTTGATAATCACGCTGTCATTGACATTGATTCCAAACTTTGCCATTTTTGAGCGCGAAGTGGTGGAAGCAAGCCCTTGATTGTAAGTCTTTGCAATTACGCCAAGATAGGTAAAGGGGTATTTGCGCTTATAGGCGCGGATAAGCTTTGCTGCTTCAATGGGAAGTTCATTATTGACGCATTTAAATTCCTTGTGAAATTCCTCTCTCACCTTGCCGTGCTTTGTCACCAACACAGACACCGCACAAGTGCGCCCATCGACATCAAGCGCGATGAGAGCCGTAGAAAAAAATGGTGCTAAGAGATGAGAAAAGTTAAACAATGCTACTTCCTTGTTGTTTCTTTAATTGTATCGTCTCGCCAAGCAAGATTCTTTCCAACATTTGACTTATTTTTGCACGCTTGCTAAACGCGCCCTTAGCAGATTCTTTGATTCTTGTATTGGCATTGTGGGATCCACCTTAAAGCCCGGCATTGCGTAATAATCAATCCTGCAAAAAGGCTTTGGGATTTTGAGTTTATCCCAGCTTTTTAGCTCCCAAAAACTGCTAAACATTACACGTATTGGCACGATTGAAACATCTGCTTTCATACTCATTGCAAGCGAGCCATCAGCAATGCTATGATATGGACCCTTTGGTCCATCGGGCGTGATACCTATATCATAGCCCTCTTTCAAAAGTCGGATAGATTCTACCAAAACTTTTGTCCCACCTTTTGAGCTAGAGCCCCTCAATGCGCGCAGTCCAAAAAGCTCACAAACACGCGCGATAATCTCCCCATCAAAATGATGTGAAAAAACTACATAAAAGCCTTTCTCGCGCTCCTTTTTCATATGCGTTTTTATCTTTGCATACAAAAATGGCAACATCAGCAATTCCCCGTGCCAAAATGCTGCCACGAAATTTTTTTGCATACTTTGCGCATCAATATGGAATCTGTGCCGTGTGAGCGCATACATAATCCATATCACACACCAAATAAGGCGCGGAGCAAAGAAAAGAATAATATTGCGCTTGGTTTCTTTTGAAAGCAAATTTTTTCCTTGCAAATTTTAGTTTCAAATTTTAAGTTGTAAGCTTTGTATGGGGGCAGATTCTAGCTAATTTTTACTTAAAGATTTTCAGAATCTCACAAAACACTCAAAGGATCAACGTCAATCTCAAAGCTAAAATTTACATTTTTGCGTGCGTGCATTATCGCGCTTCTTAGTGCAAGGCTAGAATCTGCGCGCAGAAAGATATTGTAGCGATATTTGCCCTTGAGTAATTTAATCTCTGAAGACTTTGCGCCAACGATTTCAAAACAAAGATTCTGCGCTTTTTTTGCGCTTTGTAAAAGCGACAGGACACATTCCATTTGACTTCGCGCGTAAGATTCTTTTGTATGCGAAAAGGAGAGATTTGCAAGGCGCATAAATGGCGGGTAGATTTTCACGCGATTTTGCAACTCATCTTGTAAGAAAAGCTCATAATCCAACCCAAAACGTGCAAAAAAATCACTATTCACACTCTGCACCAACACCGCTCCCGCTTCTTTTCTCCCGGTGCGCCCAGCGATTTGTATAAGCAAACTCATCGCGCGCTCATTTGCCCTATAATCAATCGCATTTAAGACATAGTCAATCCCCACAACCACGCAAAGCGCAACATTATGATAATCGTGCCCTTTGCTAAGCATTTGCGTGCCAACTAGCACATCGATTTTTTTATCATTAAAGCTTTTGAGTGTGGCATTAAGCTTTTTATGCGTGGTGATATGATCCCTATCAAAAATGCCAATTTTAAGGTAAGGTAGGGCAGATTCTAACTCTTTAGCAAATTCTTGCGTACCAATTCTTTGACTTTGCAAATTTGGACTTTCACACTGCGGGCAAAGCTTTGGGATAACTTGAGAAAAGCCACAATAATGGCACATAAGCGCATTTTTTTCTAAATGCACGCTCATATTCACAGAGCAAAATTTGCATTGCATCTTATGCCCACAATCTTGACAAAAAAGGCTTTTAAAATGCGCGCGTGTAGGAAGAAAGACGATAACCTGCTTTTGATTTTCACACACCTTTGCAATGCGTGCAATCATAGATTCACAAAGTGGTGGCTCAGAGCTAAAAAGAATACTTTTACTTGCACCAAAATATGTGCCTTTAAGGCGAAAAAGCGCGTTATTTTTAAGCGCATTTACATAAGTATTAAGGCTAGGCGTAGCAGAGCCAAGCGTGGCTTTAATATCCGTCTTTTTGACAATATAAAGCACCAAATCGCGTGCATTGTAGCGCGGGGTGTTTTGGGATTTATACGCATCATCGTGCTCTTCATCAACGATGATTTGCCCTAAATTTTGAAGTGGCAAAAAAAGCGCCGAGCGCGCTCCTGCGATGATTCGTATTTCACCATTATTTAGAGAATCTAAAAGTTCTTGTTTTTTGGCACGCGTGATTTTGCTATGCCAGATTCCCACTAGCGAGCCAAAAACTTTTTTCAAACGTTGTTCGATCTGCGGTGTGAGTGCAATCTCTGGCATTAGAAATAACGCATTTTTGCCTAGAGAGAGTGTATGCGCGATAAGGTGCATATAAATTTCAGTTTTCCCACTTCCTGTGTCGCCAAAAAGGAGCATATTTTGAGAATCTAGCGCGCAGGCGAGTGCCTCTTGCTGTTTTGGTGAAAGTGTGGGGAGGGGGAAAGTTAGAGTTTGTGAGGTCTGCTGGGTTTGCGGACTTTGTGAAATTTGCGCGTTTTTTTGCGGGGTAAAAAGTGCAAAAGTTTGAGAAAAACTCGCGCAATAATAGCTTGCAATAAACTCAGCTAACAATTTTTGAAAAGGTAAAAACTCTGCTTCACTTTTCTTTGCGAGCTTGCATTTTTCTTGCAATTTAGAATCTACTTCCTTAAGAAACTTCACCACTACACCAACAAGCTGTTTTTGCTTCAAGTCAATTTCTACAATATCATAAAGCTTGCAATCTTGCGGGATTTTGTAAGTAAGCAGGGGGGAATTTAGCCCAAGTGGCGCGATAAGGGCGAAGTGAGAATCTTGCATAAAAAATCTTTTTTAAACTCTTACACGCGCATAAAGGCTTTTGCATCCTTGCAAAGCGCGTGATTTTTGAAGTTTAGATTCTGGCAAAATTAGATTTTGAAAGGATTTTCAACAACCTTTTTTCTATCCACAATATAAGGGATTAGCGCCATTTGGCGTGCGCGCTTGATTGCCACTTCGACATTTTCCTGCCAACGTTTTGTGTTACCTGTAAGACGTCTTGGCATAATTTTGTATCGCTCAGAGAGAGAATGCTTAAGCATTTCAATATCTTTGTAATCGATAAATTCGAGCTTTGCTTCAGTGTAGCGGCAGTAGCGTTTTGAGTATTTTTTCTTTTCCATAGTTTCTCCTTTGATTAAAATGGTATATCTTCGTCGTCAATGTTGATTTCAGGGATATTTTGGCTATAAGCATTATTTGGTTGGTTTTGTTGCGCTTGGGTACTATATGCCCGCTGTGGCACGCGTGGAGCTTGCTGGTAGGATTGATTAGATTCATATTCAGCATTTCCGTAATTATCAGAATTTTGCACTTTAGAACCCATCATTTGCATATTTTCAGCGACAATGCTATGTTTTGAACGTTTTTGTCCGCTTTGATCCACCCACGATTCAAATGAAAGTCGCCCTTCAATAAGCACCTTTGAACCGCTTCTTAGGTATTGATTTGCCACCTCTGCACTTCTACCAAAAAGCTTGACATCTACAAAGCACACTTCTTCAGCCTTTGTGCCATCTTGCTTATTGTAGCGACGATTTGACGCAAGCCCCAAAGTGGCTACCGCGCTACCGCTTGGCAAATAGCGCAACTCCACATCACGCGTCAAATTACCAACGATAATAACCTTATTAAACATACCTTTCCCTTTCCTTTAAGCCTCTAGCTTAAAAGTGCCTTTAAGATTCCGCAGAATCTTGGACTTGAGAATCTGTGCTTTGAGTTTCCTCTTTTGCAGATTCACTGACTTTTTTCTTGCTTTCTTTTTTTTGTTCTGGCTTGTTGTTTGCCCTATCTACAAGGGTTTGCCACGCTTTTTGCTCTTTTTTGTTTTCATATTTAATAACAATAAAGCGCAACACATCTTCATTGATTCTATAATTGCGTTCTAATTCCGCAATCAGCGAAGGCTCTGCTTTGAAATAAATCACAAAGTAATAACCGCGCTTGTTTTTTTCAATCTCATACGCAAGGTTGCGCATTCCCATATCTAGGCAAGTTTCAATCTCTCCGCCATTTTTTGTAATGACTTCCTTAAAGATTTCGATTTTTGTTTTGATTTCCTCTTCCACAAGCGTGGGTTTTAGGATAAACATCGTCTCGTAGTGTCTCATACTTTTCTCCTTTTGGTGTTACCGCCCTTTTTATAGATTCTAAAAATCCCAAAAGAGCAAGGCTTTTTCTTTTTTTTCTTAGGCTTCTTTTACGAAGAAGCGCGCGATTTTAGCGCAACATAGCTTGAATTTTTATTAAAGTCGTAATGCCATTTTTACTTTTTCCGCTCATACAATCCATATGCCATTGATTAAGAAGCTCAAAAACCTTTGCATAATCCTGCTCCTTTAAACTTATACAATACCGACTTTGACGCTCAACAATATGCCTTGGCGGGGAAAAACCCAAGATTTCTGCTGCATTTGGTGCGCCCTTTGTTTTAATATAAGAGAAAAACAAAAAAAGTTGGTAAAAAAATCGCTCCACTTCCCTAATTAGCGACATCTCATCAATTCCCTCTTCATAAATTGTCTGCAAAATTTTCAAAAACGGCTTTTTCTCCATTATCGCGCAATTAAGCTCCTCAACGCTAAAGCTCGCCACACCTTCGCTCAAAAAGCGCACGCTTTGGCTTTCAATCTGCTTTATCCCTAGAGAATCCACACCTATGCAAAATTTCTCTAGCTCTTTTAACGCAATGGCAATATTATTATTTTGCAATTCCAAAACATAGCGCAAATCCTCCGTCTTTAGCGCGATATTTAGCTCCTTTGTGCGCCCTTGCAAAATCTGCATACATTCACTCAAGCTTGGCTCAAAAAAGCGCACCTCCGCCACAGGGACTTTCGGACTTTTGAAGCTTGCAACAAATGCGCGACAATCCTGCATATATTGCGTGCTACTTTTAGCACTTGATGCGTGAAACTCGATAATAAGCGCATTTTCCATATTATTTGCTAACGCACCCAAAAGCTTTTCGCAAGTTTTTTTATCCAACTTTTTATCAAGGCGCAAAAGCAAAAAACTCTTATCACCAAAAAGCGAGTTTTGCGATAAAAGCGTGTAAATCTGATTCATATCGCATTCCTCAAAATAAAATCTTTGCACCTCTTGATCCTGCGCAAGAATTTTTGCAATCTTACTTCCATAATGCGAAATATAAAATTCACTTGCACCATAGAGCAAATACGCTCGAGGCAGGCTATTTGACTTATTTAAAAGAGAATCTAATTCTTTTTTATACATTGATTTCACTCATTTTTTAATTCATCTTTTTGGGGCTTTTTTTTGATGCAATTTTTAATGCAGCTCGTGGCTTTGTGGCTTTGGGTAAGTCTATAACCTCAGCAAAAATTTCTCCAAAATCTGAAGTCCCAATAATCCTCACAAAAAGCGTGCTAAAACAATCAATCTCGCCTAATGCGCGAAGCTCCCTTTGTGTGCGCGGGTGTAAAAAAATCCTTGCTTGCGGGATAAGCTCTAATGCTACGCATTGCAAATTTTGAGAGTCTAAAAGCACCGCGCGCAATTGCAATGTCTCTCCCAAACTCTGCTTTTTACGCACAAAACGCATATATTTTAAATCCAAAAAATCTCTTTGTAAAAAATTGATATTGCGCTCTTTTAGATTAATCTCGCACGCGATAAAATCCGCTCCCCAAGCTTTTGGAAGCTTTTTTCCTAATAAAAAATCCTTTAAGATTCTATGCACACACAAATCACAATAACGACGAATAGGCGAGGTAAAATGCGTATAGCGTGAAAATCCTAACCCAAAATGCGCGTGCGGTGTAGGCGCATAGGCAGCTTTAGCAAAAAAGCGAATAATCATAGAATCCACAATCTCACGCATACCGCGAGAATCTGCCCATAATTGCGTAAAAGAAATTTGCGCGTGAAGCGCGGTGTCTTGTGCATGCTGTTCTTGCTGTGTGCGCTCAAAGTCCGCAAACTCGCATTCTCTCAAAAGTGGCACACCAAGCTTTTCAATGTAATTTAAAAGTTCAGAAACCTTAGAATCTCGCGGGTTTTGGTGGATTCTAAAAAGCCCTTGTGTGGGAAGAGAATCTAACAAATGCGCACTAGCCACATTTGCAAGCAACATAGATTCTTCGATGATGTGATGAGAGCGCGTGGCAAAATTTAGACTAATCTCTTTTACACTTTTATCATTTTCAAGTGTGATTTTTGGCTCGGGATTCTGGAAGTCATAGCCGCTTTCTAGACGTTTGGCGCGCAGTTTTTTTACAACTTTTGCATATTTTTTAAGCCATTTTGGCGCACTTTTAGAATCTAGCAAAAAATCAACTTCCTCATAATCAAAGCTTTTTTGCACCTTGATGATACCAAGATTTAGCACCCACTCGCACACGCGGGATTTTTTCAGCTCTATTTCCCACACAAGCGCTAGGCGCAATTCTTTTTCTTTAAGCGAGCAAAGATTGTTTGAAAGGCTAGGCGGAAGCATTGGCACAACAGATTCTGGAAAATACACGCTAAAACTCCGCGCACGCGCCTCTTTATCAAGCGCACTATTTTTTGGCACATATTCGCTTACATCAGCGATTGCCACATATAATTTTTTGTGCTTTTTATCATAGTAAATCGCGTCATCGTGGTCTTTTGCACCCTTTGGGTCAATAACGTAAAAAGGAATTTTTGTGTAATCTTTTCTGTCCTTATAATGACACTTTTTCACGCGCTCACCATAACTTTGAGCGATTTGCAAAGCTTGGGTGCTAAATTCTTTTTGTATATTATATTGCTCCAAACAAATGCGCTCATCAATGCTTTCATCTTCAAAGCTCCCAAGCACTTCTAGGATTTCATAGGTTTTGAGATTGACTTTTAGCACGCATTCAGGTGGCAGGGCTTTGAGCGCTTTTTGAGAGGCTTGCAATCGCAAAAGGCTTTTATCGTGCAAGTTGCAAGCTAAAATCTCGCTATTTTTGTCATTATTTTTGCGCGTAAGCTTGCAGATTCCAATACGCTCTTTCACTAAAAGCGTGCTTACAAAACACGCCACTTGCTTATAGCTCATCGCGCCTCTGCGCTTGCCCTGCTTTTGGTTAGTAAGCTTTGTGATGATAATATCACCCTTTGCAATACTTTTTGGGTAGTTTTTTAAAAGCAAATCCTTTTTAAATCCTGCATTAAACACACTTACAAACGCACGCCTAAAGTCCGCGCTCACATCAACTGCGCCGATTAAAAGATCAGATTTTAGCTTGTAGGTCTCTTTTTTGATTTGCTCCAAAACGCCCATTTTTAAGAGCTTTTGCAAAATCTCTTGTTGCTTTGACGTGAGTGCCTCAAGCGCGATGCCATTAATAAGGCTATAAAAAAATTCAATCATACGTCGCAACCTTTTTCTTATAAAAATGCAAAATCTCCCCTAATTTGCGCGGTTTGAAATGCAGTCGCTCGCAACTTACATTGACACAAAAGCTATTGCCACTATCGCGTGAATGCAAATGTCCGTGGATATTTAGCGAACATTGCGCAAGCTTGAAAGTCTCATCAAGCATATCGCGCGCCGCACCAAACCTATCGCGCACCTTGCGATTAAACACAGGAAAATGCGAAAACATAATGCGCTCGCCTTCAAAATCACACACCACCGCATTTAAGTAAATATTTTTCAAGCACTCTTTGCCAAATTGCAGTTTCAAACGCTCTTTGATGAGCTTGCGCTCTGGAATCTGCAAAGAGAGCTTAGAGCACACATACCAAGATTTTAGCCCCTTGACATACTCAAACTTGCCAATGTCGTTATTTCCCACAATGAGCGTCTTTTGACCATTGAGCTTTTTTAGAATCTTGTAGCCTTTGCCAAAGTATAAATCCCCCAAATGCCAGATTCTTGCTTCTTTATCAACTGCGCTATTCCACAAATGCACGCTATAAGAATCAAAATCCTTAAATCCGTGTTCAAGCGCACTTTTTAGACGCAAAGGCTCTTTTGTTAATGCAGCTTCGTGTCCGAAGTGAGAATCTGATATCAAAAAGGTATCGCGTGTCAAAAAATAATGCAAATTTGTGCCTTAAAATGTGGAATAAATTTTTAAGAAAAACGCGCAATTATAGCAGTAAGAATCTCTTTATGGTATAAAAAATTTGCTCTTTTTTAGTTTGGCTTATCAATGGCTTTTTTTATCTTTTTCAAACTCATCTTTAAACTTCTTTTCAAACATCGCCTTATTCATATTCTCATGCAGAATTTCGCCATTTTCCACACACCATATCTGCCAATCTTTCCATACTTTCACAGGCAAATAAAAGATATATCCCCGTGATTTTGCTAGCAAATAAATACGCTTGCTTTAGCCTTTTTATCTTTTGTTTATAGGCTTCCTTTTCTATACTTTGAGATTTACTCGCATTTACGCTTTTTACCTCAAAAACATGAATTTGGTCTTTTTTGTCTTTAAAGATAGAGTCCGGATGGCTCACTCGTTTTCTCTCATCATAATATTCATATTTTATATTGTTCTGCTAAGTTTGTAAATTTGTTAAAATCCGAGTAAAAATAATCAATTTTTTCCAACAAAGCAACATAGTCATATTCACTAATAGAAAGAAAAACATCTGTATTCAAACCAATATTTAGAACAACTTTATAGCAATTAAAACTATAAGTTTGTGTAGAATCATTTTTGATTGTAAAAGTTTTTGCCAACAAGCAAATATATTGAAAATCTTTGTCAATATGGCTTGTTTGATTATTGGGGTGTGCGTAAGAGAAGTGCTGATTTGGCGTTAATGCAATGAGATTTTCTACAAAATCTGCAATATTTGGAAATTCATTTGCCGGAAATATATGATGAATCTGCGTGGCATTTACATTTTCGCCATCTTGCTTAACTTCTGGTAAGTTATTGTTGAATTTATCATTATAACGGCGGACGATTTTCTTGGCTTTTTGTATGGTATATTGCGTATATTTTTGTGCTATAAAATCCATTTGCTCATATTCTTTTCTTGTCATATTTTTATCTTTTCCACTATGTGCATCACGCCAATTTACGCGGTTGTATTTTAATTCATCTAGGGTTATGATTGTTTTTGATAAATGTCCTTTCATTGTACCTTTTTTGCGTGTCTTAAAGGAAAGGGGATTTAAAATCTTAGTAAAGATTCTGCCACATTCAACGCTTTGATTTATAGGTGTATGCTCTATTGTAAAGTTAATAAAACTATCCTTTAATTTTTTAAAACTATCTTTAGTTTGTATCTCTAAAAAATGTTGAAAATTATCATAGATTCCACTATCAAGCAAGACTTTTTCTATATAAATTTGCAAAAATAAAAGAGCATTCATATCACGCATTGCGATAAATTCTAATAACTCTATATTGTTGATAACAAAGAAGTTCTTATTTCCTTTTTTGCCTATGCATTTTAAAACTTGACTATATGCAAATAAGTTTATAGGCTGCGAAAAAAATTTATCATATTCATTTTTTGCTCTAGTAGAATCTGTGCTGGGTTTAGAAAAAATAGCGGTAACATTTTCATTTGCATACTCACTTTGCCAAATATCATTGATAGAAAATTTTATTGTCTTGTCATAATTTGTATATTCTAAAATGCAATCTGCGATAATTGATAACACATCGCAAGTGCATTTTTGGTCAATCCACCTAGCGTTCCTACTTTTTCTAATATCGTAATCATAGGAATTTAAAAAATTTATAATTTGTTCATTTTTCATTTTTACCCCTTTTGATACCAAACCAAAAACAACTTGTGCTATCAATATTGAGTGTTCTAGTTTGATAATTGCGTGCGATTTTATAGAATTTTCTAAACTCATCGCTTGCGATATAGCCTAATTGTTTTTTTGTAAGACTGATTGTTTTTTTAGGAATCAAAATTGCCACAGAGCCATTTACGACATAGCCCTTTTGTTTTTGTATCAATCTTGGATTATAAGTCATATTTGGAGTAAGATAAACATCATCTCTATCTAAAAATTCAAAAACTTTAAATAAAGATAAATTATCTTTTGATATGTAGCTATCATATCCTTGTATTGATATAATGTTGCCATTATCATTAATATTGCGAGACTTAATAACTTGTATATCATTTTTCATCGTGCTTGTATTGCTGTTAGTTAATTGTCTATCCCTAAAAGATTCAAAAATACCGCACTCCAAAGTTTTAAATATACTATCAAAAAATTCATTTCTATAAATAACCCAATAGGGCAATTTTTTATCAAAAACATAAGAATGCTTTTGCAATGTATTTAAACCCATAGGTAAAGATTTGATTTGTATTTCCTTTGATTTGTCTGTTGTTATGCTTATTGTTTCTATTAAAACCCCATTAAAACCAAGCTCCCCAAAATCTAGGATAGCTTTAACACCTTTTTTCTCCAGCTGAAGTCGCAGTGTCTCATATTCTTTTGTATTAAGAAGATTCTTTGGCATTACCATTGATACTTTATCGGCTATTTTTAGTGATTTTTCTAAAAATAAAAATGCGAAATTTTTACCTTTCATTTTGCTAAATGGTGGATTGCCAATTACCAAATCTATATTATTGCAGTTAAAATGCAAAAAATCATCGCAAACAAATTCTAGGTTAAAATTTTTTGGTGCTTGATTTTCGTAAATAATTTTTAAAATTTGCAAACTTCTAGAATCTATGTCAATAATTCTTAAATTGACTTGTTTAACATTTTCATATTTTTTAAAAATTATAGGTAAAAAATTTCCACAACCAGCACTAGGCTCAATAATATCAATAGAATCTTTATCAAAAATGGGTAGAGTTTTAGCAATCTCATTAAGAATAAATTTGTTAGTAAAATAGGCGGAATTTTGAGTTCTTTGCATATTTGATATTTCTGCTATATCTGATAATGTGGCTTGTGATAAAATTGCCCTATTTTTCTCTATGAAGTTTTTTAGATTATTGAAATCTTGCAAATTATGGCTTGTGATTAAATTTTTTATTTCCTTATTACTAAGATTCTTTAATTTCATAAATTTTTTAATATTATTTGCAATTTGACTAAAAATAATGGTTGGCACTGCTTCACCTATGCTTTGTCTTATATTCATCTCATTTTGCTTTGATATTTTGCGTTTCTCATTATTGCTTAAAGAATTAAGATAGTCTAACTCAAAAGAAAGCCATTGAAAGTTATGGGGTATATTCATTATATCCATAAGCTCTCTTATGGAAAATACCCTATCATCTTTTGGGTGGATTGTATTTTGCGAAGCCATTTGGTCGTTTCGTGTGTGAATACAGGGAGCTACACTATCCCATTTCTGTCTTGTATATTTATCACCATTTTTATTAGCATTTTCTATAATTTTTCCATTTTCTATTTTATGCGGTCTTTTACTTGGTTCTCTATTATCAAATGCACTTTGCCCTTCTTTTATATCCTTTATCCATTCACGCATATTTTGTGGATAGATTCTAAAACTATGATAAAAGTCTTTTGTATCATATTCTCCCCATTCTAGAGATTTGTGATGCGCAATAACTTGTTTCAATGTTTTTTCTTTGCTGTATTTTGGAAATAGCTCCAAAGGCGTGATATAGTTTTTAAGCTCTTTGCAAACGCCTATTACTAAAGTTCTTGTCCTACTTGAATTTGCTCCATAATTTTTAAAATTTAGCACTTCATTATAAATTGAATATTCTTTACACAAACTTCTTTCTATCATATCGCCGATTGCCACAATATCCCCATTTTTATCTACACACCCTGTTTTGTAAAAACTTGCAACATTTTCTAAAATAAAAAATCTTGGCTTAATTTGTCCTATAAGCTCAACACTCTCAACAACTAGGGAATTGCGTTCAATTTCATTGTGGCTTTTTTTGTGATTTGCTACACTCATACCTTGACAAGGTGGGGTAGCCACCAGCACATCAACTTTATCGTTCCCTAATTTTTTATAAAAGTCAATTTGATTAAAAATTAGGTTTTTAATTTCTTGTTTTTTTATATCACCTAATATATAGCCACTTTCATATCTGCATTTGCAATTAAGTTTTTGGATTTTTAGTCTTTTTTCTAGTATTTCATTTGTAGCAATACACTCAAATCCAGCTTCTTTAAATCCATAGCAACCAACCCCTGCCGATGAGAAAAGTGAAATGTATGTTAAAGCTTCACCTTGTAGCATTATTGCAAACCTTATATTTTAAAAATTTTAATAATATTTTATCAAACAAAACACTGCATTGGTTTTTCATTTTTTACAAAATACTTTATCGTCCTGTCACTCTTTTCTAATCGCACATCAAAGTGAAAGCCCGTGCGCTTATAGGCTATCCCAAGCGCACTTAAACTTAGCACATCTTCTCTAGATTCTGCGTTTTGTATGAGTTTTATCAAAAAATTTGCCTTAGCTTTTTTATTTGCTCTTCCTTAAGCTCGGTTAAAGAAACTTTGTCTTGCATTTTTACTCCTTCTTAATGTAGTCATTTAAGAATTTGCGCAATCTCTTTGACAATTTGCGCGCTTGAGCCAAAATACGCATTCCCAAACTGCGTGCGATTGAAGGTGCTTTGTCGCTTGGCTAGCTGGGAAGTGTGCGTAGAGATTAGCGCGCATAAGTCTTGGAGATTCTTTTTTTGGGAATCTTGCGTGCCTTGGGGTGTTTTTAGACTTTGTGCATTTTGATAGCCCAAAAACTCTAAACATTCCTTAATCCCTATGGCGCGCAAAGCTTGAGAATCTAGGGGATATTTTTTTGCTAAAAACGCAACTTCTTCAAGCAAGCCAGAATCTAGCATTTTTTGCGTGCGCTCCTTTATGCGCCTAATAATCTCATCGCGCGGAAGTGAAAGCACAAAAATCGCGAGATTCTCTAATAGTTGGTGCTTTTGCTTTGGATTTGCCCTAAAATATGCGCTTGGAGGTAGGTTTGTCGCAAAATAGATTTCCAGTGCCTTTTGCAAGCGATAAGTATCATTTGGCTTGATTGTGAGCGCAAACTCACCATCAATGCGCGCCAAAAACTCATAAGGTGCACTTAAAACGCGTATTTTTTCTTGCACTTCCGCGCGCAATTGCGCATTTATCTGGGGTTGTGGGCTTAAGCCTTCAAGCATACTTTTGAGATAAAAACTACTGCCACCAACGATAAAAAGTGCTTTTTTTCCCTGCGCGCTTGTTTGCTCAAATGCGCTTGTAAGCAGATTCCAAAAAGTCATAGCATTGCAGGGCAAATGCGGCTCTAGCACATCAATTGCATAATGCTTAACTTCCCGCAACTCCGCGTTTGTAGGCTTTGCAGAGGCGATATTAATATGTTTATAAATACTTAGAGAATCAAGTGAGAAAATCGCGCCATTATGTGCCTTTGCCAACTCAAGCCCCAAGGCACTTTTCCCGCTAGCACTCGCACCAAGAATCGCGATTATTTTTGGAGGATTCAGAATCTTTTGCGCCCATTTTTTTTGCATTTCACAATCTCTTGCATTGCGCGCGTTAAAAATTACCCTAGCAACTCGTAATATTTTTTGACAAACACACTATTGCCAAGCCCATCAAATTTGCGTATTCCTAGCTTTTGCAAAGCTAGCTCCACGGCATTTAGCACCCACGCGCTTTCATAAATTTCAATTAATCCCATATGATTAAAGCGCACAAGAGAATTTTTTAAATGATCTTGCCCGCCAGCGGCGTTAATGCCAAAGTCGTTCTTAAGGATTTTGCGCAAATCTTTGGCGTGTTTCTCATCATAAATCGCGCTCATTGCTAATGCTGGGCTTTTGGGATAAATCTTAAGCCCTAGCGCGCTTAATGCCTCATTTGTGGCAAGTGAGCGCGCACGCGTGAAATTATAGATTCTTTCAATCCCACCATATTCTTTCACAAGCGCAAAATACTTATCAAGCCCTTGAATGATAGTCGTTGGCGCAGTCCAAGCGGTGGTATTTTTGACTTGATTTTTTAGCTCGGTTTTGAGATTAAAATAAAAGCCCGTGCTATGCGATTCCACTACTTTGAGTGCAGAATCTGAAAGCCCGATAATGCTTAACCCCGGCGGAAGCATAAATGCCTTTTGCGAGCCACCGATAAGCGCATCAATATGTGTCGTGTCAATTGGCTCAACACCCATTGCGGTAATAGAATCCACCACCACCATAATTTCGGGATTGTAGCTTTTTAGTACCTTTGTGATTTCCTCCACCGGGTGGCGCAAACCGCCCGCAGATTCACACATTTGCACACAAAGACAATCTAGCTCATTGTCGTTTTGAAAAGTCTGTAAAATCTCTTGCGCGCTTGCTGGCGTGTCCCAAGTGTGAGTAATCTCGGTAAAAGGGATATTGTAACTTTGTGCGATTTTGCCAAAGCGCTCGCCAAATTTGCCACAATTCACACTTAGCATTTTTTTACGCGCAAAAGTCCTCACACACGCCTCCATTGCGCCACTTCCGCTACTTGCTAGCAATAGGACTTCTGGCATTTTAAGCAATGCTTTTAGCTCCTCTCTCACGCGTGCAAAAATCGCCTCAAACTCTGGCGTGCGGTGGTGCAGTGTAGGCACGCTCATCGCCATACGGATAGATTCTGGAATGGGTGTTGGTCCGGGGGTAAAAAGTAGCATATTCTCTCCTTTTGGTTTTTTAAAACAACATTTGCCCTTTAGCTTTTAAAGAGCGATTGCAGTGCGTCAATTCCTATTTTTTGTGCCTGCTCGCGTTGTATTAGGGCATCTCGTGGAGCATTTTCGCCTATTTCTTGCAGCTCAATCTCACAATCACAAAGCATACTTGCCAAACGAACATTAATTCCGCTTTTGCCGATAGCCTTGCTTTTTTGGTCACTCGTAATCTGCACGATTGCCTTATCTTTTAGTTTAGATTCTGAAGTTTTTTCGAGATTTTCTGCCTGTGTGTTTTGCGCGTCATTTTGGGCTTTTTGGATTTTGACGCTTAGCACTTGTGCGGGGGCAAGTGCGCGTGCGATAAACATTTCGCGTGATTGCGTGTATTCGATACAATCAATATTTTCGCCGTGAAGTTCGCTACTAACTGCATTAATCCGCACGCCTTTGACACCAACACAGCAACCAATTGGGTCAATCCTTGCGTTATTTGTATAAACTGCTATCTTTGCGCGCGCACCGGGAATCCTCGCGCTTTTATGAATATATATCTCCCCATCCTTGAGCTCTGGTACTTCAAGCGTGAGCAATTCCTCCAAAAACTTTGGCGCAGTGCGCGAAAGCTCTAGTTTAATGCCACCGCGCGCAAATCCCACAAACTTTAAGAGTGCTCTAATTGTCTGCCCGTTTTTAAAAGATTCTCCTTTAATGCGGTGCTTTTTGGCTAAAATCGCGCGAATACCGCTAATTTCTACAAAAGTATTTTCTTCCTTATCCACACCTACGACAACACCTGCGACTATGTGATTGAGTTTGGAATTTAAATCTGCGAAAATTTGATCTTCAATTTGACGCTGCAAGCCTATTTCAAGATTCAAAAAAAGCTTATTAATCGCCCCTCGTTTCATAGAATCTAAGCTTATTTCATATTCCAAAATATCGCCCACAGCGACTTCACCAGCTTCTTTTGCCTTTGAAATTCCCACAAAGCTTGGATTCTCAACTTTCAAACGCTCATCATCATCAGCACACACCAAAACCTTATAAAACAGCTTGAGCGAGCGTGTTTTGGCGTCCTTTTCGACAAAATAATCATACGCTTCGTTAATCTCTTCTTTTGCCACACGAATAATGTTGTTACGCACAATGTCATACACGATTTGAGGCTCTATGCCCTTTTCATACGCTATCATATCTATAATGTCTAAAATTTTTTCCATTCGCTATTTTCGCTCCTTAAACATTGAAACTCTTTGGATTTATGTGATTTTGCGCTTTGTGAGGACTAGAATTCTATTGCATTTAAGCTTAAAAATTACAAAAGGTGTATTTTGCTACACTGCAAAACTTACATTTAAATTTTTACAACAAAGAAATTGCTTGGAGATTGCTTGAAAACAAAAATCCTCCTAACCATTGCAGACATAAGCATTTTTGGCGGATTGGAGCGCGTAGTGGTAAATCTCGCCAATGCCTTTGTGGAAGCTGGTTATAATGTAGAGATTCTAAGTTTTTATAGAGGAAGCGAGAATCTGCCCTACGCGCTTAATCCGCAAGTAAAGTTATTTTTTCTTTTTTTGAAAGGTGAGAAAGATTTTTTACAAAAATCTAAAGATAATCTTTTCATAAGAATTTACAAAAAAAATATTCATAAATTTATCCTTTCTACGCGCATTGCGTGGAAATACAGAAAAGATTTTGTGATTATTTGCAATGACTTTATTTTCACTCCTTTTTTGAAATTTGGCAATGCGCGCTATTACAAGATTTTACATCTTTTCTCTCAAAAAAACTCAAAGCGCAACAAGCGTTTTGATGCACTTATCGCGCTAACAAACTCTCATAAAAACCTTTTGCAAACAGAGCATAAAAATGTCGTATGTATTCCAAACTTTTTACCTACAATTCCACAATCTCACGCAATACTAGAAAATAAAATCGTGCTTAGTATCGGGCGTATGGAAAGCAATGACCCAAAAGGCTTCTTGCGTTTGCTTGATATATGGGCGCAAGTTAAAAAGGACAAAGATTTAAAGGAATGGAAACTTTATATCGTTGGTGATGGCACGCTAAAAAATATTTTAGAATCTAAGATTGAAAGTCTCTGTCTGCAAGAATGTGTAGTATTAAAACCCTTCACAAAAGAAATACAAAAAGAATATCTCAATGCAAGTATTTATGTGATGACAAGCCACATAGAGGGATTTCCTATGGTGCTTTTAGAATCTCAAGGTTTTGGTCTGCCTTGCGTTGCCTTTGATGTTCAAACTGGTCCAAAAGATATTATTGCCACCCAAAAAAATGGCTTTCTTTTGCAAGATAATGATTTGCAAGGCTTTGCAAACGCGCTTATAACGCTTATGAAAGATAAATCCTTGCGTCAAAGCTTTGGCGAAAATGCAAAAAAAAACGTGCAGGAAAAATTCAGCAAAGCAAAGATTCTAAGCCTTTGGGAAAAGCTCTTAATAGATTTAAGCAAAACGCGTTAGGACTAAAAGCGCGCAAGAAGTATTTTTGCCAATTATTTAAGAATGCACATTACAATCCCGCTTTTGCATTAAAACACTTGCAAATATTTTCAGCACTAAGGAGTTTTCAAAATGAAATATTTTCTTATTTTTCTAAGTATTTTTACAGCATTGCAAGGTATTGATTTTAAATCCGCCCCAAGCGTGCAAAATCGCATAAATCCAAGCACTTCGGATAAAAGCATTCATTCTTATGCCTCTTTTTTGCAAGAATCAACAAAGGCGGTGGTAAATATTTCCACACAAAAGCAGATTTCAAATAGCATTCCAAATCACCCGATGTTTGATGACCCTTTTTTCCAGCAGTTTTTTGGCGATGTGTATGGGCAAATCCCACGCGATAGAATGGAACGCTCTTTGGGAAGTGGTGTGATTATCTCAAATGATGGCTATATCATCACAAATCACCATGTAATCGAGGGTGCAGATAAGATTCTTGTTTCACTTTCTGGGAATTCAAAAGAATACACCGCAAAGCTGATAGGCTCGGATTCTCGCAGTGATATTGCAGTGATTAAGATTGAAAAAAATGACTTATCCTCAATCACATTTGCACAAAGTAGCGAGGTGCAAGTAGGCGATGTTGTCTTTGCTATCGGCAATCCTTTTGGCGTTGGAGAATCTGTCACACAAGGAATCGTCTCTGCGCTCAATAAAAGTGACATAGGCGTCAATGACTACGAGGACTTCATCCAAACTGATGCTTCGATAAATCCGGGGAATTCTGGCGGGGCGTTGGTGGATTCTCGTGGCGCACTTATTGGGATAAATACCGCCATTATTTCGCGCACAGGTGGGAATCACGGCATAGGTTTTGCAATCCCTTCTGATATGGCAAAAAAAATCGCAAAAGAGCTTATTGAAAAAGGATCGATTAAGCGTGGTTATTTGGGCGTTGGGATTCAAGATGTGAGCGAGGATTTGCAAGATAGCTATGGGCAAAAAGAGGGTGCATTGCTTATAAGCATTGAAAAAGATTCCCCTGCAGCAAAAGCTGGGCTTATGGTGTGGGACTTAGTCATAGAAGTAAATGGCAAGAAAATCCAAAGCCCTCAAGACCTCAAAAACGCCATTGGTATGCTTTCTCCAAAAGAACAGATAACAATAAAATATATCCGCGATAAGCAAATACGCACCACGCAAGCTATGCTTAGTGAGTTAAGTGATGATACAAGAAGCGGGAGAAATCCTGAACCTTCACAAGATTCTCAAAAAAGCCAGCACAGCATTGAAGGCTTGGGCATAAGTGAGCTTACAAACACTTTGCGTCAAAAATACGCAGTGCCAAATGAGGTACAGGGCGTAGTGGTAACAGAAGTTAAAAACGGCTCGCTAGCGCAAAAAGCTGGCTTCGCATTAGGGGATATTATCGCGCAGATTGAAGATATAAATATTACAAAACCTGCAAATTTCACCAACGCTTTAGCAAAGTTTAAAAATAAAAACAAGAGAATCCTTGTGTATTCGCGCAATGGTATAAAAACAATTATCTTAAAATAAGGCGCGTGTAAAACCGCGCACATTTTGCATTTAAGATTCACAATCAAAAAAGGAGGTGGTTGTGACCAACTTTGATGAGCGACAATTCGCACTCTTAAAAGACAAGATTTATGAACTCTCTCGTATTCATATTGTGGATTCTAAGCAGACGATGATTAAAAATCGCGTGGCAAAGCTGGCTAAAAGTATGGATTATGGTAGCATCGATGAATTGCTAAAAGCGATGGAGAAAGACAAAAAAATCGCGCAAGAATTTATTAATGTTTTCACCACCAATAAGACAGATTTTTTTCGAGAATCTTTTCATTTTGAAGACTTGCTTGATCGCGTGTTGCCAAATTTGTTGCGCAATAATAAAACCATAAAAATCTTTTGTTGTGCCTCTTCCACTGGACAAGAACCCTACTCCATTGCATGCACTGCGCTTTATGCTAAAAAACTCTACCCCTCAAGCGCGCGCATTGAAATCACTGCCACAGACATTGACACCCAAGTGCTAAAAATCGCGCAAGTTGGCAAATATGAAGTCAATCCTGCTCAAGAGCAATGGCTCAAATGGGCAGAAGATGAAATGCACGAGTTTTTTTATGTCGTTGATGAGAATCCGCGTCTGCGCCACTTAAGCGCAAAACCAAAGCTTAAAAATCTCATCACATTTCGCCAACTTAATCTTTTCAATAAGGTGTATCCTTTCAACGCCGAAGAATTTGATGTGATTTTTTGTCGCAATGTGCTTATTTATTTCACAAAAAGTGATCAAATGCAAATACTCCAACGCCTTTTTGGGCTTTTAAAAGTCGGTGGGACGCTGTATCTTGGGCATTCTGAAGGCTTACACGATTTAGTTGTGAATACAGAAAAGCTCGGGCGCAAGATTTTTATTAAAAAATGATTTTGAGGATGGACAATGGCAGAATCTAACAAACCTCTTATCACCAAAACGCAAATTTCAGAATCTAAAGAACAATTCCACAGGATTCCAAGCAAAAAACTACACCCCGATGCACTTTTAGAAAGCAAGCCCTGCAAGGATTTCTTGCGTCCAAAGCTCATCGTCATAGGTGCGAGCACCGGCGGCGTAGATGCGCTTAGCACGATTTTTGAAAGACTGCCCTCTGGCTTGCCGCCAATTGTCATCGTCCAACATATCCCAAAGCCTTTTGGAAGCTCGTTTGCAAAGCGCCTAGATTCTCTATCAATGCTTAATATCTTTGAAGTAACACAAGAAATGCTTTTGGAAACTTCCTGCGCATATTTGGCAAGCGGGGATTCTCACATTTCTTTAAATTATGAAAACGGCAAATACAGCGCCAAGCCTTTTGATGGTCCTAGAATCTCGCGCCACAAGCCAAGTGTGGATATTCTATTCCGCTTTGCTAATAATATCGCGGGCAAAAACACACTGGGCGTCATTCTCACAGGTATGGGCGATGATGGCAGTATCGGAATAAAAGAGCTTTTTGACAATGGCGCTACGACAATTGCCCAAGATGAAAAAAGTTGCGTTGTCTTTGGTATGCCAAAAAAAGCCATTGAAGTTGGTGGCGTCACACACACGCTAAGTTTGGAGGAAATCATTGAGAAAATCGCAAAATTTGGGAATTAGGATTCTCAAAAATGTTAAAACTCATAGAATCTGAAAATTATTAAAAGCAAAAAAAGCTTGAAGGCAACAAGACCCTTAAAATTTGCTAGCAATTTTTTAGAATCTAGCGAACTCCAAAGTGTATCCTTGGATCTATCACCACATAGAGCGCATCGCTAATAATGCCAACAATGAGCGCTAAAAAGGTGAAAATATACAATGTGCCAAAAATAATGGGATAGTCTCTATTTACCACGCTTTCATAGCCCAAAAGTCCCAACCCATCGAGGCTAAAAATAATTTCAATCAACAAACTTCCGCTAAAAAACATTCCCACAAACACCATAGGAAATCCGCTCACAATCAAAAGCATCGCGTTACGAAAAATATGCTTATAGAGAATCTGTTGTTCGCTCGCACCTTTTGCACGCGCTGTTTGAACATAGGTTTTATGGATTTCTTCTAAAAAACAATTTTTGCATAGCATACTTAATGTAGCAAAACCACCAATAGAGATACAAAACACAGGCAAGCATAAGTGCCATAAGTAATCTTTGATTTTTTCCCAAAAACTCATTTGCGCGAAGTCCTCACTCACAAGCCCGCGCAGTGGGAAAATATCAAAATAACTCCCGCCGGCAAAAAGCACGATTAAAAAAATCGCAAGCAAAAAGCTTGGTATCGCGTGAAAAATCACCACCACAAAGCTTGTGGCGATATCAAACACACTCCCGTGCCTTTTTGCCTTGATAATGCCTAGAGGAATGCTAATAAGATAGATTATAAATGTGCTAAAAAAGCCCAAAGAAATGCTTACGGGAAGTTTTTCAATAATAATATCAAGCACTTTTTGCTGACGATAAAAACTCTCGCCAAAATCAAAAAGCGCATAATTTTTCACCATAATAAAAAACGTTCAATCAGTGGTTTATCAAAGCCATAGAGTTTTTGAATCTGTTCAATTAATTCAGGTTCTAAGCCATTACTTCCTTTATAGAAGCTTTTTTGTGCAATGGCAGATTCTGCGGGCTTATCCAAACGCTCTAGCTTTGCGATAGTGCGCTCAATCGGACCACCCGGGGAGAGCTGGATAAGGAGAAAATTAAGAATAAGAATCCCAAATAAAGTCGGCACAAGTAATGCCAAGCGCTTAGAAATATAACCAAGCACGTTAGCACTCAATTTTATGCTTGCATTTTAGACACTCGTGGAATTTCCCACTTTTCAGCTCACGCTCTACCATCACTCCACCACATTCCTTGCAACGCTCTTGTATAAGCGGATATTTAGAGATAAATTTGCATTTTGGGTAATTTTGGCAACCATAAAACGCCCCACGTTTTGAAAATCTCTTTAGCAAATTCCCACCACATTCCGGACACGACACGTCAAGAACTTCTTTTGGTTTAAGCGATTTTGTGTTTTTGCATTCTGGATAGCCACTGCACGCGATAAATTCACCATTTTTCCCAAACTTTTTCACCATATCTCTGCCACATTTTTCGCATTTTTCACCCACACTTTGAGAATCTTTAGATTCACTAGATTTGATGTATTTACACTTCGGGTAGCCACTACACGCGATAAATTCGCCAAATTTCCCCTTGCGCAACACAAGCTCTTTATTACATTTTGGACATAACTCGCCGGTTGGGATTGCTTGCTTTTGTGAGGCAATAGTTTGCTTGCCTTCCTCGATTTTTTGCATAAATGGCTCATAAAACTCCCACAGCACTTGATTCCAATCCGCCTTTTCCTGAGCGATAGAATCAAGCTTATCTTCAAGTGCAGCGGAAAAATTACTATCCACAATTTCATTAAAATGAGTTTCTAACACTTCGATTACCTGAAACGCACTTTGCGTAGGGATTAACACCTTTTTCTCATTTTGGAGATAATCGCGCCCAAGAAGGAGCGAGATTGTTGGGGCGTAGGTGCTAGGTCTGCCAATTCCAAGTGCTTCGAGATTTTTAATAAGGCTTGCTTCAGAATAACGTGCGGGTGGCTCGGTCTGCTTTTTAATGCTCGCAATTTTTTGCGCGTTAATAGATTCTTTAAGCTTTAGTTGCGGGAGCAGTTCATCTTTATCCTCTAGTTCTAAAATTTTATAGAATCCATCAAAAACTAGACGCCTGCCATTTGCCTTAAACTGCGCGCTTTGCTCTGTATTTGCAAAAATAATATTTTGCAACTCAAACTCTGCATCAACGCTCTGACTTGCCAAAAACCGCTTATAAATGAGCGTATAGAGTTTAAGCTCTTCTGGCTTTAAGAAACTTTTTGCAATCTCTGGTGTAAATCCAAGATTTGTCGGGCGAATTGCCTCGTGCGCCTCTTGTGCGCCTTTTGATTTGCTGGCATAGATTTTTGGCTTTGCTGGGACATAGGCTTTGCCATAGTGAGTTTCCAAAACCTCGCGCGCGCTATCCCTCGCCTCTTTTGCGATATTAAGACTATCTGTCCTCATATAGGTAATCACACCCATCACGCCTTCGTGCGTTCGCACACCTTCGTA
Source organism: Helicobacter himalayensis (assembly GCF_001602095.1). NCBI lineage: Bacteria > Pseudomonadati > Campylobacterota > Epsilonproteobacteria > Campylobacterales > Helicobacteraceae > Helicobacter > Helicobacter himalayensis. The sequence goes on along the minus strand of NZ_CP014991.1, from coordinate 404,126 downwards.
GAGTTTTTGAGCGATACTCATCGTCCTAGTTGGCGTAAAGCCGAGTTGTGTCGAGGCAACTTGCTGAAGTGTGGAAGTCATAAATGGCGGAGGTGTGGTGGTTTTTTTACTTTTTTTATTGATTTCTGCCACAATAAATTGCTGTTTGTTAAGATTTGTCAGAATCTCTTTTACTTCTTTTTCATCTTGCAAAGAAAGCTTTTGGAGTGTTTTGCCTTTATAGCTTATGAGTTCGGATTCTATAATTTCTTTTTTGTCTGTTTCAAAATGCGCTTGGATAAGAAAATAAGTTACACTTTTAAACGCCTGAATCTCGCGCTCTTTGTCAATCACAAGCTTTAACGCCGCACTTTGCACGCGTCCAGCACTAAGCCCACGCGCGATTTTTGAAGAGATGAGATTGCTTAGCTTAAAGCCTACGATTCTATCAAGTAGCCTTCTTGCCTGCTGTGCATTGACTTTATTCATATCAATGCGCTTTGGATTTTCTAACGCGTGCTTTATCGCACTTTTTGTGATTTCGTGAAACACGATGCGCGGAAACTCCTCAGCTGGCAAATCAAGAGTTTGCGTGATATGATAGCCTATCGCCTCACCCTCTCTATCCTCATCAGTTGCGATATAAGTTATTTTTGCCTTTTTTGCAAGCTTTTTGATTTCTTCAACAATATCTTTATGGTCTTTATCAATCGCGTATGTTGGCACAAAGTGCTTATTTTCGACATTGATACCTAGCGTGTATTTTGGCAAATCGCGGATGTGTCCTTTTGAAGCGATGACTTCATAATCCTTGCCCAAAAAGTTTTTAATCGTGCGCGCCTTGGCGGGAGATTCTACGATGATAAGGTTTTTCATTGGGGATTCTCTTTTGCTTGGTTTTTAATAAATTCTATCACAATGAAAGTAAAAAATACAAAACTTCTTTCATTTTGCGCAAATTTTGCGCGTAAAAATTGTGGAATATCTTTTGCTTTATTCGGCACAAGCAAGAAAAACTTTAGCAAAAAAAGGATTCTGAATATGAGCTTTCGTATTAACACGAATATTTCTGCGTTGAACGCACATACAATTGGAGTTGCAAATAATAGAAGTTTGCATAGCTCGCTGGAGAAGTTAAGCTCTGGTTTGCGTCTTAATAAGGCTGCTGACGATGCTTCAGGTATGGCTATCGCTGATAGTTTGCGCTCGCAAAGCGAAGGGTTAGGGCAAGCAGTGAGGAATGCAAATGATGCGATTGGTATGATTCAAGTTGCGGATAAGGCAATGGACGAGCAGCTAAAAATCCTTGATACTATTAAAACAAAAGCCATTCAAGCCGCACAAGATGGACAAACAACAGAATCTCGCAAAGCCCTGCAAAGTGATATTTTGCGCCTCTTAGAAGAGCTTGATAATATTGCAAACACAACAAGCTTTAACGGACAGCAGATGCTTTCTGGTGCATTTTCTAATAAAGAATTTCAAATCGGCGCGTATTCAAACACAACAATCAAAGCCTCAATCGGTCCTACAAGCTCGGATAAAATCGGACATATTAGAATGGAAAGCTCTTCTTTTTCTGCTACTGGAATGCTCGCCTCTGGTGCAGCACGCAACCTTACAGAAGTGATGTTTAATGTCAAAGAAGTTGATGGGAAAAATAGCTTCACTCTTGAAACGGTTAAGATTTCAACCTCTGCAAATACCGGTATCGGCGTGCTTTCAGAAGTTATCAATAAACACTCAGATAAGTTAGGCGTGCGCGCTACTTGGAATGTTATGGGGACTGGAGGCACTCCTGTGCTATCTGGAACTGTGCATGGGTTAGTGATAAATGATGTTACAATTGGGACAATCAATGATGTGCGTAAAAATGACGCAGATGGACGCCTTATTAATGCGATTAACTCCGTCAAAGAGCGCACAGGGGCAGAGGCGTTTATCGACATCACCGGGCGTTTAAATTTGCGTAGCACTGATGGGCGCGCGATTGCCATTAGGACACAAAGCGCTACTGGAGCAGTTTTTGGCGGAGGGAATTTCACTGGGATTAGCGGGACAGAACACACAATCATTGGGCGCTTGACGCTTATCCGCACAGATGCGCGCGATATTATCATTAGTGGAACAAACTTTAGCCATGTAGGATTCCATACCGCGCAAGGCATTGCAGAATACACCGTGAATTTGCGCTCGGTGCGGGGAGAGATGGATTCTAACATTGCTTCAGCATCTGGGGCAAATGCCAATGTGGCGCAAGCAGAATTGCACGCAGGCGGAATAGGCGCAGGTGTCACGAGCTTAAAAGGTGCTATGGTGGTAATTGATATGGCAGAATCCGCGAGAATCCAACTTGATAAAATCCGCGCAGATATGGGTTCAGCACAAATCCAACTTGTGGCCACTATCAATAATATTTCTGTAACACAAGTCAATGTCAAAAGCGCAGAATCTCAAATCCGCGATGTGGATTTCGCCGCAGAATCTGCGACTTTCTCTAAGCATAATGTTTTGGCGCAGAGTGGTAGCTTTGCGATGGCGCAGGCAAATGCAGTGCAACAAAATGTTTTGCGCCTTTTGCAATAGAGCTTCTTAAATTTTTATGGATTCTTAAACTTTTATGCAGGATTTTTTTGAAACAAACCTTTGCGCGCTAAAGCTTAAAAATCCTGCCTTAAGTGCGCGCTTGCAAAGGGTTATCCCAAACCAAAAATATGAAGTTTTTTTAACAAATGATGTGCTAGATTTTAATATTATCGATAAGGCAGATTCTACACCCCTATTCCCCCAAACACCGCTAAAAAGCACGAATGAAAAAATTATTCACTTTACGCCCTATGCGCTGTATCCGTATTTGTATTTTTTTGGGCTTGGCAATGGTGTGTTTTATAAGGTTTTGTTGCAAAATGAGAATCTTAAGCGCATAGTGGTGATTGAGCCAGAGCTTGAGATTCTCTTTATTGTGCTGCATTTGCTGGATTTTTCGCAAGAGATTTTGCAAGGGCGCATTCTTTTTTGGGATAAGGAGACGAGCTACCAAGAAGTACTTAACAACTTCATCAAAGACAAGCACACGAAGCTTTATGCGCGGTTGTATGATTTGCATATTTTTAATGGGTATTATGAAAAATTTAGCGCGCTAAGCATTGAGTTTAATAAGTGGATTGTGCGTGCGCTGGAGCATTGCGTGATAAGCGTGGGGAATGATAGCAGGGATTCTATCATTGGGATTTCACATCATATCGCGACTTTGCCCCAAATGCTTGCCTCACCAACACTTTTAGAGCTTTTGGAAGAATTGCGCTTCAAGCGCGCACGGTATTTTAAAGTTCAGGCGAATAATCCTTTAGAATCTACGGATTCTCATCAATTAGAAAATACAGAATATGAACACACCAACAATATTACAGAATCTACAAATCCAATCAACAAAAAAATGCCAAGTATGCGCGCGCAAGCGAAGTGTAACGAAGCTGGAGCGAAGCTAGAGCGGGATTCACTCCCGCGAGGTGATACAAAAGGAATAAAAGGCAGCACCGCGGTCATTGTCGCCACAGGTCCGAGCCTTAGCAAGCAATTGCCACTTTTAAAAAAATACCAAGATTATCTTACAATTTTTTGCATTGACGCATCATTCCCAATCCTTGCAAAAGAGGGCATTAAGCCTGATGTTGTGTTTAGCTTAGAGCGCGTTGATTTGACAGCGAAATTTTATGAAGACACACCAAAGCAGGAACACAAAGGCGTGATTTTTGCCATTAGCTCAATTGTGCATAAGCGCCTAAAAGACGCGCTCAAGGGCGATTTAGTGCAATACAATATGCGTCCATTTGGCTATACTTATTATTTTGGCTTTAAGGAATATGGCTATATTGGTGTGGGAATGAGTGCGGCAAATATGGCGTATGAAATGGCTGTGTATGCGCGCTTTCAAAGGGTGGTTTTAATCGGGCAGGATTTGGCATTTTCAGAATCTGGAAGCTCACACGCAAAAAATGCTGTGTATGGCGAAGATGAAATCAACCCACAAGAACGCAAAGATATGGTTTTGCTCCCTGCGTATGGCGGAAAGGGCGAGGTGAAATCCACTTCAATTTGGAAACTTTTTTTAGAATTTTATGAAACAGATATTGCGCAAACACCCTATAAAATCGAAGTGATAAATGCCACAGAAGGTGGCGTGCGCATTAAGGGGACAAAAGAGATGAGTTTTTTGCAGGCAGTAAGTGGCTGTGAAAATGGGGGGAAAAAAGAATCTCTTATCCTCGCTTCACCCACGCCAAAAACCTATCAAGCAAATCTTAGCAAAGCGCGTCAAAAAACACAGGAGTTTATCGACTTTGGCTTGGAGAAAAAGGCAAAGATTGAAGAGGTGTTTTTAGAAGTGGCTGGATTAATTGAAAAACTAGAAAAAGCAAATAAGCAAAATGCTTTAGAATCTTTTGACTTTGGGCTTCTTACAAATGCGCTTAAGCATATTGAGGAGGTTAAGGAATTTTTCAAGGAAGAGAAATTTAGCATGTGCTTTAATGACGCGATACAATCTTATATCGTGCATCAAGAAATGGAAATTGCTAAAATCATCGTGCGTGTGGCAAAAGATGATATTGAGCTAAAGGCAAAGCAAATTGATTTGCTCTACGCGCATAAATACTGGCTTTTTTCGCTTGCTGGGGGGATTGATAGCGTTATTGAAGTGGCAAAAAAAGCCTTTGACGAATGGGAAGTTTAAAGCCAATTATAAGATAATAAAATCCGCAAACCAAAGGCTTGCGTGTAGTTGTAAGGCTCTTTAAAATAAAAAGGCACACCTGCTTGATGTAAAGCTTGAATGTTAGATTCCCCAATGTTCCAATACTCAAAATACGCGCTAACACCCACGCCCATATCAATGCCCTGCTTGCTTAATTCTTGCTCAACACCGAGACTAAATTCTAGCCCAAACCCCCTATGTTGTGAAACATTTAAGTTGCTATCAAAACCCAAATCCTTAAGATAGCTCGTGTTTTTCCCACTCCAAAGATTTTTATAAAGCACATTTGCAAAGAGTTTGACATCAGAATGAAGTGCGTATTGCGCGTTAAATCCAGTGATAAGATACGAATAGCTTTGCTCGCGCTTATAGGCAGAGCTTGCAGAGATTTTATTGTTTAAAAAGCGATAGCCAAGCCCAATGTCAAAGCTTGCAAAGGCATTGCCTGTGCGGATAAAAATGGGCTTGTAGTGGTATTCAAAAAAAATGTAAGAATCCTTAGAATCTGCAAGTAATGGTGTGCAAACCACAGGCGCGGAAATAGTGCATTGTGAGCCATTGTAGCGCGTGCTTGAAGTGCTAAAATACGCGAAATTTACTTGATGATGGGTTTCTCCAAAAAAACCATCATCGTGAAAATACTTATACTCTCCACCAATTCCGCCAAAAACGCCAGAAATATTCATCAAACTCGGTTCTTCGTAGAGATAGTATTGCCCGCTAAAACTCAATGAAACACTATGGCGAGGCAAAGTTATAAAATCTTCAGCAAAACTAAGAGAGCAAAAAAAAACCAAAAATTTAATTAAAAAGTTCAGAATGCGCATCTAACACCCCAAAAGTAAATAATGCCAAAAACAACGCGCCTATGAGGATTCTATAAATTCCAAAAGGGACATAGCTAAACTTTGATACAAAGAAAAGGAAAAATTTAATCGCACCAAGTGCCGAGACAAAAGCCACAGCTCCGCCAACAAGCATAATCACAAGATTAGCAGAATCTAAAATATGCAGATTCTTATACACATCATAGCCTGTGGCTGCAAACATCGTGGGCAAAGCTAAAAGGAAGGAAAACTCCGCTGCAACCCTGCGATTAAGCCCTAGCATTAGCCCACCGACAATAGTCGCTCCACTTCTTGAAGTCCCCGGAATCATTGCCAAGCACTGCGCAAGTCCGATAAAAAACGCCTGTTTAAAGCTAATTTGCGAAATTTCATTCACCGCGTATTCCTTGCCCTTATGCTTGTATTCAATCAATAAAAACACAATCCCGCCAAGAATAAGCATAATCGCCACGATATAGCCATCAAAAAGTGTCTTAATGTGCTTGTGCAAAAGCAACCCGCAAATGCCTGTGGGGACAAATCCAATAGCAAGCTTTATCCAAATATCAATGCCCTGCATCAAACGCCTATAAAGTAAAAACAGCACTGCCAAAATCGAGCCTAATTGCACAGCAATCTCAAAGGTTTTCAAAAAATCATCTTGCTTTAATCCAAGCACGCTTGAGACCAAAATCATATGTCCTGTCGATGAAATAGGGAAAAACTCCGTGAGTCCTTCAACCAAGCCTAAAATTATCGCGTCAAAAAAATTCATTTACTTCTCGCTTAAAATCTTCATTTCACCATTTTCAAGCCACACATACAAATCCTTGCGATGATTTGAGCTAAAGTTCAACTTACCATTGAAAAATGCCTTATAATCCTGCTGAAAGCTTAGGCGAAACATTGTTTTATTTTGCTCATTTGGGAAGGGAAAGATATCAATCGCGCTTAAATTAATTTGCTTTTGCTCATTTTTTGCAAACACACGCGCTTTGTATTCTGCAAACGCAGTGTAACGCATACCATTTTCTCGGATAAAATCTTGTTTGTCATAAAAGTTTAAATAGCTTTGCAAATCGCCATTTTTCCACGCCTCCTTCCAAGAAAAAAGCCCACTTAAAAGCTTTGCGATTTCTTGAATACTCACTTCTTGCAAAGCTCCTTCTGAGATAATCACCGCGCTATCCTTGTAATTAATCATCTTGTCGTAATTTTTCAGAATCTCATTGTCAATTGCGATGCAACCCTTTGTGTTTAGCTCCTCTCTATTCCCATCTAAGGGCAATCCGTGAATCCATATCCCGCTACCTGTTTTTTTGAGTGATTTATCATAAGTATTTGGGTAATTTGTCGCAAAAGCAAGCGGACCATAATAAGGTGGCAATCCGCTAAGGCGCGCGTTTAAATCATACGCTCCAATGGGCGTTGTTAAATCCCCCTCTAGCTTTTTATGTCCTTTACCTTTTGCCACAAGCGCGCTAGAGTTTCCAAGAGATTCAAAGCCATTTTGCGTGATTTTAAAAAGCTTTAAATCCGGCACTGCCTTATCTGAAACAAAAAGATATTTTGTATTTTCATAATAACCATAGCGCACATCTTTGCCCTCAAGCGCGCGTAGCCAATATTCTGGCGTGAGTAGGTAGCGCTCTAGCTCCTTTTGCACACTTGCAATACCTTGTGTTTGGTAGAGATTAATGAGATTAAATGTTTCTTGATTGAGTGGCTTGCGCGCCTCATCTGCGTAAGTCGTAGATAAAAAAGACAGACCAAAAAATAACGTTGCAATAAAAAATTTCAACTCTTACCCTCCATTTTGTGTATTCTTGTTTGTGCGTTTTGTATTGTTTCTTTTCTTTACACGCGCTTTGTATGATTCGCACATTTTATTTTGCGTATAAACTCATATCATAGCCCACTTTTTTAAGCTTGCCCACTTCCTTGCTCCACGCCTTATCCACGACAACTTCAAGACGTAAAAATACCTTTTTTTGCAAAAGAGATTCTATCTTTTGGCGCGCGCAAATGCCTATACGCTTGATTGTCTTGCCATTTTCTCCGATGATTAAGGCTTTTTGGCTGTTTTTGAGGGTCAGTATTTTAGCATAAATTCGCTCAACTTCACCTTCTTTATAGCTTTCCACCAACACATCACTTTCATAAGGCACTTCATCACTAAGATTTTCAAACAAACTCTCTCTTATAAGCTCCTTTACAATCTCGCGTGTTTGCGAGATTGTCGCAATATCTTCATCATACAAAAACGGGCTTTGTGGCAAATAGCGCGCAAGTATGTCAAGTAAGATTTGAGGTTTGAAACCCTTTTTGATACTTAGCGGAATAAGCGCAAGATAGCGCGCGCTTAAAGATTCGTATTGCATAATTTTTTCTAAGAGCTCTTTTTGGCTTAGCATATCGCATTTGGTTAAAAGCAAAATATGCGCGGAATTAAACTTAGAATCTTGGGTTTTTTTGGAATCCAAAAGCGCGAGGAATTCCTCATAATACTTGATAGAATCGCCTGCAGGTGCGAGATAAAGCTTCAAATCACAATCACTAAGCGCGCGCAGGGCTTCATTGAGCATAAATTTATTTAAAAGCTTTTCTTGATGGTGGATTCCGGGCGTGTCGGTGAAAATGATTTGCGCGTTATACGCACCTTGAGAATCTTCCCCAGAATGCGTGATGATGATAAGCTGCTGCTTGCGCGTGGCGTTTGCCTTACTTGAGACAAGCGCGAGATTTTGCCCACTTAGGGCATTAAGAAGGCTTGATTTTCCAGCATTTGGACGCCCCAAAACCGCTACAAATCCACAACGCGTTTGCATAAATTGTATTCCTTTTGTATCACCTGTGCAAAAAAAATAAGCTTGGCATTTTAGCATTTTTATTTTGATAAGGCTTATAGATTCTCTTGCTTTAAGTTGGCGTATTTCAAAGAAAAAAAGAGAATCTGCTATTTCCCAAAATCGTGTGGATTCCCATTTGTGCCGACATAGGCGACTTCGCCATTTGCTTTAATATCGTAAGCCTGTCCAAATCCTTTGACAAAACGCCCGTCTAAAAGTTGCAATTCCACAAGGCTAAAATCAAGCATTTTTTTAATCTGCTTCACGCCACCATGTCCGCCCATAGAGTTTTCTAATACGCTAAATGCTTGCTCAAATTCCTCGCTCTCACGTTCTATAAAACGCGCATTGACAGAGTAGCGCAATCTTTTGCGCAAAATCACAGATTTCGCCTTGCATTCATCTTCTAAGAAAAGCATCTCGATATTGTTTGGATTTGCCTTAATGCTATGGTAATGATCCGCCACGCTGCTAATATAAACATAACAACGCTCATTGTGCTGGATAAGTGGCGCATATGAGCTAATCACCTTGCCCTGCTCGCTAAGTGTCGCCAAAATCACCGAGCCAAAGCCTTTTTTAAACTCTTCAATCTCTTTCTTTACGCTCCCTACTTGCGTGTCTGTGCCTTCTTCAGAATCTATCCCTGCACGCTTGCAAAGAGCGATGATTTCACTTTGAATCTGATCTGAGGTTACCACCTGTGGAAAATCCACGCGCAAGGTCTTTGTGCCATTATAAGCAATATCTAGCCCTGCTGTATCTATACCTATTAAAGTGGCTTCTTGCACATCGCTTGTGCCACTAAATTTTTTCACAACCTTAATAAGTGAAGATGTGTGATGCTCATTCATATGCCCAATAATAAAATTCTTATCCATAATAATTCCTTGAAAAATTGATTTTTAGAAGTCTAACCTCCCTTTCTAAACCACAACAAACACAAAAAAAGGGAGGTATTCAACAACAAATAAGGAAGGAAAAAGATGCTTGTCAGCCCAAACCCACCCAACCTAAGATTCTGTTTGATAAAAATCTTACGCTTCTAGCATCTCAAAGTGATGGTTTATTAAAAGAATTTTTTTTAGATATCTTTTAAAAAAGTGAGAGAATTGTAAGCAAAGTTTCCTTAAAGTTAAATTAATAACAATTCCTATTTTATAATTTCTAACCCATTGCTAAAATTTTCAAAATTGCGTCTATCAAAAATACTTTTTACACCATCGAAATTTGGCTTGAAAATGGAATTTGAAAGCCCTATATGGCAATTCATACAATCATCAATCACCTTGTGTGCTTTCCTTAGCTCTGGCAGGCGGATTTTCTCCACATCGTGGCAGGCAAAGCAGTCCTGCCCACAACCGCCCATATTAATATTTGCCATTTTTTTCTCTGTGTGGCAGGTTTTGCATTCAGTCATAGATTTATGTCGCATATCATTCTTAAAATCAAGCTTAGAATGGCAGCTCACACAATCCCCAGAACAACTCGCCCAAAGATATTGCACAGCACATACAAACATCGCAAACACAAACTTTTTCATTTCTCCATCCACTATTATTTAAGTTATCTACTTCTTAAATTTGCCCAGCTTCTTAAATTTACCTATTTGCACCTAGCATTTTGCCCGCACGCAGGACAATTGGGATCTTTATGTGTGGCGATTTTTGTAATGCTTAGTTTTTGAGAATCTACAAGCGCGATGGTGTTAAGTAGCATATGTTCATTAAAATCCTTAGAATCCTTATGCAAAAAATACTTTATCACTTCGCCGGCTTGTATCGAACCCAAAATCCCCGTGCTAAAGCCAGAGACACCACTTCTAAAACGCCCGTGCAATTCTTGTTGTGGGATTTTTCCAAAAGTGCAAGCAAAGCACGCAGATTGTGGTATAAAGCTTAGCGCCTGTCCCAAATACTCAAAATAACTCGCACTGCTAAAGGGCTTTTTTAGCACCACGCAGGCTTGATTAATGATAAAAGCAGTTTTAAAATCATTGCTTGCATCGACAATAAATTCATAGTTTTTCATCAAAGCCAGCGCATTTTTCAAGCCAAAAACTTCAAAATAACCCTCAATCTTTGTATTTGGGCTCATTTTTTCTAATCGCTCTTGCGCACAACGCACTTTTGGGCGATTGAGGTAAGGCATTTCATATAATATTTGATGTTGTAAATCGTCCATATCAATGGTGTCAAAATCAACCAATCCAATACGCCCAACACCCACTGCACTCAAATATGTGCTTACCACCGAACCTATCGCACCAATACCCACAATAAGCACACTCGCATTGAGTAATTTTGCCTGTCCCTCCTCACCAACATCAGGAAGTGAAATCCCGCGTGAGTGACGCTTTTTTTGCTTATCATCTAGCATAAAAACTCCTTAGATCCAGCATCTTTTGATTGGTTTAAAATCTCGTACTTATAATGTTGATTAGAATCTTTAGAATCTAGCATTTTAAAACCTCAAAATTTCATAATCGCGTAAGCCAAAATTTGCTATTTTTCTGCTCATCACTTATGAGCGTGCTTTGCCCGTGTCCGGGGTATGCAATAAGACTAGAAAGAATATCCAGCCCTTGAAAGCGCAAAAGCGATTCGCGCATATCCGCAGCATTTGAATACGCAAAATCACTGCGCCCAATACTACGATAAAAAATAAAATCCCCGCTAAACACACTTCCGCCAATCTCTATCATACAACAGCCCGGCGTGTGTCCGGGGAAGTGATGAAAAGTCGCATAAATTTCTGGAGCGCCATTGTGGCTAGATTCTGCAAGCAAAATTGTTTGAGAATCTTTATAAACACTAACGACCCTATCGGGCTCACTTAGCGGGAGGTTGAGCCCAAAAATGTCTTTTTGAAGTAAAAACGAATCTAGCTCGTGGCAAATCAATGGCGCATTTGGATAAAGCTTTTTAAGCGCGCTATTATCCCACACATGGTCAAAATGCCCGTGTGTGTTAAGAATAGCTAGGATATTTTGACATTCACGCATCACCCACGCGCTCGCGCCTTCGCCCGGGTCGATAATCACCTCGCCTTGCGAAAATTTGAGAATATAACAATTTGTTTCACAACGCCCAAAAGCTCGGCAAAGAATCTGCAATTTTTTAACCCTTATATTCCTTTAAAATGAAGTGGCAATTCTACTTTAAAATTGATTGCAAATGCTTAAAACTTGCTAGAATCTCACCAAATCTTAAAAATAAAAGTGGAATATTGAAAAGAATAAATATTGTATTTTTACTGATGCTTTGCGCGTTTGCATCGTGTTTGCACGCGCAAGATTCTTTGCAAAAAGATTCTTTACGAAATGAAAAAATATTTCTCTCCAGCACTCTGCAAGGCGCAAAAGAGGAATTTTTAGGTGGAAAGAAAATCTACACCGCCTTTAAAGGGCAGCAAATAGTCTATCGCGTGCGTTTAGAGATTGCAAAGGATTTTTTTGAATCTATCCACACCTTGCATATTTCGCGCTTTTGGCTTGAGTTTGCTAAAGTGTATGAGGTAGAGCGCATTGAGGGCGAACCACAGGAAAATATTGTCTATGAGGTAAGCCATGTTTTTTATCCCACGCAAAGCGGGAATTTTGAGATTGAGCCTTTGAGCGTTGATTTAGTATCAATTGAGGTTTTAGAAAATTCTAGCAATGAGGAACAAGAGCTTTTTGGCAATGGAAAAGATACATCTAAAATGCGTAAAACCACGCTTTTAACACCACGATTTACCCTTAAAGTGCAAGATTCTGAAAATCCCGCGCTTTTGTATGGAGAGAGCAAGCTTGAAGCGTTTTTACAAGAGGATTCTTATCAGACAAGCACAATTAACACAGAGAGAGAATCCACAACACCAACCACTTATAAAGTCGTGCTAGAAAGCTATGGTGATGTGTTTGAGCTAGATTTTTCGCTTACTATCCCAAATGTAAGCATTTATGCTGGGACGCTAGAACTGCACTCTGTGCGAAAAGAAAATGGCTTGTATTGGCATACTTTGAGCAAGGAATTTAGCATTTTGGCAAAAGATTCTTATGAGATTCCTAGCTTTAGTGCGGAATATGAGGAATATAATACGCGCTATTTACTTACCACCGCACCTTTTGCGGTGCATATTAAGCAAGATTTAGCGCGAACTCATACACCCAAAAAAGCGCAAAATTTGCTCCCATTTACATTCCTTGCGCTTATTCTTTTTATGGTATTTCTTATCTTTATGCGTAAAAAGCATTTTTTAGGAGAATCTATCTTGCGCGCGCACTCTTATAAGGAGCTTTTAGAAATTTTGCTTGCGCATAAATACAAAAATAAAGATTCCCAAAATGCATCAATCCAACGCTTTATCGCTCTTATAGAGGAAAAAATCTACCAAAATAAAAGCACACATTATGATAAAAAAACCCTCTTAAAAGAGGCAAAAAAAATTCTCAAAACACACTAAATGCACCCTTTAAGCGCATTTTTATGCAAATTTTTCTTCCCATTATCTAAAAAGTTATAAAATGCACGCTCTTTTTTACTTCAAACAAAAAAAAGAATATCTCACAAGGAGTTTTCAATGAGCATTGGTATTTTTTATGGAAGCGATTCTTCAAATACGCAAAGTATTTGCGAAAAAGTAGCAAAGGAGCTAGGCGCAGACGCAAAGCTTTTTGATGTGGCAAAGGCTTCAAAAGAAGATTTACTAGGATTTACAAACCTTATTCTTGCAACGCCTACTTATGGCGCGGGCGATTTGCAAGATGACTGGGAGAGCTATCTTGGGCTTTTTAGTGAAGGTGATTTTGAAGGCAAGGTTGTAGCACTTATTGGTGTTGGCGATCAAGATACTTATGCAGATACTTATTGCGATGCTTTGTTTTTCCTTTATGAAAAAGCGCAAAAAGCAACAATCATCGGACAAACTGCAAACGAAGGCTATGATTTTGATGAATCTAAGGCACTTGTTGATGGCAAACTTATCGGATTGCTTCTTGATGAGGACAACCAAAGCGATTTAACAGATGAGAGAATTTCAAAATGGGTAGGGCAAATTAAAGGGCAATTTAAATAAACCTTCCAAAAAAGTGGCTTAATTTCTAAGCTGCTTTTTTCCCACACAAGCTTTAAGGAGAATTTATGGAGCTAAAAATCGCAAGGACTGATTTAACTAGCAAAAAGAAAGTCGAAGCAAAAATAAGCCTTGATGAAATCATAAAAAAAGTGCAAGAGCAAAACGAGCACGCTTTTTATTTTGATGGCACAAACTCGCACAAAGATATGCAAAAAGCAAAGGCAAGTCTTGAAAAAAGTGGCTTCCGCGTGCAACTCAACGAAGTGCGCTATGGCTTAGATGAAAATAACTATATTTATGAATTGTATGTGGTGTAGATTTTTCTTTATCAATCCACATTTTTTTAAAACTTTATGACTTCCAAAACACCCGCACAACAAAAAATCCAAGATCCTCATCAATCAAACAGCGTTGCAGAATCTACAAATCTCAATGACCAAAAAATCTCAAACATGAGCGCGCAAGATTCGCACAATGAAACTAAAGCGGAGACAAGCGGGGGTTGCTATGAGACAATGAAAAGAAAAGTCTATATTCAAACACTTGGCTGCGCTATGAATGAGCGGGATTCTGAACATTTGCTTGCTGAACTTGAATATAAAGAGGGCTACACGCTTACACAAAATCCAAAGGAAGCGGATTTGATTCTCATCAATACTTGCTCGGTGCGCGAAAAACCCGAACGCAAGCTTTTTAGCGAAATCGGGCAGTTTGCGCGTGAAAAAAAGCAAGGTGCAAAAATCGGAGTCTGTGGTTGCACCGCGAGCGCGCTAGGAGAGCAAATCATCAAAAAAGCGCCGAACGTGGATTTTGTGCTTGGCGCGCGCAATACTTCCAAAATCACGCAAGTGCTTCACAGCCCAAAAGCCGTGGAAGTGGATATTAACTATGATGATAGCCGCTATGTCTTTGCCTCACCGCAAAATATGGGAATTAAAGCGCTTTTAAATATCTCAATTGGTTGCGATAAGCTTTGTAGCTATTGCATTGTGCCTTTTACGCGGGGCAAAGAGATTTCAATCCCACAGGATTTGCTTTTAAGCGAGGCGCGCAAATTAGCACAAAATGGCGTCAAAGAGCTTTTATTGCTTGGGCAAAATGTCAATAATTACGGGGTGCGCTTTTCAAGCCCGCACCCAAAGACAAATTTTACGCAACTTTTACGCGCACTAAGCGAGATTGAAGGCATTAAAAGAATCCGCTTTACCTCTCCGCACCCACTGCATATGAATGACGCGTTTTTGGAGGAATTTGCGAATAATGAAAAAATCTGCAAATCAATCCATATCCCATTGCAAAGTGGCTCAAGCAAGATTCTCAAAGCTATGAAGCGCGGATATAGCAAGGAATGGTATTTGGAGAGAATCGCGCGATTAAGAGAGTTTCTCCACAAGGCTGGGCAGGAATATGTGGGGATAGGCACAGATATTATCGTGGGATTTCCGGGAGAAAGCGAGGAGGATTTCGCCGATACACTTGATGTGGTGGAAAAAGTGGGCTTTGATACCTTGTATAGCTTTGTGTATTCCCCGCGCCCAAACACGACCGCTTACTCTATTGAATCTAGCAGGCTTGTGGATTCTCACATTGCCAAAGAGCGCCTAGCGCGCTTGCAAAATCTTCACAAGTCAATGCTTGCAAAACGCGCTAAAAATGAAATTGGCAGGGTGTATGAAGTGCTTATTGAAAACTACCGCGATGATGAGGCGCAGTGCTGGAGTGAAGGTAGAAGCGGGAATAATCGCCTCGTAAAAATCTTAGGCAAAAAATGCGCGATTGGCACTTTCGCCCACGCTCGTATCACACGCGCGCAAGGTGGCTCGCTGTATGGGGAATTGCTAAGTTAATTTAAAATACACAAAGTGCGTCAAAACACATTAGCGCGTTTTTTGTGGCATTTTGGCGGTGCTATATTCCTCAACCCTCTTTAGCACCCTTTCGTATTCTCCGCTATTTTTTTCGTAGATTCTGGGACTATAATCATTGTAGATATTTTGACTAGAAATATTTGCAGGAATTATGCTGTGTTTTAACACCACACCAGAATCTCCCCAAAAATCCACGCTCGCAATTGAGTGGATAAACGCGCCCATTCCATCAATTGGTATCGTCTCAGCGGGAGTGAATCCCGCTTCACCTCCGCCTCGCTTACGCTCGCGCTCATATTCTGTATTTTTTGGTTGATTGGATTTTTGGATTCTATCATGCTGGCTTGTTATTTGAGAATCTATTCCTCCTATTCCATCAATTGTATCCTCTCGTGCAGTCAAATCGCACTCCACCTCAGCTCTAGCTTCGTTACACTTCGCTTGCGCACGCATATTCGGCATTTTTTGGCTGATAAGTTTCACAGATTCTGCACTCTCATTTCTATTGCCAACAATTTTTGCATAAACGTTTTTTGCGTCATTTAGATTCTCATAAAACGCAAACTCCACCCTATAAATCATCGTGTCTTTATCTTTTGGATTTTTCGCCCCGCCGTAGATAAAATTCCCCAAACTATACACGATTTTTTTACCCTTATATTCCTCGATTCCCTGCAAAACATGCGGGTGATGCCCGATAATCAAATCCGCGCCATTATCAATGGCAAAATGCGCAATCTCGCGTTGCAAGCTATTTGCAATATGCTCGCGCTCTTCACCCCAATGGAAGCTAAAAATCACCACCTCAGCACCATTTTCGCGCAAACGCGCAATCTCATCTTTCACGCGCGCTTTTATATCCCTGCTCCACCCGCGATGCCCACCAAAGCCAAACTTCTTGCCCTTAATCTCGCGGATATCCAAAAACCCTTCACCAAAATAAGAAATCCCCGCATTTTGCAAAATCTCTCTTGTGTCCTTAAAGCCCTGTGCGCCATAATCGCGTGTGTGATTATTAGCAATATTCACAGATTCTATGCTCGCAGTCTTTAAAATATTTGTATAAACACTTTTACCCTTAAAGCTGAAAGGCTTTACAAAGGCATTTTGCAGCTCTTTATCACTTAGCACACCTTCTAAATTTGCCACACTCAAATCATCTTCGCTTAGCACCGCAACAACACCCTTGCTAAAGTAGGCATAATCGCCCTCCACTTCTTTAAACTTCGCGTTAAAAGTCGCGCCGCTCGCACCTTTATAATCCCCCAGCACACAATCACCCACAAAGCTTATTTTGACAATTATCGGTGCTTGCGAGACTACAGATTCTGCTTGAAATTCTCCTTTTGCTTGTGGAATGTGAGTTTGAGAACAGCCAAGAAACAGCCACGCACTTGCACTTGCAAATCCACAAAAAACAACCACACGCAAAATATGCCAAACTTTCTTAAAATACATTCATTCCCCCAGTCCATAATTTCACAAAGCCCCAAAGCTCCCTAACTCGCACCTAAAAGCCATAAATCCTTAAAAATCCTATCACGCTCCGCTCAATATTTTCAAAGCTATTTGCAAGCTTTCAAGCAAGCGCCAAAATTTAAGAAGGTGGATTTAATCATAAAAAGGCTTTAAGGACAATAATCTGCTTTTTTTTGTGGGAGGATTTTCAAAAAAAATAAATGAGTGGATTCTATACATTTAAATGCGAAAGTGTTACTTTTTTGTAAAGTTGCATACTTTATTTTACATGAATCTAATAGCTCTTTTTTTTTTTTTTGTTAAAATCATTGAAATGCTTTGTGATAAATCTACAAATTTAATCATCTAAGCAATCTTCTAAAACAAAAGGAGAAAACTATGAAGCTTTCACTTCGCGCAAAACTCACCATCTCCACACTTGGCGTTGTTTTCTTTATTTTAGCAATTGTGAGTGTGATAAATTACCGCTCTAGTGTCTCCACGATAAATTCTCTCTATAATGCTTTGCAAGAAAAGATGTTGATTTCATCTTTTAGTGTTGTGGAAGACACCATAGAAAGGACAAAGCAAAGTCTAGAATATTTGGCGCAAGAATTAGGCACGCTAGATTTAGATTCTGAACAAAATATCAGACAAGTGCGCGCACTTTTAGATTCTATCGCGCAGGCGCATAAATATAAAAATGTCTTTGTGGGTTATGAAAATGGTGATTTTGTGATTGTTTCACAAGATGAAAGCATAAGCGCGAAAAAAGGTAGTTTTGATACTTTAGAAGATATGAAAAATCAACAATGGTATAAAAATGCCTTAAATCAAAAAGGTTTTGTCGTGCTTAATCCCTATATCCCACGCGATGGGAATATCGACTCTACACGCAAATTCTCACTTGATAAAAACGGCAAATCACTTGCAGTAGTTGCAATGCCTATCACCAAAAATAACCAAATCATTGGCGTGGTGGGATTAAGCTTCTCCTATGAGAGCATGCAGGAGCATTTTGGGATTTTTAGGCTCGAACAGCTACCGAGTTTGACAATTTTTATCGCGGATTCTCAATATGCTATTTTCTCGCACGATGATTATAAGGTTGTCTTAGCTGCACCCGGCGAGCAACCAGTAGAACAGGCATTAGAAGAAGAGGCAGGGAATAAAGATTCTGGAATAATACATTACATGCATGGCACAATAGAAAAAGTCGCAAGGTTTAAAAAGCTAAAATCCGGCTGGATAGTGCTTGTGTCAGCTAGCACGAGTGATTTTACAGACGCGATACAAAAAGAATTTATCGCGAGTATGCTTATTGCGCTAGCACTTTTAGCACTTGGCTTTGTAGTGTTGTATTTTCTCATCTCATATTTCCTTAAGCCTATAAATCTCATTAGGCAGGGACTTGATAAGTTTTTTGCATATATTAACTATGAAAGCAAGCAGGCAAATTTATTGGAAGTAAAAAGTGGCGATGAGTTTGAATATATGGCACAAGCACTCAATCAAAACATTAAGCGCACACAAGAATCTTTGCAAAAAGACACAGAGCTTGTCACCCAAACTTTAGAAATCGTGCAAAAAGCAAATAATGGCATTGTGCAAGATACCATCACACTAGAATCTCAAAATCCCCAACTTATGGAACTACGCAATGGACTAAATCATTTTATTGAGGCGATAAAAAAACGTATAGGAAGCGATTTTAACGAGCTTAAAAAAGTTCTAGATTCTTATGCAGAGCTTGATTTTTGCATAGATATGAAAAACGCAAATGGACATGTGGAAGTAGTTACACAAACACTAGGTGAGGAAATCCGCACGATGTTAAATTCTAGCGCGCGTTTTGCAAATATGCTAGATGAGCAAAGCAAACATTTAGAATCTGCTGTGGCAAATCTCACCAAATCTAGCCATTCTCAAGCAAGTAGCTTGGAGCAAACCGCAAGCGCGATAGAAGAGATAAATTCATCAATGCAAAATGTCAATGAGCAAACAAATGAGGCAAGCAGACAAGCAGAAGACATAACAAATATCGTAAATATCATCAAAGACATTGCAGACCAAACAAACTTGCTAGCTTTAAATGCCGCGATTGAAGCAGCGCGCGCAGGTGAGCACGGCAGGGGCTTTGCAGTGGTGGCTGATGAGGTAAGAAAGCTTGCCGAACGCACGCAAAAGTCTTTGAGCGAGATTGAAGCAAATGTCAATATGCTGGTGCAAAGTATCAGCGAAATGACAGATTCTATCCAAGAGCAAACCGATGGTATCACGCAGATAAATGAGTCAATTGTGCAACTAGAAAATATCGCTAATGAAAATGTGGAAGTGGCAAACACGACAAATGAGATTATGCTCAAAGTCAATAATATCGCTAAAGATATTCTTGAAGATGTGCATAAAAAGAAATTTTAAGCTATATTCTTTTTAAGGTCATCGCGTTTTTAAGAAACCCTCGCGGACAAGATTCCATAAAAGCGGGGATTGTGCTTTTATGGAATTGAAGTCGATAAACTTAGAGCTTAAATATCTTTTAAAAGCAATTTTTGCGTATCCATAATGCCAATACCTTTATCAAGCACTTCGCGCGCGATGTCTTGGGCTTCAGCGAGCGAGTGCATTGCATAAGTGCCACATTGAAATTTATTTGCTTCAGGGATTTGGCTCACTTTCAAAATATCTTTCATACTATTTTCCCACGCCTCGCGCACTTTATCGTCACTTGGCGCACCGATAACACTCATATAAAATCCCGTCCTGCAACCCATTGGTGAAATATCAATAATCTCGACATTTGACGTGTTTAAATGCTCGCGCATAAAGCCTGCAAACAAATGTTCCAATGTGTGGATTCCCTTTTCGCTCAAAATCTCTTTATTTGGCACACAAAAGCGCAAATCAAACACGCTAATTTTATCGCCCTTTGGCGTCTGCATAGTCTTTGCAAGCCTCACAGCAGGTGCTGGCATAATGGTGTGATCGACTTTGAAACTATCAAGCAATGGCATTTTTTCTCCTTACATTATTAAAAAATAGGCGCGCATTTTAGCAGTTTTTGTTGCAATATGGGCTTAAAACTTTAGATTCCAAGCGCATTCATAATACTAAGCGCGTCTTCAAACGCACATTGCTTGAAAGTAAAAAGCTCGTTGCTTAGGGCTGCTTGATTGATAAGCATTTGCGTGCCATCTTGCGTGTGAAGCCCCAAACTTTTTGCAAGCGAGAGAAAGGGCGTAGGCGCGCCATACACGAGGTCAAAGGCAAAATGTGCGCGGGAGAGAATCCGAGTAAGAAGTTCTAAATCTAGCGGAAGTGTATCACTTGATTGCATACTTTTTAGTCCTGCTGGCGTGGTGTTTATAACAATATCAAAACATTTGGATTCTAAGATGGAGAGATTTTTTAACTCAGGGCTAAAGCATACAAAGTCGCTAAAAGCACTTAGTCGCGCACTTGAGCGGTTATAGATACTTGTCTCTATGCCTTGAGCGCGCAAAATACTCGCGCACGCCTTCGCCGAGCCACCAGCGCCCAAGATAAGCGCAGACTTCACGCCAAAGCGCTCAATACACATAAAAAAGCCTTCTGCATCGGTGTTATAGCCGATGATTTTTTCACCCTCTAAAATCCAAGTATTCACCGCGCCAATCTCTTTTGCAATACCTCGCACACAATCAGCCTCCCTAAATGCGGATTCTTTAAAAGGAATGGTGATATTCGCGCCACTTAAACCAAGCTCTTTAAAGCTCCTATAAAGGCTTGGTACGTTTTTAAAATCCTGCGCGCTTGCACTCAAAGCAGAATCTAAGCACGCACGCCCATAAAAGCAATCAAGCCTTTTTTGCAAAAATACTGCATTATGCAAAAGCGGGGATTTGGAATGTGAGATAGGATTCCCAAAAACACAAAACTGACGCAAACTACTGCACCTCTTTTAGCAAGCGCAAAGCAATGTAGCCCTCACTCCCAGAGTTTAGCAAAACATGCGCCCAAGCGACATCATCGATAGTGAGCGTTTCTAAAACGCGCACTTTTTTGCCAGATTCAATAGAAGCAATCACTGCAGAATCTACACTCGTGTGCGCGCGGACATTTGCCCTGTGTGCGATAACCTCATAAAGACTAAAGTCGCGTTCCTGCACATTTGAGTGCAAGGAATCTTGTGTGTGATGAGGATTTGCTAAAGACGCATTTTGCGCGTGCTGTGGTAAATCCTTTTCCTCCACTATCTTTGCCAAATACGCTACGACATAGCCATTTTGTGCGTTATTAAGCTTGATTTCAAGCCAATCATTGTGATTTTTGACAAGTTCATAGCCTTCATTAAACTGCGCTCTTTTCACAATCGCGCTTTGCGTATCAGGCTGTGCGCGAACATTGACGCTTTTTGCAGTGATGAGCGCATAAGTGGTGGTTTGTGGTGTGGTTGGAGCTAGTTTCTCAGTGTTTAAATTTTGGCTTGAATCTTGTATGCGCGCGCTTTGTGCGATGACTTGATTTTGCAAAGTCTGGGCTTGCGAAGAATCTTGCAAAATAGCAAAATCTTGTGCTTGTGTGGTGGCAACTTGTGGTGGGAGCAAAGTTTGAGTGTTTTCTAAATTTTCTAATATTTGAATTTGTGGTATTTGATTTTCTGACTCCTGCGTAGTTTGCGCTATGGCTGGGGTTGTGCTTTGTGGCTCATCTTGCGCTTTTGCATAGAGAATCTCTACTTCTTGTTTTGGTGAGTGCTTTTGTGGCGTATCTTGCGCGATAAATTGAACGTTGTTATCAATATCCCTATCCTTCAGTCCAAGAAATACAAAATAATACAAGCAAATGCCAACAATTACGATAAGTGTAGGGATTGAGTAAAGCTTAACAAGCGATTTTAATGGCAATAAAGCTCCCTTAGATAATTTCCACGCCTTGCACGTGTTCCAAATGCCCGATGAGATAGCCACCGCTTTGGGCTAGCACATTTTCACATTCTTTTTCACCAACAGCAAGAATCATTCCAACACCCATATTGAAAGTGCGATAGCATTCCTTTTCATCAACATGCTCTCTTAAAAGCTCAAAAATCCCATGTGAGCGGATAACGCTTTTTTTAATCCTCGCGCCAAGATGCGGAGGCAAAATACGCGGGAGATTTTCCACAATGCCACCACCTGTGATATGTGCGAGGGCTTTAATGCGCGATTTATTTTGCTTAAAAATATCTACATAAATTTTTGTCGGCTCTAAAAGCGTTTGGATTAGCGCTCTGCCCTCAAATTCAGAATCTAAGCGCAATTGCAACTTTTCAAAAAGCACTTTGCGCGCGAGTGAGAAGCCATTAGAATGCAAGCCACTTGAAGGCAAGGCGATGAGACAATCTCCAGATTCTAACAAATGTGCCCTCTCTAGTTCGCTTTTTTCAGCAATCCCCACCGCAAAGCCCGCTAAATCAAAATCCCCAGCCTTATACATTCCGGGCATCTCCGCACTCTCTCCGCCAATGAGTGCGCACCCAGCGATTTTACAGCCTTTCACAACGCCAGAAATAACCTCCAGTGCGCTTTTTTTATCAAGCTTCCCCGTGGCGTAATAATCAAGAAAAAAAAGTGGCGTGGCAAAATTACAAATGAGGTCATTCACGCACATTGCGACTAAGTCAATCCCCACACTATCAAAACATTTAGATTCAATCGCAAGGGCAAGCTTCGTTCCTACGCCATCAGTCGCGCCCAATATCACAGGCTCTTTAAACCCGCTAGGTAACGCATATGCACCTGCAAATGAGCCGATTCCACCTATGACATTTTTATCAAAAGTGCTTGCCACGAGCGGTTTAAGCCCATCAACTAGCGCATTTCCCTCATCAATATCTACACCAGAATCTTTATAGCTGATTTTATTTTGCACAAGCATTCCTTTTGGGTAAATTAGGGCGCAATTGTAGCATATTATCGCGCAAGGTTGTCTAGCACGCCAAAAAGGAATTCTATATCCTCGCGTTCTCGGCGCAGTTTTTTATATTCTTCGCTTAGTATCTCGCGCGTTGTTTGCAAACTCGCAATCTCCTTACTAAGATAATAAATGCTATTTGCCAAATAAATTTTTGGAAAAAAAAGTGTTAGCACGCCAAAAAAAAGACAAAATCCCAAAACAAGCTCCCTAAGACTTAAACCATTATCATCTAAATCTTTTGCAAGAGCCTCTTTTATGGAATCTTGAGGGTTTTGGAGAGTTTGAAAATCCTTGAATTCTTGTGTGTTTGTTTGATTTTCTTTAGTTTGTGGAATGTGCAAGTTTTGAGAATCTGCAGATTCTAAGGCTTGTGTTTGTGGAATATGTAAATTTTGTGGCGCGTCTTTCAAACCCTGCTCTGTTGCATTATTTGCACCACTATTTAACGCGGAATCTAATGTGTTTTGACTTTGCAAATTTTCTAGTTTTAAATCGCGCACATCCATCATCACTCTTTATCGTCTAAATTCAAAAACGCGCATTTTAGCACTTCTCGCACGTTTGTTTAATAAAATTTCCTCGCTACTTGGCAAAATTGGCTTTTTGCTAGCAACGCCTAGCGCGTTATTGTTCCCACAAGTGCATTTCATCGCTTCTACTTCGCAAATACACTCCTTGCTCCATATTTTGAAGGTGTTTTTGATGATTCTATCCTCCAAAGAATGAAAGCTAATGATACAAAGCTTCGCACCTCTTAAAAACCCCTCATTATAGGTGTTTTTTATAGAATCTAGGAGCGCACTTAGCTGCCCCAATTCATCATTGACTTCAATTCTTAAGGCTTGAAAAGCTTGCGTGGCAGGATTTACACCTTTTTGACGTGAGACATATTGCGCTACAAAGGCACTAAATTCTTCCCCACTTTCAAAAGGCTTCTTGTCTCTACGCTCGATAATGGCGCGTGAAAGCTTTTTGGATTCTCTAATTTCGCCATATTCAAAAAAAATGCGCTCTAGCTCCAAAACATTATAAGTATTGAGAATCTCCCTAGCAGTGAGACTTTGCGCGGTATCCATACGCATATCAAGGTTGCTAGATTCAAAACTAAAGCCCCGCGATTTATCATCTAGGTGCATTGAGCTTACGCCAATATCTGCCAAAATCGCGCAAATCTCACTTTTTTGCTCTTTTGAAAGCTTTGTAAGCGCGCTCCCAAAGGGGCTTTGCAAAATCTCTATCCGTTTAGAATCGCTGTTTTTAATAAAATCACCCAGATTCTCACTCGCAAGCTTAATTGCGTGCAAATCCCTATCAACACCGATAATTTTGCTCCGCGGGTAGGCTTGCAAAATCGCCTTACTATGCCCGCCAAAGCCAAGTGTGCAGTCAAGCACAACGCCATTTTCAAACATACTTAAAAAATCAAACGCCTGCAAGACTTCATTTTTCAAAACGCTAATATGCACGCTTTGCCTTTATTTGCTCATAGTTTAGTGAAAATCTTGCGCACAAACACTATCAAGCAAATAGATAATATGTTGCCACGGGCGGTTGGTGGCATCACTTAGCCCGATTTCACAAGTGCTTGAGCTAGAGAAACAGCGCATTGTAGGCAGGGCATTAAAAAACTCTGCAAGCGGTTTTGTGGCTGAAATGTTGAGTTCAGGAGTGATAAAGCCCTTATTTCCTGCAAAGCCACAGCAATAAGTTTGCTCGTGCTCATAAATTTCCCCGCTCGTGCAAGCTTTGGCAATGTCTTTAATTGCGCTTGAAAAACCGCCTTTTTTAGCCGAACAAACAGCGTAGATTCCGATATTTTCGCTTATTTGTGTGATTTTTAGTCGCGGAAGGAGATTTTGGGCGACAAACACACTCATATCATACACGCGCAGATTTTCAAAACCTTGAAGCCCCTTAAGCTGGGAAATCACCTCACCACTGCACGCGCTATGGTCGCAGACAATGGGAATTGCGCCATTATGAGAATCCACGAGCAATTGTTGCAAAGTGCGCAATAGTGGGTTAATTTCAGGCGCTTTTTTGGTGTAATCCTTAAACGACTTGCCACAGCACATAGAATCTAGCGCGTGCGGGTAAATCACATTGACACCCGCCTTCGCACACAGACTTTCAAAAACTTCTTGGATACTTCGCGTATCGCTTGCTTGACGCGCAGGCGCAAAGGCGCGATTAAGACAGCTTGAAAAATAAAGCACGGATTCTATTCCTTTTAATGTATCGCCTTCGCGTTCATACTCGGCGTTTTTTGGTTGATTGGAATTTTTATTTCTATCACGCTGGTTGGGATTTATAGATTCTGCGCTTATCTGTGGATTTTGTGCTGTATTTTGCACTGCGTTTAGCTTAGATTCCAAAATATAGGTGTTTTTGCGTGGCATAAATTTTGGCACAATAGGCGTTTTTATCGCCCTATTTGCGCGCAGGCTTAGGTTTTTTAGCACATTTGCCCCAAGTAGCCCAGCGCTAAAATTTGCAATGCCAACGCCCCATTTTGCGACTTTCACCGCGCGGGGCATATTGTTTGCCACACTTTTGGCAATTTTTATTGCAAGCTTAGAAGCAGCGGCATTTTTATACTGCACAGCGATTTTTGCGCTATCAATCTCAAGCGGGCAAAGCGTGGAGCACATCGAACAAGTCGCACAGGTGCTAACACCAAAATAATCATATTCAGATTCTAACAAATCAAACTCTTCGCACTCTATCGGGGTTTTTGCACTCTTTGCTTTGAGGCGCTCTATCTCCCTATGAACAGCAATTCTTTGACGAGGAGTGAGCGTGATATTTTTACTCGGACACACTTTTTCACAGAATCCACACTCCATACACGCATTCATATAATCCTCGATTTTTTGCGTTGGCTTAAGATTCTTAATATGAATTTGTGGGTCAGCACAAATAATCACATCAGGATTAAAAAGATTCTTAGAATCAAAAATTTGCTTAATACGCTGGTTAAACTTATATGCCTTTTTGCCCCATTCTTGCTCGACAAAAGGTGCCATCATTCTGCCTGTGCCGTGCTCGGCTTTTGTGCTACCTTTCAGCTCCACAACAAGTGCTACCATAGAATCCATAAAGCGCGCAAAATTTTCTCGCTCGGTTTTATCGTCCAAAAGCGGCGTGATGATAAAATGCACATTCCCACTTAGCGCGTGTCCAAAGATTATGCCTTCAAAATCAAATTCCTTGAATAAGCGCGTTATGCCCTCAATCCCTTTTGCAAAATAATCAATCTCAAAGCAAATATCCTCTGTTATCACAGTCGCGCCATCGCGCTTTGTGGAAGCAGAAATGGGTAGCAAGCCTTTTCGCACTTTCCACCACTTTGCTTGGATCTTTGCATCAAAGCTAAAATTTAGCCCAAAAAGTGTGGGGATAGAATCTAGCTCTTTTTTAATATGCGCGATATTTTTCTCTAAAGTTTTTAGTTCATTAGATTCTAGTTGGATTAAGATACAACAATTACCTTCATTAACTTTTTTTATCTCTTCTGGCATACCTTCTAAATCCGCCACAGCTTTTAAACAAGCATAGTCCATAATTTCTGCCGCGCTTACAATAGAATCGTTTGCGCTTAAGACTTTAATCACCTTTGCTGCGAGTTGCAAATTTTCATAAAATAAAAGCGCACAGGCTTTGTGGGCAAAATCCGTAACGGCGAAATATTCCACGCGCGAAACAAAGCCAAGTGTGCCCTCCGCGCCGATAAAAATATGATTTAAAATATCTTTGATTTCATCAAAATCACTTAGCGCATTGAGGCTATAACCGGTGGTATTTTTTATTGCAAATTTACGATTAATCTCTTTTAAAAGCGCGCTATCACTTACAATTTCCTCGCGCAATTCTAGGATTTGTTTTAGCATACTTTTATGCGTGCGGGCAAATTCTGCGATATTTTTAGAATCTGAAGTATCCAAAATAAAGCCATCGTGCAAAATCACGCGCACGGATTTTATCGTTTGGTAGCTATTTTGTTTCACACCACAGCACATTCCGCTTGAATTATTTGAAAAGATTCCACCAATGGTGGCATTATTAATCGTTGCTGGATCAGGTCCTATTTTTTTACCAAAACCCTTAAGTGCGTTATTTGCTTCCACGCCTATTACACCACAATCACACCATATAGAATCTTCGTTTGCGCGGATATTTTGCCATTTATGCACGCAGACTACAAGCACACTATCGCTACACGCCTGCCCGCAAAGGCTCGTCCCAGCTCCGCGAAAAGTAAGTGGGATATTATATAAATTGCTAAGTGCGATAATTTCTTGCACTTCAAATTCTGTTGTTGGTTTTAAAACAAGCTTTGGGATATAGCGATAACAGGACGCATCAATGCCATAGGCAAAACGTTGCAAATAATTGCTAAAAATGCGGTATTGCCTTGTGCTATTTATTTCATCAAATAAAAACTCGCGACATTTTTCTTCAAAGCTAAGATAATCGCGCATTGGCGCGTTTATATCGTATTGAAAAGTTGTAAGATTTTGTTGTGTGGTTTTTGGCATCTTTTCTCCTTTAAAGGTTTAGCTAAATGGCAATTTGCGCAATATCTCCAACGCGTAAAAACTCCCTATACACGCTAAAAACAAGTGCTTTTCTATTGGTGGCGATTTGTGGATTTTTGTCATTAATAAGGACTTTATCAAAAAAAGATTCTAAAATATCTTTAAGCCCAAAAAGTGCGCTCACGCGTGCTTTGGTGCTTTCAAATTGCGTGTGCTGTATTTGGGTTAAGGCATTAAAAAGTGCTTGTTCCTGTGGCAAGCTAAAAAACTCTTGTTGCGGTGTTGAAAAATCCTGCGCGCTAGATTCTTTGCAAATATTTGCCACGCGTTTAAAAGTGCTTAAGAGTGCAGGCTTGTCAGTGCTTTCTTCAAAGACGCTATTTAGCGCATTTGCATTTGTCGTGAGGTTAAGAATATCACGCTCAAACGCGCCAGATTCACTTTGGGCATTCGCACTTGCGCGGAAAATTGAAGGATTTAGCTCAAGGTGAGATTCAAGCCTATCTAGGAAAAAATCCGCAATCTGCTCAACATTAAGTTTTTCAAACCCAAGCGCATAGCTTATATCACGCAAATCGCTTGAAAGATTGAAAGGAAGCTTGTAAAGTAAAATTATTTTTATCACGCCTAAAGCTGCGCGTCTAAGCGCGTAAGGATCTTTTGAACCGCTTGGAATCTTATTGATGCTAAAGAGTGAGAGAATATTATCAAGCTTGTAAGAAAGTGCGACAATAGCACTAAAGAGATTTGAAGGAAGCGCGGAATGCTCGGAATTTGGCAAATACTGCTCGCGCAATGCTTTTACAAGCAAAGCATCTTTTCCCTCACTTTGTGCGTAATAACTACCCATAATGCCTTGCAATTCTGGAAACTCCCCAACCATTTCGCTAAGTAAATCTGCCTTTGCTAAAGCAACAGATTCTTGTAAAAGCATAAAAAGGCGCTCATTCGTGTAATTTGTATTTTGAGTGGCAGATTCTATAAGTTGCACGCTAAATTTTTGCGCTAAAACTTGCGCTATTTTGCCCTCACGCAAGGATTTTTGCGCCAAAGTGCCTAAGCCCTCCACAAAAAGCACAGATTCTAAACCCTGTGCGTTTAGCCCGCGTTTCAAGTCATTTTCATAAAAAAACATCGCATCACTTAGACGCGCGCGCAAAACCTTTTCATTTCCTCTTATAATAAGCGAAGTATCCTTGCTCGTGGAATTTGACACCACAATAAAACCATTGAAAAGCGAATCTTCCTTATACAGCGCAAAATAGCGTTGATTTTCTTTCATCGAAGTGATAATAACTTCCTTTGGCAGACGCAAAAACTCCTTTTCAAAATATCCCAGCAAACTTTGCGGATATTCAGTAATTGCCACAATCTCTTCTAAAAGCTCACTATCAAGCTCGATATCGATATGATGCGCGGATTTTATAGCTTCAATTTGTGAGAGAATCTTTGCTTTGCGCTCATTTTGGTCTAAAATCACACAATTTTTTTGCAAAATCTCAAAATAATGCCCTATGTTTTTCACCTCTATTGCATTGTAGCCAAAGTCCCTGTGTGGGTAAGTTTGCGCGCTAGATTCCAATCCAAACACACACAAAGGTAGTGGTGCTTCTCCTAAAAACGCACAAATATTAACAATCGGGCGAATGAAGCCATTAAAATTTGACAATCTACTTGCCAAATCCCCCCAGCGCATACTTTTGCCAAAATGCAAGCTTTGCAAAAAATTATCAACCACATCTTGCATTAGCTCCTTTGTCGCTCTGCCTTGCAAAGTCTCTTTAAAATACAGCACTTCTTTACCATCTTTGAGCGCCTTACTTACTTTGTCCTTATCTCTTGTCGGGTCAAGGTTGTTTTTTGCAAAAAAGCTCAAACCCGCTTTGCTAAGATTGCCATCATTATCATAGGCGATATTTATAGGCGCGCCAAAGGATTCTATAATCTGCTCATTTGAAAAAAGCGCGAAATCTTCACAATAAAGCACAATGCGTCGTGGCGTGTAAAAAAGCTGTGTGTGTGATGTGGTGATATTTGCATTTTGCAAGGCATTTTGCCATTTTGTTAGAATCTGTGGAAGCTCTTTTAAAAATGGCTTAGCTGGAAGTTCTTGGGTGAGAATCTCAAGTAAAAAAGCTGTGGTATTTGTAGTCGCAGTCTGCAAAAACAATCCTTTTTTGTAAAATTTGGCTAGAATTCTAACACGCAAAGCATTAGGATGTGTTAAAGGATTCTTATAAAACTCTCAAAATCCTCTAAAATTTAAGGATATATTTTGAAAAAAATTTCTTTTTTGCTTCTTTTTTGCACGAGCTTATATGCACTCCCTTTACATAAAATCGAGGGCAAATGCGTGCAACCAAAAGATTTTAGCAAAACCCAAAAGCAAGTGATTTTAAAAGCCTTTAAGTATGGCTTGCCTAGTGGCTATGCATACACAATGGCGGCTATTGCGTGGAAAGAATCTTGCGCGGGCGAATATAAGGTGAATTTTGCCGATCCGAGTGCTGGGATTTATCACGCGCATATCCCGGGCGTGATAAAAAAAAATAAGCAAAAAGACACAAGCTTTATGCGCAATATGGTGGGTGAGCTACTTATACGCGATGATGATTACGCCTCGCAAGTGGCACTTGATGAGTTGTTGTATTGGGGCAAAGTGCGTGATTGGCATTGGCAGCAAGTGGTGAAATCCTATAACAAAGGCTTTAGCTGGGAAAAGGATAAAGAGCGTGACAAAATGGCGCAGGAATATTTTGAAGATATTGCAAAACGCGTAAGAATTTTGCAAGAATATATGCCAAAGGTGGCAAGCACGCTCAATAAACAGGCGCTAAAAAAGGATCACGCGATTATTTTCCTTGAAAATTCCAAGCAAAATGCGATGCTTTTGCGTCAAGTGCCGATACGAAAAGGCGGGACAGATTCTATCATTTCCACACCCACAGCACCCAAAAATCTACCAAAACCCACAACCCAAACACCTGCAAAAACTAAGAATCCACAAAAAGCACTCAACCCAAATACAAAAGAATTTTTCCTTTTGCAAGAATAAAATGTGAGGAAGGTGTGAGATAAGCCACCCTTAATGCACGCTTGAAAAATAAATGCACGCTTATTTGATACGCAATGAATTTAGCACAACAAGAAGCGAGCTTAAGCTCATTGAAAGTGCAGCAAAAAGCGGAATCACAAGCCCAGCAAACGCTATTGGGATAGTCAGCGCATTATACAAGATACTTAGCCCGATATTTTGCTTGATACATAAAAATGTGCGCTTTGCCAGCCTAAAGGCACTTTGCAGGCTTTCTAAACTATCATTTAAAATCACCACATCACTGCTTAAAAGCGCAATGTCACTGCCCCCGCCCATACTTATGGCAATATCGCTTTTACTTAGCGCCAGCGCGTCATTTATGCCATCACCTGCCATCACAACATTCATACCTTTACTTTTAAGATTCTCAATAAATGCGCCTTTTTGCAATGGTGAGGCGCCGGCTTGATACTGCGCGATATTAAGAGAGAGCGCACACTCTTTCACGCTTTGCTCCCTATCGCCACTTAGTAAAATCGTCTCACAGCCCTGCGTGTGCAAATAGGAAATAAGCTCCTTCGCACCACTTTTTAGAGAATCCCTAAGCTCAAAAACACCAACAAGTCTAGAATCTATCCCAAAACCAAAAAGCATTCCAGAGCCAAGATTAAGCCCCTCTCGCGCGATTTCAACACCCTCAGATTCTAAAAATTCCAAACTCCCCCCAACAAGCTTTTTCCCCTCACAATACGCCTTAATACCCTTAGAATCCACCTGCACAAAATCCTCTAAGACTGCCTTCAAGCCCTCTTTAGATTCTCTTTTTTCAAGGTAATTTTTCACGCCCACAGAAATGGGGTGCTTGCTTTGTGAAACAAGCGCATACAAAAGCTTCAAATCCTCTTTTTGCAATTCCCCAAAAAGCGCTTCTACTTGCGGATTTCCACAAGTAAGCGTGCCTGTTTTGTCAAACACTACGACATTTGCCTTTGCAAGAATCTCCAAAAAACTTGCCTGCTTAAAAATAATATGCTTTTTGTAAGATTGCATAATGCCAACCACGCTCGCAAGCGGTGTAGCAAGCGCCAAAGCACAAGGACACGCGATAATAATCACAGAAATAGCAATAATAAGCGCGCGCTCCACACTCACCCCGCCCAAAAAATACCAGCCCAAAAAGCACAGCAGCGCGATAAAAAGCACGGCGCGTGAAAAATTTTGCGAAATGCTATTAGCGAGATTTTGGATTCTGGGTTTGTGGCTTAGACTTTCCTCCACAAGACGCATAACCTTACTCATAAGGCTATCTTCAAAGCTTTTTTGTGCTTTGTAGAGAATCTTATGATTAAGATTGATAAATCCCGAGCTTAGCTCCTCGCCCCTGTATCTTGTAAGCGGCAAACTCTCGCCGTTAATGGCTTTTGTATCAAAAATACCAATATCTGAAAGAAGCACAGAATCTAATGCGATTTTTTCCCCCGGCAGTGCTAAAATCACATCGCCAATTGCCACTTCCTCGGGCTTTTTAAGGATTAGACTTTGCTCATCGCCATTTTCACACACACTCAAAGTTTGAGGCAAAAACGCGTGCAATTTATCCAAACTCTCCCCAGCGCCTTTCCTCGCGCGTATTTCTAAAAATTTCCCAACTAAAACAAAGGTAAGAATCATACTCACAGATTCAAAGTAAGTTTCCCCACTATGCGTGATTGCAGCATAAATAGAATAAAAAAATGTAAGTGTCGCGCCAACGCTTACTAGCAAATCCATTCCAATAAAGCCGTTTTTCAACCCAAAATACGCGCCTTTATAAAACACAAAGCCAGAAAAAATCAGCGTCAAAAGGCAAAGCACAAACGAAGCAAGGTTCAAAATATCTTTCACCTCATCACTCATACCCAAAAAATACCCGCTATACTGCGCTATGGCAATCCACATAATATTCATCGTGGCAAAAAGCGCAACAATAATGCGTATGTAATATTCGCGCAAATGCGCTTTGTCGCGCGACTCCTGCAAGCTAGGATCATAGGCGTAGGCATCATAGCCAATGGATCGGATAAGCGTGATAATTTGAGACAGGGAGACCTGCGTATTATCCCAAGTGAGAAGAAGCTTATTGTTGGTGTAGTTAATCGTGGCATTTTTAATGCCTTTTTGGTTATTCAAAATCCGCTCATTGAGCCACACACACGCCGCGCAATGGATATGCTCCAAAATAAGTGAGCAAGAAAAACTTCCATCTTTATTGACGCGGATATATTTTTCCTTAAATCCCGCAGATTCAAAAAAGCCTAAATCCTCTGTGTTGGCATCTTTTGGAGGATTAAGCGTAGTTGTGCCAAGCTTAGAATAAAAGCTTTGTAATTTTGCTTTTTGCAATAAAAAATACACGCCTTCGCACCCATTACAGCAAAAATACAATTCCTCATCTTCTGCCACAACTTTTTTTAACGCGCGCTCATCATAGCTTAAATGGCAGTGGCTGCATTGTCGTTGCACGGCTAAAATCCTTTAATCTTTGTAGCTTGATAAATCAGCGGGTATTATAACTTGAAAGCATTGTAGAATCTAAAATTTTAACTTTGGATTCTATCGCGCTGATGAAACCTTATAAGTAGAATCTACACCAATCCCACAAGCGTTTTTACCTGCGTATAGGTATCGCGGGCGATGATGCGCACACGCTCTGCACTAGAATCTAAAATCTGCTCGATATAGCCTTTTTCTGCCACAAGACGCGTGTATTCCTCTCTTATCCCACGCAGAGATTCTATCAATACCTCTGCTAAATGTGTTTTTAGCACGCCATAGCCTGCGCCTGCAAATTCCTGCTCGATTGCCTCGCGTGATTTACCACTAAAAATTTCATAAATACATAAAAGATTGTAAAGTCCTGCGCGCGCTGGGTCAAAGACAATGCCACTTTGAGAATCTGTCACGGCCTTTTTACATTTGCGTGTAATAATTTCTGGGCTATCAAGCAAGAAAATCGCGTGATTTTCACCTTCGGCGGATTTGCTCATTTTAGATTCTGGATTATCAAAGCCCATAACACGCGCACCTACTTTTGGAATAAGCGGTTTTGGAATCTTAAAGCATTCCCCAAAATCACGATTAAAGCGCTCTGCCACATCGCGCGTAAGCTCTAGGTGCTGCTTTTGGTCCTCGCCCACCGGCACAAAATCGGCTTGATAGAGCAAAATATCCGCCGCCATTAAGGCAGGATAGTTGAAAAGCCCGACATTGATATTTTTTGGATTCTTACTTGACTTGTCCTTAAACTGCGTCATACGACTCATATCACCCATAGGAATATTACAATCCAAAATCCACGCAAGCGCGGCGTGCTCATCAATCTGGCTTTGGATAAAAAGGTTGGATTTTTGCATATCAATACCACACGCTAAAAGCATCGCTGCTAACTCATAGGTCTTTGCGCGCAGGGTTTGTGGATCTTGACGCGTGGTAATGGCGTGAGAATTCACCACACAAAAAATATTTTCATACAAATCTTGAGAATCCACCCAATTTTTCACCGCACCCAAATAATTGCCCAAATGTATATTGCCCGTTGGCTGGATACCAGAAAACACACGAGGTTTGCGCGAGGTTTGAGTTTGAGAGGTTTGAGAATTCTTAGAAACACTCATAAAAAAATCCTTTATTTTGCAATGTTTGTTATCTAAGTATCACGCACGCAATGGCAAATTCCCTCTCGTGTGTGATACTTAGCGCGATATATGAAAAATGCTTTTGTGTTTGAAAATTACAGAGTTTTTGCGCATTTAATGCGATATGTGGCGCGCCTTTAGAATCTAGGCTAATACTCATATCCAAAAATCCAAGCTCCTTGCCAATCCCACAACCAAAAGCCTTGCTAAGTGCTTCTTTAGCCGCCCAAAATCCTGCTAAACGATGATAATTAAGAGATTGCTTTTTGACACAAAGCGCGATTTCATCATTTGACAAAAAGCGTTGCATTGCCCTAGCACCAAATTTTTCCACAAACTCACGCATTCTAGGAATGCTCATCACATCAATGCCTAACACTTCATTAAGCCCTTAAACCACACCAATCTGCCAATTTTAACCAATAAGGAAACTTGTAAAAAAGATATTTTTAATGCTACCATCGATGAGAAATTCATTGAGTCTTTGGACAATTTCATCTTTTAAGCGATTTTTGCCCTTTGTGGTGGCGACTTCTTCAAACGACTTTGATGCGAGGATTTCAATAATCGCATCAGTTAGCATTGGAAGCTTTGATTCTATCTCTGGCTGTGTTTCTGGCTTGTCAAGCTCGAGGTTTATTTTTGTGATGAGGACTTTTTTACCCGTTTGTGTCATCAGATTAACGCGAAATTCCTCCGCAATAGGAAAAATAGGTCCAACTTTTGCGTAATCAGTTGCGCGCGCGGTCACGGTGTTGCCAACGACAATTTTTGGCGTTTGTGGTTGGGCTGTCTGCTGGACTTGGGGTTGCTGAGGCTTAGCTTCATTGTCTTTTGAGGTTACAAATACAAGCGCGATAATCACCGCTAGCAACAAAATAAGCAAAACGCCAACGCCAATAATCACAAATAAAATCGTCTTGTTTTTCTTGTTTTCTGCGCTAGCTTGGGTGTTTTCTTGTTCTTCAGCCATAAGATTCTCCTTGTGTGTTTAAAAAATACGATATCGTGCTTTTCCCAAATTTTTTGTGTTTTATTTTAACAAAATTTCCAAGATTTTGAGGAATTTCCGCCCCGCTCATTCCCTCAAACGCGCAGAGAAAAATATGCGGATTTTCAAGTTGCGCGATAAACTCAAAACAACGCACATACATATCTTCCATACCAGCGCGCACAAAAAACGGTGGATCAAGATAAAGAATGCTTTTGTTTTGCAAATGCGCTAAATTGGCGCTAGAAGTGAAAAAATCCTGCACAAAAACTTCAAATTGTAATGCGCTGCAACGCACCTTTGCACGCGCGAGATTATGAGAGAGAATCTGCGCGTTTTTGGAATTAGATTCAAAAAATAGCGCTTCTTTTGCGCCGTGGCTAAGTGCCTCTATCCCCATAGAACCACTTCCGCCAAAGGCTTCAATAAAGCTAACTCCTTGAATCTGCACACCGATGGAATTAAAAAAAGATTCTCTTATAATAGCTTTGGTTGGGCGGGTTTTGGATTTTTGCTGGATAAAAGGAAATTCTAATTTGAAACCTTTGAGAATCCCACTATTTATGCGGATAGCTGGAATTTTAGATTCTATTCCTTTCAATGTATCACCGAAGCGGTTGGGAATTTTGCTTCGACTCCGCTTCGCGTTCATATTCAACCTTTTTTGCTTACCAAGATTCTGTGGATTCTCTAACGTTGTTTGGGATTTCTTGGAATCTATTGTGCGTGGCTTTTGCATTAACGTTGTAAAAGGGCGATGAGTTTTTTGGTGTATTCTTGCATAAGCACTTCTACTTCACTTTGCAATGTTGAACTTGCAAGCTTAAGGCAATGTGTGTTGTAGAAAGCTTTTAAGCTTTGCATAAGGCTTTGTGGTGTGAAAGGTTGCAAAATATCGCAATCCTTGCTTCCTAATAGACAAAGTGGCTTTAGCGTGGGCTTTGTGGTGTCGCTTAGGATAAAATCACTTTGCGCCTCCTCGCAAATATAGTCTTTCAAAAAATATTCTAATGTGCTTTGAAGAAGAATATTTTCGCATTGTAGGGAAATTTTCATTTGCATTCCTTAGATTCAAAGTATGCGGGGATTTTAGCATTTTTTGTGCCTTTATGTTTTTTAAGATATGCTTAAAGATTTTAAAAAAATTCTAACACAAAGCCCCTATCAAGCCCGCTTAAATCCTTATAAAATTCTAGCTTTTTATGTGCAATGTGTGCAATAAACGCGCTTAAAAATGCCTTTTGGTCATACCCCATTTCACACACTAGCACCCTAGCACCCACACGCTTAGATTCTAAAATCAACGCTTCTAAAATCTCACTGCCCCTCTCCCCACCAAAAAGCGCATTTTGTGGCTCGAACAAAAGAGGTGTGCTTAGGGGGTAATCATTTGCGATATAAGGTGGATTTGAAACAATAAGCGCACCTTTGAGCTTTTGTACGCCAAGATTTGTAAGAAAAGGCTCTAGCAGCGAGCCATAAAAAAGCGTAATTTGAGAATCTAGCCCAAAATGCGCGCTATTTTTCGCGCTTAAGGCAAGGGCTTTTTGGTTAATATCGCTTGCATAGATTCTAAGCTTTGGGTTTAAGCGCGCAAGGGTGAGCGCGATAATGCCAGAACCAACACCAACCTCAAAGATTTCTGCTTCAAGAATCTCTTGCATTTGAGTTTGCATAAGCAATGCCTGCACTTTATTGATGAGAATCTCGCTTTCAGGACGCGGGATAAGCACGCCAGATTCTATAAAAAACTCCTCACCATAAAAGCTTACTTTTCCTGTAAGGTATTCGATAGGTTCGCCATTTGCGCGTCTATTGATAAGCGCAAAAAATTCATTTTCTTGTTTCTTTGAAAGGAGCTTTTCTCCAAATGTATGCAAAAAGATTCTCTCTTGCCCTAAAACATAGCTTAATAAAAGTTCAGATTCTAAGCTTACGCGAGGTTTTGGTAGCGCAGGATTTAGAGAAAAGTCTTTTTTGACAAAAGGTGCGTTGTTTAAAAGCACCTTAGCCTTTTGAAGCGCGTAGGCAATAGTCATTTATAGAGCTTGCGCCTTTGTATTCTCGTAGTTTGCGCTCACTTCATAATCAAGTGCCTTTAAGCGCTCCAAAAGTGGCGGGTGTGAGTAATAAAAAAAGATATACAAAGGGTGTGAGCTAGGAAATTCTTTATTTTCATTCACCAAGCGCACAAGCGCATTTGCAAGGTGATTTTTGGAAGATAGACTCGCGCCAAAAGCATCAGCACCATATTCTGCCTTGCGTGAAAAATATCCCATAATCGGCAAAAACCAAAACGACAGCACAGGCTCTAGCAAAAGTAACAGGCTTAACGTGCCTGCGCTATTTTGAGGCAAAGCACTTTGGGTGTAAAAAAGCGTAGGAAAATGCGAGGCAATAAAAAAAAGTACAAACAAAAAGCTCCCAGCGATAAAGATGTTTTTCAAAATATCTTTATGTTTGAAATGCCCCAGCTCGTGTCCTAAAATCGCTAAAAGTCCATCTTTGCTAATCTTATCGAGCAATGTATCAAAAAGCACCACGCGCTTTGTCCTACCAATGCCCCCAAAATACGCATTTAAACGCCCATCTCTTTTGCTCGCATCCATCACAAACACGCCAGAGCTTTTAAAGCCAACTTGCAAGAGCAAAGATTCTATGCGATTTTTTAGCTCAATATCTTCTAATGGCGCAAATTTATTAAAAAGTGGCGCGATGAGCGTGGGATAAATGGCATTTGCCACTATCACAATGGCAAACACAAGACAGAATCCAGCTATCCACCAATATTCAAAATTCTCAATCACCCACAATAATCCATAAAAAATCGCCCCACCAATGAGAATCCCAAGCACACTAGATTTTAACAAATCCATAAAAAAGAGTCCAACACTTTGCTTACAAAATCCATATTTTTTATCAATACCAAAGGTTTGATACATTGAGAGTGGAAGCTTAATAAGTGCGCTTAGTAAAAAAAGAAGCAAAAGGAAAATGACACTTTGTAAATAAAAATTTAGCCCAAAAGCACTAAGATACACCCAAAGTGCACCAAGTCCAAAGCTAATCCACGCACAAAACACCACTGCATCGATGATTTTTTCTATGATTCTAAGGCGCAGATTTGCTAGCGCATAATATCCGGCTTTTAAATAATCCTTAGAATCCAACAAAATAGCTTCTTTGGTGAGAGCCTTTTTAATATGCGTGTATTGCAAAAGCGCTAAGACAAGAC
This sequence comes from Helicobacter himalayensis, assembly GCF_001602095.1. NCBI lineage: Bacteria > Pseudomonadati > Campylobacterota > Epsilonproteobacteria > Campylobacterales > Helicobacteraceae > Helicobacter > Helicobacter himalayensis. The sequence goes on along the minus strand of NZ_CP014991.1, from coordinate 365,922 downwards.
TAGGCAAACTATACAGCAATAAAAATAAAGCAATTAATAGCATACTATTTGCTCCTTGAAATGTGTTGTGAAAATTGAAAGAATACATAAAGGCGCAATCTTACAAACTAAAAAATACAAAGTAGTAAATAATCTCATTGTAAAAGTAGAGAAATTCAAGGAATTTATAGAATTTGCGCTTTATAATTACGCAAATTTTTTAAGGTTAAATCAAAGGCAAAATGATGAAAAATCCATCTCATATAGAATCTAGCTCTAAAAAAGAAGTGAAATATATCTTTGTAACTGGTGGTGTTTTAAGCTCACTTGGCAAAGGAATTACCTCATCTTCACTTGCGACACTTTTGCAGCATAGCGGTTTTAATGTGAGTATTTTAAAGATTGACCCTTATATCAATGTCGATCCGGGCACAATGAGTCCGCTAGAGCACGGCGAAGTGTTTGTCACAAGCGATGGTGCAGAGACAGATTTAGACATAGGGCATTATGAGCGCTTCTTAAATAAGAATTTTTACAAGACAAATAACTTCACCACTGGGCAGGTGTATCTTTCAGTTATTGAAAATGAGCGCAAGGGCAAATATTTAGGCAAAACAATCCAAATCGTCCCGCATATCGTTGATGAGATAAAACACAGAATCCGCCTTGCAGGAGTCAATCAAGCCGATGGAAGCGCGTATGATTTTCTCATTGTCGAGCTTGGTGGTACCGTTGGCGATATGGAGGGAATGCCGTATTTAGAAGCGATGCGACAAATGAAGCACGAGTTAGGATTAAAGCACGTTGTGAGCGTACATGTAACGCTTATCCCACTTGTGCGCGCCGCGGGTGAATTAAAGACAAAGCCAACGCAGCATAGCGTGCAAGAATTGCGCAGGATTGGGATTTCACCGCAGATTCTCGTAGCGCGCAGTGAAAAAATGCTAAGCATTGAGCTTAAACGCAAACTCGCACTAAGTTGCGATGTCGATGATGATAGCGTGATTGTGGCAAAAGATTCTCAAAGCATTTATCAATGCCCGCTAGATTTTTTACAAGAAGGTATTTTAGTGCCACTTGCGCGCATTTTTGGCTTGGGAGAACTAAGCCCAAATATGGACGAATGGGATATGCTTGTAAAAAAAATCATCTCACCAAAAGATACCATAACCATTGGCTTTGTGGGCAAATATCTCTCTTTAAAAGAATCTTACAAATCCCTAACTGAGGCACTAATCCACGCTGGAGCAAATACAAATACGAGGGTAAATATCAGGTGGATTGATAGTGAATTGCTAGAAGATGATATAAGCATTTTAGATGAAGTGGATTCTATCCTTATCCCTGGGGGATTTGGGGAACGCGGGATTGAAGGGAAGTTACACGCGATTACCTATGCGAGGGAAAATAAAGTCCCTTTGCTTGGAATCTGCCTTGGTATGCAGCTTAGTATTATCGAATATGCGCGCAATGTGCTAGGTATCAAGGAGGCAAATTCCAGCGAATTCGACAAAGATACAAAAGAGCCTGTGATTTATCTAATCGAAGATTTTATAGATTCTCAAGGAAACAAACAACTCAGAACGCATACTTCGCCTATGGGAGGCACAATGCGTTTGGGAGAATATGAATGCAGGATTAAAAAAGGTACAAAACTTTATGATGCTTATAAGCAAGAGCTTATCAAAGAACGACATCGTCATCGCTATGAGGCAAATCCAGCGTATAAAGAAGCCTTGCAAAAGGCAGGGCTTATCATAAGCGGGGAAAGCAATGGGCTCATTGAAGCTATCGAGCTAGAAAATCACCCGTGGTTTGTCGCGGTGCAATTTCACCCAGAATTTACCTCAAGGCTCAAAAATCCAAACCCAATAATTTTAGAATTTCTCAAGCAAGCGCTAGCCCACAAGCGCATACGATAGATTCTCTAAACTTAAGGTATTAGAAATACATTTGCAAAGGGAGGAATTTTGGTATAATGCGCAATCCAAAGCAGACGAGAATGTGTATTGCTTGTAGAAAACGCTTCCACCAAAGCTTGATTTTGCGTCTTCAAGCTAGAGAAGCTGTGCTGTGCGTCTTTAGCGGGAGTGGCAGGAGCTTTTATGTATGCAAGGAATGTCAAACAAACCCAAAAACATTAAGAAGTATTACAAAGCGCTATAAGATTTTGGAAGTTTCAGAAGGAGTAAATACAATATGGAAAAAATAAGAATAAGCGAGGTCGCAAAAGAATGCGCTAAAACACCAAAAGAGGCGCTTGAAAAAGCCCTACAAATGGGATTGAAAGTAAAATCCGTCTCTTCAAGTGTCACGCAAGAAGAAGCTGGTATGCTGTATCAATTTCTCACAACCGGCAAAAATCCAATCCCTCAAAAAGAAGAATTAAAAGCACCCAAGAAAACCACAAAATCTAAAGACGCCAAAGAAAAAGCACCCAAGAAAACCACAACAAAAAAATCCACTAAAACACAAGAAAAAGCCCAAAATGAGTCACAAGCTGCAGAACTAAACACACAAAATACTGCGCCACAAAATCAAACACAAGAAATCACAGAATTAAAAATGCCAATGCCTAAAAAGGGCTTGCGTATCGTGCGCAAAAACGAACAAGAGGAAAAGCCCGCTACTACGCCAAAAAGCAAAACCTCGCAGGTGTTGAGCGCGAGGGAATTATTCGCTCAAACACAAGATGAGGGATACAGCAGAACCAAGCCCAAAAAAGCCACAATCAAACCAAAGACCGCGCCAAAGCACATTTCTCAGCAAAAAATGGATATTTTGGAGGATAGAAAATTTAACTTCGAGCACGATTATGACGAAGAGCAAGATGAAATCGTGCTTTTTGACTTAAACGAACAAGAAATGCGCGATGAGGAAGAAGAAAACAGAATCAAACAAGCCATCACCGAAAGAGTGCAAGTCCATCGCAAAAGCCCGTGGATGAGTGAAGGCTCAATCAAACGCGGTGGTAGAAATAAGAAAAAATACACACCAAAAGAAAGCGCAAAGGAGCTAAAAAGCGTTATTGCAATCCCTGAAGAAGTGCGTGTGTATGAGTTTGCGGATTTAAGCGGGAGAGAGCTAAAAGATGTCATCAAAGTGCTTTTCAATCTCGGCGTAATGGCAACAAAAAACGACTTTTTGGATAAAGATTCCATAGAGATTTTGGCTGAAGAGTTTAAGATTCAAGTAGAGATTGTGGAGGATAAAAGCGAGCTGGAGGAAATTTACCAAGAACAGAATAAGGAGTTTGCACCAAGAGAGCGCCCGGCGGTGATCACCATTATGGGACATGTGGATCACGGAAAAACTTCTTTGCTTGATTATATTCGCAACTCGCGCATTGCCGCTAAAGAATCTGGCGGCATTACACAGCATATCGGTGCGTATATGGTGGAAAAAAATGGCAAGATGATGAGCTTTATTGACACGCCCGGACATGAGGCTTTCACAAGTATGCGAAGTCGTGGCGCGCAGGTAACAGATATAGCAATCATCGTCATTGCTGCAGATGATGGCGTGAAGCCCCAAACTATCGAGGCACTCAATCATGCAAAGGCTGCAAATGTGCAAATCATCATCGCGATGAATAAAATAGATAAAGAAAACGCTAATCCCGATAAACTCAAAGCCGAGTGCGCGGAGCTTGGATTTACGCCAAATGAGTGGGGTGGGGAATATGAGTTTATCCCTATTTCTGCAAAGACTGGCGAGGGCGTGGATTCTTTACTTGAAACAATCCTTATACAAGCTGAAGTCCTAGAGCTCAAAGCCCCAAGTGAAGGCAAAGCAAAGGCTGTGGTGCTGGAAGGAAGTTTGGAAAAAGGACGCGGTCCCGTGGCAACAATCATCGTGCAAAGCGGCACGCTCAAAGTCGGAGATTCTATCGTAGCAGGCACAGCATTTGGGAGAATCCGCGCAATGAGCGATGATATGGGAAAAAATATCAATGCGCTCACGCCTTCTTTTGTCGCGCAAATTGTTGGCTTATCTGAAGTGCCTGATGCTGGAAGCGCGCTTATTGCGGTAGATTCTGACACGCAAGCAAGAGAGTTTGCACAGAAACGCGCGCTTTATTTGCGCCAAAAAGAGCTAAGCAAAAGCACCAAAGTTACCTTTGAGGAACTCGGCGATATGGTCGCACAAGGCAATCTTAAAACTCTTCCGCTTATCATCAAAGCTGATACACAGGGAAGTTTGGAGGCGATTAAATCAAGCTTAGAAAAACTTAGCAATGATGAAGTGCGTGTCAATATCATCAGCTTTGGTGTTGGTGGCGTGAGTGAAAGCGATATTGACTTGTGTGCCACTAAGCAAAACTGCCTTATTTTGGGCTTTAATATCCGCCCAACCGGAAGTGTGAAAGCTAAGGCAAAAGAGCTTGGCGTGGAGATTAAGACTTATTCAGTCATTTATGCGTTGCTTGATGAGATAAAAGGGCTTTTAAGCGGGCTTATGTCGCCGGTGATTCAAGAGGAAAACACTGGGCAAGCACAAGTGCGCGAAACCTTCAACATTCCAAAAGTTGGTGTTGTGGCGGGTTGTATGGTGGTTGAAGGCACAATACAACGTGGAATCAAAGTGCGCCTTATCCGCGATGGCGTGGTCGTGCATACGGGGCAAATCACCTCACTTAAGCGCTTTAAAGATGACGCAAAAGAAGTTAGCAAGGGCTATGAATGTGGTATTATGTTAGAAAATTTCAATGATATAAAAGTGGGTGATGTCTTTGAGACCTTTAGAGAAATCCACACACAGGCAAAAATTTAAGGCTTAATCACTGCGCTTAGCCCGCGCACAACTCTGCTTTAATCAACCCTTTTAAGAATCTAGTCTAGATTCTTAAAAAGCAGAATCTATAATTTGCAAAAACTTTTCTTTCTCTAAGCTCGCACTTCCTACCAGCACACCATCGACATTTGGTAAAGACAAAATATCTTTTGCATTTTTTTCATTCACACTGCCACCATAGAGCAATGGAGCGCTTGAAAAGCTACGCAGGATTTTATGCGTGTCTTGTATCTCTTTGAGACTTGCGCTCACGCCCGTGCCTATCGCCCAAATAGGCTCATACGCAATAATAAGATTTTTATGCTTCACATCGATGCCTTCAAACTGGCTTTGCAAAAATTCCGCAACTTTCCCACTTTGGCGCACTTCCAAACTTTCGCCAATGCAGTAGAAAATAGTAAAGTTTCTTTCTTTGAAAAATGCAAACTTTTGCGCCACATTTTTTTGATTTTCATAAAAAAGAGTTCTGCGCTCGCTATGCCCGATAAGAATGGTGTTAATACCAAATTCCGCCAATTGCTCCAAGCCGATTTCACCCGTAAATGCACCATTTTGCGCGTTTGTGGCATTTTGCGCGCCGATTGTGAGAGTGCTAAATTTATTTTCAAGCAAAGCGCTTTGATTGGGGAATACCGCGACACGTGCGGATTCTGCCCTGAAATCCCTAGCCAAAGCAGAATCTAGATTTTCAATATAGCTTTTTGTCTGCGCGCGCGTGAGATTGCATTTAAAATTAGCTGCGACGATTTTTGTTTGTCCCATATTTTCCCCTTATTTTTTTATATTATTACACAAAAGCGCTAATATCAGTCTTTTGCGCATTTAAAAGCTACCACGCATCTAGTGTATTTTTTTTGGAATCTTGCTGTGGCATTTGGTGTAATTTTTCTAAATTTGGCACGAAAAACTTTGCAGCGTGAGAATCTGGTGTTTGTAAATGCTGAAAGTCTCTTTTAAAAATTTTTGCTTGAGATTGCTTTTTAGCAAGCATTTCATCGACATAGGTGATATTTTGCGCGCTTTGGGGAGTTTGATAAAAGCTAAGGGCATTTGCGTAGGCAATCTTGCTTTCATCTAAACGTTCCAGCATAAAAAGCGTATTGCCAAGATTATGCCAAATTTTTGCGCGCGTGAGCCTAGATTCTATCCCTTTAGATGTATCGCCGAAGCGGAAGTGAATTCCGCTTGGCTCCGCCTCGCTTGCGCTCGCGCTTATACTCGATGTTTTTTGGTTATTGAGATTTGCAGATTCTGCAACGCTGTTGGTGGTTTGAGATTCTATTCCTTTAGATGTATCGCCTCGCGCATACTCGGTATTATTTGGTTTATGAAAATACAGTGTATTTTCCCCAGCACAATGCAACTCAAGCGCTTGTTTGTAGAATTTTAGTGCGCTTGCAAAGGAATGCAATTTATAATGCGTATTTGCGAGATTGTAGGCGTTTTCGCAAGTCTTTGAATGCGCATAAATATCATCATAGATTTTAAGCGCATTTTCATAATGTCCGCTTTTATACGCCACATACGCATAAATAGCGTTAAAATCGAGCGCGCCCGCATAAAAAGACGCACAAAACATAAGTAAAAAACAAGCTTTCAATTCCTTATAAACTCCAATCAATAGGGCTTTGTCCATGCGCAATAAAATAGGCTTGTGCTTTTTCAAAAACGCCACTACCTACAAATCCTTGCGCTAGCGGACTTGGGTGTGGTGTGGTAAGAATGCAGTGTTTTTTAGAATCGATTAAATGCGCCTTTTTCTTTGCATACGCGCCCCAAAGCATAAAAACAATACCTTTAAAATGGCTAGAAAGCGCGCTTATCACGCAATCACTGAAATTTTCCCAGCCAAAGTCTTTGTGTGAAGCTGGCTTATTTGCCTCCACACTCAAAATTGCATTTAAAAGCAACACGCCTCTTTCGCCCCACGCGCTCAAATCGCCGTGATTTGGCGGGACAAAAGAAGTCGTGCGCGCAAGTTCTTTGTAAATATTTTTAAGTGAAGGTGGCGGGGGAAGTGGTCTTGGCACAGAAAAGCTTAATCCCATAGCTTGAGGGATAAGACTTTCCACTCCATTAGAATCCACCACCCTAAGCGCGCCGTGGTAGGGATCTTGTCCCAAAATGACAACACGCACATTTTGTGGAAGCGTAAGATAAAAAGCCTTGAAAAGTAATTTTGCAGGGGGATAGAGAATCTTGCCAGATTTATACGCGCGCAAGTATTCTACCATGATGGAAGCAAAAGAAGAACTTTGCAAAAAATCGCCTAAAAGCTCCTTCCATTCATTTGGTAGCTTGATGGAATCTAATGTGCTATTCGATGATTTTTGGCACAATAAAAAAGCCTTCTTCGCTCTGTGGCGCGTGCGCTAAGACATCTTTAGCGATATTGCTATCTGTTGGCACATCTTCACGCATTGGTGTTTTGAGTGCTTCTTTTTGAGAATCTTTAGGCATTTGGATATTGAGTGTTTCCAAATTTTCCACAAAGCCTAGAATCTCACTTAGCTCTGTGGCGATTTGCTCCTTTTTTTCCGCGCTTAGCTCAAGCATACTTAGGCGCTCAAGCTTTTCTAAAAGCTTAGAATCTATTTGCATAGGTTTTAACCCTTGTGTGCTTTACGATATTCTAAAATCATCGCATACGCTTCATCTTTAAGCAAAAGCTTTTGTTTTTTCAACACTTCTAATTCCATATCAGGAAGCAATTCCTCGCCATCTTCAATGCGCCTGATTCTATCATCTAGCTCATTATGCTTTTCAAAAACTTTCGCAAAATGCGCGTTTTGTGTTTTCAGTGCGGTTACCTCATCTCTATATTCGTGAAACATTCCAACTCCTTGTGTTTAAGTAAGCGCGCATTATAAGATATTTTTCCTAAGAAAACATTAAGAGCCTATTTTTTCAATAGAATCTGGCGCTTGGTGATACGCTGGGTGTTTGTGCTCACAGGATTTTTTAAAAAGCCACTAATATCAAGCATATAAAGAGAATCCTCCAAAGGACTAACGCGCGCGGTGAAAAAATAGCCCTTTTCAAATTGCACTTCTAAAAGTCTGCATTCATTTAGTCCTAGTGTTTGTAGGCATTTTATAGCGAGATTTTGCATACTTTTTGCGTAGAGTTCAAGTTGAGTTTTTGCGTGAATATGAGATTTTGGTGCGATTGGTGAAAAGGCAAAAAGATAGCTTAAAGTAAGTGTAATAAAAATAAACAAAAATACACTATAAAGTGTGCTAAAAGCGCGTGTTTGTGACGTTTTTGCAAAATTGGCTTTTGAAAAGATTCTGTAAAATCCTTTCATAAAATCTCCACAACAAGCGCATTTGCATTCACAAACGCCCCGCCTTCAAAACACATAGAATCTCTACAAAAATTAATAACAATAAACTCACTCAAATCCTGCAAAAAGACTTGTTGCAAAGCAAAACTTCGCACAGAATCCAACAAAAGCTCATTATTAAAAAAGAGTTTATTATCCGCATACTGCAAGCGCATAATTTCTTGCTCTAAGGGCAAAAGTGCCCTGCAGGCTTGCGGAGGGGCAGAATCTAGCGCGAGTTTATCTTGTGAAGCATTTGTAATCTTAGCAAGATGTGCCCCCATAACAACCTGTCCTTGCGCGTTTTGTTGCGGACAAAGAAGTGCTAGATTTTCACCCACGACAAAGCTTTGTGTTTGCAAATGCGAGGCGAGATGCAGGGTTTTATCTTGGATAGAAAGGATTTCAAGCGGGACTTTTGGTAAAAGCAATTGGCTATCTTGCGTGCTAAATCTTGGATTTGCAAAGTTTTTATCCCCAAAACCAAAGAGTTTTTGTCTGTCGATAAGATAAAATGTCGCGCTTGTGGGGGAAAGTGTGAGGTTTATGGAATCTGAAAGAAGATTTTGCATTTTTAAAAGCGCAATGTGGGAATCTAGCGCGCGCGTGGGGGAAAGACTGAAAAATTGCTTACTAAATTGCAGGCTTGCACTCACACACGCAATGCCAATCACGCCAAAAATCACAATGCTACATAAAAGCTCAATACTCACACTTGCGCGAGATTCTCTCATTTTCTGACCGCTTGGGCTTTGATATATTGAAGCGTGTAAGGCAGAGGTGCGGTGGTGTTATTAAAAACACAAGAAGCGATTTCATAAGTTTTATTGTCAATTCTTAGTGTTTGAGGGGCGCAGGGAATAGAATCTAAGGTTAAAATATCAGCAAGTGAGCTTGTTTGGGCGTATTGCAACGCAAAGCGATGAGAGCTAAAGCGCATTAACGCAAAGAGCAAAAGCAATGCAAACGCGCACAAAAGTAGCGCATTCAGGCTTTCAATGAGAATAAATCCTCTTTTTTTGTTCGTAATCATACGGCAACTCCCCGATAAAAACATCTTCTTCAAAATGTGCTTTTTTGGAATCTGCATATTTTATGCTAAAGCGCATTTTATAGCGCCCAGCTTTTGGCACGCTAAGAGTAACGCAAGGCTCAAAAATATTTGGCTTCGTTTCACAAAGTCTTGACGTGAGTGGTGGGATATTTTGCAAAAAAGATTCTATTGCGACATTTATTTCATCAACTGCAACTTTGTTAGTAGGATTGGTTTGCAATGTAAGTGCAAAGCTAAATGCACTAGCATTGCTAAAATCACTTTTTTCAAACGCTCTAGGCTTGTATTCATAAGGTGAAGTGAGGGTGAGAGCTTGAGAATCTGTGTGCAAAATCACTTTTGTATGTGATTCAAACGCGCGCTGTGAGTGCAAAAACTCATTTATATGTTCATCAATCACGCGTTTTCTATCTCCAAAGCTCAGCTCATCTACTATAGGATTTTTCACCGCTATCACTACGCCAACGCAAATTATCACAATCCCAAAAAGAATGATCCCAACAATGGCTATGGGCCAATAATTTTTATTTTTCATTTTTTTGCCCTATTTCTTTTTAAGTTTCGAGCCAAGGAAGACAAAGCCCAGCACGCCAAAAATGCAAAAAAGCATAAAATACATACTAAACTTCACAAAGCCCTTACCTCCGCTCTCATCGCGCGGGATATTGTTTTCTAAGCTTGCGTTAAAATGCAGGGCTATCAAATCCGCAGCTTCGCTATAACCATTTAGCACCACGGCTGAAAGTCTATCGCTTTGCAATTCCTCATTTGGCTTTGGCAGCAAAGGCACCATATATTCAAAATACACACGCTCGGTATCAAACACACCCTGTACATTTTGACTTAAATCAATATCAATTTTTTTGTCATTTGGGTAGATAAAAATTGTAGCGTATGGTAGGGCGTTGCGAATCTCGCCTTGCGCGTTTAAGTTAGAATGCATATAGAGTTTTTCAAAATTTTTAAGATTTTGCTTAGAATCTGTAATTTTTTGCAAGCAATTTGGCAAAGCCAGCTCCAAAAGTGCGTTATTAGCGCGGGCTTGATTTAGGAGATTCTCACATTCTTTTTTAGAATCTACAATCACAGCGACAAAAAACGCAAAATATGTCTTTTCATAAAGTTCTGCACCAAGTGTTTCAATAAATCCTTGTGTGTTTGGCTTAAGATAAAAATCATCATTTTGCAAGACAAATTTTGAGATTTTTGCAAATGGAATCTGAGGTGCGTTTTGAGATACCAAATTTGCGTGAGTAAGGCTAGATTCTGTATTATTTTGAGAATCTAGCACATTTGCACCTGCAATTTGCGCATAAGCGCAAAATAGGCAAAACCCAAAGACAATTCTTAAAAACATACTACACTAAATGCAAGAATAAATCCGGCACAAAAGGCATAGCGATTGTCGTAAGGATTGTAATGATGATAAGCGTGCCCAATACTTTTTCCATTGGTGTAAAGTTATTCATAATACCTCCTTTACTTCGCGTCTTTGAAATAGATAGAAGCATTTTCAACTTCTTGAGGAATGCTTTTTTGGTCTTCTATTTTATAGTAATTAGTCGCTTGCTCTTGCTGTGTCAAAATCGCACAAGTGCCCAAAAACCCAACAACACTCAAAAGCACAACCACAGCCAGCAAAAAGCCAGCTAATCCATTGATTCCGAACAATCTATCCATAGCTTCCTCCTTATTATTCAACGCTTAGAGAGCGAATATAGGCATTAAGTGCTTCTTCTTGAGTGGTAGCGAAATTTGCATAATTAAATGAAGGCATAATTCCGATGTAACCTTTTTTACCATTCTCAAGCACGCGTTGCAAAAATGCCGTAGTGCCATAAAGGCTCAAATCTGCTGCCATTCCTTCCAAGCCTTTGCCATCTTCGCCGTGGCAAGCCACACATTGTTCAGCAAAAATTTCTCTGCCTCTATCAACTTCATTCTCAAACCTTGTGCTTTTCACGCCAGAGACTTCTTTCATCACATACGCTGCGACTGCTCTTGCGTCATCATCGCTTATAGTATCTGAATCTAAAGGAGACATTTCGTCCATTCCATAGCCTAAGCCACTACTTCCATTTCTAATAACATCAATGATGCCCTCTTCCTTGCCCCAAAGCACGAGATTCTGTGCTTTGCCTTCCATACCATCTGCGCTTGGTCCATGGCATTGTGAGCATTGCACTTGAAAAATGCCTAGCCCCATCGCCTGAAGCTGATCTTGTGTGAGATTCTCCCAAGTTTTTTGGTATGCTGCGTTATAGCGTGCCACCTCTTGATTATATTCGCCAATTTGTGAAAAAGATTTCAATGGGTAGCCTGCAAAGAAATACCAAAATCCCCAAATAATCATACCGGCAAAACACGCCAACCAACCCACAGGGACATTATTTGCAAACTCACCTATGCCGTCCCATTCGTGCTCAAGCTTTGTTTCATCTTCGCTTCTTGCGTTTTTCATCTTTTTGAGATACAACGCCATGATGAACGCTGTAAGGATAAGAATCACCACCGCGCCTAGCAATGCTAAAGCATTTACGCTATCTGATAAATTTAACCATTGCATACCAACTCCTCCTTATTTATTTACCTTTTTTCAAGGCTTTTTCATTCTCTAATGGCTCGATGAGCGCATCATTTAAATCATCTTTTAATGCCAAATCCGCGTATTTCTCATAATCGCGCTTGCCTTTTTTTTGCGAGGAATACAAATGGTAGATATAACCATATAAAAAGACCACACATACAAGAGTGCAAAGGGTATAAAGCCCGTTTGCATGCTCGCTAATAAATCTCACAATAAAAGCACCTATCTCGCTCATTTGTTTTCCCTTGCGTGCAATTACTTAGCTTGCGGCACGCGACGCTTTTGCCCTAGGCTTTCCATATAAGCAATAAGCGCAACAATCTCTTTTACCTCGCCTCTTTCAAATGCGTCTTTTACCTCTTTATTTGTCATTTTTGAAACAATCTCTTTTGCTTCGTCCATAAAAATTTGATGTGCTTTTGCTAGAGTTCGCTTATCGCCTTTTACATACTCATCTGCTCCAATTTGCACGCCACCTTCTATGTCGTAAGGCACATTAAAGACAACTTTTTGTGTATAAGCCTCTGCAAAGGCAGTTTCAAAATCCACATCTTTATTATAGAGATGCTTATACGCAGGCATAATCGAACCAGCTACGCGAGAAGTAGGCTCCCACATATGCCCATCGTGCCAGTCTATTGAGCTTTTATCGCCGATTCTATGCAGGTCTGGTCCTGTCCTTTTTGAACCCCAAAGGAAAGGTCTGTCATAAGCGTATTCTCCGCTAAAGCTATAACTTCCATATCTAGCAGTTTCAGCTTTAAATGGGCGGATAAGCTGAGAGTGGCAGTTATAGCAACCCTCTGCGATATATACCTGCCTACCAGCAGTTTCTAATAAACTATAAGGCTTTAATCCCTCAATCGGACGCGCAGTTTTCGCAAATCCGGGCAGAATCTCAACCAATCCGGCAATTGAAAACACAGCCAAAAAAGCAAGTGTGAAAAAGAATGGATTTCTTTCTAAAAAACTAAACATACCCTACCTCCTTATTTAAGCTGCCATTGGTGTAGCATTAGCAGGCTCTTTATCGAGGATTCTCCCTGAAGAGATAGTCATTAGAATGTTGTAAATAAACAATATAAATCCTACCAAATAGAGCAATCCGCCGATACCACGAATGATATAAAATGGAATAATGTCCTTTACTGTGTCGATAAACACATAAATAAGACTACCATACTCATCTACTGCACGCCACATCATACCTTGTGTGATACCTGCAATCCACATACTTGAGAAGTAAAGGATAATACCTATGGTCATCACCCAGAATTGCGCATCTATAATCTTTTTAGAGTAAATCTCTCGCTTAAAGATTCTAGGCACCATATGATATACCGCCACGATAATCATAAAGCCAACCCAGCCAAGTGCTGCATCATGCACATGCCCGATAATCCAATCTGTAAAGTGCGCAAGGGCATTTACTGAACGGATTGATTGAATCGGTCCTTCAAGCGTTGTAAGCATATAGAATGTCGAAGCAAGGATTAAGAACTTAATCATCGGAGATTCTTTAATCTGATTCCACTCGCCACGCATTGTTAAAAGCATATTGATCGCTGTTCCCCAAGAAGGCAAAATAAGTATCACAGAGAATACTGAACCCAAAGTCTGAATCCAATCTGGCGTAGTCGAATAAATAAGGTGATGTCCGCCAGCCCAAATATACACAAACATCAATCCCCAGAATGAGAAAAGCGTAAGTTTGTATGAGAAGATTCTTTGTCCAGATTCTTTTGGAAGGAAATAATAGATAAGCCCGATAATACCGGAAGTAAATACAAATGCCACAGCATTATGTCCCCACCACCATTGCACCATCGCATCATTTGTCCCGCCATAAAATGAGATAGAATGCCAAATGCTACCAACACCTGCTACAAGCCCTGTTGGGACTGAAAGGTTATTGAAAATATAAAGTGTTGCGATACCTACAAATGTCGCAATGAAATACCAAAGTGAAATGTAAATAACTTTTTCTCTTCTTACACCCATACTTCCAAACAAGCTCACGCCCCAAAGCACCCACACAAGCACCACAACAATATCAAGAGGCCAAATAAGCTCTGAATATTCTTTGCTTTGAGTAAGTCCGCCAAAAAGCGTCACAACAGCTAGCACCATAAGTAGCATATAAAGCCAAAAATGCGCCAAGCCAACAGCTTTCAAAAACGGATGCTCGTGATAGGTAATCTTAAGCACTCTCTGTCCTAGATAATACCAAGACGCCCAAATCCCACTTAATGTGAATCCATAGATAATCCCATTTGTGTGTAATGGTCGTATCCGCCCAAAAGTCCCATATTCTGAAGCTAAGTGATTGAGTTCAGGGATTGCTAACTGAAAGGCTGCTACAACGCCTATCAACAACCCGACAAATCCAAATAGCAACACAGAAAAGACAAACAACTTTGCTATTGAGTAGTCATACTCCAAAGTATTACTCTGCATACCCGCTCCTTATTCTTGATATTAGAGAAGTTTGCATTCTAATACTTCCTAAATTAAAGCTTTATTAATATGCAAATATAGATTAAATACTCTAAGTAATTTCAAAGAGATATTACTTTTTTACTCAACATGAAAAGTGAAAAACCCAAACTTCCATTGAGAATTCTTAAATAAACATCAATTTTGTAGTTTTGAAAGCCACATTTTTAAGACAACTTCCCCTTAACCCCCGGTGTGATAAAACGCGCGCGAGGAAATTTGTGCGCCAGATTCTGCGCTCCATTGATTTTTTTCAGGTTTGTTTATCACAGCAAGCTTGAGAAGCTCCTCCATACGCGCTTTATCACCATTTATAATAGCCTCACTCACATCAACAGAATCTTGATAAAACAAGCAGGGACACAGCACACCTTCACTTGTGAGGCGGATTCTATTACAACTCTCACAAAAATCATCTTCGTGCGGTGCGATAATCCCAAACGCATAGGGCTTGCACCCATCACTCTTGGACTTATCAGGCTCATCAATTTCCCAAATTTTTGCCGGTCCAAAATTTTCTTTTTGCAAAGGCTTCAGTGCGTAACGCGTGGAGATGATAGAGAGAATCTCCCCGCACTCAAGCGAGCTTACATCATTTTTTGCGTGGATATTCTCCATAAATTCTATATAGCGCAGCATAATTCCGCGCGACTTGGCAAACTCTAGCATATCTAAAATCTCATCTTGCGTATAGCGCAGTGCCACCATATTGAGCTTTACCTTTAACCCAGCTTTTTGGGCAGATTCTATCCCACGTAGGATTTGAGGTAGGGCATCTTTTTTAGAAATCACCCTTATGCGCTCATTTTTTAGAGAATCTAGCGAAATATTAATGCGCTTTAACCCCGCATCTTTGAGCTTTTTGGCGAATTTTTCAAGCAAAAAAGCATTGCTTGTAAGCGCAATTTCTGTGTTTTTATTATGCGCATAGATTCCAGCAATAAACTCCGCAATATCTGGGCGCAAAAGTGGCTCACCACCGGTTAAGCGGATTTTTTTAATGCCATTATCAAGTGCGATTTTGACAAATTCTAGCAGCTTTGAAAGCTCCAAAGCTTTTGGATCAAAAAAATCTTCCGGCGTATCTGGCATACAATACACACAGCGAAAGTTACATTGCTGTGTAAGCGAGATGCGCAAGTAATCAATCTTGCGCCCAAATGAATCTATAAGCATCATCTAACCTAATTTTTGAAGTGTGCTACAATCATACCTTAAAAAACATAATGTTTTTTAAAATATACATCATCAAAGTTTTTATCATACAACACAACCACAAAGGATTGTGCGCGATTAATAAAATTCTATTTTTTACCATCATCAACAATGCTAAAGCTTAAATCTAAAATCTCGCCGTGGGCTTTGATAAATTCATTTATCTCTTCAAGGCTTAAATCTGTGATTTTTGCAATATCTTGCTTGTGGTTATCAAGTGGCATAGAACGCAGATAATTTGCAAGCTTTGTATTCAAGCGTTGAGAAAGTGTCTCCTCACCCAAAGGCTCACTGCCGAGCAAAAACGCCTTTGCAGAATCCAACTCCTCTTGCGTGATGCCATTTTTAACAAATTCCGCCATAACCTCTTTTAGCACGCTTATAGCCTCATCTTTAGAATCCAGCCCTGTTTGCAACGCACCAAAGCCAAAATTCACCAAATCACTTCCGCCATTAATGCTAAAATACACAGAATATGCAAGCCCTCGCTTCACGCGCACTTCATCCATAAGGCGCGAACCAAAGCCAGAACCACCTAGCACAAAGCTCATTACTTTTGTTTTGTAATTTTCCTCTATTGATGCGTTAAAAGGCGAAGCAAAGTTAATAAACGCTTGCTCTGTGGGCTTTGTCTCGGTTATAGAAGTAGGTGTTGTGCGTGGGGAAATGTGAGGCTTTTTCACGCTTTCACCCTTTGGCAAAAAGCTCAAGCTCTCTTTCAAATTTTCCTTAAGAGAATCTAATTCCATATCGCCCCCAGCGACAATGACAAGACGAGAAAGCACGAGATTTTTTTGCAAATAATTTTTAATATCTTGCAAGTTTATAGATTCTATACTTTGCAAATCACCCATATCTGGAAAAGCCATCGGCGTGCCTTCAAAGAAAATAGCACGCAAATTTTTCTCTGCAATGTAATCAAAGTCACTTTCCTTAGCTAAAAGTGAGGACTTGGTGAGTGTTTTTGCTTTTTGCAAAGTATTTTGACTCACATTTGGATCTCTTAAAAGCTCAATCAAGCACGATTGGGCAAAATCTTGATACTCTTTCAAAAATCCTATCTTAAAACTAAGCGTTTGCGTGCCTGCGCTCACACTAAGATTAATCGCCTTGCTTTCAAGCTTTTTGGCAAACTCCACACCTCCCAGACTTTGCGTGCCTTCATCTAATAAAAGCGTGCTTAGCTCCGCAAGCCCGGCTTTTGAAGGCGCGTCTAGATTCTCCACATTATCATACAAATTCCCACCACCATTGAAAACAAGCCGAATAAAGCCACGTGGTAAAAATGTGCTTTTTTCAAAAATAATTGGCACACGCACATCATTGATTTCCACATATTCCACACCATCTTTTTGATTATCTTTTTGCTGACTTACCATCAAATACACACCTCCTAGCAGTATCATAATCGCAATAATGCTACTTAAGATTCTTGCCTTCATCGCGCGCTCCTTATAGAATATTTTTCAATAGCGCTCTAAAATTTCATACGCCGTGTTACGCTTTGCAGCGTTGTAACCCAAATCCTTGATAAGGCTTATCATCTCTTGCTCGTTCATCGAGTGGCTCACACCTGCGGAAGAAACAACATTTTCTTCCATCATCGTGCTTCCTAAGTCATTTGCGCCAAAAAGCAAGGCGAGCTGCCCAATATATGAGCCTTGCGTTACCCACGAACTTTGGATATTTGTGAAATTATCAAGGTAGATTCTACTGCAAGCCAAAAGGCGCAAGTAGCGGTTTGAGCTAGCGCGTTGGATATGTGGAAACTCAATTTTAAGTGGTGTATTATCTGGCTGAAAACTCCACAAGATAAACGCACGGAATCCATAGTATTTGTCTTGCAGTTCCCTTATGCACTCCCAATGCGCCACAATATCTTCATCTTTTTCCACCGAACCAAACATCATCGTAGCCGTGCCTTTCATACCGATTTTATGCGCGCTTTCATGCACTTCTAGCCATTCTTTTGTATCAAGTTTTTTTGGCGCAATAATATCTCTCACGCTATCACTCAAAATTTCCGCGCCAGCACCCGGGATTGAGCTAAGTCCGGCTTTTTGCAAACGCAATAAAACTTCAGAAATCGAAATTTTTGAAATCTTTGCAATATAATTAATCTCAATCGCAGAAAAGCCATGTATGGTAATTTGCGGGTATTTTGTGTGGATATGATTTACAAGCTCTTCATACCATTCAATCTTTAACTTTGGATGCACGCCCCCTTGAAAGAGAATCTGCGTCCCACCAATTTCTAATAATTCATCGATTTTTTGGTCAATCTCTGCAAAGCTTAGCACATACACGCCCTCTTCGCCAAGTCTTCGCTTAAATGCGCAAAACTTGCAATCCACCCAGCACGCGTTGGTGTAGTTAATATTCCTATCAATGACAAAGGTGATGGTTTTGCTCGGATGTAAAAAATCGCGAATACCACGCGCGCGCAAGCCAAGCTCTTTAAGCGAGGCATTTTTCATCAAATACAAAATCTCATCATTGCTTACACGATTAGACTTTAGTGTTTGTGTAGGTGTGTTACTCATTAGATTTGCCCTCTTTATTTAATCTTTAAAATCTTGCTAAAAACTTGTCTTTCAAAATCCCATCTCTCTTGGAATCTCGCGCCCTAGAATCTCGTCCCCATAGTAAATTCAAATTTTGAAGTGTAATCATTTGGCTGCGGATTAATCGCTTGTGGGAATACAAGCACAATAGGACCAATGGGGCTAACCCACTCAAGTGCCACACCCCACGATGCGCGCTGTGTCTCTGCAAGAGAATGAATGCCTATCATACCATAATCCGCAAAAAGCGCGATGCGCATTTGCGCCTTTTCAAGCAAACCATAGCTTAACTCCACAGAGTTTGTCAGCATATAGTTACCACCCACACGGATTCCATTAGGCGCAGCGTTGTGGTAGTAGCGCGGTGTGAGCGAGCTTATTTGATAGCCTCTCACACTTGTGATACCACCCATATAAAATCTACTTGTAATAGGCGCGTAACCTTGATCAAATATTGCGCCACCTTGCGTTTTGTAGCGCGCTATTAAATCTAGTCCAATAAGGCTTTTTAAATGCTTATAGGCAGCAAATTTTCCATAAATTTTGGTGTATTTTTCACTCCCGCCAAGCCCGGCATATTCGATATAGGCAGAGGCAATAATACCATTTTTAGGGAAGTAGTAGTCATCGGTATTGTCAAAGCTAATGCTTGGGCTAATCGCGCTTTTTATCGGACCATCTAAAGGCGTGACGCCACTTTTATAAGTTTGCGCAAAATAAGCTTCATAGGCGGTTTGGATTGTAGAATCATAGAAGTTTAGAATCTGTGTAGTTGAAAGCGTGTAACCCACAGAGATTCTAAAAGTATCACTTAGTAAGCGTCCAAAAGTCACACTCGCACCATTTGTGCGCTCGCGATAATCCCAATTGTAGTAAGTAGAAACAAATGCGCTCACAGATTCACTATATTCAGAATCAAAAATGCGTGGATTTGAAAGTGTGAGGTTAAAGAGCTGGCGACGATAGGACCAATCCACATAAAAC
This sequence comes from Helicobacter himalayensis, assembly GCF_001602095.1. NCBI lineage: Bacteria > Pseudomonadati > Campylobacterota > Epsilonproteobacteria > Campylobacterales > Helicobacteraceae > Helicobacter > Helicobacter himalayensis. The sequence continues at coordinate 346,924 of NZ_CP014991.1, read as the reverse complement.
TGCGCACCGTGCCCTGTACCAAAGAGATTGCGCTCTCTAATAGAAGCATTTACCATTAATCTATCAAAGCTTCCATAGCCAAAGCCAAACATAAGCTCGCCCGTGCGCGATTCCTCTACGCTTACAAGCAAATCCATAGAATCTTCACTCACCCTACGCTCTTGTATCTCAACCTTTCCAAAATATCCAAGTCTTTTAAGTGCATTTTCAGAGCGTCGCAATTGTGAAAGGCTGTATTCATCACCCGGAGCCAAAAGCAACTCACGGCGGATAATCCTATCTCCTGTGCGAGTATTTCCTGTGATGATCACATCATTAATTTTTACTTTCTGTCCCACTTGCACATAATAAATCACTTTGACTTGAGAATTTGTAGGGTCTTTATCCAAATCCGGATTTGCTCGTGCAAAGGCATAACCCAAATCCGCGACCTCTTGCTTGATAATATCAATATCTGCACGCAAATTTTCAATATTAAAATACTCGCCCTTTTTGATTTTAAGCTTTTTAACCAAAGCTTCCTCGTCCATAACCGGAATCTGCAAAAGCACTTTCACTTCTGAAATCTTATAGCGCTCGCCCTCGTTGATTTTATAATGTAAATGCGCGGTGTAATCGCTGAAGTTTGCCTCCAAAAAAGCCGAACTCACATTTGCATCTAAGAATCCTTTACGCATATAGGCATCTTGGATTCTCGCGTTATCATATTCTAAGTCATTGAGGCGCAGTTTCCCATCATTGCGCCCCCACAGCCAGCCAGCAAACTGCTTTTGCCTATTTGCCGCTAGCTCTTCAACTTCGCTAATACTAAGCTTCTCTCTACCCTCATACTGCGCTTTTGTAATGATGATATTTTCACCCTGATTGATATTAAGCGTGATAGCATACGCGCCATCATCACCCACGCTTTTTAGCTCTTCATTCACTACGCTTCCATAATAGCCTTGATATTCCAAAATCGTTTTTATCACAACCTTTGCGCGCTCGAGCTTGACCTCATCAAAACTATCGCCTTTTTTAATGCCTATTTGACTATAAAGCGTCTCTTTTTCCTGCTCGCTTCCATAGCCTTTGATTTCCACACTTGCGACTTTTGGGCGTTGCTTGAAATGAAAAGTTAGCACGCCAGATTCAAAGCTTGCATACACATCCTCAAAATAACCCTGCTTGAAAAACTCCTGAACCGCAATATCCACAGCTCGGATATTAAGCTCATCGCCGGGCTTAATCTTAGAAATCTCGCTTGCAAGCACATCTGAGATGACTTGTGAGCCTTGGTAACGCACCGCACTAATTTGCACCGCACCTAGAATCTGCGCACTACATTGCAAAAGCACAAATATGAAAAAAAAGATTCTGATAAAAGTTTGCATATTCCTCTTAAAGTGATGTATTTTTTGGGACTTAAACGCCCTTGCAAACGCAAGAAAATGCGCTTGAATCTAAAGGGCGCAATTATACTTTAAATTTCTAAAAATAATTTAAAAATTGATGAAATTAAAAGTATTCTGAAGCTATAATATGCTTGCAATTTTGTGCAACTTTCAATACTTAAATTAAGGAGAATCTATGTCTTACACAAGCAATGTTTTAGCCAAGCTCAAGGAGCAATATCCTTCGCAAACACTTTTTCACCAAGCGGTAGAAGAGGTTTTTGAATCTCTCAAACCAGCGTTGCAAAAAGATAAAAAATACGAGTCTTACTCGATTTTGGAACGTCTCATAATCCCGGATAGAGAAATCCATTTCCGTGTAAGCTGGGTAGATGATAAAGGCAAGATTCAGACAAATCGCGCGTATAGAATTGAGTTTAACTCCGCAATCGGACCATACAAAGGCGGTTTGCGCTTTCACCCAAGTGTAAATGAAGGCGTGATTAAATTTCTAGGATTTGAGCAAATTTTCAAAAACTCACTCACAACGCTTGCAATGGGTGGGGGCAAAGGCGGAAGCGACTTTGACCCAAAGGGCAAGAGTGAGGGCGAGGTTATGCGTTTTTGTCAGGCTTTTATGAATGAGCTTTATCGCCACATTGGCGCGCATACCGATGTTCCAGCAGGTGATATAGGTGTGGGAGGACGCGAGATAGGCTATCTTTTTGGACAATATCGCAAGATTACCAATCGTTTTGATGGTGTGCTTACAGGCAAGGCACTTAGCTGGGGCGGAAGCCTTGTAAGAACAGAGGCTACGGGCTATGGTTGCGTATATTTTGCACAAGAAATGTTAAAAGCACGTAAAGAAAGCTTGGAGGGGAAAATCTGCGTGGTTTCAGGGGCTGGAAATGTGGCAATTTATACCATTGAAAAACTCTTGCAACTTGGTGCAAAACCCGTGACTGCAAGCGATTCTAAGGGTATGATTTATGATGAAGATGGTATTGATGTAGCACTTTTAAAGGAGATTAAAGAAGTGCGCAGAGAATCTTTAGAGGAATATGTCAAGGTGCGAAAAAACGCGAAATACACAAAAGCGAGCGATTACAAAGCTGGCACAAATGCCGTTTGGAGCGTGCCTTGCTTTGCAGCATTCCCAAGTGCAACACAAAATGAGCTTAATCTAAATGACGCAAAAACACTTCTTGCAAATGGCTGTAAATGCGTAAGCGAGGGTGCAAATATGCCTTCAACCATAGAAGCTGTGCATCAATTCTTACAAGCAAAAATCTGCTATGGTCCGGGTAAAGCCGCAAATGCCGGTGGCGTGGCAGTCAGCGGGCTAGAAATGGCACAAAATGCAAGTATGAATCCATGGACTTTTGATGTGGTAGATGCGCGCTTGCATAATATCATGGAAAATATTTTCCAAAACGCCTCGCAAACTGCTGCGGAATTTGGCGATCCTACAAATCTCGTGTTGGGCGCAAATATCGCGGGCTTTAGAAAAGTCGCTGGAGCGATGATTGATCAAGGTGTGATTTAAACTCTCACGCCTACGCGTTTGCGCTCCTAGCGTTTTTGGCTTTTAGATTCTATATCTTCAAAACGTATCGCTTACAAGAGCAAAGCTCTTGTAAGCTCCGCTTCGCGCGCATACTCGACGTTTTTTGGAAACTTAAATATTTGTAGATTCTATCAAGTTGTTTGGAGAATTTAGATTCTGTTTTTCGCAATTTAATATTTCTAGTATCTGTGGGTAGCAAGCAAGGATATTATCCAAATGCTTTTGGTTTGCAGTGGCGTTGTGTTTCCACAAGGCATTTTCTTGACTACCCCAAGTTGTAATTGCACCTGCGACAGTATTTGAGGCATAATCTTCAATAAGACGAATCTTGCTTCCTTGCAAAAGAGCCATAGCCCAAAGCCAAATATCATCGCTTGTGGGAGCAAGGCGCATAAAAATTTGAGAATCTATCACATCTTTATAAAGGCAATGTGGTGGATAAAGCACACCTCCCACACCAAATAAAAAATTACGATATGAGCTATGTGGTGGGATTTGATACTTATCAGTTGTAAGCCAGTTATTATAATCTTCAAGCATACCATTTTTATCAAAAACGACATACTTGACCCAATGGCAATGCACATCTTTTGGGAATTTTTCATAGCTTTCTACCAAACGCTTAACAATAAAATCTGGATAAAAAATATCATCATCAAATGTAATAATGCTAGATTCCGGATATGCGCAAATTGTATGAATGATTTTGTTATATGGGCGGAAATTTTCATCACTAAAAGCTATTTCCAAGCCACATTTTTCAAACTCTAAAATATGCTTTGGCACATCTGCGCGCCCATTGGGGCATTCTTGTTTGTTAAGCCAAAGGATAATTTTATCAGCCTTATAGCTTTGTTTCATAATCGAATACAAGGTATAGTGGAGCTGATAAAACCGCTTTGGATAAGAAGTTAGCGAGATGATAAGCGGGATTTTTGGTGGGGTAGAATTTATGCGGATTCCAGAAGTGTTTGAGCGCAAAAATCTTTTAATTTCATTTTCAAGCAAAAGAAGTCTAATCTTGTGTTTAAACCACCTAACGCTAACGTATGGGGGCTTAAGAATAGCCTTTATCCAAGAAGGTAAGGTGCGAAGATAAGAAAAAAGTCTTTGCTTTGGGGTAAGATGGATTTGCCTTAGTGGGAAATGAGGATATTGACTAGAATCTAAATCATTTAAATCCTTAGAGCCTTGAAGTGTATGCCCCCCCCCCACAATAATATTATTTTGTTGCGAAATGTTGTTTTCTTGCATTGTTTTCCTTTGTTTATGTTTAAAATTCAAATCACAATTATAAAGAAAAAATATAAAAAAACACTAAGCATTGCATGACTTAGAAAATCTCTCTAAACTTCCTTACTCAAAGGGAATGGGCTTTTTTCTCGCAAGCACAAAAACGCATTCATACTCAAGGTTGTTGTCATAACGTTTGGTATATTCTTGCAAAAGGGCTTTTTTTAAAAAAAATCCTTTTTGTAAGCCATTGACACCGCTCAACGCAAGGTGCTTGAAAACTTCTAGCGCGCTGTTAAAATGCAAAATTTTTACCTGCATGCTTAGATGTAAAATCTCACATTCCAACTCCATTAGCGCGCGGTATTCCTCCAAATCCAAATATTCTAATCCCACATTGCAAAGCTCTCTCACTTGCCAAAGGTTGCGCTTGCCAAAAGTGCTAAATGCAAGCAATCCTTGCGGGCGCAAAAATGCTTGCAGTTGCGCCAAAACTTCTCTTTGCTCTAGCCACTGCAAGCAGGCATTTGAAGTGATACAAGAAAATTGCTGAGTGAGAATCTTTGCGCAATTATTCATATCAAAACGCGCAAATTCCACGTCAAAATCGCTAAATGGTGGATTCTCAAATACTTTTTTGTAGTCGTTAATATCATTGCAAAGCAGTTTTTTAGGGGCGAAATTTTCTAGCAAAAGGCGCGTGTATTGCCCCTGCGCGCAACCAAATTCAAAAACATTGCTAAAAATATCAGCTAGATTCTCATCATCTTGAAAAGACGCAAAATCGCGCAAAAGTGCAATCAAATACCGCGCCATAAATTGTTGCACAAATGCTTGAGAATCATAGCTCCCTGCGCGCTTTACAAATTGCGTGGCAAACATTGCTCCTCCCAAAGTTTTTCATCAACAAACACAAAATGTGGCGCATTGGTATGCAAAATCACAAAATCCTTATGTGTTTGTCTATAAGCCTCCCACGCGAGATTCTGTGCTTTTGGTGAGAATATTTTATCATCATTACTTATAATTGTCTTATGCCAAAAAAATGCGCTTTGACGTGGATTTTCACCCCTTTGTGCGCAAAATTCTTGCAAACTTTTAAGCTCATTTTTTAGAGAATTTGTAGGCGCAAGCAAAGATTTTTCATGCGCATTTTCACTTACCAATTCCCCTCCAAATGCCCCCATCCCAAACGCCAAGTTTAAAAAAGCCTCACGCTGTAATTTCTGTTGGGTGAGTGAAAAAATTTTAGGCGGGATTCCAAAATTTTGATGCACGCCAAAAATCGTGCCGTTAATAGCAAGCGCGCTTTCAATCTGCACATTTGAAAAAAGCTCCTGCGCCACGCACACGCCCATAGACCACGCGATGAGATGGATTTGTGGGAAAGATTCTAAAACTTTTAGCAAATTTTTCGCATTAGAAAAATCGCTGTAATCATACAACATCGCACTTAGCGCATTTTGTGGAAGTTTTAAGTTTTCAAATGCGTAAGGCAAAAAGCCAAAACCACTTGCAAAGAGTAAAAGAGGTGTATTGCAGGGCGTGAGATTTTCACGCGTTTTGAGATTAACTAACTTCATTCTACCTCCTTTTTTTAGTGCTTTTGTGCGAAAAACTCTTGCAGTGCGCAAAGTGCTTGCTCTAAATGCTCTTTTTGCATAAGCGCAGTGAGTGAAAAACGCAGGCGCGCGGTGTTTTTAGGAATTGTAGGATAGCGGATTGCAGGGGCGAAAATCCCATATTTGCCCAAAATCTCATAAGCCTTAAGTGCGCGCTCATTACTCCCAAGCACAAGAGAAAGAATCTGCGATTCCCCAAGCACAAAACCCTCAATCGCAGAATCTGCATTTTCTCTTGTGTGTTTTTCCACAAGCAAAGAAAGATTCTTTTTAAAAAATATGCTTAGTTCCTGCAAATGTGCCCTTTGTGCGCGAAAATCTGCAAGGCGCGAAAAAACAAAATAGCTAAAGGCAATATTTATCGGGGGCAAGGCAGTCGAGTAGATAAGCGAACGCGCAAAATTGACAAAAAACTCCCTCGCACTCGCACTGCATAGCACGCACGCGCCCACAGAGCCAATGGCTTTACCAAAAGTAAGCATGATAAAATCAACCTCATTTTCCACGCCCAAGCTTTTTGCTAATCCCAAGCCCAAATCCCCGCACACACCTATGCTATGAGCTTCATCAAGATAAATTTTAAGATTGCTAAATTCTTTTTTTAAGGTAATAAGTTCTTTAAGTGGCGCAAAGTCCCCATCCATCGAAAACAGCGCTTCAGTTACGATAATACATTCTTTATATTTATGCGCATTTTCTTGTAAAAGCGTGCGCAAATGCTCCAAGTCATTATGCCTAAAACGCACAAAACGCACACGAGAAAGCTTAATTCCATCAAAAACGCTCGCATGCACAAAACTATCAAGCAAGAAAAACACGCCTTCAATGCGCGAAAGCGATTCTATAAGTCCGATATTTGCGTGATAGCCACTATTAAAAAGCAAACAAGATTTATCAAACATCGTTCCTAAGAGGCTTTCAAGCCTATGAGAAATTTCAAATCCCCCGCTTAAAAGTCGCGAAGAAGAACTTGAAAAAAACGCGTTTTCCCTCGCAAGAGTAGAATCTAAAAAGACCGCGCCTTGCGTGCTTAAACCCAAATAATCGTTTGAAGCAAAGTTAAGAAGCTTTTTTGCCTTTGGATTTTCTGAAATATACACACCAAAATGCGTAAAATCGCGCAAAGTGCGGAAATTATGAGAATCTTTAAGAGTATTAAGGGCTTGAGTAAAAAAATCCACTTTCAAACTCCTTGTCATAAATTTGCAAAATTTAAACCTGAAATTATAGCACTTATGCAAGAAGTCGCACACAAGCTATGCTAAAATGCGCGCGAGAAAAGCATTGGGGGGAGTTATGCGTATTGGGATTCTAAATTACAACATTGGCAATCTTGCAAGCGTGAAAAATGCGTTTAACAATATTATGCAAGAGTTTTCAAATATTACAATCAATGTAGAATCGGATCCTTGTAAAATTGCGAAATTTGATAAGATTATTTTACCCGGCGTTGGGGCTTTTGGTGATGCAATCGCGCATTTAAGACAAAATAGCTTAGATGAGGCAATTTGCTCTTTTGCAAAAAGTGGAAAATATTTGCTTGGAATCTGCCTTGGTATGCAGCTTCTCTTGCAAAAAAGCTATGAGTTTGGTGAGTATTCTGGGCTTGGATTGATAGAAGGCGAGGTAGTAGAGTTTGACAAAACGCGTTTATTAGCCAAAAACACGCAATCTAGTGCGCTTAAAATCCCTCAAATTGGTTGGAATAAATGTATCCTAAGTGAATCTGGATTAAAAAATGGGCTTTTAAAAGATTGCGAAAAAGAATTTTTCCTTTACTTTGTGCATAGTTTTCACGCAAATAAAGTCGCAGATTCTCACACCTTAGCACGTTGTGAGTATGGCTACACCTTCCCGGCAATTATTGGTAAAGATAATGTCCTAGGCATACAACCTCACCCAGAAAAAAGCCATCAAATGGGCTTAAAGATTCTAAAAAATTTCATCGCGCTTTGAAACTTTGAAAGTAAAATCTGCACTTTTTTACCAGCTGTCAAATATTGGCATTTTAAATTCTTGCAAAATTTTTCTACATTTTTTATACTTTTGCTTTTGTTTGTAGTATAATCATAGCTTGTTAAAATTCCACACAAAAGGCTTCTATATGTTTGGCTCAAGTAATGCTTTAAAACAGCGTATTGCACAATATGAAAAAGAAATCGCGCATCTTAAACAAGAGTTGGAATCTAAAAACGTGGCGTTTGGATTTACACAAAAAGAAATAATTATCGGGCTTAAAGGGCGTGAGGTAGTTTTCAAAAATCACTTGGCACAGGCTATGCAAAACCTTGACTCAATTATTGAGAGTCTTTCTCCAACAACCACAGATGTTGCTTTGCCATCAGGAGAATATGAAGTGAAATCCTTACAGGTAGGCGATGTGGTGTATTACTCGATTCTATTACTTGACTTGCGCAGTGATAGGCGTCACGGCTTTGATGTCTTTGATGCATACAATCAATCTATGACGATTGGGATTACCGGCACACAAGGCGCGTTGCAAGAAGTGCTCAATCAATCCGCAGAAGTGGTGAAGCGCTCAGATGAGGCTATCAGACACGCAGAGCACGGAATGGATATGAGTAACGATGCGCTTGCCAAAATCGAAACCTTGTATGAAAAAATGCAAATTTCAACACAACTTGTAGATTCTCTCACACAAAGAAGCAATGAGATTACAAATGTTGTTTCACTCATTGATGATATTGCCGAGCAGACAAACCTCTTAGCACTTAATGCCGCTATTGAAGCTGCGCGCGCAGGCGAGCACGGCAGGGGCTTTGCAGTGGTGGCTGATGAAGTGAGAAAGCTTGCTGAAAAGACGCAAAAAGCCACAAAGGAAATTGCTGTGGTGGTAAAATCAATGCAACAAGAAGCAAACGATATTCAAACAGGCACAGAAGAAACAAATGATGCGACAAACACCGTGAGAGCCGCGATTGAAGCACTTAATAATGTGGTAAGTGATCTCAAAGTTGCAAGCCTTATAAATAATCAAACCTCATCAAGCCTAAGTTCAAGAATATTCTGCACTTTAGCAAAACTCGACCACACTGTGTATAAAAACAATCTTTATAGCTTTGTGTTTGGTATCAAAGATACTTTCAATAAAGTAGATCATAAAAGTTGTCGTTTAGGGAAATGGTATTTTGAAGGACGCGGAAAAGAACACTTTAGCCACACACAAGGCTACAAAAAACTCGATCCATTCCACTCAGGAGTGCATAGTTCAGCTATTGCACTTGCCACAACGCTTGAAGATCCAAAAGTCGCCTGTCCAAAATCTTATATACAAGATAAAATCACCGCAATGGAAAAAAACAGCGATGGCGTGATGACTTCAATTGATGAGATTTATAGCGAAATCTCAGGAAAAATAAGTGAAGAAATCGAACAATTGCAAAAAAACCTTACAAATCCAACACAAGAGTGAGATAGGTTGGATTTGTAAGTGCGTAGGGCTTTAAAAGTTTTTGGCTATTTTATTCTTATCGCTTTTTTAGGCGCTCTGCTTGCGGTAGGCGTGTATCTTTTTGGAATCTATAAAGAGAGTAAGAGTGAGATTGTAGGCATTAAAAAGCACAAGATGGATATTGCCACGCAGATTTTTGACAGAAAAGGACGCTTGATTGCCAATGTGTTTGATAATGAATACAGGCTGTATGCGAAATTTGATGAAATTCCTCCGCGCGTGATTGAAGCACTTTTAGCAGTTGAGGACACGTTATTTTTTGAGCATATTGGGATTAATCCTGATACAATCTCACGCGCAATGGTGAAAAATGCGATTAATATGCGCTGGATTGAAGGCGGAAGCACGCTCACACAGCAAGTAGTGAAAAATGTCGCACTCACTTCAGAAAAAACGCTCAAACGCAAAGTAAAAGAAGCAATGTTTGCCATCTTGCTTGAAAAAGAGATGAGTAAGGAAGAGATTTTAGAAATTTATCTCAATTATATTTTCTTAGGACATGGCTATTATGGCGTGAGGACTGCTGCGCTTGGGTATTTTAGAAAGAATCTAAGTGAGCTTACTCTAAAAGAAATCTGTATGCTTATGGGACTGCCAAAAGCCCCTAGCACCTACGATCCGACAAAAAATCTACACTATTCTTTAAGCAGGGCAAATAGTATTTTAGCGCGTATGCTTGATATTGGCTGGATTACCAAAGATGAATACGAAGTGGCGATTAACGAAGTGCCACAAATCTATGATGAATCGCGCACACAGAATCTCGCGCCTTATATCGTTGATGAGGTTTTGCGTCAGCTTGCGCCTGTTTATGCAGATTTAAAAACAGGCGGTTATAAAATCAAGCTCAACATCGATTTAGATTACCAAAATATCGCACAAGAAGCCCTGCGCTATGGATATAGCAAGATTAATGAGCGTTTGCTTGAAAAATATCCAAAATATTTTGAACAAAAAATAAACACACCAGATTCTGCAGATATAGATTCTATAAATCCTCTTCCACTTTCCACACAAGAGAGCCCAGATGGTATAAATAATCTCCTAGAAATTACCGCAAAGCCCGCGTATCCTAAAAAAATGGGCGAGCTTAATGGTGCTATTGTCGTGACAGAATCAGACACAGGGAAAATTTTAGCCCTCGTTGGCGGGGTGGATTATAAAAAATCTAGCTTTAATCGCGCCACACAGGCAAAAAGACAATTTGGCTCAAGCATAAAGCCCTTTATCTACTTGCTAGCCTTTGACAGAGGCTACTCACCCGCGTGGAAAATCACAGATGCACCAAGACGCTTTGGGGCGGATTCTACAAAAGAGGATTTAAGCGAGATAAAAGATGCAAACAAAGAGGCAGAAGAGGATATTTGGACGCCAAAAAATGTGGGCGCTTATAGCGGAATTGTAAGCTTGCATTACGCCTTGCGAAGCTCTTCAAACCTCGCTGCGCTCAACCTCGTACAACAAATAGGCTTTGAACGGATTTATCGCGGGATCGTGGATTATGGCTTTCAATCCGTGCCAAATGATATGTCAATTATCCTTGGAAGTTTAAGTCTTTCTCCACTTGATGCGGCAAAAGAATACTCGCTTTTTTCAAATTATGGCACAATGCTAACCCCGCGCTTAGTGGATTCTATCACTAATGAAAATGGCGAAGTATATGAATTCCCACTCCTTTCAAAGGAATACACGCAACCAAAACAAGCATTTTTGGTGGTAAATATCTTACGTGATGTGGTAAATCGCGGAACAGGCTCGCGCGCTAGAATGCAAAATATGGAGATTGCAGGGAAAACGGGCACTTCAAATCAAAATATTGATGGCTGGTTTTGTGGATTCTCTCCAAGTATTCAGATTATCACATGGTATGGGCGCGATGATAATACGCCAATTGGTCCAAATGAGACAGGTGGAGTCGTGGCAACTCCCGCAAGTGCGTATTTTTTCAACAAAATTGTCAATCTCGAGCCGGGCTTAAAGCGCAAATTTGATGTGCCTCAGGGCGTGATGAAAAAAACACTAGAAGATGGCGAGTATCTCTACACTGATATTTCTAAACTCCCCGCACAAACACAAAGTGTTACAAATGTCGATGCGGATTTGTTATTTTAATTTTGCTCTAAGCCTCCATTAAACTTTTTGCAAGCGCTTTAAGTGCGACTAAGTCAAGTTTCCCACTTCCTAGAATTGGTAATTTTCCACAAAATGTATTCCATACACACAAATAGTCTCTAGAAATCCCAACTTCACGCTTTTATTTTCAAGCTTTACTAAAGACTACCTTGAAATAAAAATATGATGGATTTTTATGTGCTCAATAGCGAGGAAAAACAAGGCTTAAAAGCAAGCGCGCAAGCAAAAAGATATTAATAAACGCCAAGTTGAGAATCTAGCACACGAAATTGAATGAATGTAGTAGAATGCTAAAAACCCCGCAGATTCCATTTCTAAGATACCTTTGACGTAGGAAGGAAAAGAGGCGATGTGGAGCTGGGAAAGTGCATAAAAAAGCTAAGTCCGATAATGCAAAGCCAAATTGTGCGATCGCTTTTAAGAATTGTGATGTTTTGCTTTAAAAGCGCACTTGTTTGTAGGCGTTTGTGTCAAAATGTATGTTTTGTGTTTGTGTGAGTGTAGGGAGTTTGTAGCTTAATATAATTCACACATCGCAAAAAATATCAGTAAAAATCCAAGTGGCGCTATAGAATCTAGCATATCAGAAGGAGCTAAAGTGGAGAGCTTACGAAGCTTTGGCTTTGGTTAAAAAATATTTCAAAAAAGAAAAGAACACACGCCAATCCCGCATAAAATCGCTACAATGCTAACCGCTTGCAAGCGCGCCATTCCCTGAGACTAAATACTCTATTACCCATAAGCTCTTTAATAAAGCCAAATTTTGCTGGAGAATAAATTGCGCTTTGAAATGCCATAAACAAGGTGCAAAAACGCAAGGCAAAATGCGCCATTAAAATAACAAATCGTAATAAAACCGCACAGCCCCACGCTCACCCACGCACTTATTCGCATAACTTTGTTTTTGGAGAATTTATCTGCTAAAATCCCGCTGAGCTAAAAGCAAACACAAAAGGAAGTAAAATAAGCAGATTCACAATACTTGTAAGCAAAAGTTGCAAACTGCCAATATGCGTGTGATAATGGTATTTTGGATAAGAATCTTATGACTCAAATCCATAAACGCATTTTAAAACCCAATTGCCAAAATGGCACAAAGTCCTTGAAAAGAGAATCTATTTTAAATTTCATTGTATTCCTTGTTTTAAAGCATTAATTTCTATAATAAGCGCGCAATACAAGGAAAAATTAACACCGCCAAAGAAAAGAGCTAAGCCACAATTCCTAGCACTTAAAAGAATCTAATTGTGAGTTGAGCTCTTTTGCTTTTGTGGCAATATCGTGGGATATGCTATTGATAGTGCGCACGCTTTGGCTGTTTTGGTTGGTGAGATTTTCTACCTCACTTACTTGGGTTAAAATCGCCTTGACAGCATCAAAAAGCTCGCTTGTTTTTTGCAGGCTTAAGCCTGAGGCCTGCACGGCGTCTTTGAGCGATTGCACGCTGTGCTCTAGCACTTCTGTGCTTTCTTTTGAGACATCAGTCATACCGGAGATATTTTCCACATTTTCACTCATTGCGATATTTGCATCGCTTATTGACTGCACGACAGCATTGACAACGATATTAATTTCACCTAAGCCCTTTTGCGTTCTTTCGGCAAGCTTTCTCACTTCATCAGCCACTACTGCAAAACCCCTGCCACTTTCCCCTGCACGCGCGGCTTCAATATTGGCATTAAGTGCGAGTAAGCTTGTTTGGTCTGCAATATCTGCGATGATTGTAAGCACATCTTTTATGCGCGTGGTTTCTTGCACACTTTGGGCGAGGCGATGAGCGATTTCGTGTTCGGCACTAATGTTTTCTTGCAAACCTTGCACCATTTTTGAAAGCATATCGCGTGTATGGAGAAGCTGTTTTGAAGATTCTCTTACCTCTGTGGCACTTTGTTGCACAAGCTCAATAGAGTTATTTAAAATAAATTCAATATTTTTACCTAGCTCTGCGCTTGTATGCACGACTTCTACGCTTTTTTCAATGCGCGTGTTTATCTCTTCAGAAGCATCGGCGAGCTTGTTTGCTTGGTCGATATTCTGATGACTTGAATATTTTGTGCTTGCGATGGTGTTGCTAATTTTAGAAATAAAATCATTAATATATCCGCTTGCTTTAGCAATCTCATCGTTATTTTTGATAGGGAGGCGCTTTGTGAGGTCGCCATCACCTTGTGAAAGATCTTTTGCCACTTGAGTGAGGTTATTGATTGGATAAAAAACAAAGCGATTAAAGAAAAAGAGCAATCCCAAAAGTGCCACAAATCCTAGCCCAACCACCCACAGCACAATATCAAATTGCACAGATTCTAAATGTTGCATAAGCATTTTATTAGAAACTTGGATTTTTGCCACGCCTAGCACATCGCCTTCTTTGACATTGACATGGCAATCTAAGCAACTTCCAAGCGCTAAAATTGGTTTTACCATAATGTAGCCAGAATCAGTTTGAGAATCTGTTGTCTGTGTGTAAGGACGCAGACTTTGTGTTTTGTTTGCAAAAGCTTCCAGCACTTCGACTTCATCTGATTTGCGCGAATTCTCCATCCCCATAAGCTCAATCACAGAATCCGCAGGAAAAATCGCTAATCCTGCGATGCCTTCCACATGCTTTGAGCCTTCTATAAAGGTGCTAATCACTTCAGGATCGCCTGTATTCATAGCGATTTTTAAACCTTCAAAAAGCATAGCATTGAGTTTTTGAAGTTCGCTTGTAGAGTTACTTTTTGCAATGGTGCTAAAACCATTTTGCAAATGCACATACACCATTGCCAGTAGCACTATCAAAAATGCCACAATCATCATAATAATCTTAGAGCGGATAGTTTTTAGCATAATAACAACCTTAATTGCAATCTTTTAAGTTAAAAAATTCTACAATACTGATTTTTAAGAAAACTTTAAAATTCTAAATCACAAAACCTAAGGACTGAAAAATGCGTAAAAATACCACCTTAAACCAACGACATTTTAGTTTTATGGAAAAATTTCTCATCAAATGGGAGACGCGCGCTTTGGGGCTCAATATTGATAGAATCATCGCCATAATCCCGTGTGTAGTGTATGCGGATAAGATTCATATTGATGATTTGCTTTCCCGCGCAAATGAAGCGTTAAGTGAGTATCTCAAACCAAATCTCTACACCCTTCCGCGCATTATGGATAGAATCACCCTGCGCGTGCTTGAATATAGTCAAGATGAAAAACTCTATTTGCAAGACCGCGTGAAAATTTTTGATATTTTATTGCAAGATGTGCAGCTTTATAGCATTGTAATTGATATTTATAGCGCGCCAGAATTTAGCCATCTTTTGAAAATCTTTGAAACCCGCTTGCAAGAAAAATACGATGAGCAATACAATCTCAACGCCGCAGGAAAGAGAATCTTACGCTTTCAAGAAAAATACAGCACCTAAAAATAAAGGCTATAACTTACAAGAATCTGCGTGTTATTTATCGCGCGTATGCTCATATCGCTTCCTGAGATTTGAACATTTTGCGATGAGACCCAAGGACTATTTGAAAATGGCAAGTCATAGTTTCCAAGTCTAAAATCCGCTAAAAATGCGCGCCTTAAGACAATGGAGAGTTTGTGATTTTCATAGATTCTAATCACTACGCCGATATGGTTTATCCGCGAGCCAGCATAGAATCTCTCGCCCCAATCATAGGCGTGGTCTTCGTTGCGGATTCCGTCATTGTAATTTTTCACTTTCCCACCTACGCGATATTGTGTGATTTCAACGCTTGAACCAAAGAAAAGATTTATCACAATACGATTAATGGGGTAAAATTCATAAAACGCATCATAGCCAAGTCCCGCGCGCCAAAGCCCAGATTCAATTTCATTTTCTTGGAAAGTTTTTTGATTAAGCTCTAATTCGGAATATCCAGCGCTCGTGCCACCATTAACCTTAATCCCAAATGACTTTTTGGGACTTTCTTGCGCTATGTTTTCATCTTGCAAATCTTTTGGCTCTTGCAGTTTTAGTTCTATATTTTCTGAAGTAGTTGAAAAATTTGTGAGATTTTGTTGTGTTTCTTTAGTGGATTTTTGCGCATAGGCGGGTTGGAGCAAACACAACGCACCACAAAAAAGGAGAAAAAATAATCTTAACATAGTGCCCCAAAATGAAAAGAATTTGCGTGAAAATGAAAATTAACCTATGCTAAAAACTAGATTCCAAGTTTTTTTAGCGTGAAAAAGGCTTGTGCAACGCGTTTTGCCACTTCATCAAGCGAAAGAGAATCCAAAAACACAAAGCTAATGCTTAAAAGCTCTCTACATTCCTCATCTTTATAGCCCATTTCTTTTAAAACAAACGAGGGGCTAAAATTCCCTAGCATACAATCTTGCCCATTAATGAGCTCAACTTTTTGTATAAGCAAACTTTGTGCTAACGCGCGCGCTTTAATGCCGCGCAGGCGCAGGGCAAGTGCGTTTGGCGGAGTGGATTCTAAAGGCGCAAAAAGTTCAACCTGTCTTGAAAATCCTTGTTCTAAGGAATCCGCGTGTGTTTTTAAGCGCTCAAAGAAAAAAGCATTATGTTTTTGGGTGCAGTAATTTTGCAATGCCTGATTTTCTTTGACCTCGCGCACGCATTCCCACGCAAACGCAAAAATGCCATTTGGCGCGATAAAATTTAAAGACGCGCTAAAAGATTTTACAGATTCTAAAGAATGCGCGATAAATCCGCACCCTCGCATAAAGCCTAACTTTTGCAAATCCACAATATACGCTATACGAGGACTTTCTAAAATTTTAAGCGCACTAAAATCCCCATTTTGCAGCAAAGTAGAAATCTCAACAAACACAAAAGATTCTTTTTTGGAATCTACAAACTCACGCAAAGCACGCAAGTTATTGTAAGTCAAAATATCCTCATTAATAGCAGGCAAAAAAAGAAAATTTTGCGTAATGTTTTGCAAAAACTCCTCATAGTGCGAGATTGGGATTTGAGTAAGTTTTTTTGCTACCTTGAATGCCTGAAAAGCCGAATGCGAAAAGCTCGGCATTAGCGCGCAATTCTCAAATCCTAAATGTGTGAAAAGCCAAAAATACGCCTCTTGTGTGCAAGAAAAAAAGCTGCATTGCTCTTTTTCAAAAAGAGTGGAAAGAAGCTTTAAAAAATGGCTTTTTTGCGCGTTAGATTCTGAATCGAAAGGATTTGCGTTTGGGAATCTTTGCGCACTTAAAATCTCCATCGCGCGCGCGTTAAGCGCAAAATTTGCAAAATAATTCAGATGATACATTACATACTCATTTCATAAAGTTTTTTTCTCTCACTCGAGCTTGCAATATTTAGCTGCTGGCGGTATTTTGTGATTGTTCGGCGCACCATTTTGATGTTAAATTTTTCCTCCACATTTTTTAGAATCTTCAAATCCGAGAGCGGTTTTTTCTTGTCCTCACTTTTGACTAAACCGAGTATAAAATCCTTAATCGACGCATTTGAAGTATCCCCATCAATGGCTGCGGTAAAAAAGCTCTTAATTGGGAAAATACCCCTATCACATTCTAGGTATTTATTGGCAATGGCGCGTGAAATCGTGCTAGGCGCATAGCCCAAATCTTGAGCGATGTCTTTGAGCTTCATTGGCGTAATCTCACCGCCCATAAAAAAATTATACTGATTTTCCCTAAGACTTAGTGCGATTTTTAAGATTGTCGCCTTACGCATATCAAGCGCATCGACTAAGTCTTTTGCCTCTTTTATTTTAGTTTTTGTGAAATCTTGGGCTTGTTTTTGGGCTTCAAGTAGTGCTTGGGAATCTTGCAAGGCTTTTTTAGATTCTTGCGCATCTTTTTGGTTTTTTGATAGATTCTCTTTTGACAAGCCCTCAATAATAATATTTGGATAATACGCGTCATTTATACGCACTTCAAGTTCATAAGTGGGAGTAAGCGAATCCTCTTTCAAGCGCTCAAAAATAAAAATGTCTGGGATAATTTCTGGAATCTTTGCGCTAAATTCCCCTGTGGGTGGGTTTTTAAAAAGTTTAATTGTTTGCATAACCTTTTCATAATGCGGATTTTTTTTGTATGCGGAATGATTGCTAAGATTTTCAATAATTTGCACGCCTAGCTCATATTGCGCGTCATTTAAGTCGCTTTCTTGAAGTTGAAAAAAGAACGCTTCTTTTGAATCCTTTGCCCCAACTCCACAAGGCTCAAGCATAAAAAAACGCTTTCTCACACGCTCAAATTCCTCCACGCTCACTCCTATCTCATCAGCCAAAAGCGCAATATCGCAATCCAAAAAGCCATCTTCGTTGATATTTTCAATCACACACTGCGCGATTTTTTGCGAAGTTTTTGTAGGGAAAAGTGAGGAGGTGATTTGATCGAGCAATTTTTCATACAAATCCTCATTATTCACGCTTAGAGATTCTATCTTGTCGCTCACAGAGGTTTTAAGTGAGCTTGTTTTTTTTGAGAAGCTTTGCGTGCGTTTGGACTGAATCTCAACATAGGGATTTTCCTCCACAAAGCTATTTAACACTTCTTCAATCTCGCCTGCGCCACTTTGCAAAATCGGCAACCAATTTTTCAATGTGGCTGAGAGGCGCGGTTTTATGGCGATATTGGTTCGAAGTTTGGACGCTAGATTCATACTTTGAAATGCTCGCCTAAATAGTATTTTCTCACCAACGCATTTTCGTAGATTTCCTCTGCATTCCCGCTTGCTAGCAATGAGCCACTTTTGATAACATAAGAGCGATGGCAGACTGAAAGCGTCTCGCGGACATTATGGTCAGTAATAAGCACGCCAATATCAAGCTCGACAAGCTTTAAAATGATATTTTGTATATCCATTACCGCCTTTGGATCTACACCGGCAAAAGGCTCATCAAGAAGCACAAACTTTGGATTTTTCACTAGCGCACGCGCGATTTCAACCCTTCTGCGTTCCCCACCGCTAAGGCTCACGCCTTTGCGCGCACGGATAGGCTCGATATTAAATTCTTCGAGCATTTTTTCAATGCGAATTTTGCGCTCACGCGCGCTTTTTATGCTTGCCTCAGCAGAAAGCATTAAATTTTGCTCTACGCTCAAATCCTTAAAAATGCTAGATTCTTGCGGAAGGTAACCTATACCCATATTTGAGCGCGCGTGTAGGGGCAAACCCGTGATATTGTGCCCATTTAAAAACACGGCGCCAGAGCTTGGGTGCAAAAGTCCGCAAATCATATAAAAAGTCGTCGTTTTCCCCGCGCCATTTGGTCCTAGCAATCCTACCACTTCGCCACTGCTGACACTCACAGAGACATCATTAACGATTTTTGTTTTTTTGATTTGCTTGCTTAAGTTGCACGCTTCTAGCTTATTCATGGATTATTTTATACTCCCTTTGGTGAGAATCTAGCGGTGTAATCACCACTTCATACACAAGAAAATTACATTTTTTCAAAAGTGCTTTAATGCGCGGATTTGCCCATTCAATAAAATGCACACCCTCACGCTCAAAAAGCTCGATAAAGCCTAGCTCCAAGAGTTGATTAAATTCTTTTTGGTAAAAATCATAATGAAACACCCTGTCTTCATAATCCTGTGAAAGGCTAAAGGTAGGTGAACTCACGCCTTCAACCCCCAAACTATGGCGTACAAATTCCTTTACCAATGTGGTTTTTCCGCTTCCTAAATCACCATTGAGAAGGAAAAAAATATGTTTATGCTCCTTTTCTAATGCGCTTAATGCCTCGCACAGCGCACTTAGATTCTCTTCTGAAAGCGTAAATGTGTTCTCTTGCATAATTGCTCCTTACGATTTAATGACATCTTTTAAACCCAAATGCTCGTGTATCCCACTAATGAGGGATTTATTCCGCATAATAAAGTCTTTATCGCTTTGCGTGGTGGTATTTTGAGATACTATTCCATTAATGGTATCACCTTGCGGGAGTAAATCCCGCTTCGGCTCCGCTTCGCGCACATATTCGGCATTTTTTTGATTGATAGAATCTGTAGATTCTGTAACGCTGTTTGGTTGATTGGAATCTATTCCATTAGATTGTATCGCCTTCGCGGGAGTAAATCCCGCTTCGGCTCCGCTCCACTGCGTTGCGCGTTCATACTCCACATTTTTTTGATTGATAGAATCTGTAGATTCTGTAACGCTGTTTGGTTGATTGAAATCTTGTGCCTCTTGCGTGTTTTGTGGTGTATTTTTGGCTTCTTGCTTGACTTGGATAATCTTTGTTTGCGTGCCAAAAATTTCAGCAATTTTGCTCTTAATAAAACCGAAGCCCTCGCTCAAAATCTGCTTATCATTCCCCTGTGCTTGAGAATCCCAGCTTAAAATATCATTACTAAAATCCACAAACGACACATTTTTGCTAAAGCATTCACCTAAGTCATAGCTTCTATCATAAATCGCGCGGATGAGCTTTTCAAACAAAATATGCGGAGTGCTTTGGGGTGCTTGCATAGATTGCGCGCTTGGAGCAGAATCTTGTAAATTTCTACTAGATATAGGCGCGCTTTTTGCATCAAGATTTTTAGAATCTTGCGTGCTTTGTGGCATTTGTGGCTTTGAAGTCGCGCGAGAATTTGTGCCAAAAATCTCACTTTCCAAATCCTCAATCATCAATTCAATATCTTTTATCTTTAGTGCCTCTTGCATTTTTAACAAGCTTAAAAGCAATACAAACGAGCTATCAGTATTTAGCGTCAAAAGATATTTAGAATCTGCTAAGATTCTAAAAAATCTATCAAGCACCGCAGGCGCGAAACGCTTATCGTGGTGCAAAAGTCTGTCTTTTAAAAAAAGCATCATTTCATCTAAAATCATCTCGCATTCATATTCTTGCAAAATCTGCAAACTTTCCTCAACCTGTGTGCTTAGGGTATTTTCATTACTTGGCGTGCTTAAGAGATTATTAAAAAGATTTTCAAAAATCTGCGGATCAACCACACCTAACATATCCGTCACGCTTGCGGTATCAATATTGCCTTTGCAAAAAATGATGGCTTGGTCAAGCAAAGTCAGCGTATCGCGCAAGCTTCCCGAGCCACTGCGCGCGATGATTTCTAGGGCTTGCGGTTCAAAAGAGACATTTTCTTTATTTAAAATGCTTGCGATATGCTCCACCACAAGGCGTTGGGAGATTTGCTTAAAGCGAAAATGCTGTGTGCGACTAAGGATAGTCGCTGGGAGCTTTAGCGGGTCAGTGGTAGCAAGGATAAATTTCACATATTCTGGCGGTTCTTCAAGCGTCTTAAGAAGTGCATTAAACGCCTCGCGCGTAAGCATATGCACTTCATCGATAATGAAAATCTTAAATCTGCCAAAACTTGGGCGGTATTTTGTCTGCTCAATAAGCGCTCGAATATCCTCAATCTTGCGACTTGATGCGCCGTCCATTTCGATGATATCTATATGTCTGCTTTCAAGTGCGGCTTTGCAGTTTTCACATTCCCCGCAAGGCTTGCTTGTGGGTCCGCTTTCACATTGCAAGCAACGCGAGAAGATTCTCGCACTGCTTGTTTTTCCGCTTCCTCGCAATCCACTGAAAAGATATGCGTGCGAAATATGCTTAGAATCTAGTGCTAAAGAAAGCGTTTGTGAGACAGAATGCTGCCCGATTAAGTCATCAAAGGTTTTCGGGCGATATTTTAATGCTAAGGCAAGGGACATAGATTATCCTTTATTTTGTGTGTGTTCATCATAAGAAAATGTCGGCAAATCAAGCTTGTAGCGAATCGCAAAAAGACGCAAAAGTGTCCCAAAAATAAGCGTAACTATCACTGCAAAGAGAGAATCCATTCCTGCAAATTTCACAAGTATATAATACAAACTCGCTGCTATCATCGCCACGCCCGCATACAGCTCTTTTTGGAAAACAAGGGGAATGCGATTGCAAAAAATATCACGCAAGATTCCGCCAAAAATCCCTGTAATGCACGCAGAACTCACCGCAATGATAAAGCCATAATCGCCCTCCATCGCCACCTGCGCGCCGATAATGCTAAAAACAACAAGCCCCAGCGCATCAAGGCTTAAAAAGAGCTTCTCAAAGCGCACCAGTGTTTTTGGAATCCTTGTTGTAAGAATGGCGATAACACAAATTAATACCACATACTGCGGGCGCTCTACCCAAGTAAGCGGGTAATGCCCTAGCAACACATCGCGTATCGAGCCCCCACCTATGGCAGTCACTAGCGCGATAAACATCACACCAAATAAATCCATATTATGCCGCCCAGCCGCAAGCGCTCCGGTTATCGCTTCCACAGAGATGCCAAGCACAAAAAGCCAAGTTAGTAAGGTGGCATCATCGATAGTCATTTTTTAGCCTTATTTTTGCACGGGGGATAAAAGCGGCATTATAATTGCTTTTGCTTTATAGATAAATAAAAATTAGGAATTTTTTCTTTTAAGCGCAAAAAAAGCAAGTTTCAAGGAGTGAATTATGATGAGATCGCTTTATACTGCTACTACGGGAATGATCGGGCAGCAGTTGCAGATTGATACAACTTCAAATAATATCGCTAATGTCAATACAATCGGCTACAAGAAACAACGCGCAGAGTTTGCGGATTTGTTTTATCAAGTTTTGCAGTATGCGGGCACAAGCACGAGTGAGACGACAATTTCGCCAACAGGCATTGAAGTAGGTGTGGGTGTGCGCCCAATCTCGGTGCAAAAGATGTTTTCACAAGGACACCCAAAAGAGACGGAAAATAACCTTGATATTGCAATTACAGGAAATGGATTTTTTCAAATACAGCTTCCTGATGGCAATATCGCCTACACACGCGCAGGGAGCTTTAAAATCGATAACGAGGGGAATTTGGTAAATTCTGATGGTTATTTGCTCGTGCCAAATATCACACTGCCTGAAAACACCACAGAAATAAACATCGGCACAGATGGCACAATCAGTGTCAAAGAGGGTAATCAAACTGAAATCAATGTGCTAGGGCAAATTGAGATTGTAAATTTCATCAATCCGGCTGGCTTGCATTCTTTGGGTGATAATCTTTTCATCAATACCAACGCATCAGGCGAGCCAATCGCTGGCGTGCCGGGCATTGATGGATTTGGGCAGCTACGACAGGGCTTTATAGAGCTTAGCAATGTCAAGCTTGTAGAGGAAATGACGGATTTAATCACCGGTCAGCGCGCCTATGAGGCAAACTCAAAGAGTATCCAAACAGCAGATTCTATGTTGCAGACGGTGAATGGATTGAAACGCTAAGTTTGATTTGCTCGCCACTGCATCATAAAAGCTTCAAGCAAGAGTGATTTTTGCCACTTTGGCAGTGTTAAGATTGCGGAAAATAAGCTTTTATAAAGTGCTTAATAAGCGCTAATTAGGTATTTTCTCATAAAACTCATCACAGCCTAGCTCGATTATTTTTCTATAACCCTGTTTTGAAAGAAAATTTTTTATCCACGAATCTTTATAGTTATTTTCAACGCCAATTAGTTGGATATGATAGGCATTAAAATCAATAGATTCTAAAATGCTTTTTTCTCCGCCCTCCACATCGACAGAAAGGTAATCAATGCGCGTAATATCTGGGTGTTTATGCATAAGCGTATCAAAGCGTATGCCCTGCATTTCAAAAATCTCATAACTTCCACCATATTGTGTTATTTCATTCTCTATGCGCTTAAGGTGGTGCGGATCGTATTCGCTTATAATGCCACTTAACATCTGCGCGTAACCTGAGATTTGCATAAATTTAATTTGTTTGTCTTTATTGTAAATAGCAACATTGTATTTGGCAGTTTTTGGATTTGGGCGATTTTTAAGAAGAGCTTGAAAGACTGCATTATCAGCTTCTATAAGTATCCCCCCCCCCCCAAGAATTATCTTGCTCCAAAGCATAAGTATTACTCAAAGAGATTCCATCATTTGCGCCAATATCGATAAAAAAGCGGTTTTTACCAGAATCTTTACGATAATAAAAAAGCACAAATAAATCCTGCTTGTATTGGCTGTAACTTTTTATGTCGGTGTTTTTTGCCTGCCATAAGTCAAATTCTTTTCTGATTTTTCCAAACTCTAATGAAGCCCAAAGCCTAAAAAATTTTAAAAAAACTTTTTCTAAAAGTTGCATTTTGAAGTCCTTTGTGTGGTAGTTTTGACGAAGTAAAGCACGCCATTGTAAAACTTTTTGTCTAAAATTTGACTAAAACAACAACGCCCCACAATCGCAAGAAAAAAAAGGCAGAATAACTTCTCTTTATCATCAAAAAAAAGCTCTTCTAAGCTCGGGTTATTTTCCACTTCTTTGGCGCAAAATTTCGCAAAGTCCTTTTCAAAACTTTGCATATTTTGTTCAAGCTCGCTTTCTAGCTTGCTAACAATCTCGCGTGAGTTTTCTAGCTCTTGCGTCTCCTCTTGCAGAGCGGGGTTTTCCTCGCTTTCCCTCTCCTCTAAAAGTTCCTCTTGCATATCTCTTTCCTTAGAGTTCTAAAATCGTTGTGCTAGGTAGATAATAAGCAATGCGTAAATTTGCGCCACCTCCTACGTCCCTATTAACTGATGTTCTTACCCAAATTTCCTCGTTCTTGGTAGTTGTAAAAACTTTATTAATAATATGCGTGCCAACTACTGAGCAATCAATACCACTTGCTAATGCTGTCGGGTCATTTGCGTAACCAATATCTGCTAAGCTACCTTGCGCGTTTGCCTCCTCTACTTCAAAGCTAATGTGCGTAACTTCTGCATTTTCCGGTATCACCACAACAGCCTCGTTAATATCTTTGGTAAAATAAATTGTATTTTTAACAAGGTATGTTAAAAAATGGACTCTTTGTTTCATTCCTGCTCCTTTTTTTTAAGATTTGCGCATTATGTAAAATTTTTAATTTTTTTATAAGGGTTAAAAAATCTAGCCCTTTACACTTTGTCTAAAATAAGTTTTAATTCTGCTATGCTAAGGTTGCTTAAGTCGTTGATATTGTCTTTTTCATTTGAGATATTTTTACCATAAAGTGCGTTTTGCATATTTATAAAAAGATTTGCGCATTTTTCTGCACACGCTACAATTAAAGGCTCGTTTTGTGGCTTAGGCTCTCTTTGGTTATAAGCTTGCAATCTTAAAAGTGAATCCTTTGCAATCACCGCGCTTAAAGCGATGTTTTTTTGTATGTAGTTTAGACTCATCACTTGCACTAAGATTTCATCTACACTACTTTCTAATAAATTTGCCCTTATTGTGTCTTCTAGCTCTATATCCACAAGCTTAGAATTTATTTCATTTTTAAGCTTGATTTGTGCGATATTAAGCACTTTATTTGCATTTTCTTTAAAAATAGGATTTTCTTTTGTCGGTATATCTTTCACCGCGCCACCCTTTTCCCACTTTTCACTTTTCACCCAGTGGGCTAAGGTTCGATAACTGACCTTAAAATGCTCTGCGACTTCTTTTATACTTAGATTGTGAGTAAGATAAAAAGCCTTAATTTCGTTTTTATTAGCTATCACTTAATATTCCCTTACTATTCCTAACACTTCCCTTAGTTTTTCCTCGTAAAAAGGTGGGTAAATTGTGTAGCTTAGTTCCTCGTTATTTTCATAAACTTCGCAAAATTCCTTTATGAGCTTTCTTTGTTTAAAAGAGATTTTAGAATGAAAATGCCCTTCTTGCATATAGAAGTCTAAATAAGTTATGTTTAGGTTTTTAAAATCATATTTTTGCACTTCGCTTAATGGTAAAACGCCACTGCCCTCATAAATAAACACTTGCTTACAATCATCTATAAAAGCCCTTATATATTTGTCTGTTGTGGGGACAAAGTGCGCTTTATTAGCTTCTAAGCTTGCGATATGCTCTATTTTCCCATATCTATTGTGATAATAAATTTTTGCGTTTTTTTCAAAAATCACCTCTCGCATTCCCTTTCTCCTTTTAATAATACGCGCTTAAAGTAATAGAGCCTTTAAAGGGGCTGTCGCTTGCTTGATGATATGAGAAAGTAATTTGCGCGCTTTGATTTGGTTGCAAGGTTAAAATATATGTAACCTTTTCGCCCTCTTGTCTGCAGTGCGGGACTGCGTTATGACTCCACGCACCTATGCTTTCTCTTTGTTCTTTTTTATATTTAATGCCTAAGAATCTTTTTCTATGTTCCCACCTGTGAATCCCGCGACTTGCAAGGACTTGTCCCGCTCTTGTGCCTGCGCCTCCGCCTGCCATTAAAATTAATCTATTGTTATGAAGTAGGGTTATATTTGTGCCTAATCTGCCTGCGTTTGTGTATAAATATTGTGTGTAAGTAATATTTGCGTCCCAAAGTCTCGGGCTTTCGTAGCTTGTCGGGTTTGTGTCTCCACTGCCTGCATTAAGCGCGCATACTACATCAACAGAATACCTGTTAGGATTGTTAAAATTTATTACTTTAGGCGCGTTTTGTGTATGTGTATAATGATAAGTCCAAAGCCTTTTTTCATCATTATTTCCGATAAATCGTTTTTCAGTGCGTGGAATCATTGCGAGTTCCTTTAAAATTTTAAAGAAACTCTAAAATATTTTTTAAAAAATTATAAGGGTTAAATTTTTAGCACTCTAACTTATCAATTTGAGCTAAAAGGGCTTTGTGTATTTCTTTAGCGTTCTTATTTTTGCTTAAATCAAATCCCGCTAACTTCGCATAATATAAAAAATCATCATAATCGTTTATTTTTATTTCTCCCATATCAAATACTTTTGGTGTATTGTGCGTTAGCTCTTGTTGTGTTATAATCTCTTTAGAGTTGAAAGGGAGAGTCTCCCCTTTTGTAAAGTCGCTAGCAGTGGATAAACTTAGCGACTTCTCGTCATAATAAGCTGTTACTATCCACTTATTTGTTGGCTTACCTTTCCAATTTGCCTTTAATCCTACTCTAAACCCATCTTTTTTAATCGTTAATCTACCTAGTCTATCTTTTTCTATTTCACCTTGTGTGATAATCTCATTGAGTCTTTGGGGTATATTTTCAAACTCGCTTCCGTGCTTATCTATTATATGCGCTAGTCCATAGCCTTTGTGGTTAGCCTTATCTGTAATCTCTCCCCAAACAATGCTAATGTCTCCGCTTCCGCTTAACTCTTCTAAGTCTTTGCGATAAAACGCGCCTTGCACTTGCCCCTCTTTTGTGCTTAGTAAGTGCTTGAGTGCCTCTGCGCCTTTGTGGTAAAATTCTGCATAGTTTGTTCCAAAGTCTGCAATTATTCCCTCGCGTCTCTCTAGCTCTTTTAAAATACTTTGTATCTCTGCTAAATCCTCTTTTGTTACACTTCCGCTTCCCACTTTGCTATAAATCACTTTATCTTTTTGCAAGGCTTGTAAAACTTCGCCCGCGTTTAAAAGCTCTGTGTTTTGGCTTTCAATTTCCGCGCGTTTGTGTATAATCTCGTCTTTTAGCACACTTTCATTACTTGCAAACTCGCTTATATCTCTTTTTACTTCATCATTTATAAAGGCTTCGCCCTTTGGATTTATCGGGCTTTTGGGACTTGGCGTTGTAAATGTCGGATTGTCTAATATATCCAAAGTTATCGCTCTTGGGTATTTTAGCTCTCGCACTGCTTTTTTTAAGTGAAACAAAACCGCGTCTTTATCTCCAATATAAGGCACTCTAAAGAAAAGGCCTTTAAAAAGTTTATTAGTTAAAAATACTCTTGCCCTGCCCTCTAAAGTCGTGCTTAAAGCCCCGTTCCCGCTTGCGCTTTTATAGCCTTTTGCTCCGCTTATTTTATTTGCAAATTGATAAATATTTGCAAGTTCTTTAAAGATATTAAGCGCGTTTTGTGCCTTTGGGTGTAAAGGCAAGGCTTCTAAGCTCTCAATATCTTTTAAGGCTTTACTTAGATTGATTGTGCTAATTCCATTGTTGCTTTTTATATGTCTTTCAAGCGCGCGGAAAATCATTAAAGTCTGCGTTGCTTCTTGCATTTGTGGATTAAACTTTGCAAAAATCGTATTTTCTAGCCCTTGAATTGAATTTACCCACTGCTTATCTAGCACTGCATTTTTCCACTCTTCAATGCTTCGCATAGAATTTATTGTGCTTTTTTTAGGCTTATCTAAAAAAATTGCTTTTGTAAGCTTATCATTTAATCGCTTCTTTATGTCTGCATATTCGCTGTTTGCTTTTCTAAAGTTTGTCAATAACGCCCTTAAGCTTTCCTCTTGTTTTGTTAAAGAATCTGATGTTTTTTGTGGTAAAATATCCTCGTTAGATTTGTTGGCTGAGGATAGGACGTCTGTAAAAGCTTGTTGGGCTGTGGAATCCCGAAGTTTGGAATCTAACGCGTTATAAATTACTTCTTTAGCGTGTTCTAATTTATTAATCAAATTTGCCTCTTTTTTAGGTGCTAATGATAATCCCTTAAAGCTCTCTGCATAATCACGACTTACATTCACAAAAAATATTTTTTCTTTTAATGTTTTAGCAAAAATCAAAGCACCATCAACTTGCTTAACTATTACATTTGGATTCTCTAGCGTCTCTTTAATAAAGGGCAAAAACTCTAATCTATCCCTTTGGTAAAGCTTTATAAAACTGCCCTTTCCTAGCCTTATCTCTTTATCTTTCAAAATCGGACTTAAAGCCTCTTTTACTTCTAGCTCAAAGTTTGGAATAAAATCTTGTTCTAAGCTTTTAAGATTAAAGGTTTTTAGCCATAGTTCTTGTGCCTGTGTATAATCTTGCTTTTCAAGGTGTGTTTTTTGTGGTAGAATGTTGGTTGAGTTTGAAGAGTGAGCCTCTTTTGTAAAAGAAGTAGCGTTGCGACCATACTTCTTATCTCTTGTTTTAGAATTATCAAAAGCGGTTACAATCCATTTATTATCTCCTTGCTTAATTCCGAATTTATTCCAACCTAATATTTATTCCCACTTTATAATCATCAAGGATAATATTAAATCCATTGTGCGTTTTTTCAATCTTTCCTTTTAGCACAATTTTGTTTAATTGCGTAGGTAGGTCTTTAAACTCTCCCTCGTGTTTGTCTAAAATATGCTTTAATCCAAAGTTAGAATCTCCCCAAACAAGGCTAATATCTCCATTTCCGCTTAACTCTTCTAAGTCTTTGCGATAAAACGCACCATAAACTTGCCCGCTAAATTCTCCTTTTTGCCCTCTTTCTTTAAAGTCCTTTGCTTCTGCTAGGAGTTTTTCAACTGCATTTTTTCCATCGTGATAATATTCTGCATAATTTGTTCCAAAGTCTTTATTAGGCGTTATGTTTAAAGCTTTTTGTATTGCTTCTCTAATGTCTTTATATTTATATATCCAAGCTCCATTGTCTAAAAACTCTTGCTCCTCTCCCTTAAGTATAAGTTCAAGTTTAACACCCATAAGCCCAGACTCATCATACCAGTCCAAAGGATTTTCCACACCTTTTTCTTTAAAAATCTTTTGAAAATTACCCTTTAAGAAGTTTTTTAATTTTTTTTCTATTTTTCTAGCATTTCCACCATGTAAACCTTCTAAAGTTTTCTTATTAAAAACCCCTGCGATTTCTTTGACATAAGATATATAATAATTAAATTCCTCTTGCGTTTTTATCGGTTTTCTTAAATCGTCGTCTATGGCATCATATTTTTCATTTATTTCTCGTTGTTTCTTTCGCGCTTCTAAAATTTCTTGTTTTTCTTGTTCGCTAGGTTCTAGCTCTTTAAGTTTTTGTGCTTCTATATTTTTCTTATGTTCTTTTTGTAATTCCAAAAATTCGGATTTTTTAAAGCCATATCGTGCGATTAAATCATCTAAATAGGGTTTGTATGCGTCGCCATTTCTTCTGTGATACAAGTCCGCTAAAAATAGACTATTCTCCGCTTTCTTGCCACTTTCTTTTTCTAGCTCTTGCATTAATGCGCGATATTGTGCGTTTTGTGGTAAAATGTCCTCGTGTATAGTTAGGTGTGTGTTGTCTAAGTGATTATTTGGTTTTTGCACCAAAGGATTTCGCGGCGTTTTATCGCTCAACAGCCTCTCTATACTTTTAATTGCTTCATTATCTTTTAAATCTCCCTTTTCAAAATACATTGTTTTAAGCTTAAGTTCTTGTTGCTTTGTGCTTATAGATTCTATAAGCACGCAATACCCATTGATTTGCTTCCCGCTAATTAATACTTGTTGTCCGTCTTTGTTAGTAGATATTCCTTGAATGTCGGCATTTTTGATGATATTGCTATGTGTGATTAAATCCTTATTATCCACTGCCTTTTGTCCGCTTTTTTGCACCAAAGGAGATTGTGCGCCGTGCCTTGCTAAAATATGTGTGATTGCGTCGCCTTGCATTTATTTCTTGGGCTTCTTTTAAAATCGCGTCGCTCAATTCCTCTTGTTTTGCCATTCTTAAGGGCTTAGATTTATCTAACAAATCATTTAAAGGCTCTAGCTCTTGCGCCTCGATATTCAACGCGTTATCATCGGGGGTTTGGTTTTGCGTCGTGTTCTGCGTTTTGTCGGGTGTGGTTGTCTCGGTTTGTGTTTTTGGCGCGGGTTCATTAGTAAAGCTTTTAACTTTATGCGGGTTAGCTTTTGCATATTCCTCTAAAGCGCGTAAATTTTTAATGAGATTTGAGCTTTCAGAGCTTGCCTGCCCTGTCGAAATAAGATGCTCTCAAAAAAGATTCCACAAAAGAATCTACTATAAAAAATAAAATCCCATTTGTTAGAACTACTAGGCTTAAGATTATGCTAAAAAAAATAATAAAAAAAATCTTTTTTTGCATTAAGAATCTTTAGAGATTTTATAGCCCACACCGTGAATTGTTTTGATATATTTCTTTGCAATCCCTAGCTTTTTGCGCAAGGTTTTGATGTGAATATCAATCGTGCGGCTTTCTGCATAGCTATACCCCCAGAGAATCTCTAGCAACTCCTCACGATTAAAGACTCTATTGGGACTTTTTAGCAAAAAGCCTAAAAGTTCAAATTCTTTCAAAGTAAGATTGATAGGCTCTCCATCAACCCTTACGCTATGTGTGCTATAAGAAAGCTCCAAGATTCCATAAGAGAGGGCATCAGCATCTTTATTGCGCCTTAAAATTGCGCGGATTCTCGCTATAAATTCCATAACACCAAAGGGCTTTGTGATGTAATCATCAGCTCCTAAATCAAGCCCTTTGACTTTATTAAATTCATCATTAAGCGCAGTTAGCATAAGCACAGCGATTTCTTTTGTAGCGGAATTTGTTTTAATCTCTTGTAGAATCTCAAATCCACTTGCATTAGGCAACATAACATCAAGCACCAAAACTTGAGGGATAGTAGTTTTTAATGCTTCTTTAAAACTTTTCACATCTAAAAAGCCTTGCGAGGGTATGTTTTGACTTTTTAGCGCGTATAAAACAAGTTCTAAAATATTGCTATCATCTTCTAAAACAAAAACCAAGCAAAACTCCTTGCGAAAATGAAAAATATATTTTAGCCAAATCTCCCATTAACATAATCTTGCGTTTTTTTGTTTTTTGGAGAGTTAAAAATCTTTGTTGTTTCATCAAATTCAACCACTTCTCCTAGCAAGAAAAAAGCAGTTTGGTCAGAAATCCTAGCGGCTTGTTGCATATTATGCGTAACAATCACAATGGTATATTCTTTTTTAAGACGCAAGATTAGCTCTTCGATCTTAAGTGTAGAAATCGGGTCAAGTGCGCTTGTAGGCTCGTCCATTAAAATCACTTCAGGATTTACCGCTAAGGTTCTTGCGATACATAATCTTTGCTGTTGTCCGCCACTTAAACCAAGTGCTGACCTATCAAGCCTGTCTTTTAAATCCTCCCAAAGGGCTGCGTCTTTTAAAGAGGATTCAACAATTTCATCAAGTTTAGACTTTTTCTTAATGCCGTGCGTTTTAGGTCCAAAGGTGATATTATCATAAATGCTCATAGGAAAGGGATTAGGCTTTTGAAAGACCATTCCCACCTTTTTACGCAAGACATTGACATCATAATCTTTATAGATATTTTTGCCATCAAAGAGAAGTTTTCCCTTGATTTTGCAACCTTCTATTAGGTCATTCATACGATTTAGACTTTTAATAAAGGTAGATTTACCACAACCACTAGGTCCAATAAAAGCAGTAACCTTACCCTTTTTAATGTCCATATTAATATCTTTTAAAGCTAAAAACTCACCATAATATAAAGACATTTTTTTAATTTCAAAACAATTTTTCATATCACCTCCTATGCTTTAATCAATTTTTTTGCAATATAATTTGAACCAAGATTAATCAAAAAGACGATTATAATAAGAACCATCGCTGTGCTGTATGCTTCATTGATATGTTGCCCCTCACTTGAAATCGCATACATATGCACACTTAAGGTTCTACCTGAATCCATAAGCCCAGCTACTTTTGCTACACTTCCTGAGGTATAAAGCAAGGCAGCGGATTCTCCTACTATCCTGCCTATGCTTAAAATCACCCCGGCTAAAATACCCGGAATCGCCACAGGTAAGACTATGATAAAAATAGTCCTTAGCTTGCCAACTCCTAGTGCGAAACTTGCTTCTCTAAAGGTCATCGGCACAGATTTTAAAGCCTCCTCTGCACTTCTTAAAATCAAAGGCAAAATCATAACCGCTAATGTCAAACCTCCTGCGATAAGACTTGTTCTAAAGCCAAAATAAATCACAAAGGCTAAATACCCAAATAAACCATAAACGATACTTGGAATCCCAACGAGAGTTTCTGAAGCAATGCGTATTACATGCAAGATTTTGCTTGATTTACTTGCATATTCACTCAAATAAATAGCGCCAAAAATACCAAGTGGCATAGCAAGGATAAGTGCAAAAAGCACCATAGTTAGAGTGTTGATAATCGCTGGGGTCATTGAGATGTTTTGAGAGTTGTATTGCCAAGCAAACATTTCAAAATTTATATGCGCTATGCCTTTTATGAAAATAAATCCAATGAGTATAAGAAAAATAGCCAACACACAAATCATAGAAGCACGCATTAAAAAGGTCAAAGTGAGCGTGACTTTATCTGTTTGCATAACCTTCATTTTAGCTTTCATTTTGCTTCCTTTTTGAGTGCGTTAAAGCAGGTGTTGATAATGAGGATAAAGACAAAAAGCACCACAGCATTTGCGATTAACACTTCTCGGTGCAAATCCTGCGCATAGCCCATTTCAAGCACAATATTTGTAGTGAGTGTTCGCACGCCTTCTAAAAGGCTTGTTGGGATTAAAACCTGATTTCCCGCTACCATAATTACCGCCATAGCCTCGCCGATAGCACGACCTACGCCAAGTATCACAGAGGCTAGGATTCCGCTTTTTGCAGCGGGGATAAGGGCAAAAAATACGCTTCGCTCTTTACTTGCACCAAGTGCTAATGCCCCTTCATAATAGCTTGAGGGAAGCGCATCAATAGCGGCTTTTGAAACCAAAATGATAGTAGGCAAAATCATCACGCTTAAAATCAAAGCTGCTGCCAATACGCTTTTGCCCGGTATGCCATTAAAGGTTGTAGCAAGGAGAGGGACAATTAAAACAAGTCCAAAAAATCCATACACAACAGAAGGGATTGCACCGAGTAATTCAATGGCTGGGAGTATGTATTTTTGCTCCTTTTTACTTGCAAAGTGGGAGAGGTAAATAGCACTTAAAACGCCAATTGGCACACCGATAAAAATGGCAAGAGCGGTTACATAAATGCTACCTACAATCATAGGAAAGATTCCAAAAATGTCTTCTGTAGGATACCAATCTAATCCAAAAATGAAATCAAAAAAGCCTATGTGAGCCATTGTGGGAATGGCATTGACAAATAAAAAGAAGCAAATCATCAAAACAGCGAAAATTGAGAGTAGCGCACAAAGGGCGAAAACGCCCTTAAAGAATTTTTCTTGCATAGCTTGCATGGTAGGTGTCTTTGTTGTAGTTTATTTAGCGTCTTGCCATTTTGTGATTTCACCCATAAAGATTTTTTTCACAGAATCTTTAGAGAGCTTATCTGTTGTATTGTTTTTATTTACAATCACTGCTAGTCCATCAATAGCTAAAACAAGCGGAGTTATGCCCTTTTCTACTTCACTTTTTTTCACTTCACGGCTTACCATTCCGATATCTGCAATACCCTCAACCACGCTATTTACACCTGTTGTAGAATCGCTTTGTTGGATTTCAATTGTTGCATTAGGATTGATTTGCGCATAAGACTCTGTGAGCTTTTCCATAAGAGGCGTTACAGAACTTGACCCAGCAATTACGAGTTTGCCTTGTGGTTGCTTACTTTTAAAATTTGCTTTTGCTACTGAAATATAACCTGCTTTTTCTACGATAGGTTTTGCCTGCGTGGAAGTAGCGTATTTTAAAAAGTCCTCAATGAGTGGATTTGTCGTTTTTGTTACGACATTAAAAGGGCGAGAAATTTTATAGCTTTTGTTATTAATGTTTTCTACACTTGGTGCTACGCCATCTATTTTTAGGGCTTTAACGCTGTCATTTAATGAGCCAAGCGAGATGTAGCCAATGGCATTTTTGGAATTTGCCACGGTTGTTAGCATTACTCCTGTTGAATTGGTAACTTCAGCCTTTTGCGTGGTGGCATCAAGCTTTTTGTCTTTGACTTTCTTTTGAACTTCAAAAATCTCTACAAAAGCCCCGCGTGTGCCTGAACCCATTTCTCTAGAAACCGGAAAGATATTTTCAGCCATTACACTTGTGCTAAGCAATAATCCCGCTAATAGACCTAGTGTGTATTTTTTCATTTTTTCTCCTTAAAAATTTAGATATGAGAAAGTATAAAAAGTCAGTGTAAAAACAAAAGGTATATAATGTAAAGTTTTTGTAAAGTTTGAGTTGGATAAGTGGCAGACAAAAAGTGCTTTGATGCGTTAAAGTGCTGTCAGAAATTTAAGGAGTGCTTAAAGCACTTGATGCCAACAAAGGCTTTTTAAAGCAGGGAGTTTTAAAGATAATGCATAAAGTTTTTAAAGCTACTAAAAGTGATTTGGTGCTAATGTATCAACCATAGCCTTAAGCTCTTCTTCATACCATTTGCTTCCCCATTGCTCATCGCTTTTAAGAGCTTTTTGAAATTTTGGCAAAAGGCTTTGGTAGTTTAAATTGGATTGTAAAATTTTTACTAAATCGTTCGTGCTTAAGGGCAAAATTTTCATTCCCTTAATATGTGCTTTATCGTTTTCAAAATAACAATGCATTCTGCTTCTAAAATCATTTAATACATTTTTATCCAAATAGGGTGCGATAAAGATTGCATAGCTTTGGTTTTGCGTATCCGCATCTAAGCTTAAAAGCAGATTTCCCAAATGCCTTGAAACACTTTCCATTTCAGCCCTTCTTTGATTTGTTTTTTCGCTAAGGGTTACTTCTATCATTAGGCGATGATAATCATAGATATAAACAAAGTCCGCATTGCCTCCAACAGCGTGAGATTTTGGTAAAAGGGAGGAATCTAAACTCAAATTCGCTTCAAAGATTCTCTCAATTTTATTATCATCTATATAGTGCCAAGCAATTGCGATAATGTATTCAAAAATCGTAGGTATATTTGCTTCTATGCTTGTTTTTTCTAAAATCTTTGTATCATTTTTTCTTTCTTCAAAAAGTTTTAGAATTTCTATAATATTTGTCTTAGTAAATTTGGTCTGCAAGAGATTTTTAAGCTTTTCTTTATCTTGTTTGGACTTATAATTTTTTACATCTTGTGGTTTTACAATCCCTAATTCTTTGAATGATTGTTTAAATTCCTCATCATCAAAATATTCCTTCAAAAGACTTTGAGATACAGAATTTTGTGCGATTTTTTCTAGAATTTCTTTATATCTTGAATGCTTCAAAATTATCTTAAAAATAGTGTTAAGTTCCACCTTATCGTGCTGAAATTCAAAAATACCAGTGAGATTTAAATATCTGCGATTTAAGTCCAAATAATCATTCAAATTTGCTTGTATTCTTGCTTTAAAAATAAACTCAAAAAAGTTTGTTCCAAATTCATTGAGATTTCCATCACAAAAATCTACTAAATCTTTTAGTTTTTCTTGCTTTTTGTTTTTTCTGCTTAAATGCGGTAAATATAATTTTTTAAATTCTAAATAATCATTAGAGTTCATAAGCTTTTCTAAAATTTTTTCATCTTTAGAGTTTCTGAAAGGCAAAAACACTTCTTTTAGTGTTTTGATGATTGCTAGAGCAGTTTTGTCTCCTTTTGCAGTTTTAAAATAGTCAATTTTAAAAACATTGTTATTTAAATCCTTTAAAAATAATTCTAAATTTTCCATATAAGTAGAATCTTGCGCAAACAAAGTTGAGAATAAATTTTTATTTTTAAAAGTTTGAGTGAAAAGCTCTGTATTTTTAAAATTATTCACAAGGGGCAGAAGTTTAAAGATTTCAATATCCAAAGAGCCATTAAAAGCCTTAAACACTTCTAGGTATTTAAAAAACAACCTTTCATTATCAATACAAAGTGTGGCTTTGAGAAAAAGTAAAGAAATCAAATCAATTTGCAAAAAATCATTATTGATTTGATAACTTTTAGTTTTAATAAAGTTTAGCAATTCATAGCCTTCTTTTGTGATGCGCTTTTGTTTTCTATTTATGAGCTTATAATCTTCTAATGGAGCAGATTTTACTCTTGCATCTTTTGTGCCTAGATGCGTAGTTTTGCTTTTGGATTCTAAAAGATTGTTTTGTTCTAAAAGTTCTAAATATTTGATTTGTAGTCTAGAATCATTAGCCCAAATATCTTCTTTATGTGCGTTAGTAAAAAGTTCTTCAAATAAAAGGAGCTGGGTTTCAAAGTTATAAAGTAAATTTTTTACCCTTAAGCTTGTGTTGCCAAAATAATCATAACGCATATATCCTCCTAATAATTTGTGATAAGCACTTCTTGCGATAAAGCTTTTTTTGTTTGATAATTGCAATTTTTGTAATGAAAATTTAAAAAATGAGTTTTTAAATTTGAATGTTTTTTGAGCCAATCTTCTAAGATGCTATGCTCTTTACCCTTATGCAAAATCACATTTGACAAAGCGAAGCGAATGTTTTTTGCATCAAGTAAGGTTAAAAACTCCAGCAAATCAAGTTCATCTTGTAATGTCCAAGCTTTGTTTTCATTATAGGGGGCAGTGGCTAGAAAATAAGGAGGATCTACATAAACAAAATCTTTAGAATCTAAAAGGCTTAAATTAAAATCTCTAAAATCCTTATTTGAAATCTTTATGTTTTTTATTTGTAAATTTAAAACAAATTGCCTTAATTTTTTTTGCATATTAGCATTGAAATCTCTTTTGCCACAAGGAAGATTGAATTCACCCTTACTATTAAATCTTATTTGATTATTAAATGCAAAAATAACTAAAACAAAAAAATCAAATATGTTTTTACTTTGATTATAACGATTCCTTAGTTGTAGAAACTTATTTTTATTATAAGCAGCCAAACCCTTAGCACTATCACATTTATAAAAATCATAGCCCATTTGTGCAGTATGAGAGAGTTTAAAATGTTCAATAATATGAAAAATTTTTTTAAAAATTATTTCTACACTATATGCCTGTAAATGCTCATATAATCTTATAAGTTCGCTTAGATTGTCATTTAAAACAATAT
The DNA here is from genome assembly GCF_001602095.1 of Helicobacter himalayensis. Lineage (NCBI taxonomy): Bacteria > Pseudomonadati > Campylobacterota > Epsilonproteobacteria > Campylobacterales > Helicobacteraceae > Helicobacter > Helicobacter himalayensis. Next base: position 309,986 of record NZ_CP014991.1, on the reverse strand, counting down.
TCTTAGCTTTTAAATTTATCCCTACACTTGCCCCACCACAAAACAAATCAATTGCTGTGTTAATATCCTTAGGGAAAAGTGGCATTATTTGCTTTAAAAGTTTAAATTTGTTACCTATATAATTAAGCGGACTGGGGATAAAGTCCTCTGTATATAAAAGGGCTTGTTTTATATCTGACATATAAAAATCCTCTCCTTATGATTCCTTAATTCGCTTTTTCCACTGCTAAAGGCTTTATAATCAAATTCATAAACATAAGCCTTACCATATTCTTTTAAGATTTGCATAATTTCTTTATCATTTATCCTTGCATTACTTCTTGCATTTGCACTATAAGTATTATTATAAGTAACCACCAAAATCTTAGTGATGTGTGCAAGGCTCTCTATCAAATCTTTAAAAACATTTTTTGCATTACTTTTACAATACTCGCTTAAATTTTCTGGCTTTGGTTTTAATGCTACACCATAAAGCTTGGGTTTATGATTTTGTGCTAAGGTTTGAAGAAAATGATAGAATCTACTATATTGCCTAGAATTATAAGGCGGGTCAATAAAGGCAATATCAAGCTTTCTTTCTTGTTTGATAAATGCTTTTGCTAAGGCGTTAGAATCCTCTTTAAAAAGTTCTATTTTTGCTTGCGTTTTAAAAGGTGAAATCAACTCAAAGTGAAACCTATCTTCTAAATTTATATTTTTACGATACGCATCATAATGCCCACAAGTATTTGCCACCCTATCACTGCTATAAAGCAAACTTGCTAGGAGGATATGGAATTCTTTTGTATTAATTTGCTTTTGTTTTAAAAGTCTATCAAGCTCTTCTCTTATAAAGCCTATATGTTTAGCATCTTGAAAGCTAAAAAATTTATCACCAAATGCTTTGGAATAGTAATTTTCTTTAATGTTTTTAAGGGCATTGAATTTTTCTCTTAAAGATAAAAGTTTTTCTTCATTAAAATGCTCTTGTGCAAAGAATCCTTGATAAATTATAAAATTAGATTCTAAAAAATCATTGACTAGAAAGTGGCTAAATTCTGCCTTTTGCATAAAATACGCACTCACAACCCCCGTGCCAGCAAACACATCAAAAAAGCTAAGATTGCTTTGCAAGCTATAATCAAAATGCTCTAAAAGCACTTTGTCAATTTGCTTTAAAAGCTTTGTTTTAGCCCCTGTGTAGCGACGCGAATAAATAGAAAACATCAACTGCCTTTTAAAAAAAGTTTTTGATTATAGTATAAAAGGCTTGTAAATGGTAACTATGCAAGCACAAAAACCTTTAAGCCTCTTGTAAAAACTCTTTTAGCACATCTTTGGCTATTCGCATCTTTCCATCATTAGCCCTTCTTTGGTTGGTTTTTTCACTAAGGGTTACTTCTATCATTAGGTGATGATAATCATAGATATAAACAAAGTCCGCATTGCCTCCAACAGCGTGAGATTTTGGTAAAAGGGAGGAGTCTAAACTCAAATTCGCTTCAAAGATTCTCTCAATTTTATTATCATCTATTTTGTTATAATATGACAAACAACTTTAAGGGCATCCATTGATACAAGAGCAGAGTTTATTTGACTTAAAAGAATTACAACAAGAAAAATCTACAAAACCAAATTTCACTTCTAAAGAGCATTTTTTACAGAATCTTAAAGCTAAAAATTTACATTACAAACGTTACACCAAAAGCCCCTTGCGTTATGGGGGCGGTAAATCCTTAGCGGTTGGGTTAATCCTAGAACATTTTCCTAATGATATAACAAGGCTTGTTTCGCCATTTATGGGCGGGGGTAGCGTAGAAATTGCGAGTGCTTTGGAGCTTAACTTAGAAGTGAAAGCCTTTGATATTTTTGATATTTTGGTGAATTTTTGGCAAGTTTTGATTGCGGATTCTAAGGGACTTTATGAAGCATTATTGAGGCTTGAACCCACAAAAGAGACTTACGCTAATATAAAAGCAGAGTTGAAATCCTTTTGGAATGAAAGGCATAAAAATGCAAAAAACATTCCGCAAAAGAATTTAGATTCTCTAACCCTTGCACGAGATTATTATTTTAATTTTAATCTCTCTTATGGACCCGGATTTTTGGGCTGGATGAGTAAGATTTATGAGGATAAAAGTCGCTATTTAAACGCTTTAGAGAAGCTTAAAAATCTGGGGCAAGATTCTAAGTTGCAAAATCTAAGTGTAGAGTGTGTAAGTTTTGAAAAAGTGTTTGAAAAATACCCAAATGATTTTTTCTACTGCGACCCGCCTTATTTTTTAGAGGGAGATTCTCAAATGTTTAAAGGAATCTATCCTATGCGGAATTTTCCTATCCATCATAATGGCTTTAATCACGCACTTTTGAGTAAATGCCTTAAAAATCACAAGGGCAAATTTATTTTAAGTTACAATGATTGTGCTTTTGTGAGAGAGGCATATAAGGACTTTAAAATCTTAGAGCCTAAATGGCAATACACTATGGGGCAAGGGGAAACAAGAGTGGGTAAAAATCGCCTTAATCGCAATAATGGACTGCTAGGTGATAGGGATAATATCAAACAAAGCCACGAGCTACTGATTATAAAGGAGTGAGAATGAAAATAGATGAAGTTAAAACTGCCTTTAAAATTGCTGATGTGGAATTTGTAGAGGGTAGCACAAGACTTAATTTTAACTATCTTAAAAACTTAAAAGATGAGAATGGTAACCCTCTGCCTCAAAAGATTCTTACCGAAAATGTCGCTAGGGTGTATTTGATTGTTGTCAATGGTGAGATTAAAAAGATTGGTGGAAGTCAAAGTGAGGGAGGCATTAAAAACACTTTGTCTATTTATCGCGATGGTGGGACAAAGGGACGACCAAGCATAAGGAGTTTTGGGATATGGTATTTTTTATACCATACAATTTTAAGCGGTGCGAAAATTGAATTTTATATGATTTACCAAGAAAATTTTGAAAAAGACATCAAAGGACTTTTTGGGCTTAAAAACATAAGAAATGCTTATATTTCTTATAAACTTATAGAGCAATGTTGCGTGGAGGATTACTTGAGTGTGGAGAATGGCAAACACCCCGATTGGAATGTGCAAGAGCAAGGCTTAGATTGGCCACTTGATATTAAAAACGAACACGCAGAAATTCTAAAAAATAGCTCTGTGCGGGAGAAAAATATAAAAAGAAAAGAAATAAAAAGATAAGGGACAAAATTTTGCTCCCTTAATATATGCTTTATCGTTTTCAAAAATTTAAATTTTATATTATAAAATAAGGCAATCTCATATTAAATTGAACTTTTTTCTAAAACTAAGCTTTTAGTATTGTGCTAAAGGGTAATTTAATGCAATACTAATGTATCAACCATAGCCTTAAGCTCTTCTTTATACCATTTGCTTCCCCATTGCTCATCGCTTTTAAGAGCTTTTTGAAATTTTGGCAAAAGGCTTTGGTAGTTTAAAAATTCAATAAAGAAAAACTTAAAACTTATATTGCATTAAAAGAATCTACATTTTGTAAAGAACTGATAAAGTCGCTAATGCTTAAATTTCTTATCTCCAAATCTTCATCAAAGGCGATAAACCTAACATATCTTTTAGTATCTTCAAAAATTTGAGGAGCAATAAAAATGGCAAAACATCTTAAAACTTGACTAGATTCTATAAGCTCTTTTAAATGTCTTGTAATGGCTAAAAGCTCGTTATTCACTTGGGCTCTACCACAAATTAGGCTTACTTCTACGATAGCATTATTATGCGTATCTTTGCACGCTATATCAGGTTTGCCTCCCATAGCGTGGCATTTTGGCAAACCCTCATCATCAATACTATAATTTGGCAATACTTCTAAGTTACAAAAATGTTGCTTCAGAGCAATGGCGGTTAAAAATTCAAATCTCATAGGTTCTGGTATAAATTTAAAAATCTCATCTTTGCTGGCTATTTTTTTAGAATTTAAAATATTAAGTTCTTTATAAATTTCTTCTTTTGAATATTTATTAGCAAATTCTTGCAGAGTTTTAAGTTTTAAATCATTTTTATCAATTAAAGCAGATGTTTCTTTGATTTCTAAAATATGAGAATCAATTTCCCCCATATAATCAAAATAAGCTTTTTTATCATCAAATTTAGGATAAATAGAATAATTCTTGATTACATATTTTATTTTAGGCATTTCAAAAGTGTTAAAATCAATAAATCTCCCATTGCCTCGCAGTGAAATAAGCCCACAAATTCGCATTTTTCTAATGTATTCATCTATACCCTCTTTACACACTTGAGAAATTTTAAAACGCGTTGTGTTATCCGAATCTAAAAGTTTAAGGCATTCTTTATAAATGATTTCATTAGAATAATTAAAATGAGGATAGAGCAATCTAAAGTTTAAAATAAACTCCGCCAAGTTTGTAAAAATACTATCCCTCCAGCATAAAAAGAATGCGATTTCACTTTTATGGATTTTAGAATCTCCACTTTGTTCTTTGAGCGTTTGCATTGTATTAAGCAACAACAATAAAGGCACATTTGTATTTAAAGTGTTTCTAAAAGGATTATTACTTTGATATTTCATTAAGCAATTTAAAAAGACATTAGAGATTTTTTCTTCATTGCTTGGAATTTCATTGATTGCATCTATAAGCAAATGTCCTGTGTTTGAAATCAGTAAAGGCTTATTCATTGCATAAAAGCAAAATCCAAATTCCATAGGAAGTTTATAAAAAGTATCAAATCTTGAATCCCAACCCTTATCAAACCCTGCTTCTTTATGGTTTTGTGGAGAATTTTCTATGATTTCTTGTGTTTGCTTGTCGTTGAAAATTTCATCAGATTCTAAAATTTCTTTATAGACTTTGTTAGCATATATGGGAACATAAAGCTTATTTTGGATTAAAGAAGCAACAATTTGCATAATAATTTCATGCGTTAAAATTCTATTTTCAAAAGGCAAAAGAGCTTTAAGAAAATCCACTATTCTTTGAGGATTTCTCATTGTGGTGCTAAAAGATAAAATTTTGTATTCTGCTTTTCTTGTTTTAGGCATTGCTTATGTATATCTCCATAGAATCTTTTTTAATTGAATTATCATTAAAGCTAATATAATTGCTTTGTATAGTGTAGCTTTTATATGCTCTAGCAAATTCTTCTAAAAATCTATTATTTTGTCCCTTGTGTTGTAAGAGATTAGTCAGCCCCATTTAAAACCTTGAGAATCTAATTTTTTAAGAACTTGATACAATTTTTTTTCTTTGTTTTCATTCCACAATTTATTATATTGGCTATTGCTAATAAGATAAGGAGGGTCAAAATAAATAAAATCCTTTTTGTTTAGTGTTGAATTTTCTAAAAATTTTTGATAATCAAGGTTAAAAAATTCCACTTTGGAATACTGCATAAAGTGCAAATAATCTTGCAAAGCATTTAAAACATTCAAATTAAAATCTACATTACCAACAGGTAGATTAAACTCGCCTTTGCTGTTAAATCTAAGCATACGATTAAAGCCATAGATAAGAAGCAAATAGAGTTTTAACATATCGTTTTTATTTTGATTAAAATCTGCTCTTAAACGCATATAGGATTCTTTATTAAACTTAGCAAAATAAGTTTTTTTATAAGCAAGTCTTAGCTCAAGAGGAGGAATCATATTTTCTAAAGAACAGGAAAGTTTGTAATTTTTTATGGTGCGTAGTAGATTTTTTAATAATTCCTCTTTGTTTTGGGATTGCAAAAATGTATGCAAAGTAATTAAATTTGTATCCAAATCGTTGAGTAAATATTTTTTAGCTTTTATGTTTAAAAATGAGCTTCCACCGCCCACAAAAGGCTCAATATAAGTATCAATATCTTGCGGGAATAAATTTTGTAATTGAGGCATAAGCTTATATTTATCACCTACATAAAAAAATGGGGAACGCATTATTTTTCTTTTTGTGAAACATTGTAAGTTATTTGCCTGTATTGTCATTGCACTCTACCTATAAAAATAAATTCCTTATGCCCATCCAAACTTGTCTTTCCACTACTAAAGGCTTTATAATCAAATTCGTATATGTGTATTTTAGCAACAGATTCTAAAATATTTTTTATCTCTTCTAATTGTATTTTATTCCTACTTGAGTTTGATTTAGAAGTATAAGTATTATTATAAGTAACCACCAAAATCTTAGTGATGTGTGCAAGGCTCTCTATCAAATCTTTAAAAACATTTTTTGCATTACTTTTACAATACTCGCTTAAATTTTCTGGCTTTGGTTTTAATGCTACACCATAAAGCTTGGGTTTATGATTTTGTGCTAAGGTTTGAAGAAAATGATAGAATCTACTATATTGCCTAGAATTATAAGGCGGGTCAATAAAGGCAATATCAAGCTTTCTTTCTTGTTTGATAAATGCTTTTGCTAAGGCGTTAGAATCCTCTTTAAAAAGTTCTATTTTTGCTTGCGTTTTAAAAGGTGAAATCAACTCAAAGTGAAACCTATCTTCTAAATTTATATTTTTACGATACGCATCATAATGCCCACAAGTATTTGCCACCCTATCACTGCTATAAAGCAAACTTGCTAGGAGGATATGGAATTCTTTTGTATTAATTTGCTTTTGTTTTAAAAGTCTATCAAGCTCTTCTCTTATAAAGCCTATATGTTTAGCATCTTGAAAGCTAAAAAATTTATCACCAAATGCTTTGGAATAGTAATTTTCTTTAATGTTTTTAAGGGCATTGAATTTTTCTCTTAAAGATAAAAGTTTTTCTTCATTAAAATGCTCTTGTGCAAAGAATCCTTGATAAATTATAAAATTAGATTCTAAAAAATCATTGACTAGAAAGTGGCTAAATTCTGCCTTTTGCATAAAATACGCACTCACAACCCCCGTGCCAGCAAACACATCAAAAAAGCTAAGATTGCTTTGCAAGCTATAATCAAAATGCTCTAAAAGCACTTTGTCAATTTGCTTTAAAAGCTTTGTTTTAGCCCCTGTGTAGCGACGCGAATAAATAGAAAACATCAACTGCCTTTTAAAAAAAGTTTTTGATTATAGTATAAAAGGCTTGTAAATGGTAACTATGCAAGCACAAAAACCTTTAAGCCTCTTGTAAAAACTCTTTTAGCACATCTTTGGCTATTCGCATCTTTCCATCATTAGCCCTTCTTTGGTTGGTTTTTTCACTAAGGGTTACTTCTATCATTAGGTGATGATAATCATAGATATAAACAAAGTCCGCATTGCCTCCAACAGCGTGAGATTTTGGTAAAAGGGAGGAGTCTAAACTCAAATTCGCTTCAAAGATTCTCTCAATTTTATTATCATCTATTTTGTTATAATATGACAAACAACTTTAAGGGCATCCATTGATACAAGAGCAGAGTTTATTTGACTTAAAAGAATTACAACAAGAAAAATCTACAAAACCAAATTTCACTTCTAAAGAGCATTTTTTACAGAATCTTAAAGCTAAAAATTTACATTACAAACGTTACACCAAAAGCCCCTTGCGTTATGGGGGCGGTAAATCCTTAGCGGTTGGGTTAATCCTAGAACATTTTCCTAATGATATAACAAGGCTTGTTTCGCCATTTATGGGCGGGGGTAGCGTAGAAATTGCGAGTGCTTTGGAGCTTAACTTAGAAGTGAAAGCCTTTGATATTTTTGATATTTTGGTGAATTTTTGGCAAGTTTTGATTGCGGATTCTAAGGGACTTTATGAAGCATTATTGAGGCTTGAACCCACAAAAGAGACTTACGCTAATATAAAAGCAGAGTTGAAATCCTTTTGGAATGAAAGGCATAAAAATGCAAAAAACATTCCGCAAAAGAATTTAGATTCTCTAACCCTTGCACGAGATTATTATTTTAATTTTAATCTCTCTTATGGACCCGGATTTTTGGGCTGGATGAGTAAGATTTATGAGGATAAAAGTCGCTATTTAAACGCTTTAGAGAAGCTTAAAAATCTGGGGCAAGATTCTAAGTTGCAAAATCTAAGTGTAGAGTGTGTAAGTTTTGAAAAAGTGTTTGAAAAATACCCAAATGATTTTTTCTACTGCGACCCGCCTTATTTTTTAGAGGGAGATTCTCAAATGTTTAAAGGAATCTATCCTATGCGGAATTTTCCTATCCATCATAATGGCTTTAATCACGCACTTTTGAGTAAATGCCTTAAAAATCACAAGGGCAAATTTATTTTAAGTTACAATGATTGTGCTTTTGTGAGAGAGGCATATAAGGACTTTAAAATCTTAGAGCCTAAATGGCAATACACTATGGGGCAAGGGGAAACAAGAGTGGGTAAAAATCGCCTTAATCGCAATAATGGACTGCTAGGTGATAGGGATAATATCAAACAAAGCCACGAGCTACTGATTATAAAGGAGTGAGAATGAAAATAGATGAAGTTAAAACTGCCTTTAAAATTGCTGATGTGGAATTTGTAGAGGGTAGCACAAGACTTAATTTTAACTATCTTAAAAACTTAAAAGATGAGAATGGTAACCCTCTGCCTCAAAAGATTCTTACCGAAAATGTCGCTAGGGTGTATTTGATTGTTGTCAATGGTGAGATTAAAAAGATTGGTGGAAGTCAAAGTGAGGGAGGCATTAAAAACACTTTGTCTATTTATCGCGATGGTGGGACAAAGGGACGACCAAGCATAAGGAGTTTTGGGATATGGTATTTTTTATACCATACAATTTTAAGCGGTGCGAAAATTGAATTTTATATGATTTACCAAGAAAATTTTGAAAAAGACATCAAAGGACTTTTTGGGCTTAAAAACATAAGAAATGCTTATATTTCTTATAAACTTATAGAGCAATGTTGCGTGGAGGATTACTTGAGTGTGGAGAATGGCAAACACCCCGATTGGAATGTGCAAGAGCAAGGCTTAGATTGGCCACTTGATATTAAAAACGAACACGCAGAAATTCTAAAAAATAGCTCTGTGCGGGAGAAAAATATAAAAAGAAAAGAAATAAAAAGATAAGGGACAAAATTTTGCTCCCTTAATATATGCTTTATCGTTTTCAAAAATTTAAATTTTATATTATAAAATAAGGCAATCTCATATTAAATTGAACTTTTTTCTAAAACTAAGCTTTTAGTATTGTGCTAAAGGGTAATTTAATGCAATACTAATGTATCAACCATAGCCTTAAGCTCTTCTTTATACCATTTGCTTCCCCATTGCTCATCGCTTTTAAGAGCTTTTTGAAATTTTGGCAAAAGGCTTTGATAGTTTAAAAATTCAATAAAGAAAAACTTAAAACTTATATTGCATTAAAAGAATCTACATTTTGTAAAGAACTGATAAAGTCGCTAATGCTTAAATTTCTTATCTCCAAATCTTCATCAAAGGCGATAAACCTAACATATCTTTTAGTATCTTCAAAAATTTGAGGAGCAATAAAAATGGCAAAACATCTTAAAACTTGACTAGATTCTATAAGCTCTTTTAAATGTCTTGTAATGGCTAAAAGCTCGTTATTCACTTGGGCTCTACCACAAATTAGGCTTACTTCTACGATAGCATTATTATGCGTATCTTTGCACGCTATATCAGGTTTGCCTCCCATAGCGTGGCATTTTGGCAAACCCTCATCATCAATACTATAATTTGGCAATACTTCTAAGTTACAAAAATGTTGCTTCAGAGCAATGGCGGTTAAAAATTCAAATCTCATAGGTTCTGGTATAAATTTAAAAATCTCATCTTTGCTGGCTATTTTTTTAGAATTTAAAATATTAAGTTCTTTATAAATTTCTTCTTTTGAATATTTATTAGCAAATTCTTGCAGAGTTTTAAGTTTTAAATCATTTTTATCAATTAAAGCAGATGTTTCTTTGATTTCTAAAATATGAGAATCAATTTCCCCATATAATCAAAATAAGCTTTTTTATCATCAAATTTAGGATAAATAGAATAATTCTTGATTACATATTTTATTTTAGGCATTTCAAAAGTGTTAAAATCAATAAATCTCCCATTGCCTCGCAGTGAAATAAGCCCACAAATTCGCATTTTTCTAATGTATTCATCTATACCCTCTTTACACACTTGAGAAATTTTAAAACGCGTTGTGTTATCCGAATCTAAAAGTTTAAGGCATTCTTTATAAATGATTTCATTAGAATAATTAAAATGAGGATAGAGCAATCTAAAGTTTAAAATAAACTCCGCCAAGTTTGTAAAAATACTATCCCTCCAGCATAAAAAGAATGCGATTTCACTTTTATGGATTTTAGAATCTCCACTTTGTTCTTTGAGCGTTTGCATTGTATTAAGCAACAACAATAAAGGCACATTTGTATTTAAAGTGTTTCTAAAAGGATTATTACTTTGATATTTCATTAAGCAATTTAAAAAGACATTAGAGATTTTTTCTTCATTGCTTGGAATTTCATTGATTGCATCTATAAGCAAATGTCCTGTGTTTGAAATCAGTAAAGGCTTATTCATTGCATAAAAGCAAAATCCAAATTCCATAGGAAGTTTATAAAAAGTATCAAATCTTGAATCCCAACCCTTATCAAACCCTGCTTCTTTATGGTTTTGTGGAGAATTTTCTATGATTTCTTGTGTTTGCTTGTCGTTGAAAATTTCATCAGATTCTAAAATTTCTTTATAGACTTTGTTAGCATATATGGGAACATAAAGCTTATTTTGGATTAAAGAAGCAACAATTTGCATAATAATTTCATGCGTTAAAATTCTATTTTCAAAAGGCAAAAGAGCTTTAAGAAAATCCACTATTCTTTGAGGATTTCTCATTGTGGTGCTAAAAGATAAAATTTTGTATTCTGCTTTTCTTGTTTTAGGCATTGCTTATGTATATCTCCATAGAATCTTTTTTAATTGAATTATCATTAAAGCTAATATAATTGCTTTGTATAGTGTAGCTTTTATATGCTCTAGCAAATTCTTCTAAAAATCTATTATTTTGTCCCTTGTGTTGTAAGAGATTAGTCAGCCCCCATTTAAAACCTTGAGAATCTAATTTTTTAAGAACTTGATACAATTTTTTTTCTTTGTTTTCATTCCACAATTTATTATATTGGCTATTGCTAATAAGATAAGGAGGGTCAAAATAAATAAAATCCTTTTTGTTTAGTGTTGAATTTTCTAAAAATTTTTGATAATCAAGGTTAAAAAATTCCACTTTGGAATACTGCATAAAGTGCAAATAATCTTGCAAAGCATTTAAAACATTCAAATTAAAATCTACATTACCAACAGGTAGATTAAACTCGCCTTTGCTGTTAAATCTAAGCATACGATTAAAGCCATAGATAAGAAGCAAATAGAGTTTTAACATATCGTTTTTATTTTGATTAAAATCTGCTCTTAAACGCATATAGGATTCTTTATTAAACTTAGCAAAATAAGTTTTTTTATAAGCAAGTCTTAGCTCAAGAGGAGGAATCATATTTTCTAAAGAACAGGAAAGTTTGTAATTTTTTATGGTGCGTAGTAGATTTTTTAATAATTCCTCTTTGTTTTGGGATTGCAAAAATGTATGCAAAGTAATTAAATTTGTATCCAAATCGTTGAGTAAATATTTTTTAGCTTTTATGTTTAAAAATGAGCTTCCACCGCCCACAAAAGGCTCAATATAAGTATCAATATCTTGCGGGAATAAATTTTGTAATTGAGGCATAAGCTTATATTTATCACCTACATAAAAAAATGGGGAACGCATTATTTTTCTTTTTGTGAAACATTGTAAGTTATTTGCCTGTATTGTCATTGCACTCTACCTATAAAAATAAATTCCTTATGCCCATCCAAACTTGTCTTTCCACTACTAAAGGCTTTATAATCAAATTCGTATATGTGTATTTTAGCAACAGATTCTAAAATATTTTTTATCTCTTCTAATTGTATTTTATTCCTACTTGAGTTTGATTTAGAAGTATAAGTATTATTATAAGTAACCACCAAAATCTTAGTGATGTGTGCAAGGCTCTCTATCAAATCTTTAAAAACATTTTTTGCATTACTTTTACAATACTCGCTTAAATTTTCTGGCTTTGGTTTTAATGCTACACCATAAAGCTTGGGTTTATGATTTTGTGCTAAGGTTTGAAGAAAATGATAGAATCTACTATATTGCCTAGAATTATAAGGCGGGTCAATAAAGGCAATATCAAGCTTTCTTTCTTGTTTGATAAATGCTTTTGCTAAGGCGTTAGAATCCTCTTTAAAAAGTTCTATTTTTGCTTGCGTTTTAAAAGGTGAAATCAACTCAAAGTGAAACCTATCTTCTAAATTTATATTTTTACGATACGCATCATAATGCCCACAAGTATTTGCCACCCTATCACTGCTATAAAGCAAACTTGCTAGGAGGATATGGAATTCTTTTGTATTAATTTGCTTTTGTTTTAAAAGTCTATCAAGCTCTTCTCTTATAAAGCCTATATGTTTAGCATCTTGAAAGCTAAAAAATTTATCACCAAATGCTTTGGAATAGTAATTTTCTTTAATGTTTTTAAGGGCATTGAATTTTTCTCTTAAAGATAAAAGTTTTTCTTCATTAAAATGCTCTTGTGCAAAGAATCCTTGATAAATTATAAAATTAGATTCTAAAAAATCATTGACTAGAAAGTGGCTAAATTCTGCCTTTTGCATAAAATACGCACTCACAACCCCCGTGCCAGCAAACACATCAAAAAAGCTAAGATTGCTTTGCAAGCTATAATCAAAATGCTCTAAAAGCACTTTGTCAATTTGCTTTAAAAGCTTTGTTTTAGCCCCTGTGTAGCGACGCGAATAAATAGAAAACATCAACTGCCTTTTAAAAAAAGTTTTTGATTATAGTATAAAAGGACTTGTAAATGGTAACTATGCAAGCACAAAAACCTTTAAGCCTTGTCCTTACTCAAATCCCTTAGCATCTATCCGCATAAATGGCTTTTAAGGATTATAGTTTTTTGGCTTTCTAAAAGTTTGCAAGTGGAATCTAAATTTGTGATTTTAGATTCTATATTTTCAATCACAGAAACAATTTTTTCTTGAGATTTTAAAGGAGGGAGGGGGATTTTTGTATCTATAATGGTTTGTGTTGTAATGGATTCAAAAGTCATTCCTTGTCTTCCAACAAATAAATGTTTATTGTAATGCAAGCACAAGAATAAAAACTTGTAGTTTTTAGCACGAATTGCAGCTAATCCTCTACCGATACAGATTTTTTCAAAAGGATTAATATTTACATCTCCAACAGGGGCGCGAACACTCATTAAAATATCATTCTTAAAGCTTTCTTTTGTGATTTGAGAAGTCCAGATATTAGAATGATTTAAATAAATCTCTCCAAAATCCTTTTTGCCTTGAAAAAATAAAAGCCCTTCTTTTTTATCGTTGTAAAACTTAGATTCTGGGGATTGCCCTGCGATAACTTCAGCACTATCCCCAAGTTTCACAGAATCCCAGCCCTCTTTTGGTGGAGTGGGTAGGGAGGTTAAAAGGCTGTGTAAAGTGTTTGTAGGGCTTATGCCACTTTTTTCTAAAACTAAGCTTTTCGCATTGTGCCAAAAAGCTCTTTGTGTAAGATAAAGAGTGATTTGAGTTAAGATTAATTTAAGTTTAGAATTCTCTCTCTCTCTCTCTCTCTCGTTTAAGCTTCTATTTAGAATTTCTGCTTTTTCTTTCTCTAAAGATTCTAAACTAGAATCAATATGGGCGATTTTGGATTCTATATTTTCAATCACAGAAACAATTTTTTCTTGAGATTCTAGAGGAGGGAGGGGGATTTGGAGGTTTGAAAATTCAGGCACGGTAAGTTGTGGAATATTCACTCCGCTATTTTGGATATTTGTATGATTTATAGAAATTTCTAAAAATTTTAAATTCGCTTTCTTTGGATTTGGTGTCAAAACAATTAATCGCACAATGGGGTAAAATGGTTCAAATCTCGCAACCGCATAACCTATCGTTCCTCTTGCCGAAATAGTTAAAGCATTTTGTGTAATTGTGGGTTTATCGGTATAACCATAAAGCCCTTTTTTCTCTACTGCATTGGCATAAATAGGAATTTTACATTCTTGCGTTTGAGTTTGTGAAAAAACTTTTGGTTTGTCTCCTCCTGCTAATAATTTCTCTGCAATTTGTGATATTCTCACAGAATCCCAGCCCTCTTTTGGTGGAGTGGGTAGGGAGGCTAGGAGGGTATTTAATGCTTTTGTATCGGCGGGGTTTGGTTGGGATTGTGTGTTTTGAGATTCTTCGGCTAAAGGTTCTGCGCTTGGAGATTCTTCGCTACGCTCAGAATGACAAAAGGGGGTGTCGAATGGACGAGGGGAAGGTTCGGTTTGACAATTAACATCTTTTGTCTTGTTGAGCGTTAGCGAAATATCTCTATTGTTTGCATTTTCTAAAGAAACTGCGTTTTGAGATTCCGCGTTTAGAGATTCTTCGCAATGCTTAGAATGACAAAAGGGGGTTTCAGAATGAGAATTAAGGGAGTGGGATTCTTCGCTACGCTCAGAATGACAATAAGAGGCTTGAAGGGTAAGAAGTAAATCCCAATCAAGTTTAGATTCTAACTCCGCGATATTTTCTAAAAGCTCTGCGATAAAGGAATCAATTGAATCTAAAGAATCTAAGCCACTAGAGGAGTTATTGCCCCCCCCCCCTGTGTTATTTATGCTAAGGGATTTCGCATTTTCTAAAGAAACTGCGTTTTTAGATTCTTCGCTTCGTTCAGTTTGACGAGAGGAAGCATCAGTTTGACAAATGCCTGTTTTTACTAAAACTGCCTTAATCAGCTTTTGATACTCTGCAATGCTCATTCTTATAATGCTATATTGTTCCTCTATCTTTTCGCATTCTTGGACAATTTGTTTTTGGATTTCTAGGGGAGGGAGTGGGATTTTGAGATTTTTAAATTCTTGTTTTTGTAAATGTTTTAATCCTGCTCCCTTAAATAGAAAATCGTTAATATAAGAAGTTTGGGTTTCAAGCATATAAAAAATAAATTTTGTCAAAGCTTTTCTAGAATCTTGACTTTTAACTACATAAGTATCAGTAGAATATGCACTCTCACCATTATAAAATTGAACAATAGCATTTCCGCCTGTTGAAAGGTAAATATTTTCTCCACTTGTTAGGGCTTCATCATAGCGATAAATATTTAAACCACTAGTATAAAAGGGGTATTTGCCATTTGTATTTTCTTTGGCTTCACTAACTTTCACTTTAGATTTTGGATTTTCTAAAATTATCTCCCCCAACTTCACCAACTCATATTTACAATTTGCAAAGGGATTTGCGTCGAGGTTTCGATTAGATTCTTCGCCGCCGCTTAGAATGACAGAGGGATTTAAAGAAATCGCTTTGTTAAAACTAGGCAAATCAAAGCTTAGTAAATGACAAGCTTTAGTGTAAGTAAGATAAGGATTTAAGTTTTCGTTATGGATTTGCTCATTTTTAAAGGCTTGTTTTATCGCATAGGCGATTTTATCTTTTGCATTGCGGTTAGATTTATCACTTAATAATCCTTGTGTTTCTACTAAACCGCTTGTTTTGTTTTTTGCCTGACTTATGGTGTAGCCTAAGAATTTCTTTTGTGCGTTATTATCTTGTGGGGCATTGACTATAAGTGTTGTTTGCTTGTAAGTTAAGGCAAAGAATTTAAGCTTTTCTCTTTCTAATTTCAAGGCAAAGTCAAAAAATCTTTTGTGTAATTCTTGCTCTTTGCTTTCTTTTTCTAAAGCTAAAAAGTTTTTGGAGTTTAAAAGGGTTTTGATTTCAGCTAGGGATTCAAAATCTTTATAGTATGCTTTAAAGTATTCTAGCTCTAGGCATTTTGGATTTTGGGTTAAAAAGTCTTTGTAAGCTTTCGCATCTATTTTTTGCAGGGCTAGGTAAGATTCAAAAAGTACTTTGTCTTCAAAATTTTCTAAATTCTCATTATTTAAAATCGCTTCAATGCTATCTTTATAAAGCTCTGTTTTTTTAGGAGGCTCATAAAAGCGTTTCAAAAACAAAACAATAGTATTTGTGCCTGTTGTCCCAAAGGTCTGACTCCCAAAGGCACAAATACAATAAATAGAGAAATTTTCTAATAAAATCTCTCTTGTTTTTATGGTGGCTAAATCGGTATTTGAGAGTATGGAGCTTGGCAAAATAATCGCAGCTAGAGCGTTTGGCTTTAAGATGTGTGTAAGCCTCTCAACAAATACATTTTCTATGGCTTTGGAGCTTAAAGAAGTGTGTTGTAGCACTTGAAATTCTATGAATTTATCTTTAGCTTTAAGAATGCTTTTACTTAAATGTTGCTTGAAATCTTTCACAGAATATGGCGGATTACTCACTAAAATGTCAAAAATTTGTTGATTTTCTCCATAAAACTCTACATTGTATTCAAGCCCATCAATAGAGCGGATTTTGGCAAGATTTGCCCCATTTAAAAGCATAGCCACTTGGGTGGTGCGACTTAGGCGATTGTCTTTATCAATGCCATAGAAATGCTTTGAAATTTGCTCATCGCTTATGTTTATGGAATCTTCTTGCGCTTTACAATATTCGCTTATGGCACTTACGCCCTCTGTTAAGAAATGCCCAGCTCCACAAGCAAAATCTATAACCTTAGGAAAGGTGGGCTTGTCTTCTAGGCTTATAAACTCCTCAAATGGCAGGGCATTCCAAATAAAACGTGTAATTGGCACAGGAGTAAAATACCTGCCCTCATCTTCTTTGAAGCCCTCATTTAAAAACTGCTCAAAAAGCTCACCTAAAAATTGCTCTTTGCTTGAATGTGAAATTTTATAAGGGCTTAAAAGTTCTACAACTTCAACTAAAATCTTGCCATTTTGTTTAAATAAATTTTCATTATGCGTTTCTTTAAAAGAAAAGGCGTTTGAAGAAAAAAGTGTGGCTTTTAAAAGTTCTTGTTCAAGGAGTTTTTGCATAGTTTCGCGGTGTTTGCCTATATAAGTGTCGATGGTGTTTGCGATGAAATTATCATCAGTCTTATATACCTCTTCTTTTAAAAACTCATTCATTCCTTTGATAAAAAGCTTAAAAATCCGCTCATACAAGCTAAAGTAAGTATCGCTAAAACTTTTGTATTGAAAATCAAGCTCTTCATTGTCTTTTTTACTCCGCTCATCGACGCATTTACAAAGAAAGAGGCTTAAGAGTTTGTTAAAAGCGTTTTCTTTGTCGCTAATGTTGTTGTGCCTTAGTATTTCTTTGAATCTTACATTGATTCCATCTTCTTTGTTAAAAGGTTTTAAATCTTTTTTTAAAAGAGGTTTAACGCCTATTTCATAGGGTTTTGAATTAAAGATAATATCAGAAAAACTTTGTTTATTATAAGTTTCTTCCCACACACGAAAAAAGTCTTTAGCCTCACTTGCGCTCTCAAAAGTAAGCAAACTATCATCTTTTTTGCTTAAGTCTAAGATGTTTTTATCGTCTTTAAAACGCAAGATTGTTTCATAATGCTTTATGGTTTGTTCAAAATCACTCGCATAAAGTGCTAAATACTCCACGCTCCTAGCTTGAGCAGCGTAAGAAAAAAGCTGTTTGCCCTCTGCGTTATTTTCTAAGTCTTTTTTAGCTTGGTAAAACTCTTTGCCTGCGGTTTTGCATTCTATAATGCAATACACTTCTTTTTCTTTTTTATCATTTTCTTTAAAAATCGTAATATCAGCTCTGCCACTTTTGCCAGAATGCCCTAGTGTCCAAGTCTTTTCTAAAACTAAATCTTGGGGCTGGTAGCCTAGCTCTAAAAGTCTATTTACACATTCTAAAACTACAAAATTTTCATTTTGAGAGAAATTGCTTGTTGTTTTGCTTTCTTGGATAATTTTTTCAGGGTAAATAATCTCTTCCTTAGCAAAATCCACTTGTATAAAAACATTCTCATTTTGATAGCTTTTTTTAAATCTTGTCTTTGCGCTATTTGGACTAAAGCCTAAGTGCATTAAAACTTCTTGCAGATTATCCTTATGTATCATTGCTATGCCTAGAATTTTGGTTTTGTAAAAAGCGTAATTATAGCAAAGTTTGCTAATGGCTTTGATTTAAGAAAAGAGGGGGTTATTCAAGCCTTTAAGCCTCTTTTAAAAGCCTTTTTAAAGGCGTTTAGCTATAATTGGGCGGATTGAGATAAAAGGGGTGTATTTTTTTTGGTGTAAAGCTAACTATCCAATCCTTATCAATGTTTTTGAAAGAAATGGATTTTATTGCTATATAATTACATGCATGTTAAATACAAGGTGGTGGTTAATGTCTTATAAGACAATTATGAGAGATTTTAAGGATAAAATTTGAGTAAGAAATCATTTAATGACCTAAGCACACAAGAATGGGCAAAAAATTCTCGGTCTGTGTGGAATGATGTTTCTTCTCCTCGTTCCAAAACAGCATTGAAGCATGGGGCAACCTTTCCTCAAAAACTCAGTGATAGAGTGATTTCCTTGTATTCAAAAAAGGGCGATATTATTTTGGATCCATTTTTAGGCACAGGCACAACTGCAAAAAGTGCTCTAAGTTTAGGAAGGAGTATTGTAGGTTTTGAGCTTTCGCAAGAATTTTTCTGTTTTGCTTTAGAATCTCTTAAAGAATTTGATACAAATCTATTTAAAGAACAAACAAATGTAAGCTATAACATAGCACAAGGTGATTGCATAGAGTTAATAAATTCTTTAGAAGATGATTCTATAAGTCTTACTTTCACATCTCCTCCTTATGCAGATTTAATTCATAAAATAACAGAAGATAGAACAAGAAGACATAAAAAATCTGCTTTTGTAGTAGATAATAATGCAACAACCAAAATTTACTCTACTCACGAAAAAGACTTGGGAAATATGAATTTTAAATCTTACATGCAAGCGGTCAAAACTATTATGCAAAAACTCTACAACAAAACCAAAATTGGAGGCTATAATATTTGGGTAGTAAAAGATTATAGAGATACAAAAAACAAAATCCCTTATGTTGATTTGCATTCGCATATTGCTAAAGCTGGTGAAGAAGCAGGATTTAAATATCACGATTTGATTATTTGGGACCAAAACGAGCAAAGAAGACTTGTCCTGCTTGGTTATCCTAGCGTATTTTATGTCAATCAAAATCATTCTTTTATTGTAGTGTTAAGGAAGAGTATATGACAAAAATTTTAGAATCTTGTTGTGTTGATTCTGATTTGTATAGAAAACTTCTAAGAAAAATTGATAGAATTCACCCCTATCCAGCAAAATTTACTATTGACTTAGCATTGGAATATGTTGAAAAATATTCCAAACAAAACGACAAGGTTTTAGATCCATTTTGCGGAAGTGGAACAACACTTTTAGCTTGTAGAACACTAAATCGGCAAGGAATAGGTTTTGATATTAATTTCATTGCAGAATTAATATCAAATTTTAAACTTTTATATTTAGAAGCAAAAGATATAGAAATTTTAAAAAACTTTGATTTAGATTTTTTCTACGAGCCCAAACAATTACATCATTATGAAAGCATCAATCACTGGTTTAAGCAAGAATCAATCTTAGCTTTATCAAGCATAAAGAAACAAATACAAAGTTATGCAAATAATAATCAAAAATATTTATTATTTTTGCAACTTATTTTTTCATCAATTATCAATATTGCTTCTAACCAAGATTCTGACACACGATACGCAAGTGTCCAAAAACCTCACTTAAATAAACAATATATCTTTAAAAAATTCAATGAAAAATTAAACAATACACTTGAAATATATAGTGGTTTAGGATTAAAAAACAATAATTCTCAAGTATTCTTGCATAATTCTAAATATCTTACGCAAAAAATTCCAAATAACTCTATATCGCTTATTTTTACCTCTCCACCATACCCGAACACCTATGACTATTATTTGTATCACAAACACAGAATGTTTTGGTTAAATTTTGATGTAAAGTTTTCTATGTTAAATGAAATAGGTTCAAGGAGGGAATATTCAAGCCTCAAACTACCCAAAGAAAAATTTAATAATGATTTATTAGAAATTTTTATGCAATGCAATCAAGTTTTAATGAATAAAGGTTTTATTGTAATTGTAATGGGAGATGGTAAAATTGCTGGAGAAATATATGATTCAAAGAGTGAAATTTTAACAATTTGTAAAAAATTACAATGGAGATTGGTTGATTACTCTTTTAGCGAACTAGATAAAACAAGTCGCTCTTTTACACAAAGCTATCGCACAAAAAATAAAAAAGAATATATTTTAGTTTTGCAAAAGGGCTAAAAATGAAAATTGATGAATTAAGAATTTATGCAGAATGTTTAGAACAAGGATTAGATTTTAAAGAATATTTTTCAAAAATCAATAAAGATTTTGGTATTAAAAATATTTATTTCACAAAAATAAGAGGCAATCTTTTAGCGACCGATTCAATCTTGCAAAGAATAAGCAAACTAAAAGATTTTGATGTTATTGTTACCATACTTTGCGACTCTAAAGAATTTCCAATTCTTTTGGTTGAATATTCTACTGCTGTGCCTACTGATGACCACAAAATGCAAAGAAGCGATGTGTATTTTTGGGCAAGTATTTTTCAAATTTCCTGTGTTAAAAATTAGTCCTTTATCCAAAGCATCGCCTCAAAAACACGGTGGGGGTGATAAAATAACTCTTTTGCAAGAAATCAATTTAGCATTGCAACAAAAAGCAGTTGCATATTTTGTTGATTGGCAGAGTAAAAACTCCATTCTTCTTGCAAATCCAAATAAACTTTCTTGTATCGCTTATAGCAATGATATTCAAAATATTTTAAGAAGTCTTATTTTGACAATGGAAAAATGTGTTGATATTGAGGATTTCTATGCTCAACTTTTTCAAGCACAACAGAAACTACTTAATTTAAAAGAATTGCAAAACTTGAAAGATAATTTTACAAACTCCACTCGATTCCAAAAAAACAACAATGAATTGATTGTAAAAATTAACCGATTTGGACACGCAATGGATCCAGATAGAGGAATTTTATTTTTTGTAAGTATGCTTTTTGGTTTAGAACATATTACAACAAAGTTTATTATCAAACGAGAGAAGCAGAGCGGAAAAGAAAGCTATGATGCACTTTTTGATGGATTTTCAGAATCACTTAAAGATAAACTAGAAATATTAATAAATAAAATAGAAAAAAATCCAAATTCAAATAATGTGCTAAAACTTTTTCAAACTGCTATAGGTGCTTCTGCATTAGAATTTGATAAGTTAGATTCTAGAAGCTATAAAATTCCAAATAATAGTTTAAGAAAATTCCTAGAAACTTATCCAAGTATTACTTATAAATCTATCTTTCTTAATTCTACAAAGCTTCAATTATGTGATTATAAACAAAATATTTTGTGTGAAGTTACTTGGGATTATGAAGCAATTAAACAATACTTGAAAAAACTTAAAACCACAATAAATAAGCCCTTAGATCTGTCGTATTTATTTTTTAACAATGCAAAAGAAGACATTATCACTTACGCAAGTGTAAATATTTTTCAAAAATTAGGTTGCAATATTTTATCTGTCAGTTATCCGGGCGCACAAGGTGATAGGGCTATTTTGATAGGTCAAGGAAGGAAAACTAAAAGAATCTATTTAGATATTATCGCCTACAAAGATTCTCAAAAATTTTTTGTTTTCTTGCATGAGAATAAAGAGAAATTTAATGATTTAAAGAAAGATGAGGAAAAATTACTCAAACTAAAAGATTGCAACATTGATTCTATTCGAACACTTTTTACAAAATTGCATTGTAACAATAACTTTTATCAAAACAATATTTACTTAGGGCTTGGTTCAAAGGTTAATAAAGGTAATCGCCTATTTTCTCAATATTTTAATGTAGATTATATTTTTTCTTTTGATATACAATCATTTAAAGATTCTACAAATATTCTTTATAATATTGCGGTTATCAATTTTGATTTATGTGAGTTTTTTAAGCCCATTCTAAACAAGGAAAACAAACTTCAAGGATTGATATCTATTGAGAAAATTTACAAAACGTGATTGAACACACAACATAAGATAGAATTTTAAGCTTCAAAATTCAATAGTAGGCATTCACAAACCTAATGGAGATTATTACGTTTGCAAAATAACCCCTAATCCTCTTTTAAAAGGCTTTCTAAAGAATCTTTGCTTAAGTTTTTGATTTCTTCTCCATTAGGCTTAAAGCAGTGTATATCCCACCCATCCTCTTTTTTGATAGGTATATAAAAATAATAGCCTGTTTTTTTGCTTATGACTTTATAGGCTTGTTTTAAAGCCTTGATTTTATCCTCATAGCTTTCTTTATCGATGCTTTGGGAGCTTGAAGTATTTATGCTTTTTACTTCAAAAATATGGATTCTATCTTTGTAATCTTTTAAAATAAAATCCGGATAAGAAAAATGATAGCCCTCCAAATAATATTCAAATCTCAAAGCAGACTCAAAGGGAAAATTCTTACCAAAAAGATAGAGTTTTTGCTTATTCACTTCTATGCTTTTTATGAGCCTTGTTTGATTATTTGGATTTGTAGGGGCATCCTCATCATAAAGGTCTATTAAAAATTCCAGCCACTCCTTTTCTGCCTCACTATCAAAATAAAATTCCTTATTCTCTTTATCTTTCTTAGAATTTTCATTGAGGCTTTGCCATATCCACTTAATATCATTCTTGCCAAACTTGCTTTTTTGCAAAAGTGATTGCAAGGGCAGCACTTTATTTTCAGGCTCTACTATGTAGCGGTCTTCATCAAGCTGTGCGTTTAAAAATTTCTTTTTTATCTTTTCTAAATTGTTATTAAAGCTAAACCACCTTGCATAAGCCTCGCTAGTTTCATTTGAATCTAACACATATTTTTCACATTCTTTTTGTAGTTCTTGATTTTTCACAAGTTCTTTATAAAAGGAAAAAATATCTTTTCTAAGTTCTTTTTCGCCCTCTTGTTTTAAGATTTCTCCTACATCAAATTCCTTTTTCTCACCTTCTTTATATTCACCCACTCTTTCAAGCCTTGTTGTGCGCATAGTAAATTCCTTTTGCACCGCATTTTCAAAAAGCCCATTTTGCAAACCTCCTTTTAAACGCACCGCTATGCTTGTTTCACTCTTTGGACAGATACCATACACATACGCCTTACTTACAAGCTCTTGCTCCTCCTTGCCTAATCTTTCAAACTCAAGCAAACAAGGATTCCGCCTTACTCTGCCTATGACTTGCTCATCAAGCTGCTTTGATTTAGAATCGCGTATTTGATAAAGCATACAAGCCCTAGGTATATCCCAACCCTCACTTATAACCATTTTAAAAATAATAATATCAATAGTGCTTGCGCGCTCTTTTGCGTAGTTTTTCCATCTTTTCACAGGCAAATTTTTTGCCCTCAACTCATCATTGCTATCATTGTGTTTAGAATCATTAACAATTAGCATCCATTTTAAATGTGAAAATCGCGTATCTTTAAGCACTTCTTTTAAATTTTTTATCTCACTTTCTGCCTTGTCTTTATTAGAAATCTGCACGATAAGGCAAGGATTAATCCCTAGTTTTTCTACATAATCCTTTTTAAGTTCTATGAATTTTTCTAAAGCCCTTTCTAGCTTCACCTCTTCCTCAAAATACTCCACTTTTTTTATAAGCTTCGCACTTACTGCTTCTTCCTCGCTTATGCGCACATCAGGGATTTGCCCCCTTGCAAGTTTTGGCGTAGCAGAGACATTTAGCACCTTGCTAAAAAACTGGTTGCTTTTGTTTGGCGCATTTGTTTTATGGCTTTTTATAATCAATTCATCTAAGTTATTTGTCGCAATGTGGCTTTCATCTTTGATTAAATAAATCTCCTTTTCTCTCACTTGACTTTGAAAATTCCCTAAATCCTCCCTAAAGCCCTTTAACTCTCGCAAAAATCGCACAAAAGCCCCCGCTTTAAGCTTGCTTTTTTCTTTATACAAATCTCTGGGCAAAACATACACATTATAATTTGTAGGGATAAAGAGGTTTTCCTCATCACTTGTTTCACTCTCTATCAAAAAGGGCTTTAAATGCGTGAATTTGCTTTGAAATTTTTTAAAAGCCTGATAATTTTGCTCGCTTAAATCTCCTTTTGAAAGGCTAGAAACGATAAAAACAATATTTGCATGTTCTTTTAAAAGTGTGTTCATAAAATCTGCTATCATTATGGTTTTGCCACTGCCTGTTGGGGCTTGAAAAGTGATGCTATCTTTAGCTTTAAATTGTTCTATAAGCCTTGCTACTGCCTCTTGTTGTAAGTCCTTAACTGCTTGTATCATTTGCCACCCTTTAATTTGGCTTCATAATCTTTTTCGTCCCTCCCTTGCATTTCAAGCTTTTTTCTAGTTAAGTCAAAGCTCTCGCATATCCATTGTATTTTTTCACAAGGATTGCTAAATTTTTCTAAACCATAAAGTCTTTCATCAATTTTTGCAAAAATTTCTCTATCAAAGGGGCTTATGTGTTTTATCTCGCTTACTTCTAAGCTCCCTCCATAAGGCTTATTTTTCTCAAGCCATTTGAAATTTTTATCCCCGTTATAGCATTCTCCACTCATAATGCGCTTTAGCCTTTTGCTTGTTACATCTACTGCTATGCCTTTTGGATTTAAAGGGGTGATTTCATTATTAGTTACTAAGATAAATTTACGATTGCCGCCATCTTCTTTGTTGAGTTCTAGCACGGCGTGGGCGGTGGTGCCAGAGCCGGCAAAGAAGTCCAAAATAATATCTTGCTCTTCGGGCTTATCTTTTAGCGATAAATCGTGGAGTTCGCCTTTCGCTTCGTCAGTGAATGCTTGTATTCTACTTCCTCGCTCAAGGCTACACAACCCCGATTTCTCATCTAAAATCTTAAGCCCCTGCTTGTCTTTTGAGTTTTTTGCATTGGAATCTAATTTTTGCTCATCTTGCTTGATTTGGCTATCAACTGCTTTTGCGCTGTCTTGAGCGGTAGCGAAATATCTTTGAGATTCTAAAGTCCTGCTTTGCAAGACTTCAGAATGACAAAAGGGGGTTTCAGAATGACAATTAAGGGGGTCGGATTCTTCGCAATGCTTAGAATGACAAGACAAATTGTCATGTTGAGGCGAAGCCAAAACATCTTTAGAATCTTTAGATTCTACGCTATGAAGCTGTTGCCCCCCCCCCCCGCTAAATGCTCTCTATTATTTGCAGTGTTTGGGGTGGTGGAGATTTTAAGGAGGTGTTTGATTAAATTTAGAGGCTTAGGATTGGCAAAAATTTTATCGCCCATTATAGTTTTAAATATAGTTGTTCCGCTACCACTTGAAAAATCAATAAAACTTTTAGGCGGATTTTCTTTGTCTATAATCGCATAATATTCGCCTTTTTCATTTTGTTTTACTTGTTTAGGATTTACCCATTCCTTACGTAAGACAGAATAACCATTTTTATTTTTTTTGATAAGTATTTGATTTTGCGCTATTAAATTTGCAAATTTTTCATAAGAAACTACCCATCTGCCCAATAGATTTCTTTTCTTTGGAGGTCTTATAGCTATGTAACCCTTACTTAATAATTCTTTATCTATTTCTTTATATACTTCATTTTCGTTATTGCTATTTTTTGCTTTTTTGGTATCATAATCCATAAAATGTTGTATATCATGTGTTGCAGGATTATAGAATATAGTATAACCACATAAAACATGGTGATTGAGGTCACTATTTAAATTGCCACTCGTAAATCCACCTCCTTCATAGTAGAATTTATTTGTTGCCTCTTTATATAGTTTTTCTTCTGCCTTTTGCCTTACTTGATTAATGGGCTTAAATTCTATATTTCTAGTATAAGTCAAAATGTATTCGTGGTTTTTTTGCAAAGTATCAGCATCATTTTGTGCGTTACCTTTAAGCCAAATGATGTGTCCGCAAAAATTCCTCTCTCCAAACACTTCATCAAAAAGGCATTTTACATAGGCTTGATTCCTATCATCTATGCTACAAAATATCACGCCATCATCTTTTAGCAATTCTTTTGCTAAGCTTAAGCGGGGATAAAGCATAGATAAAAGATTATCCCTTGAAATGGCGTTATTGTAGTTTGTGTTTGCAAACTCTCCTAAGGCATCTTTGCCATAGGGCGGGTCTATGTAGATAACCTTAACCTTGCCTTTGTAAGTGATGAGCAAGTTTAAAAGAGCGGGGTAGTTATCTCCTATGATTAGGCTATGCTTTAGGGTAGAGTTAGAATCGCTAAAGCTTAAAGCCGCATTTTTGCTTAGATAATGTATATCCTCGCTTTGCTTTTCTAATCTTTTATCAAAATGAAAGCCTGTTCTTTTATAAGTCGTGCCAAGTGCGGCTATGCTTAGGGCTTCTTGTGTGTTTTCAGCGTTTGTAATAAGCTTTTCTAAAAGCTTTGCGTTGTTTTCTTCTATGATTTTATCTTCTACCCTTTGCCTTATCTCTGCTATGAGATTTGCTTTAAGTTGTGCTAGGTTTGAAGTTTGCTTTTGTGAATCTAAATCTTGCATTGTTAAGCCTTTTGTGGATTGTAAGGCAGGGATTGTAATAAATCTGTATTTAAAGTTTGCTTTAAGATTAAGTTTTTCTTAAATTTAGCTTATTATCCCCGGAGTACATTCAAGCAAGATTCTAAACTTATTTTTCAATGAGGTTTCATTTCCCAAACACTCTCTTAAAGATAGAATCCACGCTTTTGGTATAGTAGTCAAACTCAAAGCACTCTCGCACCGCTTCCGCACCTATAAGCCCCACAAGCTCACCATCAGCTAACAAATATTGTAAATATAAGCTCTCACCCTTCTCATTTAGCGCGCTTTTGCCCTCTTGCAAATCCCGCCACACTTTCATTGCATTGCGTTGCACGATTTTATACGCATCTTCCCTTGAGACGCCTTTTTTAGGAAGCTCTAAAAGTATGCGCTGGGAAAACACAAGCCCGCCGGTTAGGTTTAGATTTTTTAGCATATTCTTAGGATAGATGACGAGCTTTTTGATGAGATTGCTTAAGCGCGCAAGCATAAAATCCGTAGTGATAAAACCATCAGGCAGGATAAAGCGCTCCACGCTTGAATGGCTAATATCGCGCTCGTGCCACAACGCGACATTCTCCATCGCGGGCAAGGCGTAGGAACGTATCATACGACAAAGTCCCGTGATATTCTCACTTAGCACGGGATTGCGCTTGTGTGGCATAGCAGAGCTTCCTTTTTGTCCCACTTCAAAAAACTCTTCTGCCTCATACACCTCTGTGCGCTGTAAATGGCGAATTTCTACCGCAATTTTCTCGCAACTACTTGCAAGCAGTGCAAGATCACTCATCACACGCGCATAGCGGTCGCGCTGGATTACTTGATTACTCACAGGCGCTGGACTCAAGCCCAACTCCTCGCACACAAGCTCTTCTAGCTCGATTGGAGTATGCGCGAGATTCCCCATTGCACCGCTTAGCTGTCCCACACTTATGGTTTTCACGCTAGATTCTAGTGCTTTTAGGTGGCGTCCTATCTCATCATACCAAATCGCTAAAACAAGTCCAAAAGTGATAGGCTCGCCGTGAATCCCGTGACTGCGCCCAACCATCAGCGTATATTTGTGCTCCATCGCACGCGTTTTTATCGCCTCGCGCAAGTCTTGTAAATCCTTGATGATAATCTTTAGCGAATCGCGAATCTGCAAAGCCACAGCCGTATCAATACAATCACTCGAAGTAATGCCATAATGCACCCAGCGTGACTCCTCGCCCAAAGACTCCGCCACACTTGTGGTAAAAGCTATCAAATCATGCTTTGTAACCGCTTCTATCTCGTCAATGCGGGCGATGTCAAAGCGGGCGTTTTTGCAAATCTTTTCACAATCAGAATCTGGTATCAGCCCCAAGCGATTCCACCCGCGCACAAGTGCTTTTTCCACTTCTAGCCACGCGCTATATTTCGCCTCCATACTCCAAAGATTTTTCATCTCATCTCTTGCATACCGCTCTACCATTTTTGCTCCTTTTTAGCTTGCCTTAAAAACTAGATTTAGAATCTAAAGCACAATTCTAGCGATTTTTGGCTTTATGATTTTGCAACCACAAAAAATACAGAATCTAATCCTGTTATTGAGTAAAACGAAAAATCCAAGATTCTATAATCTTAAACATAAAAACATCTCTTTACGCCTTTACATTTAAAAGTCCATCGTAGTGATAGTGAATCTCTTGCTCTTTTTTATCCCCTTCTTTGTTTTCAGACGTGTTAGAATCTGTATATGCGCCATTGCCCCCGCCGCTATCTTTATTGATATTTTGCGCCTCATCAGCTGGCGTGATAGATTCTATCTCTTGAAGCTTGCGTTCAAACTCATTAAGACTCGTCTCCTGCACGATGTCAGGACGTGCCTGCGCGTTTGATAGCGCGATTGAACTTGCTTGCGTGTTTTGGTTGATATAAGTGATATTTCCTACAAAGCTTACCGCCATAATCCTCTCCTTGCAAGTATTTAGCTCTTAAAATTCCCTAATATAAATCATCAAAAAGCGTGTGTGTTTTTTCTTTTAATCTCCATTCGCCTGTAGTATAGTTTGGCATAGCTATATCCTCTAGAATCTCTCTAATGAGTTCTTTACTCGGGCTTACACCATTTTTAAGCAAGGGGATAATCTCTAAGCAAATATCATCAAAATAAGCCTTTTTGCCTTGTCTTTTTGCTCCGCGTAAATAAGAGAGCAAGAAATACTTTGTTCTTAACTCTAGCGGAATCGCATTGCTTTTAAATTTCTGTCCTTTTTTGATATGGTATTTTCCGCTTGTTGCATCAAGGTCAAAGTTTGCGGTAATTAAAGGTGTCAAATCCGCATAATCCTTACTTAAGCTATGCAAAAAGCCAAGTTCTAAGCCTTTAATGGTAATCTCTGCGTGGATTTCCTCTAATGTCGCCCCATCATCTCTAGCAATCAAGGCTTCCGCGTGATTAAGCACAAGAGCAGTAATATCATCGCCTAAATGTTCTTTAGCTAGAGTTTTGGGATTTTGCACCTTTTTAAAATAAATAATTAGTTGTCCGCTTAACACAGAAGCTTTAAACTGCCTTTTCTTAAATGTCGTTTGTCCATTATCCTGCCGCACAGAGCCAACATACTCAAAGCCAATCTTTTGCGCCTCCTCTACTAGAATCTGCCATAATTGCGGGTCTTGGTGCTGAAACACAAAGGCAAGCCAGCGATTGTATTTAAGCACGCGATACATTTCTTTTAGGCTTGCTATCATTAGAGTGTGGTATTCCTCTCTGCTTTTTTCTAAACTTCCTTTTTCTATACATTCTTTTTCTTTTAAGCTAGAATCCACAGGCAAATCTAGCCAAACATTCCACATAGCGCTAAGGTCTAAATAGGGAATCTTCGCCCCATAGGGTGGGTCTGTGTAGATGAAATCTATGCTTTGGGATTCTATCTCTCTTAGATTAGTTGCATCGGCTTGGAAGATTTTTTCTCCATTGGTTTTATTCAGCAGTGAATCTACCTTGCTAAAGTCCTCTTGCTCTCTTTTACTTAGCTCTTGGTGTTTAAAATCTTTTATCACTCGTTGTATGGGGAAAAAGTAGGAGTCATAAAAGACGGAGGAGGATTCTAGCTCTTTTTTGCCTCTAATAACTAGTTTTGTCTTGCCTTGAAATATTTCTGCTACATTAAGAAAAATAGGTTTTTTAGCTATTCTGTATCGATAGTATGCCAAAACACCGCTGTTCCCACCCTTACCTTTTCGTGCTTCAGAATCGTGATAAGTCAAATTACACATCGTGATTGTATTTCTGAATGCCAACATAAGACTATACCGCATATTCCTTTTGTAGATTCTATTTTCTTTACTCCCGCTTGGTGTGGTGTGCTTAAAAATGAGTTTGCGTAAAAGAGCAAGTTCGGCTAACTGCATTTTACTAAAGAGACTTAACACGCAATCTACATCACTTCCCTTTGGCAGAATCTCATCTTGAGGAATCCAAAGTGTAGAATCCTGCTCTTTTTGTGTAGCTACTTCGCCAAACTCGCTATCTAGTGCATTAGGATAGTATTTAGCACCTTTTAAAAGTGCTTTTGCTTCTTTTTCATTTTTTGGGCGCAAATTCTCAAACTCGCTTAAAACTGCTTCACTTAAATCGTATAATGCGCTTAAATCACACTTCACACTTAAAGCTTTAACCATAAAAATGCTTAGTGGGTTTAAATCCGTGTGGATTCCCACTCTTTCATTCATCATAGCCTCTATGGCAGTTACGCCACTGCCTCCAAAAGGGTCTAGCACTACATCGCCCTTGTCGGTGAAATTTTTGATATTTTGCGTTACTATATCCCAGCTTTGCCTTGTAAAATACGCGGTGCAGCCAAAATAACGCGCTTTTGCTTGTTTTTTTGGATTAAGTATTGCCTTTGGTAGTTCGCGACTTAGATACCATTCCTCGCTTTTTTTGGGTGTTTTGGAATCTTGACTTAGGGATTGCTTTAAGGATTCTAGCGGGGTGGTGAGATATTGCTTAAGTAGTGTGAAAGTTTCATTTTTAAAGTTATTAGCAAAAAGTTCCTCACAAGAAAAGCTTTGAATCAATTCTTGCTTGTTTGTCTCAAAAAGATTAAATTCCAAACCATTGCAAAGCGCATAAAATGGGGCTTTAAGTTCGGGATTAATAGCATAATAAAAAGCTTGACGCTCAGCCTTGCTTGTAGCATTAATTTTAATCTTTGGAGCTTTTGCGTCTAACACACAATGCGCTTTAGAATCTACATAAAGCACATAATCAGGGAAACGTGTGAGAGTGATTTTCTCATTACTTCCTGTAATTGTGGGACTTGTAAGCCTTAGTGATAAAACCATTTCTAGCTTAGAGTTTTTTTGCGATTGCTTAGAATCTTTCAACACAAAGTCTAGTTGTTTCAAAAGTGGCGCAATGATAAACTCCCGCACAGAATCTTCTTTAAAATCTTCGTTCTCTAAAATTTTAAAATCACAAGTATTCATTTTGCTTTTTCCTCCAAATCAAACTCGCTAAGATTTGCTTCTTGTGCAATTTTAGGACTTGCTTGCGTATTTTGGTTGATATAAGTGATATTTCCTACAAAGCTTACCGCCATAATCCTCTCCTTGCAAAGATTTAGCTCTTAAACTCTAATCGCTGGTATTTGGCATAGACTACATTTGCACCTTGTGTGATTTTCACAAACTTACGCTTGGTATAATCGACTGGTAAATTCCCTCCCTTAATCCCGCAAAGCTCGATGAGAATCTGCCCTGCTTTTTGCAATACAGATTCTGCTATCTTTGTCTTCCCGCAAAAAAGTATCATATGCGAGCTAGGCACATCGCGCACATGCAGCCATACATCCTCTGCACTCGCAGCTTTCAGCAGGGCGATATTTTGGTTAGCGTTTTTACCAACGCCCACTTTCACCCCTGCAATAAAAAATACTTCAAAAGCTGTTCCACTTTTTTTGTCGCTTTTTTTGCCTTTTTGTTTTTGTGGGGTAAAAATTTTTAGCTCCTCAAAGCTAGTAACCCTTTGCACCAACGCCTTTTGGGAATCTAAAAAACGCAAGGAATCTTGTAAATTTTCTATTTGTAAATGAATATTCTGTGCTTTTTTAGCATATTTTTTTGAAAGTAAAAAATAATATTGTGCTAAATCGGAAAAGCTAGCAATTTCCTTTGGGATAGGGATTTGCAAGATTTTAGATTCTCTTCCTTTGAATATATCACCTTCGCGGAAGTGAATTCCGCAAGGCTCCGCTTGCGCGCGCATACTTGGCGTTTTTTGGAAGCTTGAATATTTGTAGATTCTATCAAGCTGTTTGGAGAATTTAGATTCTGTGGGGTTGAGAGAATTCGCAAAATTTTGTTCTAAAAAAATATGCGTAGCATAAATATTTGCAGGATTAATCTCGTGCAAATGCGCCAAAATACAACGCGCAAAAAGCGCACTCTGCTCGCTTAAATGCTCTAATTCATTTTTATCTGGCAAGTTTTGCAGGTTTTTTTCTAGTGCAAGTTTTTTAGAATCTAGGTTTTTTTGCGCTTGGGCTTTGGCAGATTCTAGCTTTTGGGCGCAATGCTTTGTAAAAAGCTCACATAAAAAAGCTTTTGTATCATCTCGCGTGGATAAATTCCGCTTCGCCTCTACTTCGTGCATTTGCTCCACCTTTCCTAATTGATGAGAATCTTGCAACGATTCTAGTGCGCGCGTTTGCTGGGGAAGCTTTACTAAAACCTTTCCAACTTGCAAAGGGCGCTTTGCATTTGGCAAATGGCGCAAAGCCTCGATAACCACGCGCTTTTGATTAAGTAAAATGGCATTGGTAAATTTCCCGGTAAATTCAAATTCAAGGCAAAAAGACTCTTCTTTATAAGAAGATTTTGCTAAAAAATGCAGGCATAAAATGCGATTGTTCCCATCTGTGTGGCAGTCTATCAATGTGGCGTTTGTGCAATACTCGCGCAACTTTAAATCCATCGGCGCATTGAAAGACTTTGCCCCCAAAATCTCGCGCTGGGTGCAATAAATCCCGCTATTCCCGCGCGTCAAATCGATATAAAAAAGCGTGTTTTCTAAATTTAGCAAAAACACATTATCATCAATGCGCTTACAAAAATAAATCTTTTTAAATTGAGCTATATAACGCGCACTTAGGCGCAAGAGCGTAAGATTCACGATTTTACCCTACATTTCTTTTACCAATTTTTCTAGCTCTTTTTGAATCTGATTCTCAAAGACTTCGTAATATTCCTGCTCTTTTGGGAGCTTTTGGACTAAATCACTCAAAATCTCGGCATAATCGCTAAGCAATAACTCACCTTTAGCAATGAGATACTTCAAATACAGCCAATAAGTGTTGATAACATCGCTTTGACAATAAGATTCTATACGCTCTAAGCCATTTTGCAAGTTTTCTTTAGATTCAAAAAAGCACTCATATACCTGCGCGCCGTCCATATCATATTTTCCTACAAGTCCGCTCATCTGACATAGCGTATCAAGGTTAAGCCCGCGCACCGCGCCAAATCCGCCTAAACTATCAAGCAAATCTGTGTGAAAATGTTCGCTGTAACGATTGCGGTAATTTTCATATTTTGTTTTATTTAATTGCGGATTTATCTGCTCGAAAAATCCGCTCGCATCGATATTATAACGCATCGCGCGAAGGCTTAGCGCAATCATATCAAAGCCTCTGCCATTAAAGCTTACAAGGGTTGGTTGCTTTTTATTAAAAAATTTCCAAAAATCGCGCAAAAGCCCACACTCAAAAGAATCTAGTGATTCTAAGGATAGAGAATCTGCGTTTTTAACTTCTTGTAAAAACTCCTCTTTTGCCTTTCTGCCAAAATTTCCAACCTTCACAAATCGCCCAAACTCATCGCCCATCACGCTTGAGATACTAATAATGCGATGAAAAGGGATAGGTAGAAATTCCGAGCCGCTTTTTTCTTTTTGCTCTTTAAAGGCGCGCTCGCACACCTCTTTTTCACTTAAACCCTCTTCAAAGCCAAATTTCGCGCGCAGTAAATGCGTATCTGGGATTGTTTCTATATCAAATACACAAATCATTCTCCTAGCTCCTTTAATCTAAATTAGAGTGAAATCAAGCTACAATTGCAGATTCCAAATTGTAGCTAAATGAAGGAAAAAAGGGGCGAAAATGTATGCACTTCTAAGTGTGAGCGATAAAAGCGGGATTGTGGAATTTGCGCGGGAGTTAGTGGCGTTAGGCTATAAAATTTTAAGCACAGGCGGGACGCTAAAAGTGCTAAGAGAATCCAACATAAATGCGCTTGAAGTGAGCCAATACACGCAAAGCGAAGAGCTTTTTAGCGGGCGTGTGAAGACACTGCACCCAAAGATCGCTGGAGGTATTTTGTATCGGCGGACAAATGAATCTGACATTGCAAGCGCAAAGGCGCATAATATCGCGTCAATTAGCCTTGTGTGTGTGAATCTCTATCCATTTAAACAAACAATTAAACGCACTGATGATTTTGCTGAAATCATCGAAAATATCGATATAGGCGGACCAAGTCTCGTGCGCGCAGGAGCGAAAAACTTTGAATCTGTGCTTGTGGTGACGGATTGCAAGGATTATGCACGCGTAATAGAAGCACTTAAGACAAATCATAACACATTAGAATTGCGCAGGGAGCTGATGATAAAGGCATTTTCACACACAGCAAGCTATGATTGTATGATTGCAAATTATATGAATGCGCGCTTTTGCGAGGGTTTTGGGGAGAAGCAATTCATCGTAGGAAGCAAGGTGCGCGATACGCGCTATGGGGAAAATCCACATCAAAAAGGCGCGTTATATGAATTTGAAAACTTTTGGAGTGAGAATTTTAGAATCTTAAAAGGCGAGCCGAGTTTTAATAACTTCACTGATATGAATGCCGCACTTTTGCTTGCAAGCGCATTTGGAGAAGCAAAGGCGGTAAGCATTGTAAAGCACGGCAATGCTTGTGGCTTTGCGATAAAAGGAAATTTGCTAGATTCTTATGCGAGTGCGTTAAAATGCGATAGCGTGAGTGCGTATGGTGGCGTGGTGGCGGTAAATGGCGTTATTGAAAAAGACTTAGCACAAAAAATGAATGAAATTTTTATCGAAGTAATTATCGCTGCGGGGATTACAGATGAGGCGCTAGAAGTGTTTGCACCAAAGAAACGCACTAAGATTTTTACACTCACAAATGCGCGCAATACGTTAGAATTTGCGCTTGATAAGTATGATTTTAAGCGCATACAAGGGGGCTTTGTCTATCAGCAAAGCGATAATGTGGGTAAAAATGAAGTAACAAATGCAAAGCTTGTTAGTCAAAAAAGTGCGCCAAAAGAACAAATGCGGGATTTAGAAATCGCGTATAAAATCGCAAGTCTTACAAAATCAAATTGCGTCACTTATGTCAAAGATGGCGCGCTAGTAGGCATTGGTATGGGTATGACAAGTCGCATAGATTCTGCGCGCGCAGCAATGCGAAAGGCAAAAGATATGGGGCTTTCACTGCAAGGAAGCGCGATGGCAAGCGAGGCGTTTTTTCCATTTAAAGACAGCGTAGAGCTCGCCCAAAGTGCAGGTGTGAGCGCGATAATCCAGCCCGGTGGTAGCATACGCGATGATGAAGTAATCGCAGAATGCGATAAACACGGGATTGCGCTCTATTTTAGCGGCGTGCGCCATTTCTTGCATTAAAAGTTTATATTAAATCCAAAAACTGCCTGTATTGATTCTAATTTTAGAATCTCTCAACTATTTTTGGAAGTAGCAAATACGGCACAAGAAAACAAGATGAATCACGCAACACAAAAAGCTAGCTTTTCGCGAGCGGGGTTTTCGCTCGCTGTTTGTGCGGTTTGTAAAGGATTGTTTTGATGAGTACGCAAAGACGATTAAGTAAAAAAGAATCTTCGCTACGCTCAAAACGACAAGAGGTCGCTTAAGTAAGACAAAAAGAAGTCAAGTCGTAGTAAAGCCTTTTATGTTGGAATGCAAGGCTTTACTACAAAAAAGGAAATGAAAAATGTTAGGTATTTTGGTGATATTTATCATCTTTATTTATCACTGCGATTGTGTGTGCGTGGATAAATAAAAAATAACCTTATCACCCCATTTTATCATTCTGAGGGCAAAGCCCGAAGAATCCATATAAATCCCATTATGGATATTTCACTTACGCTCAATCAATACAACAAGAGAAGGCTTTTTAGATTCTAAAAATTCCTTAATCTTATTTTTTAATTTCCAACCCAATAGGGCAATGATCGCTTCCTAAAACTTCTGGATAAATACACGCGCTTTGCAATTTAGATTCTAAGATTTTTGAGCAAAGGAAGTAATCAATCCGCCAACCTGTATTGTTCTCTCTTGCTTTCCCCATATAACTCCACCAAGTATAAGCACCCTCTTTGTCAGGGTAAAAATACCTAAAAGTATCAATAAATCCAGAATCTAAAAGCGCGCTCATTTTCTCGCGCTCTTCATCGGTGAAGCCGGCATTGCGGCGGTTTGTTTTGGGATTTTTAAGGTCAATTTCTGTATGCGCGACATTGAGATCGCCACACACGATAACGCCTTTATGTTTTTCTAGGTTTTTTAAAAACGCGCGAAAATCATCTTCCCACTCCATACGATATTCCAAGCGCTCTAGCTCGCGCTTACTATTTGGCGTATAGACATTGACGAGATAAAAGTTATCGTATTCTGCCGTGATGATGCGTCCTTCTTTGTCGTGGTGCGTTATCCCCATATCATAGGCGACATTTAAAGGTGTTTGTTTGCTAAAAATCGCCACGCCAGAATAGCCCTTTTTCTCCGCGCTATTCCAGTATTCCTCATAGTTTGGAAAGTCAAAAGTCGCTTGCTCGCGCAACATTTTAGATTCTTGTATGCAAAACACATCTGCATTTACAGCGTTGAAAAAATCCATAAAACCCTTATTCATACACGCGCGCAAGCCATTGACATTCCAAGAAATAAGCTTCATTCGCACACCTACTGCACAGAATCCAAGCGTCTTTTAATCTCAAGCACAATTTCATATCCGTGATTGAGTGCCGCAGCGATTGAGCCACCGCTTTTAAACAAAATATCCCCAGCAATAAAAAGATTTTTTATCGAGCTTTCGTGATTTATCGCCACAGGCACGCCGTTATCATCAAGCTCTAAATTACATTTTTTGAGAAAATCCACAGGTGCAAGCCCACCGATAGCATACACCACCCTATCAAACACCTCGCTTGTGCCATCAGTAAAGCATACTTTGACTTTTCCCTCGCTATCTTCTAGTGCGTTTATATCAATACCCAGCTTCGTTTTGAGCTTCCCACTTTGGATAGAATCTTGCAATTGCTCATTATTCACTTCATTAATCCTGCTAAATTCGCTACGACGATAATTAAGTGTTGCGTCATTGCTTTGGCAAAGGAAATTCGCATATTCTACAGCGGAATTTCCCCCGCCAACAATCAACACTTTTTCGCTAGATTCTATATTATTTGCATTGTATTGCACTTTTTTGCGGATTGATGAGGGGATTTGGTAACTTGGCTTATTTGGCTGTCCCATTTTGCCTATGGCAATAATCACAAAATGTGCTTTAAAGCTTTGCCCACCGCTTGTTTGCACGATGAAAATCTCATCTTCTTTGCGCACAGATTCTATCTCGCTTTTAAAGCGCACATCAATTTGCTTTGTTTTTAGCAATTCATCAAAGAGATCTAACGTGCTTTCCTTAGTGCCATCGACAAAGTAGATGTTGCCATTGAGCTCGACTTTTTGTCCCTTGTAGTCTTTATCCACGCGCTTGCCGTCTTTGTAAAATTGACGAATAGTCGCAGAGTGATTTTCACCCTTTTCAAACATAATAAGCTTTTTAATCCCCAAAGTTATGCTTTCAACTGCCGAAGCGATCCCGCCAGGTCCGCCACCGATAATGGCAATATCATAGATTTCAGACATACTCTCTCCTTATGTGTTATTTATGTTTAGGATTGTGCATAAGCTCTTGTAGGAAGTCTTGTTTATTCTCAACGCTAGCAACTTTGTTTAAATCTTCAGGCGAGTCAAAAAGCACGCCCTCCATCATTTTGTTTTCATCATCAAACTGCCCATTTTTCAGCCCCCAAACAAATGCCAGCAAGCCAAAAAATCCCAAAACAAGCGATACGCCAAGCATAAGTGCGATAATCCCTACATTCATAATCCTAGCCCCTGTATAATCCTAGCCTTTGCATAGAGTTTGCACCGCTTTAAAGCTTTGCTAAACCTTTCACAAGCTACACATTCTGCCAAAATCTTACTAAAAAACATTTTAATGCGCGAGAAATTTAAAGCACTAGGACACTTTTAGGCAAGACTATTTTGCTTTTTTCTGACTTGATTTATCAAGTGCTTTTGCCTGCTTGATATTTTTTTTGATTTTTTACTTTTCGCCTCTAGCAATATTTCTACCTCACATTTTCCAGATTCTTAAGACATAGACTTTGTGGGCTTTACAGAGATAACTTGCGTTTTACATACCACATCATAAAATGTCCGAGAATCTTTCCTAAAAAGTGCCATCAACACGCCAACAATACTTACTACACTCACAATCCACAACAAATAGCGCAAAAAGGCAATTAAAAATGATGGGTTGGGTTTAGATTCTGATAAATCATTAGAATCTGACTTATTGATAAGGCGCAAACCTGCGTATTTGTAGCCCGGAGTCTGCCCACTTAGCGCAAAAAATATTGAAAGCACAATCCCAAAAAGCGCTACACAAATAAAAATCACCACCTGATTTTCCAAAAATGCCTCTTTAGAGCCTAGCACAAGATAAGTTGCCACATACAAAATTGGCATATTTATCATAAACATATCTGTAACAAATGCCACAAGCCTGTCGGTGAGGTAAAAAGGCGCTTTTTTGCTTTTTTGCGCGAGGCGTGCGCTTTGTGCGTGAGAATCTCTAGTTGCTAAAGTCTTGCGCCAGCGCAGTTTTTGCTGTTTTGACATTAATTGCCTCTGCTGCCGGGCTTTAGCGCCACACTTCCTTCTTTGCACATCGGGCAGTCTTTTGGTTCATACATTTCAAAGACAAAATCTTGCAAGGCAAAAAGTGGCTTATCCTGTGGAAGTTTAGCTAATGGACTAGGCGTTAGCTCAGAATCTACGCGCTTGCAAAGCCCGCGATTTGCAAGCCCAGCAAAACCTACAATTTCCGCACCTAGCGCCTCTACACATCTAGCAGATTCTAAAGCCGAACCACCTGTGGTGATAATATCTTCACAAATGAGCACTTTTTCGCCCCTCCCTACTTCAAAGCCACGGCGCAAAGTCATTTCACCACTAACACGTTCTGTAAAAATAAAACGTGCTTTTAGCGCGCGTGCTAGCTCATATCCAGCCAAAATCCCACCAAGTGCGGGTGAGCACACACAAGAGACGCTCAAGCCATATTGCATGATTTTTTCTGCCAAAGCAGTTGCGAGGATTTCCGCTATTTGTGGATTTTCAAGCACCTTTGCTGATTGCAAGTAGCAAGAAGAGTGATTTCCGCTGCTTAAGAGAAAATGTCCATTTAGCAATGCGTTTGATTGCAGGTAATATTGTTTTATATTCATTTTTGCCTCCTTTTGTTTTGTGAGTAGTGCGGAATTTGCAAACTCTTAAAGTTTCTAAAACTTCAAACTATATTGCAAAAAATTCACACTCGGACCATTTTCAAAGGTGTAGTCAATCAAATCATAGCCTAAAAAAAGTTCATGCTGTTTGTAGTTAAAAATAGGTCCAAAGGCAATGGTAGGCAAAATCCCAATCTTTTTGGCGCGCGTGGTTGTGGGGATAAGCGTATCAGAATTAAGCGCAAAATCGCGCACGCCAAAAGAAAACAAACGCGCACGGAATCCAAAGTAAGGATTCACATACGCGCGATATTCGGCTGAAATCCCAAAACGATAGATTTGAAAAGCATTGCGCACATTTGGGTTAAAGTTAAAGTCACTATAACTATTGCTAAAGCGGTCAAAAAAGACAAAAAGGCGCAGGGAATTATTTTTTTGCACCACAAAATTATACCCGCCCTCAACGCCCATACCATAGCCTAAGCCTATTTTTGGGCTTGCTAAAACATTAAGATTGAAACCTAAATAAATTTTTTGTCGTGGATCTTTTGGTTTTTTTGGCTCTGGCTTGCCCGCAGCTTTATCAAGCAATGCTTGACGCGTCTTTTCTACTTCTTGCAAAATCTCTTCAGTGGGCTTCAAATCAGAATCATAGCGCACTTCTTTTTTGTCTTCAGTCCAAATCATTCTAGCCTCACACACGCACGCACACAAAGCTAATAAACTCAAGCCAATCAAATTTCGCTTCAAACCTTCTCCCTCTAACAATTCATATCACTTTTTTTGCGCAATTTTAGCATTTTTGGATATACTTAAGCTTAAAATTCTCTTAAAAGGTTTTTCTATGAAAAGCTTGAAAAACGGGTTTTTCTTGCTCCTTGGCGCGCTTACTTTTTGTTTAAGTCAAGATTTGCTTTCGGGATTCTATAAAACACATATAGGAAAAAGCGGGCGTCAAAGCATTGTAGAATTTTTCCAAAAAGATGGAAAATATTATGCCTATGGCTTTGCAAATGTCGATGGCACGCCACCTGCAAAAGATATTCATAATAAAAATCCAAACTTGCGCGAACGCTATGACAATGTGACAATTTTTGTGTATGGCTTAGAGGGTGATTCTGACACTTACAAAAATGGCAAGGTGTATAACTATGATAGTGGCGAGATTTATTACGCTAAAATCACACTTGAAGACAAGAATCTCACTTTGCGTGCAAGCGTGGATTTTGCTGGGGTTTTAGGCGAGACAAAAATATGGAGCAGGCTAAGTGATGAGGAGCTAAAGCCCTATCTCTCTAAAAAGCCCCCAATGCAAGAAGTGCTAAAAAGCCTCAAGGATTGGGAACAATAATGCTAAAATTGCAAGGAGTTTAGATTCTCTAAAAAAATTAAGACTTTTGAAAGGAGGGATTGCGTGGAGTTTGTAGAGTGGATTGGAAAATTTGTGGGCGAGGCTAATGGCTTTCTTTATACCTATTTCTTGGTATTTGCACTCATTGCTTGCGGGCTGTATTTTACCATTCGCACGCGTTTTATTCAAATCCGCTTTTTGCCTTATGCTTTCAAACTCTTACGCGAGCGCGGGCACGAAGAACATGTAAGCCCATTTGGCGCATTGATGATTTCTACTGCTTCACGCGTTGGCATTGGCAATATTGTGGGTGTTTCTGTGGCTATTAGCGCAGGAGGCGTCGGCGCGCTCTTTTGGATGTGGGTAACTGCTATTTTAGGTGGAGCGAGTGCTTTTATAGAAAGCACACTAGCGCAAGTGTATAAACGCAAGGACGGCGCGTACAACTACAAAGGCGGACCGGCATATTATATAGAATCCGCGCTTGGCTCAAAAACCTTTGGGATCTGCTTTGCAATCTCTCTCATCTTTTGCTTTGCTTATGGATTTAATGCCTTGCAAGCCTACACACTCACTTCAGCTTTTGAAGTCTATATCGGCGCGCAAGCCTTTGAGGAGGGGCATTTTAAAGTGTTTGTTGGCGTGATTTTGGGCTTATTTGTATCAGCTTTTTTCTTTGGCACAAACAAATCTTCAGCCTTCATCACTTCTATTCTTGTGCCTATTATGGCGGTGGGCTACCTTTGCGTGGCATTTTTTGTGATTGTCAATAACTTCACACTTTTACCACAAGCTTTTAACCATATTTTTGAAAAGGCTTTTGATTTCCAAGCAATTTTTGGAGGCTTTGCAGGAAGTGCGATGGTGATTGGCATTAAGCGTGGGCTTTTTTCAAATGAAGCAGGTATGGGCTCTGCGCCAAATGCCGCAGCCAGCGCGCATACAACTCACCCAGCAAAACAAGGTATGGTACAAACGCTTTCTGTCTTTATCGACACACTTATTATCTGCACGGCTACCGCGCTTGTGGTGCTTTGCTCTAGTGTTGATGTGAGTGGGCTTAAGGGCTTGCCTATTATGCAAAGGGTGATGG
Source organism: Helicobacter himalayensis (assembly GCF_001602095.1). Taxonomy (NCBI): domain Bacteria; kingdom Pseudomonadati; phylum Campylobacterota; class Epsilonproteobacteria; order Campylobacterales; family Helicobacteraceae; genus Helicobacter; species Helicobacter himalayensis. The sequence goes on along the minus strand of NZ_CP014991.1, from coordinate 268,487 downwards.
AGGGCTATTTTGGTAGTTTTGGACTGCATTTTGTAAGCCTTTCTGTGGTGCTTTTTGCCTTTACTTCGCTTATTGGGAATTTTTTCTACGCGCAGATAAATTTCAAATTTATCACAGAAAACAAGATTCTCTTAAATATTTTCCGCCTAAGTGCCGTGCTTATGGTATTTTTTGGTACACAAATAAATTTTGGTTTTGCGTGGAATTTGGCGGATATTTTTATGGGGATTATGGCGATCACAAATATTGTGGCTATTGTGTTGCTTGGAAATATCGCGTTGCGTGTGTTAAAAGACTATGAAAGACAACGCAAAGCCGGGCTTGACCCACATTTCAAAGCCTCTGATATTGGGCTAACAAACACAGAATGCTGGAAATAGTCTATGGCAAATATTAGTGTTTTTGGCGGAGGCGCGTGGGGAAAGGCGCTGGCTTTTGCATTTTCACAAAAAAATCAAGTGAAAATCATCTCGCGCAAAAAATTAGAGAATCTAAGCCCAAATATCATTCAAGTAGATATTACTGAAGGTTTAGATTCTGAGTTTTTTATTATAGCTATTGCGACAAATGCCTTGCGTCTTTGGCTTGAAAGTGTGAATCTTCCAAAAACAAGCAAGATTCTCTGCGCGTCAAAAGGCATAGAAACCGCAAATAGTGCCTTTGTAAGCGACATCTATGAGGGATTTATAGATTCAAATAACCTCGCCTATCTTTGCGGTCCTAGCTTTGCTGCTGAAGTAATGCAATCGCTTCCTTGCGCGCTAGTAGTGCATTCTAAGAATCTTGCGCTTGCAAATGAGTTTGGCACGCTGTTTCCTAGTTTTATCAAAGCGTATGCAGGCACTGATGTGATTGGCGGGGAAATCGCAGGCGCGTATAAAAATGTCATTGCCATTGCTGGGGGGATTTGCGATGGTTTGAAGCTTGGGAGAAACGCTAAGGCTTCACTTTTAGCGCGTGGATTAGTAGAGATGAGTCGCTTTGGGGAGTTTTTTGGCGGAAAAATGGAGACTTTTTTGGGGCTTTCTGGCGCGGGAGATTTATTCCTTACTTCAAATTCCACAATGTCGCGAAATTACCGCGTGGGGCTTGCCTTAAGTCAAGGTAAAAAGATAGATTCTATCCTAAGTGAGCTTGGCGAAGTGGCTGAGGGCGTCATCACGGCAAAAGCTATCACACAAATCAGTCAAAAACACGCAATCCACACGCCGATAGCACGCGAAGTAAGTGCTATCATTGAAGGCAAAGACGCAAAAACCAGCCTCAATGCGCTTATGGATTAGAGAATCCGCAGATTCTAATCCAAATTAAGGCACACAAAATGCTGTTGTAAATCACAAAACAAAGTGCGTAATTAAATTTCTCTAAAGAGAATCTAGTATAATGCGCGCTAAATCATCTCAAAGGAGTTTGAATGCTAAGGCGTTTTGCTTGTATGTTTGTTGTATTTTTTTGTGGGAATCTCTTTGGGATTGACGCCACGCTAGAAATTGTCAAAAATTCTAGCAAGCTTCCATTTATTACAATCGAGCATATTTCTAACAATAGCGAATATGGGAAAAAAGTTATCGCCCATCTTGATGCGGATTTGCGTGTGAGTAGTCATTTTCAAGTAGAAAAAAGTGGCGATGTGAAAGATTCTTCTATTGATTTTCAAAGCTACAAAGACAAAAAAATTGATCTTATTGCGCGTGTGAGTGTGGCAAAAAAAAGCGATGGCATAATTGGGAATCTCGCGCTTTATGATGTGAATTCCGCTTCAAAGGTGTTGGAACGCGCTTACAATAGGGGTTTTTTGACAGAATTTCCCTTTGTCGCGCACGCAATGGCAAGTGATATTAACGCCTATATCAAAGCCCCAAGTATTGAGTGGATAAAACAACCTGTCGTGCTTTCTAAATACACGACTTCTGGAAGTGCGGATATTATGCTTGCTGATTACACGCTCACTTTTCAAAAAGAAATCATCAAAGGCGGGTTTAATATTTTCCCAAAATGGGGCAATAAGGATAAAAGCGTTCTTTACTTCACAAAATACATTGATAATAAACCAACGATTTTAAAATACGATTTGCCCACAAACACGATTGAAGGTGTAGTGAGTAGCGATGGTATGGCAGTGGTCTCTGATGTAAGCGAAGATGGCTCAAAACTGCTCCTATCACTCACACCCGCTGGAAGTGCAGCTGATGTGTATCTTTATGATATCAATGCAAAAAATCTAAAAAAACTCACAACTTTTTCTGGCATTGATGTAGGTGGAAAATTTATCAATGATGAAAAAGAAGTGGTGTTTATCTCTGATAGACTAGGCTATCCAAATGTATTTTCTACAAGCATTGATGGTGGCGCGGTGGAGCAAGTCGTTTTCCACGGGCGCAATAATAGCTCTGTCTCAAGCTATGATAAAAGAGTAGTTTATACAAGCAGGGAAAGCAATAATGAGTTTGGTGCAAACACCTTTAATATCTATCTTATCGCGCTTAACTCTGATTATATCCGTCGCTTAACAAGTGAAGGCTCAAATCAAATGCCGACATTCTCAAAAGATGGAAGCAATATTATGTTTATCAAACACACCGCAAATCAAAGTGCGCTAGGCATTATCCGCTTGGATTATAATAAAAGCTACTTTTTCCCTTTGCCAAAGGTAAAGATTCAAGCCTATGATTGGTGAGAATGCGCGTTTGATTGCTTGACAAAAAATATTTAAAAGTTATAATACCGGAATTTTTACAAAAGGAGCGATTGAAATGAAAAAGGTTTTAACTCTTGGCTTGTTTGGAAGCCTCGTTGGTGGTATGTTATTTTTGAGTGGTTGTGGAGGTGATGCGACTGTGACAACAGGTGGAGATGGCGCAGTAGCGGTGCAAGGGACTGATGCGCAAAATGTGCAAGTTGTAGATGCTTCGGACAATACAACGCAAACAGGCACTGATAATTTCGTGCAGCCTGATAGCTCAAGCTTGAAAAATATCCTTTTTAAATTTGACAAGTACGATATTCAAGCAAGTATGGTAGAGAGAGTAGATGAAGCAGCAAACGCACTAAAAAGCACAGGTGTGAAAGTCGTATTAGAAGGCAATACGGACTCGTTTGGAAGTGATGAATATAACTTCGCGCTTGGCAAAAAACGCGCAGATTCTGTAAAAAATGCACTCACCACACGCGGTGTAGATTCACAAAATATCTCAACTGTCACCTATGGTGAAAGCAAGCCTGTATGCACACAGCCGACAAAAGAGTGCTACCAAGCAAACAGGCGCGTTGAATTTAAAGTCGTGCAGTAATTGCCACAAAACATTAAAAAACAAGCACAAGGAAGGTGATGAAGATATTTTCACTTTTTTTGCTCCTTGTGCTTTTCACCTTTGCAAAAGAGCCTTCTGCGTTTGAAAAGCAAAGTGGGGCTACAAAAAAAGACTTATCCACCCTACAAAACTCAATCCAAAGCCTTAATAATATCACCGAAAATCTGCAATCTCAAACAGATGAAATCAAGCAGTCTCAAGAAGGCTTACAAAGTCTCTATGAATCCCAAAGTCAAAAGCTTCAAACCACTGCAAACAAGGCATCAACAAATGAGCAAGAGATTCTAACACTAAAAACAGAGCTAGAAAATCTTAAAAAGCAAAGCGAGGAACAGAGTAAAAATATCGCGCTTCTGCAATCTCAGATCAAAGAAATGCAAGCACTTGTGCTAAAAACTCAAGATTCTATCCTTGCACAACTAGAAAAGCTCAACGCTGGTAATGTGCCAAATACAACTACACAAGAATCTAAAAAAACTCAAGATTCTAAACCAAAAACTTTTGATAAAACAAAACAATCAGAACTTTTCGCACAGGCAAAAGAATATCTTAATGCTAGGCGCTATAAGGATTCTAAAGAAATTTTGCTGTGGCTTAAAAGTCTAAATTACAATCAACCGGAAGTGCTTTTTTACCTAGGAGAGGTGGCATATTTGCAAAAAGACTATAACCTTGCTATCCGTTATTATAAACAAAGCGTTGGTTTAAGCGAGCAAGGCAAATATATCCCCGCACTTTTACTTCATAGCGCGCTGTCTTTCAAGGGGATTAAAGATTTAACAAATTATAATAATTTTTTGGAAGTCCTTATTGCAAACTATCCAAAGAGTAAAGAGGCAGCTCAAGCAAGGGAGCTACTACAAAACAAAAATTCCAACAAATCCAAATCAACAAAATAAAGGAAATAAAAATGATTGAAAAAAACAAAGTAGCAAGTATTGAATATGAGGTAATCGATACACAAAGTGGGGATATTATAGATTCTAATAAAGGTGGCGCACCGCTAGAATTTTTAGTCGGGGCAAATCAAGTCATCGCTGGTTTAGAAAACGCACTTTTAGGTAAAAAGACAGGCGAAGTTATCAAAACAGAGATAAAGCCTGAAGATGCTTATGGCGTGTATCAAGCCGATCTTATCCAAGAGGTAGCGCGCGAGCAGTTTAGTGGCATTGACCTAAAAGAAGGTATGACGCTTTTTGGTCAAAGCGATGATGGGCAAACTGCGCAAGTGATTGTAAAAGGCTTTAATGATGAAGTTGTGATTATCGACTACAATCACCCGCTAGCTGGAAAAGCACTTAGCTTTGAAGTGAAAGTGCTTGGTGTGCGCGATGCGAGCGAGCTTGAAATCTTGCAAGGTGGTGTTGGCGGAGGCTGTGGTTGTGGAGGTGAAGGCGGACATGATCATAGCGGACGCTCTGGCTGTTGCGGTAGTGGCGGTTGTGGCTGCGGACATTAGAACTTCACTCTAGAGAATCTATCCAGATTCTCAACAACCAAAACAGGACAGAATCTATAAACCTAATTAACGAGAAATTGCCAAATATTGGCGCACGCAAGCGAAGTGTAGCGAAATTGAAGCGGAGACAAGCGGAATTCACTTCCATACAGGCAATACATCGGAAGGCATAGATTCTCTAACACCTATAATAGAATCAAAGCCTTATTAACAAACACGAATATGAGTGCGAGTAAATCTCGGCGAAAACAAGTAAAATCCACTCGCGCGATATGATACAATTTTAAAGAATAGCACTTATATATTGCAACGCCTTTTTAGTGAGGTTTGAAATCGGCGGTAAATCCCCTAAATGCGCGAAAATAAACTCATTGTTTTGAGGATTTGACAAATCTAGCGATTCTAGCGCATACACAGAAGCTGTAATGTTATATCTTGTATAAGAATGCTTAAAATCCCCCATATGGCGTGCTTGACTTTGCTGTGTGAGTGGGAAATCCTCCAAATGTGGCAAATTATAAAGCCCCGCGTATAAGCCCTTTTCAGCCTTTTTAAGCGCAAAGCAAATACCTTGAAAATCCCGCACATAAAAAATACAAAGTTTAAGATGCAGATTCTCATATTTTTTGGCAATTTTTAAAGGGTATTGCATAGGCGCATTTTTGCCCCTGCAAAATTCACTCAAAGGACAAATCAAACAGCGCGGGGCAGGTGTGCAAATAAGCGCACCTAAATCAAGCAGGGCTTGATTGTGATTAAAACTCGCACTTTTATTTAATAAGCGTTGTGCGAGGCTTTCAAGCTCTTTTTGACTTGGATTTTGCAACGCAAAAAGACGTGCAAAAAGACGCTTGATATTAGAATCTACAAATCCCACACTCTCCCCAAAACCAAAACACGCAATCGCCCCTGCTGTATAGCTCCCAATGCCCGGAAGTTGTTTTAAAGATTGCACATTTGCAGGTAAATTCGCCCCATAATCTTTCACACAAATTTGCGCACACTTTCGCATATTGCGCGCGCGAGAATAATAACCTAGCCCCTGCCATAAAAAAAGTACTTCAGATTCTTGTGCATTATTTAATGCTTGCAAAGTCGGGAATCGCTTCAAAAATGGAAAATAAAAAATTTCCAAAACACGCGAAACCTGCGTTTGTTGTAGCATAATCTCGCTCACATACACACCATACGCCTCACTCCCATCGCGCTTGAGATTGCGCCACGGAAGCTCTTTGCGCCCATTTTTTTCATACCATTCTAAAATGCGCTGTTGCACCAAAGGTAAAGAGGAAAAAAGCAAAGGCATATCCTAATAATACACCCGCTTATACAAATAAAATATCCCAACTCCAAGTGTCAAACCTACACAATGCGCAAGCAAAATCGACCCGCTAAGTCCAGCGATACTAAAACACACAAGCGCGATAAATGCCGCTGTGCAAACATACGGAAGCTGTGTCAAAAAGTGGCTCTGCACCGAGCACCCAGCCCCTGTGGCGGAGAGAATAGTCGTATCAGAAATAGGCGAGGCGTGATCGCCAAACACCGCACCACTCAAAATCGCAGAAATCACAAGCACAATTTCAATCCCATTCACCTGCGCCAAACTCGCCCCGATGGGAATCATAATCGCAAAAGTCGCCCAGCTCGTACCTGTGCAAAATGCGATAAACCCAGAAATAAGAAAGCTCACCAAAACAATAACAAAGCTCGCATTGATCGTGCTAGATTCTAAAAATTCACGGCTAAGATTTGCCAAATATTGCCCCGTGCTTAAGTCATCTTTAATAATCGGTCCTATCGCCCACGCAAGCACCAAAATAAGGCATGCAGGCAACATTGCCGTGCTTCCTTGTTTAAATATTGGCACAAAATCAACTAGTTTTAAATTCTTAAAAGAAAGCAAAAGCGTGAGGACAAACGCGACAAATCCACCCCAAAAAAGCGAAAGTCCCGTGTCTGTTTTTCCCAACATAGCAATGAGGCTAAGCTCCCCGCTGTTGCGATAGCCGGTATAAAAAATAAGCCCCGCCACAAAACAAATAAGCGCAATAACAGGAATGATTAAAAGCCACACACTCGTATTTTTGCTAGAATCTAACTCGAAACTCTCCACCACGCCAACATTTTGATATTTGCGCATAGCAGGTAAATTAATCTGCCATAAAATCGTCAAAAACACGCCCAAAAGCGCAAACCACGCATAAAAATTTGCCCAAATACTTTCAAATAGAAGCAAAAAATTATCCCCGCTAAAATTTTTATCCAACTGCACGAGGATATACGCGCCCCAGCTAGAAATTGGCATCAAAATACATATCGGCGCAGAAGTAGAATCAATCACATACGCAAGGCGCTCGCGCGTGGAGTGATTAGCATCATTGAGCGATTTACTAATCTGCCCCACACTCAAAGCATTAAAATAATCATCAATAAAAATCACAATCCCCGCAATAAAAGCCACAAACTCCGAACCACGCGCACTTTTAACACGCTTCCTAGCCCATTTCACAAACGCACCAATACCGCCAGAATAACTCATAAGTTGCGTTAAGATTCCAAGCAAAAGCAAGAATCCAAATACATACACGCTTTGCATATTAAGCGCGCCATCTTCATAAAACACCGCGCCAATTTTTATTATCACATATTCCACCGCACCCAAAATATCGCTCCCTTTCATCATAAAACTTGCAAGCACGATACCCAAAAGCAGTGAAAACACCACGCGCTTTGTGATAAACACAAGCGCAATCACAAAAATCGGCACCACCAAACTCAATACAGAATCTGAATACATAATCTTCGCTTTCTATTTAGGAATATTTAAAAAATCCATTGTAGCAAATGCGGACTTAAAACAACTCTTTTATATCCACTTCAAGCACTTGCGAGATTTTATACAAATGCTCTAAGTTAAAATGAATATTTTTATATCCTGCCTCTGCTCCAGCCACCAAAGAAACAGATTTATAACCAATGGCAAGGCTTAATTCAAGTTGTGATAAACCCTTTTCCTTACGGATTCTTGCAACATTTTGCGCAACTTGATGATAAAAATACATAATTTGAGTTTTAGAAATTTCATCTGTGTTTTTATATTGTGGCATTAAGAAACTCTATTATTATAGATTTTCTTAAGTTTATTTATTTTACAATTCTTTTTCACTCTACTATAATAGAGTAAAAATTTGATTTAAAAGGTTTAAGGGGGATTTATGGACTTTGAAAGTGCAATAAATACTATCGTCGAGACAATTTCTGAAAGGAAATCACTTGTGAAAACTGAAGAAGCTACCAAAATGACTTTTGTTATTCCATTTCTCAAAGCACTTGGTTATGATGTAACTAATCCAAGTATTGTTGTGCCTGAATACACTACAGATGTTGGCATAAAAAAGGGCGAAAAAGTTGATTATGCTATTTTCAAAGACAATAAGCCTTTTATCATGATAGAGGCTAAAAATCACGCAGAAAACCTTGATAACCACATCAACCAACTTGTCAGATATTTCAAAACCGCACCAAGCATAAAATTTGCCATACTTACAAATGGCATAGAATACCGATTTTTCACAGATATGGAGCACCAAAATCTTATGGATAAGATTCCATTTCTTGTGATAAATCTTGAAAACCCAAAGGCCAGAGATATAAAGGATTTGGAACGTTTTATTTACTCTAAACTTGATATAGATGATATTTTAAGAGTGGCTAAGGAGAAAAAATATCATCGTGAAATACAAGAGATTTTCAAACAAGAAATCAATAAACCTAGTGATGAATTTGTCACATTTTTTGCAAGGCGACTCACCAAGCAAAAAATGATAAGTAGTACAATAGAGAAATTTAGAAAACATATCAAAAAATCACTTGAAGAATTTATAAGTGACACTGCGTATGAAAAAAATGTAAATATTAAAAACAACCTCCAAAATCCCAATAACAACAAAGAAAATGGAGAAATAAAAGATAAGAAAATACCCCTCACGAAAGAGGAGTTACAAGGATTCCAGATTATCAAATCTATTTTGGGCAATGCAGGAGTGGATTCATCACGGATTGACTATTACAAAACGAAAGCGAGGCCACCTTATTTGCGTGTTAGTTTGCAAGACAAATGGATTTGCCGACTTTATCTCTTCAAAAAACAGGAAAATCGTATCGAATTCCCCGATGGAACAGAGCAAAAATTTACACACATTAATGAGCTTTATTCTTTACGAGAACAGATTCTTAAAGCTTATAAAACAAGGAATGATACTCTTTAAATTAAACCTTGTATGCCTTAAGAGCGAGGCTTTAGCCTCACAATCTCATCTAGGAAAAAGCGCAAATAAGGATAGAGTTCGTTTAGCTCTAAGCCTTGGGAATTGCCCGTTAGCAAAATACGCAAAGGCTTAAAAAAGCTTTTACCCTTTAAGTTTGTGCGCATCAAGAGGACTTCTTTCAAGCTTTCATATTCTTGCAAGGCATTAGATTTTGTTTGTATAAGCTCGCGCAATGTATCATAGAGAATCTGTGCTTCCTTGCTAAAATCCTGCCCCTCATAGAGCGCGTAAATATCCTTTGGTGCGAAAATACAATCCACTTTCTCGCGGATTTCATTAAGCGTGCTAGCCTCTTGCAAATGCAGTTTTGCAATCGCGCCGATACTCGCATCACTTGATTGCAAAAGAAGTGCAAGCTCAGACTCATTTAGTCGCTTCAAATGTTCTCTATTTAAATAGCGCAGACGCTTTATATCAAACTTTACCGGCGCTTTTGCAACATTTTTAATATCAAACCACTCAAGCGCATCTTGCAATTTAAACACTTCATATGGCGTTTTATTCCCCATACCGATGAGATAGTTACAAATCGCCTGTGGCAAATAGCCCTGCTCCAAAAGCCAGCTCACACTTGATGCACTATCGCGCTTGCTCATTTTGCTCCCATTATCACCCAAAATGATTGGCAAATGCGCATAGCCGATATTTTTATCATAGCCCAAAGATTTATGCACGAGAATCTGCTTTGGCGTATTACTCACATGATCCTCGCCACGCACGATAAAGCTCACATCATAAAGCATATCATCTACCGCGCAGGCAAAGTTATAGGTAGGAATGCCATCATCTTTTAAAATCACAAAGCTTTCCACCTCATTTGGTGCAAAAGTGAGCTTTCCTTTTATCACATCTTCAAAGTTTATCTCTCTATCCACCCCACGCAAGCGCACCACAGGCTTTGGATTAGAATCTTTCTCAAGCTCCGCCCATACACTCTCATAGCGAAATGCCCTTTTTTGCTCTTTCGCCTCCTCGCGCTTCTTATCTAAAAACTCCTTGCTACAATAGCAATAAAACGCCTTATCCTGCGCGATGAGATACTCTGCTAATTGTCTATGACGAGGAAAATTATCACTTTGATACACGAGCTTATCCCACAAAAGCCCAAAGAGATTGAGAATACTTAGAATTTCCTTATCTTTCCCCTCGATATTGCGTGCTGTGTCGGTGTCTTCAATACGGATTAAAAAGGGTTGATTTGTTTGCTTGGCGATAATGTAGTTAAAAATCGCCGCACGCAGATTCCCAATATGCATATCGCCCGTTGGCGATGGCGCAAAGCGTAGCATTTTAGCCCTTTAGCATTGAAGTAAGCGCGTTAGAATCCACACTTTCAAAATGCGCATTTGAAGGCGTGCTAAGCACCTCGCTTAAAAGAAGCAATAGTTGCATACTCTCGTCTTGCTTTTCTTGCACATACACACTTAGCGCGTAAAAATCAGGTGAAAGGCTTAGTGGGGAAGCAAAGCAAATGCTTTGTTTTGCGCCATTAATATTTGCGCTTAAATTTGTATCAAAAAGTGGCGTGCCTAAAAACTGCGCTTCTGCCACAAGCGAGGCGATTTCACTTATGGCAAGTGCTTTTTTAGAATCAAGTTCAGATTCGCTCATTTGGGCTTGTTGCAAATCAGTAGCATCATACAAGCAGTCCTGTGCAATTTTGAGAATCTTTGTAAGCACAATCTGCGCACTTTGCAAAGCACCAATAAATTCATTCACGCCTTTTATATCCTCACCAAAGCGCTTATTTGCCTGCCGTGAAGTCTCGTGATTAAGGGGAGTTTGCGCGCTAGAAATTTGCGCTAAAGTCTTAGAATCTATCATTATTTTTCCTTGTTAAATAAGATTTTCAAAGCTCCTTAATGTGAATTTAAAGCACATTTTATTCCATTTAAGCATGGCGAAGTTATGTTATAATCGCGCATTTTTTGTCCTAAAAATATTTAAATATTTTTGAAAACTAAGGGGAATGAATGAGAATCTTTTTACTTTTAATGCTTGCTTTAAAATTCATGCTGTGTGCGGGTGTGATGCCCATTGATTTTAAAGTGTATGATATGCCAAGTGAAGATTCTCAAGGACCAAATGTGCTTATAATGAGCGGGATTCAGGGCGATGAGCCCGGCGCGTATAATGCCACAAATCTTTTTTTACAATACTACACGATTAAAAAAGGCAATGTGCGCGTAATCCCCTCACTTAGCCCGCACTCAATGTTTTATAATAGTCGAGGCGTGTATGGGGATTTGAATCGCAAATTTGCAAACTTAGATTCAAATGACCCAGAATTTGAGGTAATCCAAAAAATCAAAGAACAGATTCTTGATTCAAAGGTGCAGGCGATTTTCCATATGCACGATGGAAGCGGCTTTTATCGTCCAAAATATATCAATGAAACCTTTGGTCCGAAACGTTGGGGGAACTGCTCGATAATCGACCAAGATTCTATTGATGTAAGTCCTTTTGGGGATTTAAAAAATATCATTGAAGTAGTGATAAACCACACAAATAGCGGGCTTTTAAAGCCATTTCACAAATACCATTTGCGCAATACAGAAACCGCCAAAAAAGACACGCAAATGCAAAAAAGCTTGACATTTTTTGCTATCACGCATAATAAGCCAGCCTTCGCGCACGAAGCATCCAAAACTCTACCCCTGCGCGAAAAGACATATTATCATTTGCTAGGGATTGAAGGATTTTTGAAAGCGGTGGGGATTGAATTTGAAAGGCATTTTGAGCTTACTCCGCAAGTGGTGGCAAAGCTCATCAATGACCCAAGTATCACGCTTACAATTGATGAGATTCTCACACTCCCGCTATTTTCTATCAAATCTCCGCTAAATTTTTTCCCTATGCCTTTGAGTGCAAAACAGAATTTACAAAGTGTGAATATAGAATCTAAGAGCAAGATTCTAGGACTTTCTCAAGCGCCCCAAAGTGCGCTTATAGATGTGAAATATGGCAATCGCACAATGATGCGCCTAAATCCTTTGTATTTAGAGTTTGATAAATCACTACAAAGCGTGGAATTTGACATTGATGATGTGAGGCAGGAGGTAAAAATTGGCTCGCTTGTGAAAGCTAAAACAAGCTTTCTTATCCACACGCCACGTGATGAAACCAAGAATACAGATTCTAATATGAGGGCAAATGTGATTGGCTTTGTCAAAAAAGGTGATACCTCGCCAGCGCCAAATGAATTTGATACTTTAGTGCATAAAAAAGCGCTTTTTAAGAAATTCGCCATTGATACAAACGCGCGCATTTATCGCGTGGAATTTTACAAAAATGACGCTTTTGCGGGAATGGTGCTAGTGGAGTTTGAGTAGCCTATGCCTTGTAAAAAGACATAAGCGTAAGAAAATTATTTTACGATAAAGCTATCAAGCCCAAAATATTTTGCATAAGTTGGATTTGGCCAGCTATTTGGGTCAGAATCTGGATTCTGCCAGCCGGTGTAGTATTTGTAGTTTGATTTAAAATATTTCAAACTTACTGCAATATTTTTATTTCCCAATGCCTTTTGTCCCTCAATAAAGCCCACCATTTGTTGCCATTTATTATGCATACTATAACATTCCTTTGCCACATACGCACCATAGACAAATGCCATAAGCAATAACGCGATACTTGCCCCTTTATAAAGATATTGCATTGTTTTGCATTCACATTTTGCGCGTAAATACACAAGCAAACTCACAAGCAAGGTAATTTTAATCAGCGTGTAATGCAACTGCGCGCGATGAGGAATAAGAATCTGTATGGTCGCGCTAATATAGAGCATATAAAGCAAAATAGCAAGCGTTAGGATAAGAAAAAATTTCGCCTCATCTTGCAATCTGGCTTTTTTAGAATCTAAAAAAAGTAAAAAGCCAATAATCGCGCAAAAGCTAAGAAATAACACACTATGTGCGTATGTAAAGACTGCATTAATGGCTACTAGCCCAGCAACAGCCACGCAAAGGCTCAAAAGAATCCTATGAAAACGCGTAAATGCATAGATTACAACACTCACACAAAGCGCAATGTTAAAATAAGTGTTATCAACCTTGCTAAAAATAAATTTTATGCGCTCAATTTTTTGGCTAAAACTCATATCCCATAAATCTTTAAGTGTGAAATATGCTCCCCAACCACGAAAAAGCGCAGCCCTCTTCGCACTTCCCGGACTAAAATAAAGCACTAAGAATCCTGCTAAAAACCCAAGCCCCCCTGAAAAATACCAAAATGGAAGTGTAATTTTTTTACGCCACGCAATGACCAAGCTAGCAAGCAGGACAATAATTATCACAGCATTAAGCTCGCTCGCCCAGCCAGCCACAATACCTAAAAACAACATACCAAGCGATTTTAAAGATTGTGCTAAAAAAGATTCTTTTGTTCTTTGTATGTTTGCCTGTGCTAATACCCTGCCCCAAAAGATTCTATAAGGCAAAAGCCATAGCAAAATAACAAAATACGCCCAAAGATAATTAAAGCTTCCAGCCGCCCAATAAAAAATCGCACCAAAAGCACTATCAAAAAGTATTAAAAACACCATACCAGCAAAGATTGTCGCGCTCTCAATCCCACCATTTGGTAAGCGCCCAAAAAGCAAGGCAAAAAAGAGATACAACACGCCCACGCCAACGAAAGCATTGATAAAATTAAAAATACTCATTGTCGCAAGATAGCTCCCAAACCAAACGCGAGCCATATCGCCAATGCGCCCATTCCAGCCCATATAACTAGAAATAGCTGCTTGAAAATTGGTAGTTGCATGTCCTAAATCATCGCTTTGCACGGGAAACATTACATTGACAAAAAGCAAAAATACATACAAGCCAAGAAAGATTACGATACTTGAAAAAAGCGGAGAAAAACAAGAATTTTGAGAATCGAAAGAATTTTTTAAAAAGTTTTTATACTTTGAAAGAAAGCCTATAGGGGGGGGGGGCACTTGTATTTTTTGAGATTGAATAATCTACGCTCATAAAAACTCCTTGTTGTGTGATTTTGAAAAGGTAGTGTAGCTTAAAAATAAAAGAAAAATCAAGGTGCTCAAAAGATTCTAATGGATTTTGATGTTTGAGAATCTAAGAAAACTAGAAGTAAAAACCTTGCGTGGTGGGCCTTGCAGGACTCGAACCTGCGACCGATCGGTTATGAGCCGAGCGCTCTAACCAACTGAGCTAAAGGCCCCCCGCCATTTGCAGAGTCCGAATTATACTTAAAAACAAAGCGAAAGGCAAGTGTGTTTTCTAAAATGCTTAAAAGTGCAACAAAAGTCATAAAGCTCGTCCCCCCGTAGCTCATAAGCGCTAATGGCACGCCAACCACAGGTGCAAGCCCTAGCACCATACAAATATTTACCCCCGCATAAAGAAAAAAGAGCACCGCAATATACCCGCTCACCACCCGCAAGAAAAAGTCCTTCACCGCGCTCAAACAAATATTAAGCAAATACAAAATAAGCAAAAAATACAGCCCCAAAAGTCCCAACGCCCCAAGGAATCCAAAGCGCTCCACAAAATATGCGAAAATAAAATCCGTGCTTGCATAGGGGAGAAATTTTAGCTGGGATTGCGTGGCGAGCACTTGAGGCTTCCCACTCGCGCCACCTGAACCAATGGCAATAAGAGCTTGCTGGACTTGATAGGGGTGGTTTCCACTGACAAAGTCATTTATCCTTTTTTCGTGGTATTGCTTCAAAAGCCCGGTGTTTATGGCAATAGTATAAGCCGGAATAATACTTAAAAACCCAATAATTCCAAGTGTAATCCAAATCTTTTTATGCACACCAACCAAAAACAGCACACCAAACCCCACAAACAAAATAATAAGTGCCGTGCCTAAATCCGGCTCTAACAAAATAAGAAAAAATGGCAAAATGACAAATGAGGCTATAATCCCAAAATCTTTCCATCCATAGCCACTTTCTGGCGGCGGATTCTTAGAAATATATGAGGCGAGGAAGAGCATAAGCGCAACTTTCATAATCTCGCTTGGCTGGATTGAAAAGCTTGTAAATGGAATCTCAATCCAACGTTGCGCGTGATTTTTCTCTACACCCACAAACTTCACTGCTATCACCAAAAGCAATAGCAACACATACAAAAAAATAATCGAGTAATTTAAACGTCTGTAAGGAATAAAAAAAAGCACCACAGCCACGCAAAGGCTAAGGGCTAGGTATTTTAACTGCTTTGCAAAAAGCACACTATCAAGCTCGCTCACCAAAAAAAATGACAGCACAATTAAAGGTACAACGAGCAAAATCACAATAAAATCAAAATGTGCTAAAATTTTCTTCGCATTCAATGCTTAATCCTTAAAAATCCCACGCAAAAGACTATTTAAAATTATGAAAAAAATTATTATATCAGAAAACGCTACCAAAATGCGCCTTGATATTTTTCTAAGTCAGAATCTCAATGCTTCGCGCGCGCAGGTGGCGGAATGTATCAAATCTCAAGGTGTGCGCGTAAATGGCAAAATCTGCGCCAAACCAAGTGCGCTTTTAAAGCTAAATGACTGCGTGGAATTTGCGCAACAACAAGCCTTGCAAAATACAGAATCTAGCACGCTTACGCAGGATAAAACGCTAGTTTCTAAAAAAGAATTTAGTCAAATTGAGATTCTCTACAAAGATGATGATATTTTACTTCTTAACAAACCGCCAAATCTCATTATCCACGATGCGCCCTCCACCAAAGAGCCAACTTTGCTTGACTGGCTCAAACTCACCCAAAAACCCCTAGATTCTTTAAGTGGGAATTTGCGCTATGGAATTGTGCATAGGCTGGATAGATTCACAAGCGGTGCGCTTGCGGTGGCGCGTAATTTAAAAGCGCATACTTCTCTAAGCAATCAGCTCAAAACTCGCACAATGGGGAGAATCTATCTCGCTGTAATCACGCCAAAGCTTAAAAGTGATATGGTGATTGAATGCTATCTTGGGCGCAATCCTAAAAATCGCCTTAAAATGGCAAAGCTGGCTTCTATTGATTCCCAACCTTTGCAAGATTCTCACCTTTTACAAGATTCTCACTTTGCGCACAGACTTCAAAGCGCACAAAATCCACAAATTCCCCAAAGCACGCCAACTTTGCCAAAAAACCTCCGCTACGCAAAAAGCGCGTTTGTTAAGCTTTTAGATTCCAAAAATGGTTGTTTTGAACTCATTGCCATAAAGCTATTTACCGGCAGGACGCACCAAATCCGCGCGCATTTAGAAAGCATCAACCGCCATATTTTAGGCGATGAACTCTATGGCTACAAGCAAGAATCTAGCAGGATTTCTTACAATGGCAGAATCTTGCTACACGCCCACATAATGTATCTACAACACCCAAGCACGATGGATACACTATTTTTTAAAGCCCCACTTTTTGCCGATATGCTAAACTTTTTAGAACAAAACTTCCAAAAGGACAAACTCAATGAAGTGCTGGATAACAACACTCTCTTGCAACGTTTTAGCAATTTTTAGCCTCAATCTCACAGGCTGTGCGACACTCACGCAAGGATTTAACCAAAAATTTGAACAAGATTCTAATTTGCCAACTCTTTCAAATATTCGCACCATTAGCGATGTCAGCACCATAGGCTTTGAATGGGAAATACCCGCGCAAAAGGTGGATTCTCAAAATATCTTAGAAAAGTTAGAGATTGAAGGTTTTGTCATCTATCGCGCAAATGAGGGCGATTTTGGTCGCGAGGAGTTAGAGCAGGAAAATCTGCCTTTTAGCGCCTTTAAACAAATTGCAATTTTAAAAAATCCCCTTACCACGCATTTTTTTGATACAAACCTTACGCCAAAAAGCGCGTATTACTATCTTTTTGCCACACTTGGCGAGGATAAAACAATGAGTAATCTTAGCAAAACTATTAGAGTAGAAACTTCTTTCATCGACCCGATAGAAGGGCTTTTTGTACTAAACCATAAGCCAAAAACACTAAAAATAGTCATCGCCCCACACGCAAATCCGAGCATAAAATCCTACATTATCCAACGTCAAAACGATGAAGGCGTATTTATCAATATTACCGAGCTTAAAGGGCGCTTTAATATCGAGTATTTTGATACTAATCTTCAAGATGGCACAACTTACACTTACCGCGTGCTTGCAAAGGATTTTCTAGGGAATCTAAGCGAGCCTTCTATCGAAGTGAGTGAGCGCACGCTTGAGCTTTTGCCAAGTGTGGAAAATGCCAGCGCCTCGCATAATTTGGCGCTTAAAATCGAGCTGAATTGGAATCCGATCTCCCAAGCCAAACGTTACAGAATCTACGCGGATATGGACAATAACGGACAATACAAAGTCCTTGCCACCACGACAAAAACGCATTTTACCCACACACTCAAAGAACACGGGCAAAGCGTGCGCTATCAAATTGTTGGGCTAGATTCTTATGATTTAGATGGAGAAATGCTAAAAACACCGCTTGTTGGCTCTACACTTGCACGCCCACAAGCACCAAAAATCACAAGCTCTAGGGTTGAAGGACGCAATATCATCATTCAATGGAGCGAACCAGAAGATTCTCGCGCAAAGAAATACGCACTCTATCGCAAAGAACCCCAAACAAACCGCTCTAATCGCTACAACAATATAAAATCCACAAGTTTTATTGACAAAGAAACCAAACGCGCGCTTAACTACACTTACAGCGTTTCTAGCATTGATGAATTTGGCATAGAATCCCCACAAAGCGCGCCTGTAACGCTTATGCGAAACTAAAAATTTGAAAGTATCGCTTAAAATGTCGCTTAAAGTGCTATTTGGGCGTAATCCGCTATAATGCGATTTTTCAGACATTTTTCCTAAGGAGGCAAAATGGAGCTTATCCATAGTATCAATAATTTTAATGAAGCAAAACAAGTGATTGTAGGTGGCGTAAATTCCCCTGTGCGTGCGTTTGGCTCTGTAGGCGGGACACCTAGATTTATCAAAAAAGGTGCAGGAGCGTATTTATACGATGAAGATGACAATGTTTATATTGATTTTGTGCAAAGCTGGGGACCATTAATTTTTGGACATTGTGACAAAGATATAGAATCTAGCGTGTTGCACGCAGCAAAAAATGGGCTTAGTTTTGGCGCACCTACCGAACTTGAGACGACTTTGGCAAAAGAAATTATTAGTGTTTATGATAATGTCGAAAAAATCCGCCTTGTTAATTCCGGCACTGAAGCCACAATGAGCGCTATCCGCCTAGCGCGCGCATATAGCGGAAAAGATGATATTATAAAATTTGAAGGTTGCTACCACGGGCATTCTGATAGTTTGCTTGTGAGTGCGGGAAGTGGTTGTGCGACTTTTGGGAATCCTAGCTCGCCGGGCGTGCCAAAGGATATTAGCAAGCATACTTTAGTCGCGCGCTATAACGATATAGATTCTGTGCGTGCTTGCTTTGAGACAAGCGCGAAAAATGGTAGTGGCGTAGGTTGCGTGATTATCGAGCCAATCGCTGGGAATATGGGACTTGTGCCGGCAAGCAAAGAGTTTTTGCGCGCATTGCGCAAGCTTTGCAATGAATTTAGTGCGGTGCTTATTTTTGATGAAGTAATGAGCGGGTTTCGCGCTAGCCTGAAAGGCGCGCTTAGCTTTTGTGATGTGTTGCCGGATATGGCGACTTTTGGCAAGGTTATTGGTGCTGGAATGCCCCTTGCTGCGTTTGGTGGAAAAGATGAGATAATGAATCTGCTCTCTCCTGTGGGTGGCGTGTATCAAGCAGGCACACTAAGTGGGAATCCGCTTGCTGTGAGCGGTGGCTTGTGTGCGCTTAGCAAATTAAAGGCAGATCCAAAAATTTATACATATTTAGAGAATCTCGCACGCAAATTAACAGCGGGATTAAAAGAATCTGCAAATAAATATAAAATCCCGATACAGACGACATTTAGAGGCTCTATGTTTGGCTTTTTCTTTTGTGAAAATGAAGTGAAAAATTTTGATGATGCCAAAAAAGCAGACACCGCACTTTTTGCAAAGTTTCATCAAAAAATGCTTGAAAAAGGCGTGTATCTTGCTTGCTCGCAGTTTGAGACGGGCTTTATTTGCACGAGTATGGGCGAAAAAGAGATTGACACCACAATTTGCGCAGCAAAAGAATGCTTTGCAGAAATCACGCAAGGGCTTTAAGAATGGATTCCAACCAAAAAGATTTACAAAACTTAAAGCATTCCACAAAAGATTCTCAAAAACTGCCAAAATTCCAAAAAGTCATTGAGGGTGCGTATGATTTGAGCTTGGGCATTTCCATTATCGTAGCAATTGCGCTTGGATTTGGGCTTGGATTTGGATTAAAAAAACTCTTTTCTTATGAGTGGCTCTTGTGGCTTGGGATTTTTTGGGGAATCTGCGCGGCAATTTCAAATATCTACAAAGCCTACAAACGCCAAAAAAAGGCACTTGATGAGCTGGCAAAAAATCCGCGCTACAACTCGCAAGCCTTTTTGAAAAAACAAAAACAATGGGACAAAGAAGATGATGAGGACTAGCATAAAGCGCGCCATGCTCATTTTTGCGCTGTGTGCACTGTGTGGCGTGGCGCTAGTTGGCGGGGTGGTGAGCGCGTTTTTTGGTTTGCCACATTTTGCAAGCTTTGAGTGCGCGTTTATCGGGTTTAGCCTTATTTTATTTGCGTCGTTTTTTGGGATTATCAAGCAAGTGCAAAGAACGAAAGAAGAAGCACTTTTAGCAGAGCTAAACGCACAAAAGCAAGAATCCACAGATTCCCAAAATGGCAAAAAATCTAGCACCAATACGCAAGATTCTAAAGAGAGCGTTACAGAATCTACAAACCTAATCAAATCGCCAAGTATGAGCACGCAAGCAAAGTGCAACGAAGCAAAAGCAACTTCCGCGGAGGCGATACAATCAAAAGAAACTCAAATCCCCTTTACCTCTCGCTTTTTGGTTGGTGTGAAGCTAAGCTTTTCGTTTTTACGCCTTTTGTGCTATATAGGATTCACTTTCGCACTTATCGGGCTTTTAGAATCTAAGCTTTTTGAGCCACTAAGCTTTCTTATAGGTAGTATTGCAAGTGTTGTGATAATTCTTATCATCGCCTTGCAATCCTTATATCACAATGAATTTAACTTTGTCTTAAGGAAACTCTCCTTATAATCGCGCTCCTTTAACTCCAATTTTTAAGGATTCTTTATGGAACTTACAAAGATAGCAACACAAGCTGATATTAATCGTCAGTGGGTCGTGCTTGATGCGAAAGATAAAATTTTTGGTCGCTTGATTGCAGAGGTAGCTACACTTTTGCGCGGGAAGCACAAGCCTTGTTTTACGCCAAATGTTGATTGTGGCGACTTTGTCATCATTATCAATGCTGTGGAAGTAAAATTTAGTGGTATGAAGCTCAAAGATAAGGAGTATTTCACACACTCCGGCTATTTTGGTAGCACAAAAAGCAAAACGCTTGAAGAGATGCTCCAAAAGTCGCCTGAAAAGCTCTATCACCTAGCAGTGCGCGGTATGCTCCCAAAAACAAAGCTTGGACGCGCACAACTTAAAAAACTCAAAGTCTATAAGGGTGATACACATCCACACAGCGCACAAGTAGCAAAAAATTCAGCTGTAGCAAAATAGAACACACAAAAGGATAGCTAATGACAAAAATCTATGCAACAGGTAAAAGAAAAACAGCCATCGCAAAAGTGTGGCTACAAAGTGGCTCCGGCAAACTCAGCATTAATGGTATGAGTCTTAATGACTGGCTAGGCGGGCACGAGGCAATCAAAATGAAAGTTATGCAACCACTTATCCTTACAAAGCAAGAAAAATCTGTGGATATTATCGCTCAAACGCTTGGCGGTGGTTATAGTGCGCAGGCGGAGGCTTTGCGTCACGGAATCTCAAAAGCACTCAATAGCTATGATGTAGCATTTCGTGCGATTTTGAAGCCAAAAGGCTTGCTTACAAGGGATTCTCGTGTGGTTGAGCGTAAAAAATACGGAAAGAAAAAAGCGAGAAGATCACCACAATTCTCTAAGAGATAATTTTTCTTACTATTTGCTATATTTTATGAATCTCTTCCTAAGATATAGCCTTATTTTAAAGGAGTTCGTATGTTACCAGAAGCCGATTATATTTGGAAAGATGGCGCTTTTGTAAGGTGGCAAGAAGCTACGACACATGTTTTAAGTCATACTTTGCATTATGGAAATGCCGTTTTTGAAGGAACGAGGGCGTATATGACGCCCAAAGGATTAGCGATTTTTCGCTTGAAAGACCACACAAAGCGTCTTTTAAATTCTGCCAAAATCACAGCCATCAAATGTCCGTATTCTCAAGAAGAACTAGAAACGGCACAAATTGAATTGTTACAAAAAAATGCGCATTGCTATAAGGCAAGTGTGTATATTCGCCCGCTCATTTATCTAGGCTATGGCGTTATGGGGCTCTATCATATAAAAGCACCTGTAAATGTGGCGATAGCTGCGTGGGAATGGGGCGCGTATCTTGGAGATGAAGGCATCACAAATGGCATAAAAGTAAAAACAAGCTCTTTTGCACGCAATAGCATAAAATCCATTATGGGAAAAGCAAAGTCCGCAGCAAGCTATCTCAACTCACAAATGGCAAAACTAGAAGCTATTGAGTGTGGTTGCGAGGAAGCGCTCTTGCTTGATGAAAATGGCTTTATAGCAGAGGGCAGTGGGGAGTGTATCTTTATCGTGCGCGATGGTGTGCTTATCACCCCTCCACATGATAATAGTTTGGAATCCATCACACAAGCAAGCGTGATTACACTTGCAAAAGATTTGGGGATTCCATTTATTGAGCGTAAAATCACGCGTGATGAAATCTATATCGCTGATGAGGCGTTTTTCACAGGCACTGCGGCAGAGATTACGCCTATTAGAGAGCTTGATTCTCGTCAGATTGGGCTAGGCACGCGAGGTCCTATCACAAAGAGACTTCAAGAGGCGTTCTTTGAAGTGGTGCGGGGCAAAAACGAAAAACACAAAGAATGGCTCACCTATATTTAAAAAGAATTTAAAAGGATTTTTATGCCCATTGATTTAAACGAACATCTAAAAAACAAGCGCCAGCAAAGCCAAAATCAGCAAAAAGAGAATCCAGAACCAAAGAAAGATGACGGCAGAAACAATAACAATTGGGGCGGTGGCAATAATTGGAATAACAATAGAGGTGGGAGTGATTTTAGCAATTTTACAAATTTCGTGCCAAGCGGAAAGAAGCTTTTTATTTGGCTTATTATCATCGCGCTTTTAGTCATTCTCATTGCGCAGAAGCCTTTTGTGATTGTGAATTCTGGCGAAGTTGGGATTAAGGTGCATTTGGGAGAATACCAAAAACAGCCGCTTGAAGCAGGCTTGCATTTCTTTATCCCGCCAATTGAACATGTGATTATCGTTGATACCCGCGTAAAAACTTTGCATTTTACAAGCAATGAAGATATGGAACGGCGCAATAATCAAAGTATCGCGCAAAAAGTGCCAATCCAAGTGCGTGATAAGCTCGGTCTTGATGTGGCTATCGAGCTAACGCTTAAATACCAGCTTGACCGCTCAAAAGTATCAGATACGATTAGGGATTATACGACTTTGTGGGACGAGGTCATCATCGTGCCCGGAATCCTAGAAGTAGTAGGAAGTGTGATAGGGAACTACCACGCGGAGGAATTGCCAAGCAAGAGGGATGAAATCGCAAATCTCATCGCCACAAACTTTCAAAATAAAATTAACGCAATCCGCGATAAACCTGTGCGCTTAGATTCTGTGGAGTTGCGTAAGATTATTTTGCCACCAGAAGTGAAAAATAAAATCGAGCAAGTCCAAGTAGCAAAACAAGAAGCCGAGAAAGCTAAAGAAGAGGCGCGTGCATTGCGTGAGCGCTCACAAGGTAAGGCAGATGCAGCGATTATCGAGGCTAATGGACAAGCAAAGGCAAACCAGCTTGTAAGCGAAAGTCTCTCGCAAAGATTGCTTGAATTGCGACAGATTGAAATGCAAGGGAAGTTTAATGACGCGCTTAGAGAAAACAAAGACGCGCAGATTTTCTTAACACCGGGCGGTTCAGTGCCAAATATATGGGTAGATTCCAAAAACAAAAGGCAAAATACGGCTATTTCGCAATAGCCCAAGTCTGCACGTCAAACTTTATAAAGGTATCAAGTGGCTACACATTCAAACTTGGAATCTAGCACAAAAGCACTAGATTCTACACTTACGCAAGATTACATACAGGATTTACTAAATAGCATTAACTGGCAAAAAACCCCGCTTATCCCCACAATCGCGCAAGATTTTGAAACCAAAGAAGTGCTTATGCTTGCTTTTAGCAATGAAGATTCTCTAAAGCTCACGCTTAAAACAAAGCAAGCGCATTATTTTTCACGCTCAAAAGCACGCATTTGGCACAAAGGCGAGCAAAGCGGGCATACACAAGAAATTGTAGAAGTGCTCATTGATTGTGATAGTGATTCCTTACTTTTCCTTGTCAAACAACACGGCGTGGCGTGCCACACGGGCAATATGAGCTGTTTTTTTAGACGACTAGATTCTCAAAATGTGCAAGCTCCACAAAACACGCAAAAACTTGATACAAGGGAAATTTATGGAATCATAGATTCTCTTTATCACACAATCTTAGAGCGCAAAACAAAAGACCCCGAAAACTCTTATGTTGCATCACTTTTTGCCAAAGGTGAAAATAGCATTTGCAAAAAAATCATCGAGGAAGCCGGCGAGCTCACTTTCGCGCTCAAAGATGGAAAACAAAAAGATATTATTTATGAATGTGCGGATTTGGTGTTTCATAGTCTCATAGGGCTTGCTAGCAAGGACATTAACCCAGATAGAATCCGCCAAGAACTCAAAAGGCGTGAAGGGGTGAGTGGCATAGCAGAAAAAAACTCACGCAAAAGCTAATGCAACAATACAAAGAGCTTATTATTAATTTTTTTAATCTTTTTGCGGTGTTTGAAATCGCGCTTATGGGGAGTTTGTTTATCCTTTTTTTACTATTTTTTTTGCTTGGGCTACTTTTGCGCGGGCGGAGGTTTTTACCAAAGTTTTTTTTCTTTCTTTCATTTTTAGTTTTTGTAAGCGGTCCTTTTGTGTTGAAATACTGCATGCAAAATCTCTTTTACACACTTGAAATCGATATTACACAAAGCAAGCGTTTGGAGTATATTGATGCCTTTCTCTTAGAAGCAAAGCTCACAAATAAGGGCTTTTTACCCATTAGCATTTGTGAGGTTGGTGTGGATATCCAAAGGGAGGATTGGCTCAAATTCTTAAATCCCATTTATCCCAAAAAATCCTACAAAAAAACGCTTTTTATGCGCCTTGAGCCACAACAAAGTCAGAATCTTAACGTTTTATTTAATGGCTTTACCCAAAAATTGCCCTTTGAATACCGTGTACAAATTGACTGCTATCTTGGCAATGGTTTAAGAAAAGAGCCAAAACAAATACCCTAAGTACTTAAATTTATTCTTTCAAACGCGTGATGTCCGCTCCAAGCCCCAAAAACTTCTGCTCTAATGCCTCATAGCCCCTATCAAGATGGTAGATTCTATGCACTTGCGTCTCACCTTGTGCCACAAGCCCAGCTAGCACGAGTGCCGAGCTTGCACGCAAATCTGTCGCCATCACACTTGCACCAAAAAGCTCTTTCTTGCCACTAATTTTTGCAATATTATTTGTAAGTTTAATATCCGCACCTAAGCGCTGCAATTCGCTCACATGCATAAAGCGATTTTCAAATAATCGCTCTTCTATCACGCTCACACCCTCACACTGCGTAGCTAGCGCCATAAACTGCGCCTGCATATCTGTGGGGAATCCGGGATATTCTGTTGTGATAATTTCAAAAGGATTAAATTTTTTTGCATTTAAAATTCGTAGATTCTGCACGCCTTCTTGCTTGTCAGATTCTTGCACTTCAAAGCTAAAGCCAATTTCTTCTAATTTATCCAAAACTGCCTTCAAATGCGCGCATAAAACGCCTTTAAGTGTTATAGACGAGTTGGTTATCGCGCCAGCACAGAGATAAGTTCCAGCCTCGATTCTATCCGGGATAACGCTAAAGGGCGCAAAAGTAGGCAAAATCCCATCGCTTCCACGAATTAAGAGCTCATTGCTTCCTATACCCTCAATCTCAATTCCACTTTTATGCAAAATCTCGCATAATTGCACAACTTCTGGCTCTTTTGCTGCGTTTATAATGCGCGTTTTGCCTTGCGCGAGTGCTGCTGCCATAATGATATTTTCACTTCCTGTGACAGAGATTTTATCAAACAAAATATCTGTGCCTTTTAAGCCCTTTGATGCGTGGGCGATGATATAGCCGCCTTGTATGTGGATTTGCGCGCCCATTTTTTCTAATGCCTTCAAATGTAAATCCACCGGGCGCGCACCAATAGCACAGCCTCCGGGCAAGCTCACCTCACAAGTCCTAAAACGCGTCAAAAGCGGTCCCAACACAAGGATAGAAGCGCGCATTTTCCGCACAATGTCATAAATCGCGCGAGTGTGGATTATCTGCTCGCAAGTCACTTCAAGGCTATGAGAATCTATCGTAGTAATATTTGCGCCCAAATGCTCTAAAAGCTTTATGAGCGTTTTTACATCTGTCACATTTGGGAGATTTGAGATTTTCACAGGCTTATCACTTAAAAGACTAAGTGCTAAAAGCGGCAAAGCGACATTTTTAGCCCCAGAGATTGCGACTTCTCCAGAAAGTTTAGGTGATTGACGTATTTGCAAATAATCCATTAACTATTCCTTTTGTGTTTATTTTTTTTCGCGCTTTTGCAAGGCTGTGCCTATTTTTGTGCGAATATCATTTTTTATACTCGCATTAGAATCTTCTAGCTCATCGCGGAATTTTGCCACTTCTTCAGCCTCCATAAGCAAGGGGTTGATTGAAAAGTCATAGATAATACGAAGCCAAGTTTGATAGTCCGCACTTCCCACTTGAGGGGCTTTGGTAAATTTCTTGCGAAAGGTGTCATAATTGATTTTTAACTGCTCTTTATTTTCTTTATTTGCACTCACAGCATTTGCAAGCTCTTGCAAAGGGTTAATTTCCACCTTTGGTTCAGATTCTAACGCCACGCTTAAAAGCCCTGCAAAAACGATTGGCAACGCAAAAATAAGCATCACCAGCCAACATAATGCATAAAAACAGATATCAAACATATATGCAAACTAGCAGTCTTTAAATAAATCCATCGTAGCTTTCACATAACCCTCCACAGAACCACAATCATATCTATTGCCTTTAAATTTATACGCCAGCACGCGCCCTTGCCTTGCCTGCTCTAAAAGCGCATCAGTTATCTGAATCTCACCCTTTTTGCCCGGCAAAGTCGTGCGCAAAATATCAAAAATATCAGGTGTGAGAATATAACGCCCAATAATTGCAAGATTGCTAGGGGCTTTATCAGCGCTTGGCTTCTCCACCATATTACTCACGCGATACACGCCCTTTTCTACCTCATCACCTTGTATAATCCCATATTTATCAACTTCACTTTTTGCCACTTCTTGAATCGCCACAATCGAGCAACGATATTTTTTATACAGCTCCACCATTTGCGCGAGAATCCCTTGCGAGCCTTTATTGATACACAAGTCATCAGCCAAAACCACCGCAAAAGGCTCTTGCCCAATAAGCACTTCCCCGGTTAAAATCGCGTGCCCTAGTCCTTTCATCTCATTTTGTCTTGTATAAGAAAAATTACAAAGATTTGTTAGTCGGCGAATATCCTTGAGTAAATCCTCTTTGTCTGTGCCTTTGATTTGATGCTCTAATTCATAATTAACATCAAAATGATCTTCAATACTGCGCTTCCCGCGTCCTGTAACAATTGCCATCGTATGACAGCCCGCCTCGAGTGCTTCTTCCACACCATATTGGATAAGTGGCTTTGTTAGCACGGGTAGCATTTCCTTTGGCATCGCTTTTGTCGCAGGTAAAAATCGCGTCCCATAGCCTGCTGCTGGAAATAAACATTTATCAATCATCACTTACTCCTTAAATCAAAATTATCTTAACGGAATCTGTTTTATGATATCTTCAAGACGGGTATTATTACCAAAAAGTCTTTGATAAACAATATAATTTGCCAGAACCTTCAAGCCATAAGTGCGCGATTCCTCATACGGGATAAGCTCCATACTAATCCAAGGCTCAAATTTACGCTTTTTAAGGAAAAGATTTCCTTTTTTTAATGTGCGGCGCAAAAATCCCGGTCCGCCATTATACGCATAAGAAACAAGCAAAGGATGCTTAAACTCCGCCCGTAACTCATCTAAATAAAACCTTCCAAATTCAAGCGCTAACACGGGATTAAACATATCCTCTAGCTCAATGTCCTGTTTTCCCATACTTTTAGCAAAAGGCGCGACATTAAAGGGCATAATTTGCATCATTCCAAGCGCATAAGAAGTCGAAATAAGCGCAGGAAGAAAGTGAGATTCTTGCCTTGCAATAGCGTAAGTTAGGGCTTTTTGACTAGTATCCTTCCAGCTAAGCGAATCGCTAAAGGGCGTTAGAAAATAGCTATTTTGAAACTTTGTTGCGCGCGCGTGGATAAAGGCAAGATGAGGCTGCAAACCTTCAAAGCCAAACTCATCTAATAGCTCAAGCAGATTCTTAGAATCTGAAACCTTGAGCAAATTTGCACGCAAAATCTCCCACTGAAAAGGATCTGAAATATCAAAAGGTGCTGGCTCACTTTTAAGATTCTCAAAACCACTCAAAATTGTGTAATTTGGCGCAGCATTCAGCTTTTCAAGCGCATAAAGCGTGTAAATATCAATATTTGTGCTTTTTGCAAGCTCGTTTAAAAGCGCTTTATTCTGCGAAACAAGATAGCGCCAAAAAAGTGCTTTGTTAATAAAAAGTGGGTCCTTGCTCGCATTTTGCGCGAGTGCAAAGTATTCAAGTGCATTTGTTTTGTTATTTGCCAAAAGCTCGTGGATTCCGAGTAAAAACAATGTATAGCCGCTGTAAGCCTTTTTTATATGTGCATTCAGCAGGGATTTTTTGAACCTTGGTAGAGAATCTGAAAGAATAGTATTTTGTATAATCTTATCAAAATACGCATTCTGCTCTTCTACAAGGACTTTGAGTCGTTGGGGCTTAATATTTTGATTTATAATTGTGGCTTTTTGATTTTCACTCAACGCATTAAAAATCTGCGCGAAAGTCTTTGCATCGCTTGTAAGCATATTTGTAAGGATTGCTTTTGAGCTTAAAATTTGCACTTTTTTGCTGAGATTCTCATTTGTCGCAATCACAGCTTGCAGTTTTTGCAACCTTTGAGCTTCAAGGCTTGGAATCTGCGAAAGTCGCAAACCAAAGACAATGCACTCCATATCTTGTGTAAGCAAGGTATCAAAATCAAGCTTTTTACAAAGCAAATCTTTTGGTAACTCGTGGGGCATACCCTTTTTTTCCACTAAGGCTGTGAGCTTTGCATTTTTTCTAAAAATAAGCTCATAGGCTTTGAGCGAATCTTGTAGATTTGTCTTTTCATCACTCAAAAAACGCCAAATATAAAAATCGCGCGCCAAGCCTTTTGGCTTAGATTCTAAAAATTCAAGCGTAATATCAATGCTAAAAGCAAAGGAATGGAGCGCAAAGACAAAGAGTAGGATTCTTAGCAAATTATAGTCCCTGTATAAGCAAAGGTACGCTTTTGACAAGTAAAATATTGATAAATTCTAACGCCAAAATCACAATAAGTGGCGCTAAATCAAGCCCGCCAAAATTTGTCCGCATAATCCTACGCACACGCGAAAAAAGCGGCTCACTTAGGCGGTAGAGCACTTGCACGATTGGATTATAAGGATCAGGACGCACCCAGCTTATTAACACCGCAGCAATAAGCACAAAAATATACAAATTAAGCGCGATATTTATCACACTCACAAGAGATTCCAAAAACACCGCTAGCATATAACCCCCCCCTTTTTTTAGCTTTCTTGTTGCGTATTCAAAAGCCCCAAAAGCTCAAAATGCGTGAAATAATCGTCAAAATAATAGATATTCTCACACCCCGCCTCTACTAAGCGCGTTCCAACCACACTTGCTGTATGCCCGCTATAACACACAAGAAGGATTTTTACATTTTTATTTTGAAGCGCATATTGATAAATATCTTGAGCGTTTGAAAAATTGCGAGATTCTCTAATGTGCGCGGAGTCATAATCACTTTTATCGCGAATATCAAAGACTTTGAACTCTGAAAGTCGCCCCTGCGCAATATCCTGCGGATAGATTGGCTTAGCAAGTGAAAGATTATTTTTTCCTTTTAGAGAATTTTCAGACATAGCAATCCTTTAGTTTTTAGCTAAGGCGCGGATTATAGCCTAAGTAAATTAATTGATTAAAACTAGTCCAAAAGAGCGAGACTATCGCTCATTGTCTTACTTCCTAATCTTTTTTTCACCCACAAAAACAATCCCCTTCCCGCAAGCTTTATCACAAGCTTAAAGGCAAGCGGGTTAATTTTTTTACTGCTAAAAAGATGCAAACCACCATAAGAGTAAAAATATAAGCCTCGTTTCTTAGCGATAAATGCCAAACTCTCATAAGAATAAAAGCTAATATGCTGTCCGTGCGCAAAACCATAATACCACCACGCATTTTGCCCGCTAGATTCTGGAATAAATGAGGGTAAAAGCTCAGTAGAAAAGAGTAGATTTGGCGCGCGTGAAAGCATAGATTCTATCTCTTCGAGCGGATTTGGCAAATGCTCAAATACCTCAAAACTTGTAGCAAGCTCTGGTGGGCGCATTTTTTGTTTTGATAATGTTTCTTGAATAACAGAATCTAGCGCAAATAATCGCGGATTATCACTCCTCCACTCAAAGCCTCGCGCAAAAATATTCTGACAATATTTATCCTCCCAAAATGCCTCAATCCCGCTATCGCGCAATAATCGCACAAGCAATCCAGTGCCGCCGCCAAAATCTAGCAAAATTTTTTGTTTGAGAGTTTGTGAAGTGTAGGGATTTGTTAGAGAATGTTTATTTTGAGAAACTTGTGAAGTGGTATTTTGCCCCCCCCCGTTAAGGAAATTTCTAAAACCAAAGAAAAAATATGCTACACATACAACAACTTTATACAAATAGAGATTCCGCGCAACTATACCTGTATCTGAAATATTAATCGCTTCTTCATACGCCTCATCTAGCCAATATGCCTCCCCAGCACTCAAAAATCCGCAATGCGCACATTTATAAAATGCCTCATCATAGCGTCCTAAAATTTTTGCACTAAAAGCGACTTGTGTTTCTTGTTTGCAAATTTTACACTGCATACAACCTCCTAAATTCAATTTTTAATCCGCTATTGTAATAGATTTTTGCTTTGCTACAATAGCATTATGAGAAAAGATTTTTTTAGCACACTTTATGAACTCCTAAATATGAGCGATTTTGGCACGCTCAAAGAATGCTTTTCGCATTTTTACGAGGATTTTAAGCAGGGCAACATTCTTTTAGATTCACAATTTATAGAATCTAATACTTACAAACCCCAGCCCTTTAACACAGAAAATTCACTTCCAAGCAAGGATTTTGGCGCGCTCAAACTTTGCAAAGCTAAAGTCCTAAGTCCGCTAAAAATCCGCCGTCCAAAGCACGCCGCCACACCCCAGCAAAGTGCGAAAATCTTGCATTCCATAGCACACATAGAATCTAGCGCGATTATCCTAGCCCTTGATGCGGCGTATAGATTTAAAAATATGCCTTTAGAGTTTTACGCTGATTGGCTAGAGGTGGCGAGCGAGGAGATAGCGCATTTTGAGCTTTTGGAGGGACTTTTAAATGAGATTGGCTACAAGTATGGGGATTTTAACGTGCATAATGGGCTTTTTGATGCACTAAGCGCAAGTGAAAGAAGTCTAAAAATCCGTATGGGTGTGGTGCATAGAGGCTTAGAAGCAAAAGGATTGGATGCAAATCCTTTTGTATTAGAAAAGCTTGCACAAACACCACTATCGATACATTCGAAGATAAAAGAGGTATTTCATATCATCTTGCGCGATGAAGTGGGGCACGTGGAAAAAGGTGATAAGTGGTGGAAATACGCCTTGCAAAATGAGGGGATTTGCACGCAAAATGCGCAAATTGATGCCTTTAGCGCGCTGTGCGAGGAATTTTGGCGTTTCAAACTTTGTGGCAAAGTGCTAAACTCACAAGAGCGCCTAAAGGCTGGATTTAGCAAAGAATAATTGCGAGCTTTAGAGAATCTCAATGCAAAACATACAATACAACACACGCAAAAATAATTTTTGCTTCATAAATCTCTACTTTATAAATTTTTTACTAAAAAACCTTTTCTTTTACTTTGCAAGGCTTGCAGGTTTCAGGTGAGCGGTTGCAATTTGCTTGTAGAATCTAGCGCAAAAGCTGGTAATAGTTATGGAAAGATTCTAGAAGCAGAAAAAACTTTAGGCAACACAAAAAGAGTGTTATGGATTTAGAATCTCAAATCACAAACCATAACAAATCTATCGCTGACTACCAAACACGCAAACAGCAAGCGTGATTTTTAGCGGATTGACAAGCTCAAGCCTTGATAACAGCCCCTTAATTGAGCTTGCAACAAACACAACAAGCCTCACAACCACGCTTGAAAATATCAACGACAACGCAAAAAACGCGGCAGATTCTGGCAGTGGGAACAAAAACGCCAACACCTCCCCATAAACATATCAAATGATATGTCGGTGGGGAATAGAATCGTCTTGCTACGCAACCATATAGCAACTACGCGCTTAATGCAACTCAAAAAAGTGCGCTTTGCGATGATTGCAAGTGATATGCGCTACGACTTTGAAGGACAACACGTTTAATCAAAACTCCCATAACGCGCAACTTGGCGTGTATGCCTCGCTCAATCTCACACCACTTTGGGAAGTAGGACTAAAGGCTTATGGGCAGTTTCCCCAACAACACAAGAATCTTATGCGGGCAATTTTATTTCTATCGCAGATTTTAATCGCGTGTATTTTAGACTAAATGCCAACATTGGGCGTGTTTTCAAGTTTGACGATTCAAATATAAAGCCCTTTGTTGGCACAAACTACTATTTCACGCACACACCAAGCTACATTGAAAAAAATGGAGGTGCTTATACTGCTAGCTTTGTAGGTTCTAGTGCGCCAAGTTTTAGTATAAAATCTCAAAACACTGCTAAAACTTACGCACAAATCATTGTCGGAGGCGCGATCGATTTTAGCGATCGCTTGAACATAAATCTTGGCGTAGGTATCAAGCAAATCCTCGCTTGCAAAGTAGATTCCAAAAACGAAATCTACGCAAGTGAGAATCTTGTGATAAAGTATAGATTCTAAGCAAAAATTCTAGAGATATTGCGCTAAGAAAAAGCGCATTTTGGCGTAATTCTTATAAAATCCTTAAATACTTGCGCGAAATCTCGCACAAGTATTTAAGAAGTAGCTTCCAAAATCTTTTGTATGTGCCCTTGACTTGGGCTTACAATCCCAAAAAATGCAGATTCCAAAAGAAGTTTGCTTGCAAATGCGCCTTGAAAATACCCGCTAGCACCATTATGCAAAATACAAAGCGTAACTAACTCATTTAAAAGCTTGATAATAGCAAGCTTCACGCGCAATGACGCATTAAAAGCGTCCTTTGTGTAAGGATTTTGCGCGAGCTTCAGCACTCTTTGTTCGAGCTTTTCTTTTTGCACACATAGCGTTTGTAGGCGCGCCTTATTGTAGCAGTTCCTCTGCGTAGCCCTTATCGCGCCCTCACTCATACCTAGCCCCATACCACACTGCAACAGCACAAATCCTGCATTAATCTTTGGAATCATCGCACTTGCCGGGTTTGCTAGCACCATTTCATCACTCACAAAATAATCCCTAAACTGCGTAGCATAAGTCCCAGAACCTTCCAGCGCGCAAAAAGGCGTGGTTGGCTTCAAACTAAGCGCGCCCTGACAGCACGCCAGTGCCATAATACACTCTTTAGGCTTTGGCAAATCGGCGTTTTTTGGTTGATTAGAATCTAAGATTCTGTCGCCTTGTTTGGTGGTTTGAGAATCTATTCCATTAATTGTATCACCTTCGCGGAAGTAAATTCCGCTCGGCTCCGCTACGCGCCCATATTCAACGTTTTTTGGTTGATTAGAATCTAAGATTCTGCCACCTTGTTTGGGTGTTTGAGAATCTAGCGTTTGAGAATCCTTAGAATCCTCTTCCACTTCCGCAATAAAGGCAAAATAATGTCTAGATGCGAGATTTGACACCCACGCTAAAGTGCCATTGATGACAAATCCACCCTTAACGCGCTTTGCGCTTAAACGCATTTTATCTAGCCCCACAAAGGCTTTGAGTGGATTTGAAAGCCCTGTGCCACCGAGTATTTCCCCGCTTGCAAGCTTTGAGAAAAGCTCTTTTTGCGCGCTAGTTTTATTCGTAGAATTTAGCAAATACCACAAAAGCGCTTGATGACACCACACGCAAAAGCCACTATTTCCGCAAGATTCTGAAACTTTTTGCACGCTAAGCAACGCTTCTTGCAAGCCTTTTACGCCATTTTTGGCAAAGGACGCATACAGTCCAGCCTCGCCAAATGCGTGTAAAATTTCGCTAGGATAGCTTCCGTTGTGGATTTTTGCGCGCTCACCTTTTAAGCTTACAAGCGCATTTTGAAAAAGCTCGGAATCTAGAGCGTTTATCTGCACGGACATTATTGTATATCCAAATCTACCGCGCGCAAGATAGTGTTTGCCACTGGGGAATACTTCGTCGCGTGCGCGATGAGCTCATCTTGCTTCTGTTTTGAAGCATTAGATTCCAAATTCACCTTTACGCGCACTTGAGTAAAACCTAATGGCTTGTCTTTTGAAAGATCGCCTGTGCCCCAAACAGCGGTAATATTCAAATCACCTTCCAACTCTAATTCAAGCTTTGTGATGACAATATCTTGTGCGATTGCATTTGCGTGAATCCCCACAGCTAGACAGCTTCCAAGTGCCGCCAATACCGCTTCGCTAGGATTTGGCGCAGTATCATCACCAAGCAAGGTTGGTGGCTCATCGACAATGTAAGCTGGAAGGTTGCGGATATAGTTTGCGTGACGAAATCGCCCCTCTGCCACGGTTTTACATTTGAGTGTTTTTATCACATCTGGATTTGCTTTACCATCTTTTATCAAAGCTTCCAATCCTGCCTTATCAATCGGGTCTAATCTCGTGCAACTCGTTGCTACTGGTTTTTGATTACTCATATTTTCTCCTTAAGTTTTTTTCTTG
Source organism: Helicobacter himalayensis (assembly GCF_001602095.1). Lineage (NCBI taxonomy): Bacteria > Pseudomonadati > Campylobacterota > Epsilonproteobacteria > Campylobacterales > Helicobacteraceae > Helicobacter > Helicobacter himalayensis. Next base: position 234,109 of record NZ_CP014991.1, on the reverse strand, counting down.
CGCCTAAATAAAAGGCGTCAGAAATTTCTTAAAAAAATTTCTGAAGTTTAGAGAAACTGCTAAACGCGCCACATTCTCCAAACTTTAAAAATTTTAATTTTCAAAAAGTGCAAGCACGCGTAAAAAGCGCGCTTAAATCACATATTCAAGCGAGAATCTATGCGCTTTTAAAAGCCACGCAATCTCACGCTTGAGATTCAAAAACTCCAAACTATTGCGCTCGCTTTTATTGATATTTACTTCAATATCAGCAATCACGCTTTTGCGTACAGGGGAAAGCACAATCACACGCGAACCTAAAAATATCGCCTCCTCAATGTCGTGTGTGACAAAAATAAAAGTCGCGCCAAGATCTTTTGAAATTTTCAAAAGCTCCTCTTGCAGAGAATTGCGCGTAAAATTATCAAGCGCGCTAAAAGGCTCATCAAGTAGCAAGATTTTTGGTTGCACGCTTAAAGCACGCGCTAAAGCCACGCGTTGTTTTTGCCCGCCACTTAGCTCGCGTGGATAGTGATTTTCAAAGCCTTGCAAATGCGTGAGTTCCAAATATTCTTGCGCGCGCTTTTTTGCAAGCTTTTTCTCCGTGCCTTGCGCTTGCTGGGCAAACATCACATTTTCAAGTGCGCTTTTCCATTCTAAAAGCGCGTAGTCTTGAAAAATTTTTATACAATTTTTTGATGTGCATTGCTTTGTGTAGCGCGTATTTTCGATGATAATTTCCCCGCTATCAAAGCTCTCAAATCCACCAATAAGATTAAGCAGAGTGCTTTTACCGCAACCACTTGCCCCAAGAAGCGTGATAAACTCGCCCTTTTGTATGTCTAAATTTATAGAATCTAGCACCTTTTGAGCACCAAAGCTTTTTGAACAATCATTTATTTGTATAATCGCGCTCATCATCGCACTCCTAGTATTTTTAAGATTCCATATTCTATTGCACCAAAAAGTAGATAGATTCCATAGCCTAAAATCCCTATCCAAATCATTGCCACAATGACCATATCTGTTTCTAATAAATTGCGCCCATCAGCCACAAGGTAGCCTAGTCCGCTTTGAATGCCTAGCATTTCTGCTGCGACAAGCTGTATCCACGCCACAGAAGCTGCGAGTTTTAGCCCACTTGCGATATGAACAAAAGCACCGGGCAAAATAATGTCTTTTGTGATTTGCCACTCTTTTGCACCAAAGTTTTTTGCCATTGCTAAAAGTGTGGGATTAATCTGCCTTACACCCGCAATACAAAGCGCCAAAACCGGGAAAAACACCGCATACGCGATGATGAATACAGCCCCAGCATTGCCAATGCCAAGCCACAACGCGATAATAGGCAACCACGCGATAGGCGAAATGGGACGAAAAAGCTGAATGAAAGGCTCAAGCAAAATCTCCATTTTTTCAAAGCGCCCCAAAATCAGCCCCAAAGCACTTCCTAACGCACCACCAATAAAAAGCCCTAAGAAAAATCGCTCCAAAGAATCTGTAATTGCACTCAACAAAACACCTTCACCAAGCAATTCCAAAAACTTTGCAAACACCACACTTATAGGCGGAATCGCACTTTGGGGATTAAGCTCATAAGAATCTTTGCTTAAAAATTCCCACAGAATCAAAAATGCGCCAAAAAGCGCGATTGCGCCAATACGCCAATAAACATTTTTCAATGCGGTTTTTTTCATTTTTTTTGCCTATTTTTGATTGCTCGCAAGGGCTATATCCACAAAGCGAGAATCCACAAACTCTTCAAACTTCACATCAAATACACCCACTTCAAAACGTTTAATATCCTCAATGGTTTTGTCTAAGTCATTTTGCGTGAGCTTAAGATTCTCATACACCACGCGCCTATCTTGCTCTAAAAGCGAAGCAATGAGCTCAACCTTTTGCCCTAGGAACTTTTTACTAAGTTGCGCTGCTTTGGCTGGATTCTCCTTAATAAAATGCGCAGTTTGCAAAAATGCCTTGCTCAAAGCCTGCACCTCATTTGTGCGCGTGGAGATGAGATTTTCATTGAATGTTAGCACACAGCAAATGTGATTGTTACTAATATCTTTTGAAAGCGCAAAAACATCAGCAAGCTTGCGCGTCTGTGCCGCAAAACAAAAGGGTTCTGCCACGATAAAGCCATCAATGCTACCATTGCTAAGGGCGGAGAGCATCTCTGGTGGCGCCATATCGATGAGATTCACATCTCTTGGGTTAAGATTTGCCTGCGCTAAAAGCTCGCCAAGTAAGAGATAATGTGTTGAGAATCTGCTAGGAATTGCAATTTTCTTGCCTTTTAATAAAGCAGGATTGTGCTTAATTTGCGCACTTTTTTCTAAATCTTGCAAAAGCCCCTTTTTGACAACCAACGCCGAGCCGTTCCTATGCGCGGCAAAAAGCGCTTTTATCGCCACGCCTTGAGATTTGAGCTTGAGCGCCAAAGGTGTGAGGATAAATGCCCCATCAATCGCCCCAGCGCGCAATGCCTCGCTTAAATCCGCCCACGAAGAAAATTTGAGAGGTATGAAATTTGCATTTTGAAGCTCCTTTGCAATCACCACCAAATGATCCGTAATAGGCAAATACCCAATTTTTGGTGCGCTAAATTGAGAATCTTTAGCATTCAAAAAACTAAACGCGCCAACTCCTATGCCACCACCTAATGCACGCAATCCAAATGATGAAAGTAGCGCACCGCCGTGGTAAAAAAATGTTCTTCTGTCCATAAAACAACTCCTTTTTTTTAAGAGAAACTCTTTTTTTTCTTTGAATTTTATCATTCAGCCAATTTTAATATTTTGAAATGCCCTAGAATTCTATAATTCATAAGGCGTATTTTGATAAACATAAAAATTTAGCCAGTTAGTAAAAATCACACTCGCGCTACTTCGCCACAAAAACACAGGTTTGCCATTTTTGAGATAGTTTTTTGGCACAGCGATTTCTAATCCCTTTGCCCTATCTCTTTCATACTCGCCCAAAAGCGTTTCGCGCGCGTATTCTGGGTGTCCTAAGATAAAAATATCTTTAGAATCTTTAAGCACACTTATCCCGCTTTGCTTTCCTTGTAAAAGCACACTAAGCGCATTTTCTTGCGCCACTCGCTTTTCATTGATATGAGAATGCCTAGAATGTGGCATCAACACCAAATCATCAAGTCCGCCTAACAGCACATCTTGGTTCTTTTGCAAATGTGGAAAAACGCCAAAAAGTTTGCTTTTACGCGCGATTTTTTCAATGCCATAAAAGTGGTATAAACCCGCCATCGCTCCCCAGCAAAGATACATTGTGCTTGTGCAAGATTCTTTTAAAAAATCCATAATCTCTACCAACTCCCGCCAGTATTTCACACTCTCAAAGTCTAAATGCTCAATAGGCGCGCCTGTCACAATCGCACCATCAAAGCGCGTGTGCTTAATATCCTTAAAATTTACATAAAAACGCTCCAAATGGTTTAGTGGCGTGTTTTTACCCACATAGCTTTCGGTCGCAAGTAGCGTGATTTCCACTTGCAAGGCAGAATTGCCAAGAAGAGAGAGAATCTGGTTTTCTGTCTCTATCTTTGTTGGCATAAGATTGCAAATCAGCACACGCAAAGGGCGTATGTCTTGACTTAGCGCTCTTTTATTCCCCATCACAAAAGCCCATTTTTGTAAAATAGAAAAAGCTGGGATATTTTCAGGCACAATTAAAGGCATTGCTTTGCTCCTTAAGAATCAAAAATACTTTTGGTGAGTTGATTATACAAAAAATCAAAAATACAATATGTGTTTTATAAAAATTTACAAAATATTTTGACAGAATGTTACAATTTTTCAAAATACATATTGTGTTTTTAAAAAATTGCAATGTAGATTCTGCAAGACATTTAAAATTTGACGTGCAATTGGCTAAATGGTGTGGAAGTGAAAATCTCACAAATCACACCAGAAAAAGTAGAAGTCTTTAATAAATAAATTGTGTTGGCGTAATGAACTCTTATTTTTTAAGTTAATTTTGGGCTAATCTTCTAAAAGTACAATGAAAATCTAGGCTTGCTACACCTAAGATTTGGGCTTAAGATGCAAAAGCGTGATTTCAGATTCACTTCCTACACGCATAGGTGGTCCCCAATAGCCCGTACCTTGATTAATGTAAAGCTTTGTGTTTGGTAAATTTTGCACATCAAAAAGCCCTTTTATATGCGGCTGCTGCAAAAGCACAAGAAGCGAAAATGGGAAAATCTGCCCGCCGTGCGTGTGTCCGCTTAAAATAAGCGCGATATTTTTTGTAAGCTCTGGCTCTTCAAGGCTAATAGATTCTAGCTCCTCAATGACCTTTGGTTGATGGGAGAGCAAAATTATAGGTGTATGAGAATCTAGCTCTGCGCCTTGCTCTAAGGCTTGAAACAAAGTCCCGCGCACATCAGGTTGCAACTCTAGCGCGCTAAATGCCGCGCGCACACCGACTAAATCCCTAATGCCAGCGATGAGAATCTGTGAAGATTCTGTCTGCAAAATATGCGTATCGTTTTCAAGCACGATAAAGCCAAAATCGCGCATTTTTTGTAAAATCTCTTTCACCTCGTGGAAATACTCGTGATTGCCAAGCACATAATACACGCCATAGCGCGCACGCAAATGCGCCAACTCATCAACAGCACTCACCACATTTGCAAGCTTAGAATCTACAATATCGCCGGTGAGAAAAATCACATCAGGCTCTAGCGCATTCACGCGCTCTACAATATCTTTGACACGCGAAGATTCTATAATGCCTCCGATATGCAAATCGCTTAACTGCACAGCTTTTAGCCCATTTTGTAACCCTGCAATTTGCACCTCCATTTCTCGCACTTTTGGCTTTTGCACGCCATTGACAACGCCATAAATAATAAAAATAAGCGCTAAAATCCCCATCGCTCTTTTCAGCCAAAAACGCGCTCTAGCACGCTTATGTTTTGGCTCTACACCAAGAATTGCAAGCGAGCAGATTTGATAAAGCAAAGTAATAATAAATAAGCAAAACGCCATACCCACTGCAAGCGACATCAAAAAATACGCAGCTTGCGAACCAAGTCCTGTGTGCATAAAAATAAAATACAAACCACAGCCAAGCATATTTAACACGCTAAAGCCCAGCCAAAATGCCTTGAAAAGTGGCGTAGTAGCAAGGTTTTTTAAAAGTGCTTTATACATATAAAAATGTAAGAGTGCAAATGCCACAATGCCAATAGCTGGGAAATAAAAATTTTGCATTTGAAATGGCGAAAGTGTCGTATCCATAAAAACTCCTTCAGTTAGATTCACAAAATCTGCTTGCGTCCTTTGCTAAAATCAATCAAATCCTGCACGCTTTTTACAGAATCTGGCAGGCATAAAGAAGCGATTTTATACACTTCTAGGCAAGTGAATGCATCAGCATATGCGCGATGGCTTGTTGGGGTGTTGATGCCTAAAAAAGTATTTAAAAAACTTAGCGCATAACGCGGAGAAAGAATGCTTTTACGCGCTAGCTCGATTGTGCAAAGCTTAGGACATAGCAACCCCGGGAGATTATGCTTTTGAAAGCTCACATTTAAAAATTCATAGTCAAAATTCACATTATGCGCTACAAAAATGCAATCCTGCAAAAACAGCCGAAATCGCGCTAGAATCTCATCTGCGCGCGGAGCATTTTGTAAATCTTTAGCGCTAATGCCGGTTAAATGTGTAATCTCTTGTGGTACAAAAGGTGCGTAAATAAAGCTCTCAAAGCACTCAATCACCTCTCCATTTCTGTATTTTAACGCGCCAATTTCGATAATCTCGTGCTCGTGCGCTTTTGCGCCTGTGGTTTCAATATCCACAAAGCAAAAGTTCGCCTCATTTAAACGAAGATTTTTCGTGCTTAAAAAAACCTTATCTTCGCTCTCAATAATAGGGAATCCAAACGCGCGCAGAATCTCACGCTGCGTGTCTAAATCACTAAAAAACCCGCCAATATTTTGCAAATGACTTTCAAATACATTTTTTTCAAGTGGCATAACACAAAGCTTGTTAAGTAGCTCGTTAAAGCCCTTAAGCGTATTCGCGGAAATAGCAGTTTTCGAACTCATAGCACCTCTTAACCCCTTAGATATTAAGAAATTTTATGGAATCTCATCTTTTATGAAATTTTTGCGCCGGCATTTTTGCTCCCCTGCACACCGAGCAAATTAAGCCCATTTTCATCTTGCGCGCTTAGTATCATTCCCTCGCTCATTAATCCCATAAGCTTGAGGGGCTTTAAGTTTGCCACCACGCACACGCTTTTGCCCACCAAATCTTGTGGCTCATAATACTGCGCGATGCCAGAGAGAATCTGTCGTGGCTTCTCCTCGCCCAAATCAATCAAAAAACGCAAAAGTTTTTCGCTCTTTTCCACACGCGCGCATTCTAGAACAAGTCCTACGCGCAAATCGACTTCTTTAAAGGTATCAATACTAATAAGATTCTGAGTGCTTTTAGAATCCTGTGTAGGCGCGCTTTTTGTCTGTTGAGAATCTTGCGTGTTGTGAGTTTCAATGCGCGGAAAAAGTGGGGGGATTTTTTCTAAGCTAAATGTTTCAATCACACCATTTTCTTTAATCACACACGCAAAATCCTGCGCACTAATCTTAAGTCCAAGTGCTTGGGCGATTTTTTGCGCAGTTTGTGGCATTACAGGATACAGACAAAGGCTTACTTTATATAAAATATTTGCTATCAACGCTAAAAGGGCTTGTGTCTCTTGCACCTTATTTTCTTTTATCAGATTCCAAGGGGCATAGGTGCTAATGCTTACATTCCCAATGCTTAGGATTTGCCAAAGTTCATTAAGCGCGTTGTGTGGTTGCATTTGCTCCATAAAATTTTGATACCGCGTGATTTTTTGGGTTAAAGATTCCAATTCTTTTGGGTAGAAAGTCGCAATCTGCGTGCTTTGCACTTGCATGGCAAAATATTTTTCCGCCATACCCAAAAGGCGATTGAGCAGATTCCCAATATCATTGCTCAAATCAGAATTTACCCGCTCAACAAGCGCTTTTTGACTGAAATCGCCATCTTGTCCAAAAGGCACTTCACGCACCAAAAAATAACGCAACACCTCTAAGCCGTAGGTTTGCGCAACTTCTTTTGGATTGATGACATTGCCGATACTTTTACTCATTTTTTGCCCCTCACATAACCACCAGCCATGCGCGTAAATATGCTTTGGCAAAGGCAATCCAAGACTTAGCAAAAACGCAGGCCAATACACTGCGTGAAAGCGTAAAATATCTTTTCCGACAATATGCGTAGCATTTTCCCAAAATTCGCTCACAAAAGGCTGGGAGGCTATCTTTTTGCCAAGCTTTGTGTGTGCGCCTTTTTGCGCCCTTGCAGGATCGATTGTCTCATTTCCCCACCCAAGCGCGCTAATATAACTTATCAGCGCATCAAGCCACACATACAAAATATGCTTAGGGTCATTAAGCTCTTTTGGCACGCTCACACCCCATTCAAAGCTCGTGCGCGTGATGGAGAGGTCAAGCAAGCCAGATTTTACAAACTTGATGACCTCATTTCTCTTATGTGCGGGCTGTATCACATTTGGCTCGCGCTCATACCACTCCAAAAGCGCCTTCTCATAGCGTGAAAGCGCAAAAAAGTAGCTCTCTTCTTTAATAGTGCTTACTTCCTTGCCACAATCTGGGCATTTATTATCTACAACTTGTGATTTCCCAAAATGCGTTTCACACGACACGCAGTAAAAACCCTCATACTCGCCTTTGTAAATATCACCTTTTTGATACATTTTGCTAAAGGCAGTTTGTGCAGCGGTGCAGTTGCTTGCATCTGTCGTGCGGACAAAGTAATCAAAGTCAATGTCAAACTCTTCCCAAATCGCGTGGAATTTTGCGCTTATAGAATCTGCAAAATCTTGCGGGGTTTGGTTGTGTTTTTTAGCGGAGAGCTCAATTTTTTGTCCGTGCTCATCAGTGCCTGTGAGTAAAAAGACTTCTTCACCCAAAAGTGTGCGGTATTTTTTCAGCATATCACAAAGGATTGTTGTATAAGCGTGTCCGATATGTGGCACATCATTGACATAATAAATTGGCGAGGTAATGTAGGTTTTTTGCATACTATTCCTTGATGAAAATTTTGTGCGCTTAAAATCTAGTTAAAATCAAACGCACCATCTTGTCCTTTATTGAGATTATCATACACTGCTTTGACATAGTTCTTGCGTTTTTGGCAAGAAAAAAAAGAATCACAAGGCATACAAGAATGCAGATTCTTTTCTTGCTGACAGGATTGCAGGATTTTTATTTCATCATCTAAATGCTGGCTAAAGTTATCAAGTCGCATTTGCTGAGGTTCTTGTGTTTGCATTAGAATCTCCTTGTAAAATCTATTCTAGTTTCGGTAGGTTTTTGCCACTAGTGCCATTTCTTCGCTACTGCCAAAAAAGCAAGGTGTCGTATCGTGGATATGTGCGCATTCTAGCTCTAAGAGGCGGACTTTTCCATCACTCGCTATTCCACCCGCGCGCTCATAGATAAATGCAAAAGGAAAAACCTCAAAAAGTTTTCTTAATTTACCCTCTTTTGCGTCGCTTGTCGCTGGATAGCTAAAAAGCCCCCCACCTTTAATAAGAATCTGGTGCAAATCCGGCACCATACCGCCTGAATAGCGCAAACGATAGCCTTGCGAAAAAAGAGAATCCACCATTTGCTTATGTTTAGATTCCCAATTTGCCTGCGTGCCACCGGGTGCGTTGATTTTGCCTTTTTTGCCTAAGTGTAGATTCCCAATTTTTTCCCACGCGTTGCCACAATAGCGAAAATGCTCAACTTCCTTTTGCGCTAAAATAATCTCTAATCTCGGACCATAAAGCACATATGCTGCCGCCACGAGATTTTGAGCGATTAGAGAATCTTCATAGATTCCAAAAATGCTCCCTACACTTAGATTACTATCAATGAGTGAAGAGCCATCAAGCGGATCGTAGGCGATGATATAATTTGCAGAGTTTGCAGAATCTTTCTCTTTTAAAACTGCTTGATTTTTTTCCTCACTGCATACGCCTTTGACACATACAAGCGATAAAAGTGCTTTTTCGATGAGCTTATCAGCCTCTACATCGACCTTTAGCTGCGTATCACCGCTTGAATTTTGCGAGGAAAGATAATCTGTGCTTGGATTTTTTAGCAGTGTATCAATTTCAAGCGCGCAGGATTTGAGCGTTGCAAAAATGCTTTCAATCATTTATTCTCCCTCTTTATTTAATAAAAAAATGAACGCATATTGTAACACGCAAGCCTTTAGCTAGACTTTAAGCCTTAAAACCGCGTTCTTATAGTCATCGCTTGAAAACACATAGCTTCCAGCCACGACCATATCCGCGCCACATTCTTTTAAAAGTGCAATATTTTTATCACTTACACCACCATCAACCTCAAGCAAGCAATTTGGGGCAATCTTATCGCGCAAAGTGCGTAAATCGCGTAATTTCTCCGCCACATAAGGGAGAAAGCTCTGCCCGCCAAAGCCCGGATTAACGCTCATTAAAAGCACCAAATCTAAGCTTGGAAGTAAATAGCGCAAAGATTCTATATTTGTATGCGGGTTTAGCACCACGCCAGCTTTGATTCCATAGGATTTTATAAGATTTACAAGCCTATCTAAATGCACCACTTCCTCAATATGCACGCTTAAAAATGCCGGCTTTAATGGCGCAAAAAGCGAGACGAAAAACTCGGTATTTTTTGTCATTAGATGAATATCTAGGGGCTTTGTGGCAATTTTTGCAATTTTTTCAACGACTAAGGGACCGATGGTTAGATTTGGCACAAAATGCCCGTCCATTACATCAATATGCAAATAATCGCATTCTGTGGCGCAGATTTTCTCCACCTCTTGGGCTAGATTCAAAAAATCCGCAGATAGCAAACTCGGCGCGACAAGCATACACCCTCCTTTTTTTGTGGCTTTGTAAAAAGCGCAATTATAGCCAAAGGCTTTTAATGCTAGCTTGCGCGCTACTTAGCGATATTAGGGGTGTAGTGAGATTCTATCCCTTTAAATACATCACCTTCGCGGAAGTAAATTCTGCTTCGCTTTGCTCGCGCGCATATTTGAGATTTTTTGGTTGATGAGATTCTTAAGATTCTGTAATCCTAACCTTAAAACGCCGGGACTACTTCGCCATCATAGGTGTCAATAATAAATTCTTTTACTTTCTCGCTTTGCAGTGCTTTTTTAAGCTTTGCGATATTTTCATCATTCACACTCTCCTCGCGCACGACTAGGACATTTACATAAGGCGACTTTTTATCTTCAAGCAAAATTGCGTCTTTTGATTTGAAACCCGCTTGCAGTGCATAATTTCCATTTATCACCGCACCATCATATTCATCAACTACACGAGGCAAAAGCGCACCTTCAATTGGAATAATTTTTAAGTCCTTAGAATTTTGCACAATATCAGATTCTGTGCTACCGAGATTGGTTGCATCTTTGAGCGTGATAAGCCCTTGATTATGTAGCAAAATAAGCGCGCGTCCGCCATTTGTCACATCATTTGGAATCGCAATCCTAGCACCATCTGACAAAGAATCTATGCTTTTATGCTTTGTAGAATAAAGTCCGATAGGCTCTAGGTGGATTTCGGCAATTGAGACAAGCCTATAACCTCTATCCTTATTAATAGAATCTAAATATGGCTTATGCTGCATAAAGTTCGCGTCCAAACTCTTATCATGCAGACTTATATTTGGTGTGACATAATCAGTAAATTCGACAATCTTAAGATTCACACCCTCTTTTTGCAAATCCTCTTTGATAAATTCTAGAATCTGCCCATGTGGGATAGGTGTAGCGCCAACGACAACTTCATTTTTCTTTGTGTTTTTAGATTCTGTTTGCGCTTTTTCTTTTTCCTCTCCACACGCACTAAAGCCAACTGCAAGAATTGCACCTAAAGCAATTAATCCTAAGTTTTTTAATATTTTCATATTGTCTCCTTTATTTTTTTAGATTCACAGGCAAAATTTCACCCTTATATTTTTCGATGATAAAGCCTGCGACTTCATCACCCATAAGCACTTCTTTGAGCTTTTGGATGCGTTCGTCATTTTCTAGTTCTTTGCGCGTTACAAAGACATTGACATACTCAGACTTCGCATCTTCGTGGAAAAATGCACTTTTAATGCTAAGCCCTGCTTGTAGCGCATAGTTTGCATTAATCACCGCAGCATCAACATTAGGCAACAAACTCGGCAAGCCTGCAGCCTCTACGGGTCTGAAACGTAAATTCTTAGGATTTTTTACAATATCATATTCAATGGTGCTTGCAAGATTCTTAGGGTCTTTTAGCTCAATCACACCAAAATCGTGAAGCAAAATAAGCGCTCGCGCGAGATTTGAGCTATCTCCGGGCAATGCGATATCCGCACCATCTGGAATCTCATCAACACTCTTATATTTTTTAGAATAAAAGCCAAGTGGCACAACATAAATTGGCTCTAGTGCAACAAGATTAAAACCTCTTTGCGCATTTTGCGCCTCCATAAAGGGCTTATGCTGATAAAGATTAGCGTCATTGCTGCCATCATTTAGCGCAATATCAGGCGTTGTGTAGTCTGTGAAAACTTGCACTTTCATCTCCACGCCTTTTTTAGCTAAAAGTGGTTTGGCAAACTCTAAAACCTCACTTGCTGGCACAGGTGTCGCACCCACCACAAGCAAAGGCATTTTGCTAGAATCTGCAGATTCTACACTCTTTTCTTTCTCTTCTCCGCAAGCATTGAGGCTAAGCGCGATAATGACACTTAAAAACCCAAAGCCTAGTTTTTGTAGTATTTTCATTTTTACTCCTTTTTTAAAGTTAAATTTAACGATTTGCGCGCAGGATTTTTACGATAAAATCCCCGCCGCTTTGGATAAGCTGGACTAAAATCATCGTAACAATCACCGCGTATAGCAACACATCAGGCTTAAAAGATTGGAATCCTATACGATAAGCCAAATCTCCTAATCCGCCACCACCCACAATCCCAGCCATCGCAGAATACCCAACAAGGCTAATGGAGGTTATCACAATGGCATTTGCAAGTGCGGGCTTGCATTCACAAAGCATCATTCTGATAATCGTAAAATTGCTCGCACCCATACTTTGCGTGGCTTCAATCAAATCTTTTGGCACTTCAAGCAATGCCCCCTCAAAAAGGCGCGCAATAAAAGGAATCGCCGCAATACTAAGCGCGATAATCGCAGCTGTCGAGCCTGTGCTCATACCAATAAGCGCACCAGAAAATGGTAGTAGCACGAGGATTAGCACCATAAAAGGAAAGGAGCGCACCATATTTACAACCCACCCAAGGATTTTATTAAAAAGTGGTGCGGGCTTGATAGAATCTTCGCGCGTGATAGCGAGTAAAACCCCAAGTGGCAAGCCAAAAAGCACAGCAAAAAGCGCGGAAAACTGCACCATATAAAGCGTTTCAAGCAAACCTTTTGAAAGCAAATAACCTAAATCATTCCCAAAAAGAGAATGCAAAATCGCTTCAAATTCCCTATCCGCAGAGCGTAAAAAATCTTTTATCATTTTTTAATCCTTATTTTGCGTGACGTGTGGATTGTGCGTGATTTGTGAATCTTGTTTGAGATTGAGAGATTGCGAACTCAGAGATTCTATTGTCACGCCTTGAGATTGTAGCCATTCAAGGCTTTTGTGGATAGAATCTGTATCTTTTTGCAAAAATTTCACCACCAAATGCCCAATATCTTGTTTGTTAAACTCTTCAATACTACCACTCAAAATATTTACATCTACGTCAAATTTCTTAATCATTTGACTAATGAGCGGACTTTGCGCGTTAGGTCCTGTGAAAATCACACGATAAGTATTCTCACTAGCACCCACATGCGCGATAAGCTTACTCTCATCGAGTGGCAAAAACGAGATAAGCTCCCTTGTGATGGCTTCTTTTGGATTTGCAAACACTTCTTCAACCTTCCCGCGCTCCACAATCTCACCATTGCTAATCACACAGACTTTGTTGCAAATTTGTTGCACCACCTCGATTTGATGCGTGATAAGCACTATTGTAAGAGAAAGTTTTGCTTGAATATCTTTAAGCAGTGAAAGGATTGAGCGCGTAGTTTTCGTATCTAGCGCGCTTGTGGCTTCATCACAAAGAAGCACTTTTGGGTGGTTGGCTAACGCACGCGCAATAGCCACGCGCTGTTTTTGCCCGCCACTTAGCTGACTTGGATAAAAATGCGCTTTTTCACTCAAGCCCACAAGCTCTAAAAGCTCATCTACACGCGCCTTTATGCTCTCTTTTTTCCACTTAGCAATTTCAAGCGCAAAGGCGACATTCCCAAACACATCGCGTGCGCTTAGAAGATTGAAATGCTGAAAAATCATACCTATATTTTGACGTTGCTTTTGAAGCTGCTTTTGAGAAAGCGCGAGCATATCGATTCCATCGATTTCCACACGCCCACTACTTGGCTCTTCAAGGCGATTTATAAGCCTAATTAATGTACTTTTCCCCGCACCAGAATAGCCGATAATCCCCATAATATCGCCTTCTTGCACTTCTAAATCAATGCCTTTAATCGCGCAAAAGCCATTAGGGTAGGTTTTGGTTACTTGTTGTAATGAGATAATGGGAAACTCCTTGTGTTAAAAATGTCAATTGTGCGCAAGCGCCACCGCTTAGAATCTTCTCCCCTTGTCGAATAAACCCATTTTTAAAAACGCGTTTGATTAAATTGAGAGATTCTGAAAAATATATTTTTTGGAATCTAAAAAGCCTAAGAAAGTGCCAATTATAACACAAAATTTTAAAAATACAATATGTGTTTTAACTTTTTAATAAAATTTCCATGCAATACTCCACTTTCAAAACCTTTTAATAAAACTCGTGCTAAGGTAGGAGTTTTATTCCTAAGTTAATAAGGAGCTTAAAAGTGAAAGCCTTTGCTTCTAGCAAAAACCCTACGCAATCCCCGCGCCTTTATGCGGAGTGGGAAAAACAGCGCGCGATTTTACTCGCCCTCCCACATAAACACAGCGATTGGAAAAGTATGTTAAAGGAAGCACGTGTGTGCTTTGAGCACATTATTAAGCTCATTTGCGCGCGTGAGCGCGTGTATCTTTGTATCGATCCTCGTGATAAAAGCGGGCTGAAATTTATCCGACAACATTGCAAAAAACAGCTTAAATCCGGTAATTTGCAAGTTTTTAGAATCCCTCTTAATGATACTTGGGCGCGCGATTTTGGTCCTATTAGCATAACAGAAAATGGGCTTAATAAAAATCTTAATTTTACTTTCAATGGTTGGGGACTGAAATTTAGCGCGAATTTTGATAACCAAATAAACACGCGACTTCACGAACTTGGAATCTTAGAAAACCTTAGCAAGCAAAACCTTGTGCTAGAAGGTGGAAGCATTGATAGCAATGGTCAAAACCTACTTCTAACCACCACAAACTGCCTCCTAGAGCCAAATCGCAACGCACATCTAAGCAAAATAGAGATTGAAAAAATCCTGTGTGAAACATTTGGGCTTACAAAGATTTTTTGGCTAGAGCAAGGATTTTTAGCAGGCGATGATACGGATAGTCACATTGACAATCTCGCGCGCTTTATCGCGCCAAAAACCATTGCCTATGTAAAATGTGAGGATAGCAAGGATATACATTTTGAGAGTTTGGCAAAAATGGAAAATGAGCTAAAAGCCCTACGTGATGAGAATGACGCACCATTTAAACTTGTGGCACTGCCTTTACCAAAAGCGCAATTTCACAAAAAAGAGCGCTTGCCGGCAAGCTATGTGAATTTTTTATTTATCAATGGCGCGCTCCTTGTGCCAACTTACAATGACAAGAAAAATGACAAACGCGCGCTTGAAGCTCTACGCGCAGAATTGCCACATTTGGAAGTGATAGGGATAGATTGCTCCGCTCTTATAAAATGGCACGGAAGCTTGCATTGCGCCAGTATGCAGTTGTATTAAACTTAAGAAATTTATTCTTTATCTTCTGCATCTTTAATGGCTTTTGAAACAGCAACAAAACTCAGGATAGAAATTAGCACAAAATGCTTGCAATGTTTTCAATCGTAAAAACGCGTGATAAATGTGTTAGTTAAATTATAGACTAACTTTTAAGATTCTCAGCCAAAAGCTCCAGCGGGTGGATAAAGCGCACTTTTGAATGAATAGAATCTAATGTGTTTGTAATCTGCATTCTGCACGCGCCACATTCCGCGCTTACGATATGCGCCTTTGAATTTTCTATGTCCTTTGCTTTTGGTATGCCAGCTTTCAGCGTGAGCGCGTAGTTTGAACTCTGCATACTAACGCCACCAAAGCCACAGCAACGCGCAGAATCCTGCATTTCTATAAGATTAAAATTTTTGCTTAAAAGTGCGCGTGGCTCTTTGTAGATTCCAAGCACTTTGCGCGCGTGACAAGGATCGTGGTAAGTGAGACTTTCTTGCTGCTTTGATTCTTGCAAATGCTTGGATAAATCAGTTTGTTTTTGTAGCCACGCACTTGCCATATGGATTTTTGGCAAAAGTTTCTCTAAGCGCTCCACCCATTCACTTTCTCCACTTAGCTCAAGTGCGTGCTTCCAATCGATCTTCAACATCGCCGCACAAGTAGCTTCAGGAATAAGCATCGCATCAATTTCATTCCAAAAACTCTCAAAATACTCTATATTTTTTTTGACTAAAAAAAGCACGGTTTGTATATCACCTGTGAAAAACGCCGGCGCACCGCAACACTCCTGCGACTTTGGCACAAAATAAGAGATACCGAGTTTATTAAGAATCTTTAACAAACTTTCCCCCACATTTGGGTAATTGTAATTGCTAATACAACCGATAAAAATCGCCACGCGCTTTTGTGCTTGAAAATCTAACCTGTCTTTTTCTCCTCCGTGACGTTGCAAAAAGGACTTTTTGACAAAAGGAAAAATACTGCGCCCTCTTAAGCCAAAAACAAAGCTTCTTGCGCGCAATTTTGTTTTCTCTCCTTTGTAGCTCTCGCTTTTAAACGTGCAAGGCGCAATAAATGCTAGAAAATTAAAGACAAAATCCGCCCATTTTCTATGGCGCAAAAGAAAAAAATATGCACGTTTATACCAGCTGATTCCATATTTTTTGGCAATTTCTACGCGCACAGATTCTATGGCTAAATCAGTTGGCAAGCTCGCAGGACACACGCTTACGCAAGTGGTGCAGAGAAAGCAAGATTCAAAGATTTTTTTTGCATTAGAATCTAAGGGTAATTTGCCATCTTTATACGCGCCTAAGAGATCTAAAAATCCCCTTGGTGAAGTCGTTTCATCGCGATTGACTTGATAAATCGTGCAACTTGGGATACATTTACCACATTTCACACACGAGTTTGCAAGGTTTTTTAAATCAAGTAACTGCACGCACACACCTTAAATCGTCTTGCTGAAAGTATCTTTACCGACATTTTTATACAAATACGCATCAAAAAGCATCGCAATATTGCGGATAAGCATACCCCCTGTTGGCGTGGTAAAAATCCCTTCACTATTCACTTTGAGCAAATTCGCTTTTTCAAAAGGCTTTAGTTCGCTCAACTCTTTGGCAAAATGCGTTTTAAAATCAATCCCAAACGCGCTTTCAATGGAGGCAAAATTCAGGCTTAAATTATTCATAAGCTCCATTATCACGCTCTTGCGTAAAATATCCTCTTTACTTAGCCTAATGCCCCGTTCTGTGGGTAAAATCCCATTATCAAGCGCGTTTTCATACAAGCTCAAATCCTTAAAATTCTGCGCATAATAATCAATCCCCTCACTAATGCTCGTCACACCCACACCAATAGTTTGTGAAAAACCCTTTGTCGTGTAGCCTTGAAAGTTTCGGCGGAGCTGTTTGCGCGCCTTTGCTAGATAAAGCTCATCATCTTTTTTTGCAAAATGATCCATACCAATCATTTCATAGCCATTTTTTGTAAGTTTTTCTATGCTATTTTGCAGAATCTGCAACTTCTCTTGTGGGCGCGGGAGCGTGGTTTCATCAATTTTTCGCATTGTTTTTTTAAGCCAAGGTACATGTGCGTAATTAAACACCGCCAAACGCTCCGGACTTAGCTCTAACACAGAATCTAGCGTGCGCTCAAAGCTCTGCAAGCTCTGAAATGGCAAGCCATAAATTAAATCAAAATTAATAGATTTAATCCCAAAACTGCGCGCAAGCTCAATAGCATTTTTAACAATTTTAAAGCTTTGTTTGCGATGGATTGCGTCCTGCACGCATTCCTCAAAATCCTGCACACCAAAGCTTAAGCGACTAAAGCCATACGCTTTTAAAACGCGCATTTGCTCAATATCAAAATATCTTGGGTCAATCTCGCAGCTGATTTCACAATCTTTTGCAAAGTTTGGAAAGCACTCGCACAGGGCTTTTATAACAGATTCTAATTCTTTAGCATTAAAAAATGTAGGTGTTCCTCCACCAAAATGAAACTGCACGACTTCACGCGTAGTATCAAAGCTTTGCTTTAAAAGTGCGAGTTCTTTTTTGAGATATTCAATATAGCGGGGCTTCTTTTCTTCTTTGCTTGTGTAAATTACATTGCACCCGCAAAAATAACACGCCGAACGACAAAATGGCAAATGCGTATAGAGTGAAAGTGGGATTTTGGTTAAATCCGCGCGTTTTAGCGCTTCCTTGTATGCGCTAGATTCAAAAGCATTACTAAATTCTACCGCAGTAGGATAGCTTGTGTAGCGAGGTCCGGGCTTTGAATAACGCACATATTTTTGAAAATCAATCATATCTTATCTCTTATCAAGCAAATCTTGAAGGTTAAAAAAAAGATTTGGATATTGTTTCTTTAAATCGCGAGCGATTGCGCGAGCATTGAGTAAAGGCAAAGAACCATCTTTTTTGCGAAAACTTTCAATATATTCTGATGCAATCACCACCACATCGTCCATATCAATTGGCATTTGCTGGGCGATTTCACGCTCTAATCGTATAAAAAAGCGCTCCTCTTGTAAATCCCTCATGCGCTGATTGAGCGTATTTAGCACCTGACTTGGGATAAGTGCAAATTCATTGTCCTCATTATCTCTCAAAAGCCAAATATTTTCATTCTTTAACTCACCTTTTTGCAACGCAATAAGGGCATTTTTGGAATCAATTTTATTTAACACACCAAAGCTGTATTGTTGATGGATATTTTCATCAAAAAGCGTAGCAGTTTTTTTTGCTATTTTCATTTTGCCCTCCTTAAACTCAAAAATGTTTTGAGAAATATTTTGTAAAAAAATTGCTTATTTCTTTATAATTTGTTGCTTCTCTTCATTTTCTCTTGCTAGCCATACCATAACACCTTTTTGTGCGTGCAAGCGGTTTTGTGCTTCTTCAAAAACGCGACTTTGCGCGCCCTCTAGTACCTCTTCGCTCACCTCCTGCCCGCGATATGCTGGCAAGCAATGCAAGAAAATCGCCTCTTTTTGCGCAAGCGCCATTTTAGCACTATCCACACAATATTCTTTAAACGCCTTTTCGCGCTCTTTTTTCTCATTTTCTTGTCCCATTGACGCCCAAGTGTCCGTGGTTACGACATTTGCTCCAGAAATTGCAACATCAATATCCTGCCCAATAAGGATTTTTGCGCCACTTGTTTTTGCCATCTCGCGCGCAAATTTCACAACCTCATCTTTTGGCTCATAGCCTTTTGGGGAAGCAATTCTTAGCTCAAAACCAAGAATCGCGCTTAGGTTTAGCCAAGAATGCGCCATATTATTCCCATCACCAATGTAAGCAACAACGGGCTTTGCCACGCTTTTTGGATAGAATCTGCAAAATTTAGAATCTGCTTGGACATAGATTCCACATTCTATCATCGTCATATAATCTGCCAAAAGCTGCACAGGGTGGAAATCATCAGTCAAGCCATTGATCACAGGCACGCGTGAATATTTCGCAAATTCTAAGATTCTAGAATGTTCGCCTGTGCGAATCATCACCATATCAAGCATTGAGCTTATCACGCGCGCAGTGTCCTTCATCGGCTCACCACGCCCAAGCTGAATGTCTTTGTTTGAAAGAAAAATCCCCGTCCCGCCAAGCTGATAAATCCCCGCCTCAAAGCTCACTCTTGTGCGCGTAGAGGATTTTTCAAAAATCATTCCTAATGTTTTATTACGCATATATGGTGTTTGGGTGTTAGATTTATGTTGGGCTTTAATCTCTAATGCCAAGTCTAGGATTTGCAGAATCTCCTCATTTGAAAAATCCTGCAAAGTCAAAAAATGCCGTATCATCTTGCTACCTTTTGGCTTAAAAAATAAGCCCCAGATTCTAGCAAAAAAACCTGCATTTGTAGCAATTTGCAAACATTTTATTTTTTAATGTTTCTTGTGGCGCGTTGCATAGGATTGCAGAAATTTTAATGCGTTGTGATAGGTTTCTTTTGTGTTGAGATTAAAACTTAATGCATTATCTTTAATCTCTAAACTTGTATGCATTGTGTTTTTTATCAACACACCGATTTTAAAATCTTTATTTTTTAGCGCATTTAAAAGCGTGTCTTTCATACTCATATGCCAAAGGGAAAGCAAAAAATGCTCTTTTTTGTCGCCATTTTCTAAAATCTGTGTGATGTAAGCAACCTTGTAGTTTTTTTGCTGTGAAAGCGTGGCAAGATTCTCAAAATGCATTGGATTGATAAAAGGCGTATCCACACTTACAAACGCCACATACTGCGCGTCTAAATGCTTTTGTGCAAATTCTAGCGCACAAAAGATTCCATAAAGCGGAGAAAACCTCTCTTTAAATGCGAGATTTTGAATATTTAACGTGCAATCTAGAGCATTTTCTTGTAACACGCGCGATTCTATAATCGTTG
The DNA here is from genome assembly GCF_001602095.1 of Helicobacter himalayensis. Lineage (NCBI taxonomy): Bacteria > Pseudomonadati > Campylobacterota > Epsilonproteobacteria > Campylobacterales > Helicobacteraceae > Helicobacter > Helicobacter himalayensis. The sequence continues at coordinate 214,247 of NZ_CP014991.1, read as the reverse complement.
GCAAATTATATTCCAAAAGCTTAGAATCTTTGCTTTTCACACAAAGAAAAACGCGCTCAAACCACTCGCTTAGGTTATTATAAACAAATTGCGTGAGAGAATTTTGCCTAAAATCTTGTCTTGCCTCGCATTCTATGCTCTGCTTAGAATCTTGCTCTGCAAAATTTGCATCAAAAGGCAAAAGTGCCTTGTCGCAGCCCATTCTGCTAGATTTCCCACCACAGAGAATCACACAAGGAAAAGAAGAGATTTTTTGCATAAATCTTTACTTTCACTTTTCAAAATCGTCCATCACGCTTGCAGCTTCGATGAGCCTTTGCTTATCAAAATGCGTGTAGATTCTGCTTGTGTTGAGATTAGCGTGTCCGAGCGCTTCTTGCACCAGCACCAAATCGTGCTTTTTTGTATAAAGCATCGTAGCAAAGGTATGACGAAGCATATGCGCGCCCATTTTTTCCTTTTTTATTCCGGCTTGGGCTAAAATAGCGCCTAGCACCTGATACACGCGCGCTTGCGTAAGCTTGCCACCTTTTTTGTTACAAAAAATGAGACTATCTTCAATCGCTGTATTGAGCGCAATTTGACTGCGCTGCTCCATCCACGCGTTCATAAGATTCTCAATCTTTTCTTTTTTTACCATCACCATACGCATTTTATTGCCCTTCCCACGCACTGCAAACATCCACAAATCCTCTTGCGGGATTAAATCTTTTGTGCGAAGGTTGAGAATCTCATTGACACGCACGCCGGTATAAACAATGATTTTTATAATGAGCTTATCGCGTGTAGCGTGAGAAAATGGCAATGGCGTAGAATCTATGGCTTCCAAAAACCGCTCTAACTCGCGCTCTTCTAAATATGCAGGGAGTTTTTGCCCATTATTTTGCGCGAGCAAATGCTTAATCGCAAGCTCGATTCCAAACACATGCGAGGTGCCATTATCCTCATTGCGCTTGTCAATAAAACCAAAGAATCCAATAAGCACGATTCTGTAATTTTTTTTACTCGCATCGCTAAGTGTCGAAGTATGCACGCTTAGAAAATCAATAATAATCTCTTCATTAATCTCGCGCAAGGACATTAGCCTAAGTGCGCAAAGATACTCATACAATTTCCCAAGCGGTGTGATAAAAATATTGATCCCTATAAGCCCGGCTTTACGCGCATTTTTGCATATTTGCAGGAGATGCTGAATGCTTTGTGGCAATTGATTAAGAATCTGCAAACATTGCAAGATGGCTTCTTTGTCGCGCACTTGATGATTTGAAAGCGTGTTAATTTTCCACCGCACAAAGCGCCCCATCCACAAAAGCAGATTTTCTTCAAACGCGCTAAAAGGCTCTAAGGGATAGTGCATAAAATGCCTTTGTGTTAAGATAGCTTTTTTCAAACAAAAATAATTCCACTACAAGAAAATAAAAACTTATTAACAGCGTATTGAATAGGATTCTGATAGAATCTAAAATTTGGGATTTAAGATTTTAGGAGAAAATTATGTTTAAAGCGACAACAATTTTGGCTTATAGAGGCGAGTTTGAAGGAAAAAAATGTGCAGTGATTGGGGGCGATGGGCAGGTGAGCTTTGGAAACTGCGTGATGAAAGGCAATGCGACAAAGGTGCGCACACTCTATCACGATAAAATCCTAAGCGGTTTTGCTGGAAGCACGACTGATGCGTTTAGCTTGTTTGATAATTTTGAGCGCATTTTGGAAGGCAAAAAAGGCGAGCTAATGCGTTCTGTGCTGGAGTTTGCAAAGCAGTGGAGGAATGATAAGTATTTGCGCAAATTGGAAGCGATGATGATTGTGCTTGATAAAGAACATCTTTTTATTTTGAGCGGAAGTGGCGATGTGCTCGAGCCAGAAGATAGGAAAATCGCAGCTATTGGAAGTGGTGGGAACTATGCGCTTTGCGCTGCTCGTGCGCTTGATAGAATGCAAAGTGGCGTGATACAAACAAATACAGATTCTAAAAATTTGCAAATCCCACCAAAAGAGCTTGTGAGGCAATCCTTGCAAATTGCTGGTGAGCTTTGCATTTACACAAACACAAATATCAAAATTTTGGAGCTTGAATAATGAAAGAAAATATGACCCCGCGCCAAATTGTGGCGTATTTAGATGACTATATTATCGGGCAGGCTGATGCCAAAAAGGCGGTGGCTATTGCCTTGCGTAATCGCTACCGCAGAATGAACCTAGAAAAAGCAGTGCAAGAGGAAATCACGCCAAAAAATATCCTTATGATAGGTGCCACAGGCGTTGGGAAAACTGAAATTGCACGCAGAATGGCAAAAATTATGGGACTGCCTTTTGTCAAGGTTGAAGCGAGCAAATACACAGAAGTTGGCTTTGTGGGGCGCGATGTGGAATCTATGGTGCGTGATTTGGTGCTTGCAAGTGTGAATCTTGTTGAAAAAGAATACAAACAAAAAGAGGAGCAAAATATCAAAGAATATATTCTTGATAAAATCACGCAAAAAATTCTTCCCCCGCTTCCAAGTAGCGTGAATGAGCAAAAAAAGCAAGAATACGCACAAAGCTTTGAAAAAATGAAAGAGCGCGTGCGAAATGGCGAGATGGATTCTCTAATGATAAATATCGAAGTGAGCAAGAATCTGCCTACTTTTGATGAGGGCTTGCCACCAGATGTGCTTAAAGTGCAAGAATCTATCATCAAAGTGCTTTCTCCCCAGCAAGAAAAACAAAAGCGTGAAATGAGTGTCAAAGAAGCAAAGGAAGCGCTTACACAAGAGGCGCTCAGGGAATGTTTGGATTATGAAGCAATCAAGCAAGAGGGCTTAAAGCGTGCCGAGCAAAAAGGTGTGATTTTCATCGATGAGATTGATAAAATCGCCGTAAGTAGCAAAGATAGCTCGCGTCAAGATCCAAGTAAAGAGGGCGTGCAACGCGATTTGCTTCCTATCGTGGAGGGAAGCGTGGTAAGCACAAAATATGGGCAAATCCGCACGGATTATATTCTTTTTATCGCAGCAGGCGCGTTTCACTTTAGCAAGCCAAGCGATTTGATACCAGAATTGCAAGGGCGCTTTCCCTTGCGCGTGGAGCTAGAAAATCTCACACAAGAGAGCCTTTATAAGATTCTCACGCAGGTAAAAAGCTCCATTATCCGTCAATACCAATTGCTTTTGCAAACTGAATATATTACGCTAGAGTTCGAAGATGAGGCAATTAGAGAGCTTGCGAGGCTGTCATTTCACGCAAATGAAAAGACAGAAGATATTGGCGCGCGTAGGTTGCACACGACAATAGAGCGCGTGTTGGAGGATATTAGCTTTGAGTGTGAAGACTACATAGGCAAGGAAGTGGTAGTCACTGCACAAATGGTGCGAGAAAAGCTCGGCGAGCTTGTAGAAAATGTCGATTTAGCGCGCTATATTTTGTAAAAAGTGCAGATTCTGTATAAATAAATTTTAAAAAGGAGGATTTATGGCAAAGCTGGAATCTGGAAACCTTGCGCCTGCTTTTTGCGCGCAAGATAGCTTTGGGCTTGAAGTGAATTTGAGTGATTTTGCAGGAAAAAATGTTGTGCTGTATTTTTATCCAAAGGATAATACGCCCGGTTGTACGACTGAAGCGCAGGACTTTAGCGCGCTTTTAGAGGAGTTTGAGAATCTCAACTATGTGATACTTGGTGTAAGTCCTGATAGTCAAAAAAGTCATCAAAACTTCATCGCAAAACAAAACCTTAAAATCACACTTTTAAGCGATCCTGACAAACAAATCGCTACAAGCTATGGTGCGTATGGTGAAAAACTTATGTATGGAAAAAAAGTAATGGGAATCATACGCTCAAGCTTTATTATCGATACAGAGGGCAAAATCGCTAAAGCATATTACAATGTCAAAGCCAAAGGACACGCACAAAAAGTGCTAGATGAGATAAAAGAGGGCTTTTGATTGCTTTTTTTTATTTGGAACATTCCTTTAGAATCTTAAGCTTTTTAGAGATACAATAGAAACTATTTTTTAAGTAAGGAGTGAGAAATGAGATTGGTTACATTTACGCTAGGTGCGACTTTTGGGGTGTTGTTGTTTTTTAGTGGATGTCAAGATGTTGAGCTAGAGGCTAAGGGTCCTGTAATCCCAACTTGTGATACGCCAAAATATGAAGTGTTACTCCCAGAAGGACGTATTAGCACGACTCAAGTAAGCGCAAAAAAAGAAAGTGAGCGTTTATTTAGCAAAGAAAGTTTTGTAGAACTCTTAAATTCTGTCTTTAAACAATCAAATTGCTTTAGCTTTACCCAAAATGCTAGTGCGGAAACTTTCAGCCTTGCTGTAAGCTATGAACTGAAAGCTGATGAGGAAAGTCAAGATATTAATGTGCTAAAAAGTCAAGATGAAATTAGCCTAAAATCGCTTATCGTGCTTGACTTGCATTCAAAGCAAAAACAAATCACGCAAACTTCAAATGGTGAGCTTAGAATCTCTGCGGATCGCTACTTTGGCTTGCAAAATGATAATAAGCTCTCGCGACAAGATATAAAAGAGCTTTTGTTGCGAAACCTTATTTTTATCTTAAATGCGCTCAAATAGCATATTCAAAGCTATTTACCAAAACTTGCGATAATACGCGCTTATTTTTTGGAAAAAGGAGAAAATATGGCACTTTATGATAGAGATTACACAAATGCAAATGTCGCTTCTATGGCTCAAGCACAAGAAAGCGCGTTGGTAAATTTTGTAAAAACTACTTATAAATTTTTTGGTGCAAGTTTGCTGATTGCTACAATTGGTGCGCTTGTAGGATTTATGTATTTTGAAGCAGTAATGCAATATCGTATGCTTATTTTTATTGCAGAGTTTGCAGCACTTTTTGGGCTTATGTTTTCACGTAGTAAGCCCGGGCTTAATATCGCGATGCTTTTTATCTTTACATTCCTTACAGGGCTTGCGATTACGCCACTTTTGGGAATCGTAATTGCGAAAAATGGTGCTGGTGCGGTGGTTTCAGCTTTTGGTATGACGACAATTATTTTTGGTGTGATGAGTATCTTTGGTGTAAAAACTAAAAAAGATCTCGCAAATATGGGTAAAATGCTCTTTATTTCGCTTATCGTGGTACTTGTATGTTCGATTGTGAATATCTTTTTGGGTAATCCAATGTTTCAAACACTCATCGCTGGTGCAGTGGCAATACTTTTTAGTGTGTATGTAGCCTATGATACGCAAAATATTATTCGTGGGCTTTATAGCAGTCCGGTAGATGCGGCTATCGCGCTTTATTTGGATTTTTACAATATCTTTGTAAGCCTTTTGCAACTTTTTGGAATCTTTGGTAGCAGAGATTAAATCTATCCTGTTTTATATCACCTCGCGGGAGTAATCCCGCTCCACTCTACTTCGTTACGCACACATACTCGGCATTTTTTTAATTAATAAAAGTCTTGGAAACTTTACTAAGAAATTAAAAATCTTAAGTTTCTATCCCCGTCAAAAAAACCAAACAGCGTTACAGAATCTTGGAGCTTTATTAATCAAAAAAAAAAAAAGATCGTGTATGCGTGTGGAGCCGGAAACAAAACGGGGATTTATTCCCGCGCGGGTGATACGCTTGATGAAATAGATTTGCGTTTAAAATCAAAAGTCTGTAAGAAATTTTGCGCGCGCTTAGTTTGGGGATTATTAAAAAACTCCACACTCCTTGCAAGTTCGATAATTTTGCCAGAATCCAAAAACACCACTTTATCGCTCACCGCCTTTGCAAAGCCCATTTCGTGCGTCACAAGTAGCATCGTCATACCTTCATCTGCAAGCTCTAGCACTACATCAAGCACCTCGCGTACCATTTCAGGATCAAGCGAAGCAGTGATTTCATCAAAAAGCATAATTTTTGGATTCATACAAAGCGCGCGCACAATCGCCACGCGTTGTTTTTGCCCACCGCTTAGGGATTTTGGCATAGCTTTAAGCTTAGATTCTAATCCTACGCGCTTTAAAAGCGTATGTGCTTGCTCCCTCACCTCATCTTTAGCGCGTTTTTGCACCTTTAGCGGGGCGAGCAAGATATTTTCCTCCACACTTAAATGCGAAAAAAGCTCATAATTTTGAAACACCATACCAATTTCTTGTCGGATTTTTCCCCAATTGCTTTTTGGTGTGTTTATAAGTGTATTTTCTAGGTAGATTTCCCCACCTTGTGTGGATTCTAAGCCATTGATACAGCGCAAAAGCGTGCTTTTTCCACAGCCACTAGGTCCTAGCAACACCACCACTTCGCCCTTTTGCACTTCAAAACTTATGGAATCTAGCACGCGATGGGCATTGTATTCTTTGATTAGGTTGCAGATTCTTAGCATATCAGCTCCATTTAGATTCTAATTTTTTTGATAAAAAGCTAAGCGGGTAGCACAGCACAAAATACAGCACCAGCAACAACCCATACATAATAAAAGGCGCAAGATCAAACCTTTGATTTGCCTCAATAATCTGCCTTGCCACAAGCAGCACATCTGCCACGCCGATAAAAAGCAAAAGCGAAGTTGTTTTAATAATCCGTGTGAAAAGATTGATACTCGTTGGCAAAAGGCGCTTTGTAGCTTGTGGTAAGATGATAAAAAATTGCACTTTTAGCGGACTTAGTCCAAGACTAAGCGCAGATTCTCTTTGATGCTTATCAATCGAGCTAAACGCCCCACGCACCAAATCCCCAATCTCCGCACTCCCCCAAATACTAAAAACCACAATACCGACAAAAATATTACTCAAATTCATATCAAGCAATTGTGGCAAACCAAAATAAAACACATACAAAAGTGCTAAGATTGGCACAATACGCACAAACTCTAAATATAGCTTTGCAAGCACTCTCAATACAAAAAAACGCGAAAGCATACACAGCCCGCAAATACTCCCAAAAATAATAGAAAAAAAGATACTCACAAAAGAAATAAAAAAGCTCATAAAAAGCCCCTCACACAAGCGCCACGCATTCACACCACCAAAAAGAGCTTGTAAGGTAGCAAGCAGAGAATCTGTATCCATCATCTAAATCCTAAAGCGCTTTTCACAAAAGCTAAAAAATATCGAAAGTGGAAACAGCACGACCAAATACGCGCAAAGAAGCATAAAAAGTGCCTCGTAAGTTTTACTATAAATGCTAATAATATCCTTGCCCACATACAGCACATCAGCTAGCGCAATGACGCTCACCACTGAAGTTTCTTTGATGAGAAAAATCACATTTGCAGCAATGCTTGGCATACTCACACCTAAAGCTTGAGGCACAAGTACAAAACGCATAATTTGGGATTTTTTAAATCCCAAACTTAGGGCGGATTCTATTTGTGATTTTCCCACACTTTGCAATCCTGCGCGAAAAGATTCACACATATAGCCACCGCCTAAAAACATAAGTCCTAAACTCGCACACCAAAATGCGCTTAACTCTAACCCTATGCGATTTAACCCAAAGTAAAGGAAAAATATCTGCAAGACTAAAGGTGTGTTGCGCGCGATTTCTGTATAAACACTCGCACAGGCGCTTAAGAAAAATATTTTCCTAAAAGAAAGTAAAAGCGCACAAACAAAGCCGATGATGAAAGAAAGTATAATCCCAACTGCCGAAATCTGCAAAGTCAAAATAAGCGCGTCTTTAAACAAATACGCGTGAGTAAAAACAAACTCCAAATCAAACATCAATAAGATTCAATGTTTAATGTAGCGCAGCGTTTAGCTCAATTTTGCGATTTGAGCGGAAAGCTATCATATTGCCACTTTTAGAATCTTGCCTAAAATGCACGCCATTTTTGCCTGAAAGTTCCCTGCCTTTATACAAACCACCAGGATTGATGACAAAACCCGGATTTATCTCTGCTAGCTTTTCTGCTTCTGCTTTTGAGATTTCAAACACCGTGCCAGCAAGCACCGCGATGCCACCATCTACGATACACCCATCGCCTAGGCTTATGCCTGTTGAGCTATTCACACCTAGCAGGCAGTTCTTGCCAATACTGATAGGATCAGCATTCCCACCACTTAGCACACCTAAAATGCTAGCACCTCCGCCTATATCGCTTCCTTCGCCTACAATCACACTTGAGCTTATGCGCCCTTCATTCATACATGCGCCCATCGCTCCTGCGTTAAAATTCACATAGCTAGCACCGGGCATTTGCGTATAGCCACCACTGCCTAGATACGCACCAAAGCGCGTTTTGGCAGTATCTAGCAAGCGGATATTGTCAAACTGCGGGATTACCTGCATGAGATAACGTGGGAATTTATCCACAAAATCAATGCTAGGGAATGTGCCCTCCATTTTCAAGCGCACTTCATTTTCGCGTAGCCATTCTAGTTCGTAGGGTTTATTTCCACTCCACGCGACATTTTGCAATAAGCCAAAGATACCATCAAGCTGCAAACTTCTTAAAGGTGCTTTGCCTAAAGACAGAGCCAAAAGCTTGAGGTATGCAGATTCCACACTTTCGCATTTTGTATCCTTATAAATCACGCAAAAGCGATAGCGCGTGCGCCCGCCTTTGGTTTTGAGCTTGCCTTTATTGTCTTGCTTTTTAAGCTCCAAAATCACTTGTATATTTTTATGTGTTTGCGTATCGCTCAATGCCTCACTCAAGAAAGGCGCATACAATTCCAACGCCTTATTAACAAACTCTCGATTGATTCCATACACTGCTTCATTTTCACTTTGAGAAATACACTCCGCACTTTTGGCACACTCACTTAGCACGGCATAAGTTCCCAAATTCTCACCCACCCAATTCATTGTTGGATAAGTCGCACACAGCACAGCCTTTGATTTCTTGCCAATCTCCACGCGCGCGATACCAAAGCCTAGCGGTTCTTTATAATTTGGGGATTTTTGAAAATTATCAACAAACACTTTAAAATCTCGCATAAGATCTCCTTTTTTGATTAAAGGACAATTGTAGCAAAACTTTATAAAAGATAAGGCGTGTTATAATGCTTCCCAAAAATGAAATACAAACCAAAGAATATAAAAATGAGAAAAAAATTTTTTAGCATAGTGGGATTTGTAGGCTTTGCCTGCGCGCAACTCACAGCTATGCAAAATCCTAGCGATTTACCCTTGCTAAGTGGTTATATAGGCACATTTGCTAAAAGCTCCGCGCTTGGGGACAATAAAGATTCCTATGGCACGATAAATCTCTCCCTTATGCTTCATCATCACATAAATGAGCGCTTAAGCCTTTGGCTTGGTGTTTTTGGAGCGATACCCACACTTGATAACCCAAAGGGCAATGTCAATGACTACTCACGCACGCATTATGTCAATGACAAGGCATTCGCGCTTTATCAAGTGGGAAATGAAAATGCCACTTTTAGCCTACAAGCAGGAAGATTTGAATCTCATCTTGATTGGCTAGGCGAGCATATACAAGGCGTGCAGGCGCATTTCACAAAGTCGCTTTTTGGCTTCAATGCGTTTAGGGCAGGTGTAACTTATGCAAACGAGCAAGCGCATATCAACAGAGAGGAACAATCCGCGTTTGAAGAGTTTAAGAAAGAATACAATTCGAAGGAAATGTTTGCATTTAATGCAGATTTTGGTAGCGAGGAAAATTTCTTAGGAATCTATGATTATTATTTTGAGGGCATTTTTAATACTATGGGCGCAAAAGTGCATTTACAAATCCCGCTAGATTCAGCGGTAAGAGAATCCACAGAATCTTCGGATAATGCGCGCGCCTTAGATTCCAAAAATTCCGCGCCAAAGTGGAGCTTGCAGTTTCTTACGCATTTTGCGTATTCAAAAAGCTTTAACCCCACACTTTTAATGCCTCAAGGCAATGTCTATACGCACGGGCAAAAGGATATTGGCGATACTTTCTTTACCTTTGCGCGCTTAAGCTTGCATTACAAAAAGCGTTTTCTCATCGGACTAGGATTTACGCAAAGTGGGAAAAAGGACTTCACAAATGCCTTTCTTGGCAATCGCTTTGTTTTTGAAGCTGATGATGCCACGCCTTTTCTCTTTAATGTCATCGCGCCCGGTGGATGGCACAATGGAAGCAACGCGACAAATATGTTTTATGGACAAACGCGCTCTTTTTATGCTTTTAGTGCGCTAAAATTTGGGAGGCTCGCGCTTAATTTTCACGCTAGAGAATCTAACGGGCAAAAAGCTAGGGTGCATGGTGGCTCGCAGCGGCAAATAAGTGTGGGCTTTGGGTATGCGCTAGATTCCCACATAAGCATTGGCGCGGTGGCGGTATATATGCGCCAAATGCAACGCTTTGCACAAGAGGATATTAACTCAAGCTACCTTAAAGCATTCGCGCAGTATGAGTTTTAGACCTAAAATCAATTAAGATATCAAGTTTTTTCAAGTTTCACGGCTCATTTGCAATTTCTATAATAAAAGTCTTTTTACCCTCACCCTCTTTGAGCGTTATATTTCCATTGTGTGCGCGGACAATTTGCTGACTTAGCGCCAGCCCTAAGCCATTGCCCTTAAGTTTGGTGCTTTTAAAAGCTTCAAAAAGTATGCGCTTATCTTCAATCGCCTTGCCCGTGTCGCTGATATAAAAAATATTTTTTCCATTTTCACGTGCAAAGTCAATCTCTACACACCCGCTATGTTCGCTTTCATCAAGCTCTTCTATCGCATCAATTGCATTGAAAATAAAATTCTGCAACACAATACTAAATAAGTCAAAATCCACAAACACCTCTTCATCGCTTTCAAACGCTTTGCTAAACACAAATTCAATCTGCGCGCTGTAAGTGTAGTAGCTAATGCAGGTTTGCAATTCCTCTTTAAAATCCCGCAGTTTGCACGCCCTTTGATTTTTACTACCAATGCCTTTAGAAAAAAGTAACGTAGCATTGATAAGTCGCTCAATGCGCCACAGGGATTTTTTAATCTCAATGGCGGTATTTTGCGTTTGAATATCTTTGTTTTTTAATAAAGTGGTGGTAAGAAGGGCGATTGAACCCACAGGATTGCGGATTTCATGCGCTAGGTGCGCGGAGACTTGCCCCATAGATGCAAGGCGCTCTTGACGCTTTTGATTGGTAATATCTGTGGCGGTGATGATGATTTTATTACTCAAAGAATTAATCCGCAAAAGATACGCACTGCCCTTACATTCAAGCTCGCTTTCATAAAACTGCCCAGCTTTTATATTGGAGACAATCAAGCTATTTCTGATGATATGTAGCACCTCGTCTAAATTATAGGCTTGGTTGTTTTGAAAAGAAATTGTGTTGTTAGATTCTAGCACCCACACAGCTTGGGGTAAAATCTCCAAAAAATTATAATGAAATTCCTTAAGTGCGTGCAATTCTAGCTCAATTTTATAGCTTGCCTCTATGAGCTCTGTTAGAGAATCTAGCACCTTTTGCTTATCTTGAGAATCCAAACTTTCAATAAGCTTTTGGTTGATAAGGCTCTCATTTTCCATTAGCGTTGTTGCTCTTTAAGATAATTGTATAAAAGTTCAGAATATCCAAACGAACCACTTAAATTTTGCGCGAGATCTTCTACATACATAGAGTGGTAAATATCGCTACCGGGCTGCTTTGGGTAGAGTGGATTCTCATTTTTTATCGCGTCTTTAAGCATAATCTGCAAAAATAGCGCCTCAAAATTATCTGTCTGCTCTCTTAATGCCTTATCTTCATTTGCTTGAATCTTCTGCAATGAAGTTTTTATATCCTTTGCGCTATTTTGCGCGTTTTGCGCGGATTTTAGTTTCTGTAATGTCGCTATGCTTTGCACATTTTGATACGCATTAAGCGCATTTGTTGTTAAGTCCATCATATCACCTCGATTTCGGCTGTTATCGCCCCGCTATGTTTCATTGTCTCTAGGATTGAAACGATATTTTTAGGACTTGCACCCATTTTTTGCAATGCCCGCACGACATTGGCAAGTGTGGGCTTTTTGCCATTCGTGGAAAGTGTATTTTGCGTTTGTGAGATACTCACATCATCGCCTAGACTTAGCGCATTAGGATCTTCCTCAAAATCTTGTGAAATTTTAAGCGTCAAATCCCCGTGCGTTAGGACAATAGGCTCGATTGTAATGCCAAGTCCGGCGACAATCGTCCCGCTTTTTTCATCAATCACCACGCGCTGCTTTTGGAGATAATCCACCTCTACTTCCTCCACAAGTGCTAGAAACTCTACCATACTCATAACCTCTGGCTTATTGAGCCTAATCGTGCGGGAATCTTGTGCGGAAGCGACATTGGCATTAAAGGTTTCATTGAGTGCCTGTTGGATTTTCACCGCATTTTGCAAGTCGGATTTTTTAAGGCTTAATGTTGCAGATTCTGATTGTGAAATATTATAAGCGATTTCGCGCTCAATAGTCGCCCCGCCAATAAGCGTAGCAGAAAGGAAGTTTTGAGTATTACCTTGCGTGAGCACACCTTGTGCGAGGGCGTAGATATTCCCATCTACTGCGCTCAAAGGTGTAAGCACGAGCGTGCCACCGGCAATAGACTTCGCATCGCCAATGGAGGAGACTTGTATATCGATTTTATCGCCCTGCCTTGCGAAAGCAGGCATATTTGCCGTTACCATCACTGCGGCGACATTTTTTGATTTTATATCATTTGCAGAGAGCTTAACATTCATAGTTTCAAGCATATTTGCCATACTTTGTGCGGTAAATTTTGAGCCGTTTTTATCTCCACTGCCATTTAGCCCAATCACCAAGCCATAGCCAATGAGCGAGTTTTCGCGGATTCCAACAATTTGCGCGAGTTCAGAAACCTTTTGCCCCCACGCGAGACACAAACACGCACCAAATAAAAAGAGAGTTTTTTTCATTATCGCAATCCTTACGCCTTGAAAAAGTTTTTAGAATCTGCCCTTAGAAATTTTTATGATTAAAATTTAAGCAAATTACATTCCTTAGAGAATTTTATTGAAATATGGGCTTAAGCACAGGTGCTTTTTTGGGTAAATTTGTAATAAGCAAATACTTAAAATTTAAAGTTTTGTTTATTTAATAAAACTTTAAGAAAAATTTAATTAAAAAATTCCGAATATTTTTTGTAGGTATCTTGATCAATGGAGTGGGGTGCGAGATGAAGTTTTTTTCAAACTTAAAAATAGGAACAAAGATTGTAAGCATTGTTTCGTTGCTTTTATTAGCGGGGATTCTCACGCTTTCAATTATTATTAGCAAACAGGTAAGAGATGAAATCAACATCGATATTACAAAGATTCTAGAAGCGAATACCTTGCGTTACGCTAACTACACACAGGCAAATCTTGATGGTATGGTTTCTTCACTTCTCACTACACACGATATTATAGAACACAATGTAGATTTTAATGACCCTGATATGGATAAAGAAATCGGACGCATTTTGCAAGATGTGCTTAATAACTCAAAGTGGAGCAATTTCGCGTATGTATATTTCACCCAACCGCTTAAAACAAACAATCCGCTATACAAAACAAAAAGCGGCAGAACAATTATTTCATATCACTCAGAAACCGCATCAGAATCCGTGCTCGTGCAAGCAGATGATGTTATCGCAGATTTTCCAGCGCTTAAATACACACTAGATTCTAAAAGGGCACGCATTGGTAAGCCATTGCAAATGACTATTAACGGCACAAGCTTTGTGGGTGTAAATGTCACCGCACCGCTTTTTGATTCTCAAGGTAATATGATTGCGGTGCTGGGGAATATTCTGGATTTGAAAGTTATGTCAGATTTTTTGCTTAACCCACGATTTGATATTTATGAGAACAATGTCCGCTCTGTGCTCACTCAAGATGGCACTATAGCAATCCACCCGAAATCTGATATCATAGGTCAGAATCTTGCAAACCTCAATCCCGACCCAAGTACGCAAAAAATACTAGGGGTTGCGGCAAACAAGGGTGAAGGCTTATATGATTATGTAAATTATGGAAGCAGTGATGAAACGCTTGCGTATCTTAAAACTTTTGAAATTGGCACACAAGAGCTTGGCGGTACTTGGGTTATGATAGTAACTGCACCAAAAAAGGCTGTGTATGCTCCACTTGCAAGCGTGCAAACCATTATCGCGCTTACGAGCTTTATTGTTATTTTAGTCATCATAGCTGCGATATTGTTCTTTGTAAAAAGCGCACTAACAAATCGCCTCGGTATTATTCTCCACACCCTCCATTCCTTCTTCCGCTATCTTAATTATGAATCTAAAGAGGTGCATACTATCAGGATTAGAGCCCAAGATGAATTAGGAGCAATGGGAAAAATCATCAATGACAACATCTCCCGCACTCAAAAATCCCTCCTTCAAGACGAAGAAGCCATAGCACAATCAGCAGAGACTGCTAAAGAAATAGAAAGTGGGAATCTCAAAGCAAGGATTATTAAAAATCCTGCTAATCCACAATTGATAGAATTAAAAAATGTGCTTAACACTATGCTTGATGTCTTAGAGCAAAAGATAGGAAGCGATACAAATGAAATAACAAGAGTTTTTGACTCTTATACAAGGCTAGATTTCACCACTGAAGTAAAAGATGCTAAAGGAAGAGTGGAAGTGGTTACAAACACTTTGGGTGAAGAGATTAAAAAAATGCTTGTAGCTAGCTCAAACTTTGCAAAAGATTTAAGCATTCAAAGCAATGAGCTTAAATCCTCTATGCAAAGACTAGCAGATGGTTCTCAAGCACAAGCTAGCAGTTTAGAGCAATCAGCTGCAGCAGTAGAAGAAATAAGTTCATCTATGCAAAATGTAAGTGATAAGACAATCGATGCAACCAAGCAAGCAGAAGATATTAAAAACATTGTAGGTGTTATCAAAGATATAGCAGACCAAACAAACTTGCTCGCTTTAAATGCGGCTATTGAAGCAGCAAGAGCAGGAGAGCACGGCAGAGGCTTTGCTGTTGTGGCTGATGAAGTGAGAAAACTAGCAGAGAGGACTTCTAAATCACTAGGAGAAATAGAGGCAAATGTAAATGTCTTGGTGCAATCAGTCAATGAAATGAGTGAATCTATAAAAGAGCAAACAGAAGGCTTAGGACAAATCAATGAAGCCATAGCACAACTAGAAACACTCACACAAGAAAATGTAGAAGTAGCTAACACTACAAATACCATTACTCAAAGAGTAAATGGCATAGCAGAAGAGATATTAGAAGATGTGAATAAGAAGAGGTTTTAGGGGAAGACTTTTGGGATTTTGAGAATCTGGGATTCTAAACGTCTTGTTTGACGTTTTTAGATTCTTCGCTTGCACTTAAGTAATGACAAAAAAACAAGGCTTGTCATTCCGAATCCCCTCTTGTCATTCTGAGGCTTTAGACGAAGAATCTAGATTCTAAGATATTTCGGCTTTGCCTCGTGCGTAGGCGCAAGGATTTCACCCTCACTAGCAAATATGGAACAAAATCAGCGATACGCGCCTTTTTCACCCGCGAGGATTACGCGCACTTGTGGGTCAAGATAGGCTTTTTCTAGCATATTGATTTTATAATTCGCACTTTCATTCCATGTAAGCAGAGGCATATCCTCGCAAATCCCATCTTTACAGACTTTGAGTTCCAAAGACTTAATAAACTCATACAAATAATAAGCAAAGCTCATATAATCTACGCTTTGGCTTTTGATGATATTTTGCAAATGTGTTTCTATCTCATTAGAATCCAAGCTCTTATAATAAGGCACATAATAGCTTGTCTTAAAGCCAGCTTTGCGAAAAGACGCGAGGTTTTTGAAACTTCCACTCTCTACGATAATATGAAAATATGGAAACCCTAAGCTATCACAAAGCATTTTAAGCTCTTTTAACGCCTCTTTTTCATTAGAATCTGAAAGATTCTTAAAATCAAGCCAAACTTTTGCAATAATAGAATCCTGCTTATCGTGTTTATCGCGTGTGATGATGGCTTGTAACATTTGTGCTAAATTGAGATTGATAGAATATTCTTTGCCATCGTGTCCAACATCATAATACCCCCCCCCACATTAGAATCATTTTCTAAAAAATGCACATCGATTTCAAAATTACGATATTTGTGTAAAAAATCATTGAGTTTTGGCAACTCATCTACTCTATGAAGCCAGATTTTATCTGGAACTTCAAAGCCTTGTTTCAAATCCCTTTCATAGTCTTTGCCATACATTATGCGTGTGCGGGATTTGTCAAACTTTTCATTAAAAATGCTTCTTTGTGGTTGCAAATCAGCCACTTGGATTTCAAGCAAATCGAAAAAAGAATGCAAAAAATCATCGCTCATAAAAGGGAGATTCTGTGCTTGTGTGATACGCTCTACTAAATGTGGGTGCGATTTTTTCAAGCTATCACTTACATAAATCATAAAAGGCACTTCCACCATATAGCGACTAACCATACTAAAGCTATGTCCTACAAAATCCCTAAAATCATACACTTCATCGCCGTGGTCGCTTAGATAAAAAACAATTGCCTCTTTGTCCTCAAAACGCTTGATAATCTCGCTCACCACAAAATCATTATAAAGCACGGCGTTTAAATACTGCGCTTTCAAAGTGCTCTGAGTTTCTGTAAGCGGTGTGAGATTTACAGCAGGACTCGAACTTGCGGGCATTTGCCCCCAAAATGGCGCGAGAGAATCTAATCCTGCATGCTTTAACGATTGGTGATTAAAGCGTTCAAATGTATTTGGATAACGCGCATTATAGCCTCCATGCGTCCCCATAAGATGAAAAACAAAAAATTGATTGGAGTTTTGAGAATTTGGAATAGATTCTAAAAGCTCTAGAATCTTTTCATCTTTGAGCGCGCCAGCAGTATAAGAATCTGCCCAAGAAGTATAAGCAAGATAATCTGCGCGTTTAGCGATTGCTTGCGGGGAATTTCCATAAATTGATATAGGCTCTTGATTGCTAAGCCAAAATGTTTTAAAACCAGCAATTTTCATCGTATCAATAATATTCATTTGCTTATACCACGGAATTTGCTCATTTTCATAATTGCTAAAAGTCAGCACTTTGCGCAAAGATTCATCAGTGTGCGTGGCAGGTGAAATAACATCGCTAAACACAAAAAGATTTTGAGAATCCCTTAGAGCATTAAGCTTTGGTGTGGTGGGAAGTGGATAACCATAAAGATTGAGATAATTGCGCTGGGTGGATTCCCCAATGATGAGAATCACTAAGGGAGGTGTTTTTGCCTTATTCGTAGAGGCATAAAGTGTTGTATTGCCCCCCCTCTAAGACTTTAAAATTTGCAAGCAATTGGATATTTTCATTGAGATTTTTATATTCTTTAAGAATCTGGACTTGATACAGCGCGCCATCAAAACAAGTTTTTAAGATTCTAGGAATCTGTGCGCGCTCACAAACAACAAGTAATGGATTCTTATCAGCACGCATACCAATAAGCGAAAGTATCCCAACACTAAACAATGCGCACACAACACAAATCACGCGTGGCAACATAATAGAGCGTTTGATAAACACGCATACTATACCTAAGGCAAGAAAAACACTTACAAACGCAAATATTTCCGTATTGAGATACATTGAAAGAAATTCCTTGCTTTCGTGCCAATTTGTCCCCAAAACCACGCCCGCAAAAACTTGATTAAAAAAGCGTCCGAAAATTATAAAGTGTAAATATCTCTACGCAGCCAAAAATCAAGGCAAGCATTAGACAAGCATTGCTAGTTACACGAAGCGCCTTTTCTCCAAAAACTCCCACTCCATACCAAAGCAGATAAAAAAATGAAAAATTAAAAACAAAAACCTTCAAAAATTGTTTGGTTATATTTAAAAATCCAGTCGTATCACTACAAAAATAGCAATAGAAAAAAAATGCGCTTGAGCTCACAACAAAGAAAAATTTCGTGTTAAAAATTGGCAAATTTGCAGGGCGCGTTAAAAATCTCCAAATTTTCATAATCATCTCCTTAAATACTTAAAATTTACTCCATCAGACTTAAAAAAAGCACAAAGGATTCCTCTATTCCTTAAAACATATCACTTACAAAAGCAAAGCTCTTGTAAGCTCCGCTTAGCACGCATATTTTACCTTTTTGGTCGCTAAGATTGCAAGATTCTATCACGCTTTTTGGTTATTTTAGATTCTATTCCATCAAATTGTATCATCTCGCGGGAGTGAATCCCGCTTCGCGCTCGCGTTCATACTCGGCATTTTTTGGAGGCTTTAAAATTTGTAGATTCTATTAGATTTTAGATTCTTCGCCTAAAGGCTTAGAACAACAAAGGGAGAGGTCAGAATGACAAGCCTTATTTTATCATATTGAGTGGGCGCGAAATATCTTTAAATCTTTAAATCTTGGATTCTCATCAATAAATTCTTTTACTTTTCTCTGCTGAATTATCCGCCCTTGCTTTCTAAATATTCCTCATAACTCCCGCGAAAATCTATAATTTCATTATTTTCTTTTAATTCAATAATACGGTTTGCATACGCGTCAATCAACTCTCTATCGTGGCTTACACAAATCACATTTCCATTAAACTTATAAAGTGCCTCGCCAAGTGCAATGATTGCCTCTAAATCTAAGTGGTTTGTAGGCTCATCAAGCACAAGGAAATTTCCACCCTCTAGCATTAGTTTGCTTAACATCATGCGGTGTTTTTCTCCACCACTTAGCGCATTAACACTTTTTTCTTGTTCTTCTCCGCTAAAAAGCATTCTTCCAAGCGCATTTCTAATCTCATTTGCTTCCTTTTTTTTGTCAAATCCGCGTAGCCATTCATAGAGCGTCTCCTCGCCTTTGACTTGTTCTGTGGTATCTTGCGGAAAGTATCCACGCTCAATTGTCGCCCCCCATTTAATTCTTCCGCTTAATGGTTTTATATTTTCGCAAATCAACTCACAAAATGTTGTTTTTCCGATTCCATTGCGTCCAATGAGTGCGATTTTATCTCCGGGTAAAATCGTTAGATTAAGATTCTTTAACACACATAAATCCCCATAGCTAAAACTAAGATTTTCAAGACTTAGGGCTTCATTACCAATAGTGCGGTTTGCTTTAAAAACAATGCTAGGGTCTCTACGACTTGAGACTTTAAGTCCCTGAATATCTAATTTGTCAAGTTGCTTTTGTCGGGAAGTGGCTTGCTTTGCCTTGCTTGCATTTGCAGAAAAGCGTCGGATAAAGTTTTCTAGCTCCTCTTTTTCTTTGAGCTTTTTATTGTGTTCCATTTCTTGCTGTTTTGCAATTAAAGTAGAAGCAATATACCAATCGTCATAATTACCGCTAAATTCACGCACATTTTTAAAATCTAAATCCAAAATATGTGTGCAAACGCTGTTTAAAAAATGCCTATCGTGGCTAATAACAACAAGCGTGCCTTCATGTCGCTTTAACTGCTCTTCAAGATAACTAATTGTCTTTAAATCAAGGTTATTTGTAGGTTCATCTAAAAATAAAATATCAGGTTTTGGGAATAGCACTTGTGCGAGTAAAACTTTGAATTTATCCCCACTTGTTAGTGTTTGCATAAGATTATCGTGGATACTAGATTGGAATCCTAAATCCTCTAAAATCTTTTCAATTTGCACATCATATTCATAAGTTGGGTCCTCTTCTGCGCAAATCATCTCTAACTCGCCTAGGCGCGCATTAACTTCATCGCTAAAATCCCCCGCATCATAAAGCCTTTCTTTTTCTTTAATCGCGCTATAAAGGCGTTTGTTACCATAAAGCACACAATCTTTAATGCTAAACTCTTCAAAAGCAAATTGATTTTGTCCAAGCACTCCTAAGCGCGCATTTGGGTCAAATGCAATCTCTCCGCTTGTGTGTTCTATTTCTCCGCTTAAGATTTTTAAAAAAGTGGATTTCCCTGCTCCATTTGCACCAATGAGTCCATAGCGTTTGCCCTTATCTAATTTTAAATTCACATTTTCAAAAAGTTTTTTTGTGGCATATTGCATACCAAGCCCTGTAATTTGAACCATAATTTTTCCTTAAAATTTGATTGCTTGTGTTTTATTTTAAAATGTATTTTATCAAAACGAAAGAAAATATTAAAGAAAGATTGCTTAAAGCTTTGTTTGTAACCTTTCCCTCCAAAGGAGAGAAAAAGGCTTACTCAGCACCTTTTGGAGCAGAAAAAGCGGTAACCTTTGGAAGCTCACCTTTGAATTTTTCAATATTAACAAGTCCTGTATGTGCAATATTTCCATTTGCTAGCTTAGAAGTTGGAATATCAATAGTTAGGACATTTACACTACCATATTTGCACATTCCCTCTTCGTTTGGGTCATACCATCCGCCTTCGCATAGCCTCACTACGCCTTGCATAATATCGTTGCTAACCACTGCACCTGCTAAAACTTCTCCCCTTTTATTGAACACACGCACAACATCGCCATTTTTAATGCCTAGTTTTCTAGCATCTTTTGCGTTGATTAAAATTGGCTCTCTAGCATTTACAGCATAAGTTTCTCTTAAGCTAGTATGGCACATTTGCGAGTGCAACCTATCTGTTGGGTGGTTTGTAAGTAGGTGGAATGGAGCTTCTTTTGTCGCATTTCCTAGCCATTCAACAGGCTCAAACCAAGTAGGATGCGCCTTGCAGTCATCATAGTTATACGCCTCAATGGTTTTAGAATAAATTTCAATCAGTCCCGATTCTGTTCCTAGAGCTTCTAAGATAGGGTCTTCTATGAAATCTTTGAATCTAACCCACTCTAAACTTTCAATATTTGCTGCAAATTTAATAGGCTCATTCTTCGCCCAAAATTCTTCAAAGCTTGGCATAGGTGTTGCAAACTCTGCCCCATAGGCTTGTGTTTGTGTAAGTGCGCTATTGTAATATTCTTTAATAAAATCTTTAGCTTTTTTGCCATTTTCAGTGAATGCGTTATACACATTTTTGCCATAAACTCTACATAAATCAGAGAATATTTCATAATCATCGCGACTCTCTCCCACTGGTAAAACAGCCTGTTTCATCGGTGAAATAAACATATTAGAGTAGTCCCCAACCATTGTAATATCATCTCTCTCATAAGAGCTTGTCGCAGGCATAACAATATCTGCCATTTTTGCTGTTGGTGTCCAATAGATTTCATTAACCACCACCGTGCGTGGTTTTCTCCAAGCTTTAACATTTGTGTTTGTATCTTGATGATGCACTAAAGGATTTCCTCCAACCCAATAAATAAAGTCAATATCAGGGTAAGTGATTTCTTGACCATTGTGTTGAATTTTTTTGCCCGGATTTAAAAGGGCATCAGCAATTCTAGCTAATGGAAAAGAATAGGTTGCTGCATTTTGAAGCCATTCAGCACCGCTTTGTGTGGAATTATCTTTTGGTAATCCTTGAAATTTGCCATTTTTCCAAATTCCAACAGGTCCTGCTGTTATACCTCCAATTACGCCTCCTTTGCAAGTAGGAACACCGCCATTACTATAATGATAGCTTAGTCCAAAACCACCACCTTTTGTTCCAATTTGTCCTAACATTGAAGCTAGTGTTACTAGCATCCAGTGGGGTTGCTCTCCATGGTGAGCCCTTTGCATTCCCCAACCACTCATTAGCATTGTTGGATTATCATAAAAAAGCTCTGCGAGTTGCTTGATTTTTCTTTCTTTAATACCACAAATCTCACTTGCCCATTTTACATTTTTTACAACTCCGTCTTCTTTTCCATCTAAATATGCTTTAAACTCATTGAAACCTGTTGTGTAGTTTTCTAAGAACTCATAATTCACTTTATTGACAGAAATAAGATGATGTGCCATTCCAAGCATTAAAGCCACATCTGTATTTGGACGAGGAGCAACCCACTCAGCATCAAGGAATTTACAAGTTTCTGTGCGCACAGGGTCTATGCAGATGACTTTAATTTTACTCTCTTTTAGTTTTTCAAAATAAGCTAAACCCTCTTGTTCTGTGGCAGTCCAAGAGATTCTTAATGTAGCAAGCGGATTAGCTCCCCAAATTACAACAACTTTAGAATCGCTTAAAATATTCTCCCAAGAAGTTTGTTGCTCATAAACCTCAATGCTTCCAACAACATAAGGCATAATAACTTGCGAAGCACCTGTAGAATAGTCTCCTGTAACACCAACAAAACCACCTGTAACATTTAAGAATCTATGGAGCAAAATACGAGAGTTTTGCATATTTCCACTTGATTTCCAACCATAACTTCCGCCAAAAATTGCGCTTGCCCCTTTTGTATCACGTGTCTTTTTAAGCTCTCTTGCGATTAATTTAATTGCTTCTTCGTAGCTTACACGCACAAACTCCTCTTTGCCTCTAAGTTCTCTTTTGGGATTATCCGGATTTTCTAAGTAGCTTTTTCTTACATAAGGATATTTAACTCTTGATTTATAAATCATATCCGCTGTATAGTGCTGAAGTGGATTATCCATTTTTGTAATTTTTTCATAAGGTTCAGATTTTACAACTTTACCATCTTTGATACTTAGATTTAAAATACCCCAGTGCGTTGCTGTGATAACTTTACCATTTTTAACGAGTCCGGGTTTGATAGATGTTGCTTGTGGGTTTTTTGCACTCACAAAACTTGGCATTAAAGGCAATGCACTAAGTCCAGCACCAATTTTTAAAAACTTTCTTCTATCTACACTCATTTTGTCTCCTTAAAGTCTTTTGCATTTTTTTGTAAATATTCAATGACTAGCCATCTATCCTTTTTGTCAATTCCCGTTCTATCCACCATAGACCTAAAAGTGCTTGGCCATTGATTTGCTGTGAATTCTTGTGTTTTGTGTGCAGTATGGCAGATTCCGCAATTTTCTGCATACAATGTCTTTGCCCTTGCAAGCATTTCTTTATTATTTTTTGCAAATTCTTTTTTGTCTGTCCAAACCTCAATGCTAACTTTATCCCATTTGCCATTTTTACCAGCAACTCTTTGCGTAAAATCTAGTTGAGTGTTTTTACTAAAGGCTGCTACAATGATTCTTTGGCTATCATTAAAGTACAGCACATAAGGTGCTTTTGGATTAACAAATCCATCCACTTTAATCTTTACTCTTGTTCCATCACTCTCTAAGACAGAAAAGGCATTTGTAGGAAGCAATCTTCCTGCAACTTTACTATCATCTTTACCCAAAAATAACGATAAAACCTCATCGCTAAAGCCTATATTTTTTGCAAATAAACCTGTTGCAAAAAATAAACAAACAATGAAAATTTTCATTCCAAAACCTCCTTATTTTATGAAATAATTTGTAATTCTATACTAATATTGAATATCATTGCAAGATATTTAAAAATATATAAAGCTTTGATTTAAAATCAATTTTTAGTGGAATATTTTTGTTAAATCTATATCGCATTGTTAGATTGATTATCTAGGGCTTAGTTTCTCCTTAAATAGTAGTTAGTTTGCCCTCGTGTAGTTGCAAGATTCTATCGCACATTTGCGCGATTTGCATATCGTGCGTGGCAATGATAAGCCCTGCACGCGCGGAACTCACATATTCAAGCACGCACTCCATCACATTGCGCGCTGTTTGAGAATCCAGATTTCCCGTAGGCTCATCAGCGAAAATAATTTGTGGCTTTTTGGTGAGGATTCTTGCAATTGATAAGCGTTGTTGCTGTCCGCCACTTAGCTCGCCTATATTTTGGTTGAGCGTTTGGGCGATATTAAAACGTTCTAAAAGCGCTAAATCAAGCTCTTGTTTGCTTAAAATCGTGGCAATTTGTAGGTTTTCTTTCACACTAAATCCGCGAAAAAGATAATGCGCTTGAAAAATAATGCCAATTTTATGACGGCGCAAATTAAGAAGCACATTTTGGTTCAAAGAGTAAATGTCTTTAGAATCTAAAATATCAACTTCCCCGCTACTTGGCTTTAGCATAGTTGAAAGGTTGTTTAAAATCGTGCTTTTTCCACTACCACTCACACCTACAATCGCCACAGATTCTCCGCGCGCTAAGGTGAGATTCAAATCCTCATACAACACACGCTCGAAGCGGTGTGTTAATGCCCTTGCTTGCAATAACATAAAAAATCCTTTAGCTTAAGTCTGTTTGCTAAGTTGCGCTTTTTGCTCAGTATCCATAATCCACACAAGCACC
The DNA here is from genome assembly GCF_001602095.1 of Helicobacter himalayensis. NCBI lineage: Bacteria > Pseudomonadati > Campylobacterota > Epsilonproteobacteria > Campylobacterales > Helicobacteraceae > Helicobacter > Helicobacter himalayensis. The sequence goes on along the minus strand of NZ_CP014991.1, from coordinate 190,255 downwards.
TGTGCCACGCTTTTATAAAGCTCTGGTGGGATTTCAGAATCCAAAGGTAGCGCAAGCAGAGAATCCACAAGCAATTGATTGCTAAAAAGTGGCACGTTAAACTCCTTTGCCTTATTTATAATTTGCTGTGCGATTTCACCCTTCCCGCTTGCTAGAACCCTTGGAGCTTGTGGGGTTTTTACTTGCGCATTGTAGGCGAGTGCGGCAGCTTTTGAAATATTTTTTATAGATTCTTTCATTTTGTGGATTCTCTTAGATTCTCTTGCGTAGTTTCAAAATCGCATCTGCATAAAATCAATTTGCGACCAAGATAGATTTTTGGATAAATTTACAGAATCTACGCCCTGCGTCAAATCTTTTGTCTGCAAAAAATACTCGACCGCACTAAAAGCATTACGCACAAACATATCCGTTTCGATATTCACCCTGCGCCCAATTTTATATTCCCCAAAAAGCGTGTTTTTTAGCGTGTGTGGGATAATAACAAGCTCAAAGCCACTCGCGCTTTTCTTACCACTTGTGAGACTTATGCCATCTACACATACCGAGCCTTTGGGGAGGATATAGCGCAAAGGAACAGAATCTAACTGCAAGATAAACTCGCTCTGCGCGCCTTTATGCGAAATATGCGTGATTTTACCAATCGCATCAATATGACCCTGCACGATATGTCCATCAAGACAAGAATCCGCGCGCAGTGCCGGCTCAATATGCACTTTGTTTCCTGCGCTAAAATTTTCTAGCGCCACGCATTGCTTGCTTTCATCACTTAACTCCGCGCTAAATCCCCTAGAATCCACACTTATGGCTGTCAAACACGTGCCATTTACCGCGATAGAATCCCCAACTTGCGCTTTATGCGCGCATTCTATTTGCAAAGTATTCCCGCGCAAACCTACCACCTTGCCAATCTCTCTCACCAACCCGCTAAACACCCAACAAGCCTTTTTTAAAACAAATTTATACATTAATGCTACAATTTTAACAAAACTTTTTATAGATTTCTAAAGGCAATTTTATGCAAAACTTTATGATAGACACGCACTGCCATCTAGATTCTAGCGATTTTGCGCAGGATTTAGACAAGATTATAGAATCTGCGTACGAAAATAATATCAAGCAAATCATTATCCCAGCGGCTGATATGCGAACTCTTTGTCGCGCGCAAGAAATTGTTAGTAAGTATGAAAATATCTATTTTGCCGCAGGTGCGCACCCCTATGAGTTAGAATATTTTGATAAAGAATTGTCGCGTTTAAGCGCGCAGCACCCAAAATGCGTGGCGATTGGCGAATGTGGGCTTGATTATTACCGCTTGCCTGAAAATAGCGAGGAAATTCCAGCTTTTAAAACGTGCCAAAAAGAGGCTTTTATCGCGCAAATTGAACTAGCAATGGAACTAAAACTCCCCTTAATCGTGCATATTAGGGAAGCAACAAATGATGCATTTGAGATTCTCAAACCTTATGTAGAGAAAGGTTTGAGGGGTGTTTTGCACTGCTTTAATGCGGATAGAATTTTGCTAAATTTAAGTGAAAATTTTTACTATGGCATTGGCGGAGTTAGCACTTTTAAAAACGCACGCAGGCTTATTGAGGTGCTTCCACTTATCCCAAAAAATAGAATCCTCTTTGAAACTGATGCGCCTTATCTCACGCCTCACCCATTCCGTGGCACGCGCAATGAGCCTTCTTACATTCCTTTAATCGCGCAAAAAGTCTCTGAAATCCTTCAAATGCCTCTAGATTCTTTGCAAGCTCAAGTTTTGCAAAATACCTACGCGCTTTTTGGGAAATTGCAACCGCTTGCGGATTCTCAAAATTGCACACAAGATTCTAAAACATTTAGAGAATCCACCCCAAATTTGGCAAATGCGCTATGAAAAAACTTTACAGATTCTTTGCCTTGCTTACTAGTATATTTTTTACAAACACATATGCGAGCGAATATTATTCCTTTGTGGCAAGCTCTGATGTTATGGCGCCAAAGATTTTGCAATCTTTTGATTTAGAGCTTGATTTTTTAGGCGAACAAGATGAACAACGCGTTGCAATTGAATCTAGCGCGCAGTATTTTTTGAAACGTTTTGAAAATAGCTATACCTTTATCCCCATTATCCGAAATATGATAGCCAAAGAGGGCTTGCCACAGGAATTTTTATTTGTGGCGATGGTGGAATCTGAATTTATCATAAACGCACAAAGCTCAAAGCGCGCAAGTGGGATTTGGCAGTTTATGCCAAACACTGCAAAATCTCTTGGACTTGAAATAAACGACTACATTGATGAGCGCAAAGATTTAATAAAATCTACGCGCGCGGCGTTAGAGTATTTGAAATTTTTATACGAACAGATGGGGCAGCAATGGTATCTCGCGGTGATGGCGTATAATTGCGGTTATGGGCGTTTGCTAAAAGCCATAGAGCAAGCAGATGGTGATACAAACCTAAACACGCTTTTAGATGAAGAAAAGCAATATCTTCCGCCGGAGACACGTAATTATATCCGCAAGATTGTGGCGATGAGCCTTGTATTTAACGATGCGGATTTTTTGAAAAATAACAATTTAGAATATTTGCTTAATCGCGGTGCGACTGATACGCTAGCGACCTTGAAGCTTAAAAGCGGGCTGCCTTTGGGACTTGTGGCAAGTAGCATTGGGCTAAGTCTGAATGAGCTAAGAAAATATAATATGCACTTTAAATATGCTTTCCTCCCGCCCGGACCTGCGGATAAGGAATATAATGTTTATATTCCTTATGAAAAGCTTTCGCTTTTTAGGCAAAATTTTGACACAAATTACAAGCCAAATTCCGCTTTTATCCTTCACAAGGTGCAAAAGGGTGAGACGCTCACTTCCATATCGCGTCAATACAAAACAACGATTAATGAGCTCAAACGTGTCAATGGGCTAAAAAACTCATTTCTTTCAATCAACCAAAAACTCGTAATCCCTATCCTTAAAACCTAGGAGCGCAAAATGAGCAAAATAAGATATTTGGTAATATTTGGAATCTGCGCTTTGTGCACGTTTGGCGCGGATAAGCTTGAAGTGCAGGCAAAGACTTTTAGTAGCGATGATAGGGCTGGGCGCACGGAGCTTAAGGGCGAAGTTTTTATCAAAAAGGGTGCTGATAAACTTTGGGCAGATGTGGTGATTGTCTCCACTGACAAAAATCGCAAACCGCTAGAATACACCGCCACAGGCAAAGTGAAGTTTTATGTCGAAACACAAGATGGCAGGAAAATCAATGGTAGCGCACAAAAAGTCATCTATGACACGATAAACGATGAATATCGCCTCTATGAAAATGCTAAGATTCAAGAAATTGGCAGCCCAAATACCATAACAGGCGAATTTATCACGCTTAATAACAAAAAAGGGCAAGCCTACTCTGAAGGTGCGAAAGACAAGCCAACCACACTTATTTTTGAGCTCAATGATGATAACGAGAAAAAATAATATTACTTTTTTTTGGCTATCAAGCCTGTAAGATTTTCAACGCGCTTTTGTGAATTTAAAATCTTTATGGAATGTTGCAAGCGTATAAAAGCGTGATAATCTATTTTTATATCGCTTTTGCGCGCACAAGTCTTTGCTTTCTTATTCTTAGATTCTGCGGAATGAAAGTGCTTCTAAAATATGCTCTTTGTGGATTTGTGGGCTTTTGGCTAAGTCCGCAATGGTGCGCGCGATTTTTTTTATTTTATTTAGCGAGCGCATTGAAAGATTAAATCGCTCACTTGCTTGTGAAAGCAGAGTTTGCGCATCTGCGTTAAGGATGCAAAATTCCTCAATTTCTTTTTCGCTCAATTTTGCATTAAAAACTTTCTGTCCGCGCGTTTGCCTTGCAAAAATAAAAGCCTCAAAAACACTTTTTTGCATACTTTGGGAATCCAGCCCTTGCGTGGCTGTCATACCTTCCTCGCTCTCATTCATCTGCACAAATAAATCTATTCTGTCTAAAAATGGCTCGCTTAGGCGGTTTTTATACGCAGCTATTTCTTTATCTTGGCAGCGACACTCTTTCGTCGTACTTAGCAGATTCCCACAAGGACAGGGATTCTGCGCGCCGATAAATTGAAAAGAAGTGTCATATTCCAGCTTTGAATGCACGCGCGAAATTGTCATTTTATTGTTTTCCAGTGGCTCGCGCAAGGATTCTAAAATATCGCGTTTAAAATGTGGCAACTCATCAAAAAATAAGATTCCATTGTGCGCGAGTGCGATTTCCCCGGGCTTTGGCTCATATTGTGTCGCAGAGCCTAGAACACTTGCTTTTGATGCACTTTGGTGGGGATTCCTAAAAGGGCGCAGAGGCGAATAAGTGGGATTATGAGAATCAAGGGATTGAAGTTTGAGTGTTTGCATCATTTCTTTCAAACTCATTGGGGGCAAAATCGCGCGCATACGCTTTGCTATCATACTTTTTCCACAGCCCGGACTCCCTTCAAAAATAATATTGTGAAATCCAGCCGCTGCAATCAATGCTGCTCGCTTGGCGACTTCTTGATTACGCACCTCGCTAAAATCAAGCTCAAAATCACGCAAATAATAATACAGCTCCTCCCCTACTTCAAGGCAAGAAAAGCCCAATTTTTGCATACAATGCTTTTCTTTTGTATTTTGATTTTCCTTAAAAGTTTGAGAATCTAAAAAAGAATCTTGCGAAGTGCTAGGAAGTGGTGTGGTCAAAATATCAAGCGCGTGGGTAAGTGTGGAGGCAAAGTGAAAATGCAAATGCGGGATAACTTCAAGCATATCTTTGGCGCTTTCAGGCACGATGATATGCGAAGAAGGTGCGAGCAAGGCAAGGTCAAAAAGCAGTGGATACATACTTTGTGTATATTTTATGCTTCCATCAAGTCCCAACTCGCCAAAAGCAAACCACTTTTTTGAATCTTGTGCTTCTTGCTGGAGCGTTGGTTGAGCGTTTGCCTGCAATACAAGCGCGATTGGTAAGTCAAAATAACTACCGCTTTTTGGAATATCTGAAGGCGAGAGATTAATGGTGATTTTAAGCGGTGGCAGGGTGAAGTTAGAATTTGCAAGGGCAGATTGCACACGTTGTTTAGATTCTTGGATAGAACTTGTGGCAAGCCCTGTTATGTGGAAATTTGGCAAACCTCTTGTAAAGGCAGATTCTATCTCAATAATACGCGTATCCGTGCCCACAAGCCCAGCGCAGTAAATTTTATTTGTCATTTATAGCCTTTAATTAAAAATGAAACTCAAAGACATAAAAACGCATTATGAGCGCTTGGAATTTCAAAAGCCTATGAGAAAAAATAAAATGTTAAAAATTACAGAATCTTGCACCAAAACTACGCATTTTAAGCACAAAAGCTAATTTTCATAACCGCGCAGGGGGATTACTCCACCTCTGCATCGATTACATCATCATCTTTGCCTTTTTTTGCACTTTGTGTGTTGCTAGCATTTTGTGCGTTTGCTTGCATTGCTTGAGCGAGTGCTTGGCTTTTTTCACCTAGAGTTTTTATTTTTGCCTCCAATTCTTCTTTTGAAACATTTTCATTTTTTAGGCTGGATTCTAAATCATTAAGCGCAGTTTCAATCTCGCTAACAACGGCAGAATCTAGCTTATCCTTGTTTTCATCTAGGCTCTTTCTTGTCTGATATACTAGGCTATCTGCTTGATTCCTAAGCTCGATAAGCTCTTTTTTCTTCGCGTCCTCTTCTTTGTGGAGCTCCGCGTCCTTTACCATTTTTTCGATTTCAGAATCTGAAAGCCCGCTTGAACCACTGATTTGGATTTCTTGGCTTTTGCCTGTGGTTTTATCTTTTGCGCTCACGGTTAGGATTCCATTGGCGTCAATGTCAAAAGTAACCTCGATTTGTGGCACACCGCGAGGCGCAGCAGGGATACCTGTAAGGTCAAATCTACCAAGTGATTTATTGTCTCTTGCAAGTTCGCGCTCGCCTTGCAAGACATTGATACTTACCGCCGGCTGATTATCTTCATAGGTGGAGAAAACCTGTGCTTTTTTGGTTGGGATTGTTACACCACGCTCAACAATTTTAGTGCAAATCCCCCCTGCAGTCTCAATACCTAAACTTAGAGGCGTGACATCAAGCAAAAGCACGTCTTTCACATCGCCTTTGAGCACACCACCTTGTATTGCTGCACCCACAGCCACGACCTCATCAGGATTCACAGACTTATTTAAATCTTTGCCGATAAATTCTTTCACGCGCTCCTGCACTTTTGGAATCCTCGTAGAACCGCCCACCATCACAACTTCGCTAATATCGCCTTTGCCAAGTCCAGCATCCTTTATCACAAAATCTATCTTTTTAATTGTCTCTTCGATTAAGTCATCGATAAGGCTTTCAAACTTCGCACGTGTAAGCTTTTTTACCAAGTGTTTTGGACCGCTTGCATCTGCGGTGATAAATGGCAGGTTGATTTCAGTTTCTTGCGCAGATGAAAGCTCTTTTTTCGCATTTTCCGCCGCATCTTTTAAACGTTGCAACGCCATCACATCGCCTTTAATGTCAATACCACTTTCATCTTTAAATTCTTTTGCCGCCCAATCAATAATGCGATTGTCAAAATCATCGCCTCCAAGGAATGCGTCCCCGCCGGTAGCTAGCACTTCCACGACATTATCGCCAGTCTCTAGCACGGTAACATCAAATGTCCCCCCGCCCAAGTCATACACCATAATTTTTTCAGATTCTTTTTTATCTAACCCATAGGCAAGTGCCGCAGAAGTTGGCTCATTGATAATTCTTAGCACATTAAGCCCTGCGATTGTGCCAGCTTCTTTTGTTGCTTTGCGTTGAGAATCATTAAAATACGCAGGAACTGTGATTACCGCCTCTGTTACGCTTTCACCTAGATAGCTTTCTGCATCTTCTTTGAGCTTCATAAGAATCTTCGCAGAAATTTCTTGTGGCGTGTAGATTTTGTCATCTATTTCTACCGCACACGCGCCATTTCTATCGATGATTTTATAAGGAAGACGTTTTTCAGCCTCTTTTGCCTTGTCTTCGTTAAACATAAGCCCCATAATGCGCTTAATAGAATAAATCGTTTTCTTTGGATTAGTAACAGCCTGTCTTTTTGCAGGCTCGCCCACTAGCACCTCGCCTTTGTCAGTAAAAGCCACGATTGAAGGTGTTGTGTTTTTGCCCTCTTTATTTGCGATTACCTTTGCTTCATTGCCCTCATATACACTCATTGCAGAGTTTGTAGTCCCTAAGTCTATACCTATTACTTTTGCCATTGTTGTATCCTTTCGTATTTAAGATTAAATTAGTCGTTTTTTACAATACTTACCATCGCAGGGCGTAAAAGTCGCTGCTTGTAAGTGTAGCCATTTTGCAAAACCTGCGCGATTGCGCCATTTTGCTTTGCCTCGTCTTTGACTTGCATAAGGCATTCGTGCAAATTTGGGTCAAACTCACCATCAGTTGCGATAAGCTCAATCCCGTGCTTTGCCAAAGCCTTATAAAAAGTCTCAAGCGTGAGTTCTAAGCCCTCTGCGATTGCATTTTGCGTAGAATCTGCCTGTGCGTTTTTGGCAGATTCTAAAGCTTTTTGCAAAGTATCAAGCACAGGAAGCAAATCTAACCCAAAACGCTCATTTGCATACTCCAAACTTTGATACTTTTCGCGCTCTAAACGTTTTTTGGTGTTTTCAAAATCCGCATAAGCCCGCGCATATTGATCTTTTAGCTCTGCATATTTTGCTTCAAAATCTTGCGATTCTTCCACGCTTTGTTCAGAATCCGCCTCGCTTAATATCTCATCATTTAATACCTCATTTGTATTTTCATTAGAATTTTGGGTGTCGTGATTCTCATTTTCCATCTCTTACCTCCTTATAAAATAAATTTAACTCGCCAACTCGCTGTAAAATCTCGTATAATCACTATCTATGCGCCCTATGCAAAATATGCGCCCGCTAAGATTTTCATTCAAACACACCTCTTGCATAACGCCAAGATAGTCTTTTGGCAAGCTTTTTTCAAAATAGATTCCATTTTCAAGTTTATGAAAAATAAAACCATTGACAATATCTAAAAATACCTCCTCGTTTTGAGATTGACTAAGCATTTCCTTCAGCGCGCTAATGCAAAAACGCGAAATATTTGCTTTATGCACGTTTTCTAAAAGTGCCAAAAGCTCGCTTGCGCGCACTTGATGGGCAATTTTTTTAATATCTGTAATATCAAGATTCTTTAATTCCTGTAAAAATCGCTCTAAAGACGCGTTGTAGGCAACTACAATTTGACTTTTTTCAAAAAGTAGCACCAAAAAACTATCCTCTATATTAATAATGCGCTCTAATTTATTGCTAGATTCAATAGAAAGAATACAGCAAATTTTATGCTTATAACTACTCGTTTTTAGTGCGCGCAAGCTTGTGTTTAGTGTGATTTTTGGATTGATTTTCTTAAGCCAATGATTTTTAAGCGCGGCACTTGTCGGAATCCGCCCGCTACTCACATGAGGTTGGAAAAGCCAGCCCTCAAGGGAAAGCGCTTTGAAGTGGTTGCGAATCGTAGCTGATGAAAAAGAATTACCAAAAAAAGCCTTGAGGGATTCTGAACCTATCGGTTCTTTTGAGTGCAAATACTGCATAATGACTTGTTCTAGCAAAATGTCTTTGCGTTTGCTCATCGTTCCCTCCTTTAAAATAATTTTAAGTTATTATGTAAAAATTTCGTCGCATTATAACTAAATTTTTAGCAAATTAGTAAATGAATTGCTAAAAATTGCTAAAGTTTAGTTTAGTTATATAAAGTTTTTTAAGTTTATATATTTAGAAAATATATCAGAGTTTCTTATAATTTAAGCAAACTCACATTTAAAAATCCACGCTAAAACCGACACTTTAAGCCAACTTAAACCAAAAATCGTTACAATCACGCCTATGAGTATCCATATAAGAGAAGTTAGTAACGAGCTGATTGACGAGCTTTCAAAGGTTTGCCTTTCATTATTTCGCAAGGATTTTTTTGGAATCTTTCACGGCTCTATAAGTGCAAGAATCTCCCAAGATCGCTTTGTGATTAATAAAAGTGAGGCGATTTTTGACCGCATTTGTGAGGAAAATCTCATTTTGCTTGACAAGATTCAAGACTATCGCTGGAATGACGCGAGCATCGATGCGCATATCCACGCAGATATTTATGCTCATTTCAGCGAGGCGAAGTTTATTATCCAAGCCACGCCACCTTTTTGTATGGCATACGCGCTTAAAAATACATTTTTAGAGCCAAAGGATTATTTCGGGTACGAGATTTTGGGCGAGCGCATTAGCATTTTTGATACAAAAGATTTTGAGAGCTGGTATGAGCGCGCGGACACGGATATTGTGCGTTATTTGAAGCAAAGCGCGCGCGAGTTTGTCATCATACGAGGTTATGGGATTTTTACCTTTGGGCGCACTTTGGCACAGATTGCAAAAACTTTGGCACTTATTGAGCTAAGTTGCAAGATTCTAGTTTTGAGCCAAAAACTAGATTTAAACCTCGAGGATTCCACACGTTTTGAGATTTAGAATCTTTAAGATTCTAAACAAGCAAAAAATACTCAATATACACACGAAGCGGAACTTACAAGGGTTTTGCGCTTGGTAAGTGACATATTTTAAGGATGGAATCTAATTCCACGCGTTTCCACGCGTTGTTGTCCTATCCGATAAAGTGCAAAGTCATAGCGCATAGGATCTTTAGGGCAGAGGGTTTTAAGATTTTGACTTAATTCAATCACAGCTTGCAAATCCGCACTTTTGCGCGTTAAAAGCCCGAGTTTCCGTGCTGTGTTAAAAGTATGTGTATCAAGCGGGATAAGTAACTCACTTGGCACAATTTCACTCCACAGCCCAAAATCTACACCATCTTTTCGCACCATCCAGCGCGCAAACATATTCCACCGCTTCAATGCACTGCGCCCACGCGGATTAAAAGGCACAAGATTTTCTGCATTCCCTAGCGCAAAGCTCAAGCCTTGCGAGCTTTTAATCTTAAGCACGCGTGCAATTTCCCAAAGGTGCGCGATTGTATAATAAATCGCATTTAGGATTCTAAAAGGCGTGTGTGTAATGTGTTTATAACCATACAAAAAAATTTCTTTCACCCCACCTTGCGCGCTTAAGATTCTGAAAATCTCTAGCAAATGCGCAATATCCTCTGCGCTCTGAAAGCGGTAATACAAAGAAGGATTTGACACAGCAAAATCCTGCGTGCTAAAAAGCGTAAAATCAACGCGTGAAAGAAAGCTCACAATCGCACGCGCATTCCCCCATAAGAAAGCAACGCACAAAAAAGTGCAATCTCGGAAAAATGCCTATTTTCTGCGTATTGACGCACGACAAGGAGCGGGTCTGGCAACTGCTTGTCGGTTTGCAATTCCTCACTAAAAAACGCGTATTGAGAATCTAAAAAATCTTTAAAACGCTCGAAACTTCCCAAACCAAAATCCCTACAATCGCGATTGGTGCAACAAAACGCACCAAGAAAATCCACACTCTAAACTGCCATTTTCCCAAAAAACTTCCTGTGATTTCTTGCAAAAACTTTGTTTTAAGCCTATAACCTACAAAAATCACCGCCAAAAGCCCACCCAAAGGCATAAGGAAATCCGAACTCACAAAGGCGATATTCTCAAACAAACTATGATTAAACAGCCTAAAGCTCGGTGCAAACGCGCTTAAAAAACTCACAATAATAATCTCGCCCAAAATCCATATCCCAAGAGTGATAATCCACACACTTTTAGCCTGCGAAATGTTGAATCTATCCTTAAACGTCGCAACCGCTGGCTCTAAAATCGACACCGCCGAGGTAATGCCCGCAAAAATCACCGCAAGAAAAAAGAGAAATCCCACAACCTCGCCGCTATGATGAATGGTAGCATTCATCTTGCCAAACGCAAGCGGAAGCGCCTCAAAGAGTAATTCCGAACCGCCTTTTGGCTCTTGCCCAAACTCATACAAAAAAGTAAAAATCATTAGTCCCGCAATAAGTGAAATAATAATCCCACTTAGCACAATCCACAGCGAGCTTTTAAGGAGATTCTGTGATTGTGGTGCATAGCGCGCGTAAGTGAGAATCGTCCCAACGCCCAAAGAAAGCGAGAAAAACACCTGTCCTAGTGCCTCAATCACCACGCGTGAAGTGATTTTACTAAAATCAAATTTAAACATAAAATCCACACTTTTCCCAAAGCTACTCATATTCATCGCATAAATAAGCAGCCCAATAAAAATCACAAAAAGCAATGGCATAAAGATGATATTAAAACGCTCAATCCCCTCTTTTATGCCCGATGCAACGATAAAAGAGCTAAAAAATAAAATCGCACTAAAACCAAAAGATTGATACCAAAAAGAATGTTCGCTCAAATCTGAAAAAAGCCCTTTTGCCTCCTCCACACTGCTGGGATACCCCATAAATGCCAACATCAAATAGCACACAATCCAGCCTAAAATCACCGCGTAAAATGACAATATCAAAGGTCCAACCACTACGCTAAAGCCAAAAAGGCGGAATTTTTTATTAGGGGGCGTGCCTGAACTACGCGCATAAAGCGTGGGGTAGCACTCAAGTGCATTTTTGCGCGAAGCTTGCCCAAGAATCATTTCAGTAAGAAGCAATGCCACGCCAACGCCAAAAGCTAGCAAGACATACAACACCACAAACGCGCCACCGCCATTAAGTCCGGCTGTGTAGGGAAATTTCCAAATATGTCCTAAGCCTATCGAACTCCCAAGTGCGACTAAGATAAAGCCGATTTTTGAAAAATACATTTCCCCTCCTTGCGTGTTTGCATGCTGTTTTGTGTAAAGTAAATGATTGTAGCATAAAGGGATATTTTCTTACTTGTTTATGAAGTATATTGTGTCTTAAGGGTAGATTCTACGCTTTTTTGCGCGAAGCTTTAAAATTCCGCATAGCCAAAATAGCACATAATCCCCACAAGCCCAACTTTTGCACCACCTGCATAAAAGCTAGGCACAGAAGTTTTAATGCCTAACCCCAAACCAAAGCCTTCAATAATGTGATAAAATCCCCCAATCTCCAGCGCAACGCCACCGATATTTTTTTGCTCGATATTGCGCGATGTGTGATTAAGACTCATATATTCCGCTCCAAGCTTTGTGTAAGCAAGCAAATCATTAAGCTTATAGCCAACTTTTGCACCAAACCCTAAGCTGTAATATCCGCCATCAATGACAGAATCTAGCGGAGAGACATTGCCTTCTAAATAGCCTCCAAACAAGAGATTATCAAAAACGCGCGCTTTTTCTATGCCAAACAAAATGCCGGAAATATTTTTGCTAGGAATCTCGCCCTTTTGCAAGCTAAGATTCCCAAAGCTATAACCTACGCGGAAAAACTCATAACCATGCAAAGTGCCAAGAAAGCTAAAAATTAAGAATATTTGTAGAAAGAATCTAAGCGGACAAAATAGGAAAAACAGGCGGGGGGGGAAATTTTTATCCCATTTTCGCTTCTCTTTTTCACCCTCCGCCGACAAATTGCAAAATCTCAATTTCATCATTTTCTTTGATTGGTGTTTGTGCCCAATTTTTTGTATGCACTACCTGCATATTTTGCGCCAAAGCGATTGCCTTAGTGCTTGCTCCCACCTCAACAACAAGCTCTTCAATCGTGCTTGCGTTGCATTCATAAGATTCTCCATTAAGAGTGATATGTGCCATAGTTGTCCCTTTTTGCGTGAGAATCTAGCGAGATTTTCACGCTAGCTCTTTATCCAAACCCTCTTTTTTAATCTGTGAAATCATCTCACGAGAAAACACAACCACACCTGCTACCACACAACCAGAGAAAAGCCCTAGCAAAAGCACAAGCCATTTGCGCGCTTTGATAGTGGGCTTTGTATCCACATTTGCTTTTGGGATAAAAAACGCATCTTGCACCGCACCTTCACTTAGCATCGCTTCATAACGCAATTTATCTTGTTCCAATGTCAATAATGTTTCATTCTCAAGTTGTGTTTTTTGGTTTTGCAAGGCATCAAGTGAAGATTGAAGTTGGTTTAAATAAGTAGTAAGGGTTTGTGTTTGGCTAAGAGATGCAGATTCCTTTTTGAATTCCTTTTTGAATTCCTTTATATCGGAATCTGTCTGCAAAATTTTAGAGTCAATATAAGGAATCTGCGCTTCTTTTATACTCTTTACACGCGAATCAATGACACTGACTGAATCTTGAATCTTTTTTATATGTCGTTGCAGAATAAGTTTATTTTTTTCTTGCACATAGCTTAACACATCATCAGCAATTTTTTGCGCGTCTTCATACTCTTTGCCCTGCGCTTGGATTTTCAAATAAGGCAATTTGCCCCTCCCTGAGCTATCTGCAATCAACTCAACCACTGACACTGCAACTCGAGGTTTCTCCGCGTCTTTATCAACAATTTTCTTAGATTCAATAAATACATCTTTGATTTCTTGCACGAGTTCCTCGACACTATTAAAACGCACGCGTTTCCCATCAATATCTGTAATATAACCCGGATCAATAAGCGCATTCACTTGATAAGCTGGCTTCACAAGCACATACAAATACAAAATCGACCCTAGCAATCCAAGCAACAAGCACACGCCAATTGTTACCTTATAGCGCAACACTATGATGATAAACTGCTTTAGCTCATCTCTCCCTTCTTTCCTTTCCTCTTGTCCCTCTGGCTTTGCTTGCATACGCACTCCTTTTTCACATAGTGATTTTTAGTTAAAAAATCCGCGATTATACACTCTTTATTTTTAAATTCTTTTTAACCTGTGCTTGTAAAAGTGCTTTCATATAGGCGCTTTTTGGCGCGTTAAAAACCTCTTTACTTGCGCCCTGCTCAAGCACCTTGCCATCTTTTAGCACCAAAATGCTATGGCTTAATGCTTGCAAAATTTCTAAATCGTGCGTGATAAAAAGAAGCGACAAATCAAGCTCTTTTTGCAATTGTAACAAAAGGCGCAGAATCTGCTTTTGCGAGGATTTATCAAGCGCACTTGTGGGCTCATCTAGCACCAAAATATTTGGCTTTAGTGCAAGCGCGCGAGCGATACTTACGCGCTGTCTTTGCCCACCACTTAGCTCGTGGGGATAGCGATTTGCTAGCTCTTTATCTAACCCAACGCGTTGCAAGGATTCTATCCGTGCGAGTTTCAAAATCTCTTTGCGCGCGGATTTGTCTTTATACGCGTTTTTGCCTTGCAAAGCTACCTCCAAACCCTCTGTAATAATCTCACCTATACGCATTCTAGGGCTAAGCGAAGCAAATGGATCTTGAAACACAATGCTAACTTTTTGACACAGCGCGCGCGCTTGCGCATTTGTAAAATCCTTTATATCCTTGCCAAAAAAGCGCAAAGCACCGCTATGGCACATAAGACGCAAAATACTAAACGCTAGGCTTGACTTTCCGCTACCAGATTCTCCAGCTACGCCTAGAATCTCACCTTTATGTAAGCACATATTTACACCACTTACAAGCGCCTTGTCTTTTTTGCGTAAAAATCCTCCGCTCGCAACCACCGCGCTAAAATCCTGCAATTGCAATAAAACTTCATCGCTAAAATCATTCAGCCTAAATTCCCCAAACTCAAGCGCGTTTAAAAGCTCCTTTGTGTAGGCTTGCTGTGGCACGCTAAAAAGCTTCTCCGCGCTGTTAGATTCTATAATTCTGCCTTTGTGCATAACAATGATTTTATCCGCAAAACCCCTCACCTGCGCTAAATCGTGCGTGATAAGAATAAGCGCGCAATTTTTTGCCAAACTTCCTAAAAGCTCTATAATTTGCGCCTGCAAAATACTATCAAGCGCAGTTGTAGGCTCATCACAAATTAGAATCTGTGGCTTATTAATCACGCTTAGCGCGATAAGCGCGCGCTGTCTCTGCCCACCACTTAGCTCGTGGGGATAGCGATTTGCTAGCTCTTTATCTAGCCCAACGCGTTGCAAGGATTCGGTGAGAATCTCATTAAGACGCGCTTTTGTAGGCTTTGGATTATGTAAGAGGTAAGATTCTAGGAGTTGCTTGCCAATTTTTTGCAAAGGATTGAGCGCGCTTAATGGCTCTTGCGGAATATAGGCGATTTGCTTCCCACGGATTGCACGCCAATTTTTTACCTTACTTAAATCTTTCCCTTCAAAAAAAATGCTTTGTTTTGGAAACTTTGCTTGTGGCAAGAGGTTTAGCAAAAGTTGGGCTAGCATACTCTTTCCACTGCCAGATTCTCCCACAATGGCGAGAATCTCATTTTTCTCTAACTCAAAGCTAATATTTTGCAATGCAAAACTTTCACTCACGCAAAAATTTAGATTCTGTACTTTTAAAAGCGACATTTCTACTCCCAACGTTTAAAAAGCGTGTGTGGGATATGCAGTAAATCAAACCATTTACCGATAAAAAATCTCTCCATTGAATCCAAATCCGCAATCTGGGCATAATAGCCAACAATCGGCGGGGCAATATGCGCACCCAGCCTTGAAAGGCTTAGCATATTTTCTAGCATTATCGCATTTAGTGGCATTTCACGCACAGCTAGCAATAAAGTCTTGCGCTCTTTTAGTATCACACTTGCACTGCGCGTGATGAGATTATCACTAATACCGTGGGCGATTTTTGCCAATGTATCGGTGCTTGTTGGAATTATGCAAAGTGCTTCAAGTCCAAAGCTTCCTGATGCAATGCAAGAATCTAGCGCGTAAGAATCCAAAAGCATAAGATTCTCGCGCTTTAAGCCCAAAATCGCCTCTTTGAGTGAAAATGCACAATCGCGCTTAAATGCGCTTATCTCGCGCGCATACACCTTTAACGCACCCTCACTTGGTACGACAAAAACTTCAATATCTTTGGGTAAAGATTCAATAAAGCGTAATGCCAAATGCACGCCACTTGCCCCACAAATCCCAACCGCAAGCTTTTTTGGATAATTCATAAAAGTGTGCCTTTGTTTTTGTTTGTGATTTTTATGCGCACGACTTTCCCACTTTGCGTATTTTTAGCATTTATCACCTCGCCAAAAGTCCCATTTTGCAACGCTTCAAGGCTATTTTGCATACTAAATCCCTCGCCCTCACTTTGCACAAGCACAAGCTCGCCCTTTTTTACCAAAATCTTTGGGCGCAATTTATCCTTGCTTACAAAACTTCCTTTTGTAAGATAGACTTTCGCACTTGCAAGAGCCAAGTCGCTTTCACACGCAGGCAAGACAGAAAATCGCTCAAATGCTACTTCTTGCGCGCTAACAGAATCTTGCAATTCCTCGCCTGCACTTACATTGCGCGTTGTGGAAAGTGTTTTTACAAACGCATACACTTCATATTGCAAAAAAATTTTTTTCTTATCCTGTGGGAATTTCGCTACGAGTGTGCCGCTAGATTTTTTCAGCGCGCTAATTTTGCCAAAAAGCTCAAAGTCTGCGTTTGTGAAATCCACGCCCTGCAATTCCTCTAAATTGCTAAATTTTATAGAATCTATCCTCAAACTCTGCGGGCAATTGGCATTAAAAAAATTAGTGTAGAGCTTTTGGAGAAACTCACGGGGCTTTTGGAATTTTAAAGAAGGTTGGTAGGTGAAAAGCACCTCTTTAAAAGGCGTTTGCAATTTGTAGCCATTGCGCTCAAAAATGCGCGCCACTTCAAAAGAAGGTACTATAAATTTTAGAGAATCTTGTGGCATCATAAAAAGCAAAAAGCGTTTTTGTATCTCAGGGAAAAGTGTGTGAGCGTAAATTTCAGAATCTTCTACAATATAGCTTTTTGCAAGGCTAAATTCCCGCTTGGTTGGGAAATGCGCTAGTTCATCAGCAAAAACACAAGCAAACACGCAAAATAAAAAAAGCTTTTTAAAAAACATAGCTATATCCTATACTCACGCCAAGCAGTTGATTAAACACAATAGGTGCATTATTTCCAATCGCCACAAAAGAATCCACACCTTCTTTAATATCAGTAAAACGTTTAAACATCACCTCAAGGCGGTGTTTTGAGCGATACACATAGCCAAGTCCAAGCCCTAGCACAATCTTATTTCCCGTTTTAAAGGCATTTACGCCACTATTGCCAAACTCATCGCTCCAACGTGATTGAAAATCAATCTTTGGGCTATAAGACACATCAATCGCCACGCTTATGGCGTGCTCATAGCGACTTCCCAATGTGGTATCCAAAATCACACTAAGCCCAACACTATACATACTCACTTGATATTCCCGAGAAAGTGTGCTACGCGCGCTGGTGTAAGGCTCAGAAGACTTTGCATTAGCATACTGCCCATACAGACGAAAGCCCACATAAGGATTTGAAAAATACATAAATCCTAGCTTCAAATCATATCCATACCCAAGGGGATAATCTGCTCTATATACTTGCTCGGCGCCATCTTCAGCGCGAATAGTTGGGGTGAGCGCCCCACCAACGCCCACAAAAAACCCGCTTTTTTCAGAAGCGATTTTACCCCATTCAATGGGTGGCTTACTAAAAAGATTGCTGTAATCAAGCGGTTTTAGGGATTTTCTGCGCTCTTGCTCGCTGCGCTTTTGTGCTAAATCTTGCAAAGCCCCATACTCTGTGCTCCCATCTGTCAAGTCGTTTTCCTGCAAAGCCATATTTTGCTCTTGTGTGCTTGATTTTTTGATATTTTGTGATTCTTGTATGGGCTTTTTTGTGGTTTGCGTGCGTTGTGTGGAATCTGCGCGTTTTTTGGTTAGATTTTTTATAGAATCTTGTGCGAGTTTTCGCGTGGAATCTTGCACAGAATCTTGCAAATTTGCCCCCTGCGCCACAATCCCACAAAGCAAAAAAATGCCCACAATCTTTTCAATCCCACCCACAAACTCGCCTTAAAAAATAATTTTTCAAAATTATAATGAAAAGATTCTAAGCAAAGGTTAAAACACATCGCGTCATTTATGCCATTTTCTTTTGTATAATTGCGGAATCTAAAGATTTCAAAGGAATTTTATGGGCAGCACTTACCCACAAATCAGCAAAAAAATCCTAAGCCTCACAGGCAAGACAAACGCGCAATACAAGCTCATACAAGAGGGCGATAAGGTACTTTTGGGTTTAAGCGGGGGTAAGGATTCTATCCTTTTAGCCACACTTTTAGCCTATATGAAGCGCCACGCACCTTTTGATTTTGAAGTCAAAGCACTCACCGTGGATTATGGGCGCGGGGGCGAATATGAGTATATTTTTGAATACTGCGAGCGTATCGGAATGCCCTATGAACTCTACCGCACAGATATTTATAAGATTTTGGAAGACCATAAAAGAGAGGGGACAATATATTGTAGTTTTTGCTCGCGTATGCGTAGAGGTGCACTTTATACAAAGGCGCTAGAAGGAGGCTTTACTAAACTTGCTTTAGCGCATCATTTAGATGATGCGGCGGAGAGTTTTTTTATGAATCTTACCTATAATGGCGCGTTGCGCTCAATGCCACCAATCTACACCGCGCATAATGGCTTGAAAGTTATCCGTCCGCTCATTTTTGTGCGCGAACGCCAGATTATTGACTTCATTGCGCATAATCAAATCTATATCGCGCCTGATTGCAATTGCCCCATAAATTGGCTTGATGATGACAAACGCCCCTTTGCACGCGAAAACACAAAGCAATTTCTTGCGAGTTTAGAATCTAAAAATCCAGTTTTTTTTAAATCACTCAAAAATGCCTTCTCACATTTGCACGCAGGAAGCTTTTGCGATGAAAGGTATTTAGAATAAAAGCGCTAGAAACGTGATAGAGTGCTTATTTTACTTCTCTCTAGGCTTTTGTAGAGAAATTTGATTTCCTTAAGAGGCAATTAAGTAAGAGCCTCTAAGAGCAAAAATTTAAGTTTTTCCGTGTTTATATGCGCGATAGAGGAAATTTCAAGGATAAAATGCGCATTTGGTGCAAGCGCGGAAAGCTCATCTTTTATCTTAAGAAACTCATCAGATTCTAGTGTATCAGCTTTGCTTAGGACGATTCCAAAGTCTCTATTGCCAAGCTCTTCTGAAAAGTTACCTAATTCAAATTTAAGATTTTCAAACTGCATAAGCGCGGATAAATCACTGCGTGTCAAATCTAGTACAAAAAGCAAAAACTTCACGCGCTCAATATGCTTTAAAAATTTCAGCCCCAATCCTTTGCCCTCACTTGCGCCCTCGATAATACCCGGAATATCCGCCATCACAAAGGAATGCAACATATCCACTTCCACCACGCCAAGATGAGGCGTAATCGTGGTGAATTCATAATTCGCCACTTCAGGCTTAGCGTTTGAAAGTGTAGAAATAAGGCTTGATTTCCCCACATTTGGATAGCCCACAAGCCCCACATCAGCGATGAGTTTGAGCTCTAAGCGGATATGCAGACTTTCACCATTAATGCCTTTTTGTGCGTAGGTTGGGGCTTGATTAGTTGCACTTTTAAAGCGTGCGTTGCCAAGCCCACCTTTACCGCCGTGTAAAAACACCACGCGAGAATCCAGTCTCTCTAAATCTGCCAAAATCTCTTTGGTTTCAAAATTAAGAATCTGCGTGCCAAGCGGGACTTTAATAATCAAATCCTCGCCACTTTTCCCCGTGCAACGTCGAGCGCCACCGGGCGCGCCATTTTGCGCTTTATGATGCTTTGTGCCACGGAATCTCACAAGGGTGTTAAGCGCGGTATCCACTTCAAAGATGACATCGCCACCCTTACCTCCATCGCCCCCATCAGGACCACCCTGTACAACAAACTTTTCCCGCCGAAAGCTCACCGCTCCCGCGCCACCATTCCCAGAACTTACAAAAATATCTACACTATCTACAAACATTACAATCCTTTATTCAGAAAAACGCATAAAAATACCAAAGACAATTCGCGCCAATACCAAAATAAGAGTAACCAACCTCCCTAACAGGTGGCTTACCAACAATGCTTAGTTCCACGCCTAAGGGTATATAAAAGCCAAAAGTGCCTCTGCTAAAACTTATAGAATCCACCACACGCGCCAAGCCCAATGCGCACTAAGTGAAAAATGTGCGCCCAAATAATAGCGCAGATGTTGCAAAAGCGCGACTTCAAAAATATTTGAATTGTTATCAAATTTACTAAATTGCAGTTGGAATCCATTCAAAAGTTCTAGACGCATGGTGGTGAGCATCTTGTGAGATTTTTTAGTTTTTATGAGCGTTTGCTGTGTGGTTTCTTGCTGTGTTGTGGAGGAGTGAGAATCTGCCTCATTAAAGGCTATCATCTCGCGGGGATAAATTCCACTTCGCCTCTGCTCCGAGCCATTTCGCACACACACTTCACAATCCTTTATTATTAAGGTTTATGGCTGCTGTAACATTGTGTTTTAAGTATAGAGATTCTGCAAAAACTAGTATGTTTAGTGCAAAAAATAGAATCTGCTCATTATAGCTACTTGCAAAATACGCGAAAAAGCGCGCAGACGCACGCCACGCTTTCTAAGACGCTGGGATTACAGAGACTTTTTTGCGCTCTTTTGATTTTTGTGTGAATTTCACCACACCATCAACAAGTGCGAAAATCGTATGATCTTTTCCTATGCCTACATTATCACCCGGATGCACTTTTGTGCCTCGCTGTCTAATGATAATATTTCCCGCACGCACAAACTGCGAACCAAACTTTTTCACACCTAAGCGACGCCCCGCAGAATCGCGGTTGTTTTGGGTGCTACCCTGACCTTTTTTATGTGCCATATTTTGCTCCTTAAAGTTTTGCCAAAAGCTTATTTTTCAGAGATTTTGAGGATTCTCACGCGTGTGAAATCCCTACGAAATCCGCGTTTAGTCTTGCTATCTTTGCGACGACGCTTTTTGAAAGTGATTACTTTTTTGCCTCTGCCTTCATTAATCACTTCAGCCTGTATTTTAGCCCCTACAACAAGCGGTGTGCCGACATTTAGCTCGCTTCCATTATGCAGTGCCAAAACTTCATTAAACTCCATCTTTGACTTTGGCTCAAGGCTTAGCTTGTCAAGCAAAACAATGCTTCCCTCGCTTACCTTGTATTGTTTGCCTCCATTCTTAAATATTGCATACATCTGCATTCCTTAGAATTTAAAAGTTTTGTTTTTTTTGCGAAAACAAGGTGTGGATTTTAGCTGAAAAATTTTTAATATAAGCTTTATTAGGTGATGAGTTTGCTACAAAGAGAGAATCTTAATAATATTTTCTAATGAAAATAATTAAAAATTACTATTTAAGTTTTACTTCAAGCAAGATTCTGTAATATTTCCTTATAGATTATAATAATTAAAAATTACTATAATCTATAATATTCTTTCTAAGTAGAATTAGGCAAAATTGCTTTTAAAAAGCTATAATTCAGCCCTAGATGTTTCCTACTTTTGGCAAATGAGGTAAGTTATGCAGTTAGATATTATGCAGTGTATCGGACTTCTTGCAACAAGTATGCGAGATATTCTCTCAAAGAGGTTTGACAGCCAGCTTGAAGAATTTGGTATCACGCATAAGCAGGCAGGGATTCTTTGGAAATGTTTTCATACCCCCACTTCTCAAACTCATCTTTGTGAAATTGCAAACGCAGACAAAAATTATGTGCGGTTTTTCATCGATGATTTGGAAGCTAAGGGGCTTGTAACGCGTGTGAAAAATCCGCAAAATAGGCGCGAAAATATGATTCATTTGACAGAATCTGGCAGAACGCTTGCGATAAAAACATACGTGATGATGGATAGATTCCAAAAAGAACAACTGCAAATGCATATCTCAAAATCTGAATACGAAAGCTTAAAGGCAGTTTTGCAAAAAATCTACTTGGGACTTCACTAACTTTTTAAGGAGCAAGTATGAATTTTTTTCAAAAATCATTTTTAGTAGGCGTAGCATTTTGGTTAATTTTTGGCGTGAGTAGCGTATTTGGCGCGGAGAGCTATGATATCAAACAGCAAGATTCTAAGATCGCTTTTTATGTGAAAAAGCTTGGCTTTATTGGCGTTAGTGGCGAGTTTAAGAAATTTGCAGGAAATTTGTGCTTAGATAAAAGCACAATCCTTGCGCTTGAAGGCGTAGTCGAGCTAGAATCTGTTTTTAGTAATAGCAAGGGGCGCGATAAACATTTGAAAGAAAAAGATTTTCTTGATACAGCAAACTTTAAGCAAGCGCATTTAAAAATGCTAAATTATGAGACAAAAGAGCAAAAAGATAACAAGATTCTAGGCACGATGAGGGTAGTGCTTGATTTACATGGGGTGCAAAAAGAGCTTGAACTCACAACAGAGCTACAAAACAGCCAAGAGTTAGAGCTTATTTTGCGCGGAGAGCTAAATATCAAGGATTTTGAGATTAAAGGAAGCGCGATGAATAGCAATAGCGTGAAGTTAGAATTTCACACAATATGGAAAGCAAAATAGAGAATCTTTTGTAAAATCTCACAAAAATTAATAAATTTCTACATTCTAGGGCTAGGGGCGCAATGATTTTTCAAGGTTACCTTATTTTCTCAACCACAAGCGCGGCATTTGTCGCAAGTAGAGCACTCGCAAGCCCGAGCTTTGCGAAGTTTGGGCTTGTTTTTGAGCATTGCCCAGCCCCGAGAGAATACTCCCACGACTGCACATTAGCAATCTACCTTGAAAGCACAAGAGAAGACTTTAGCAAAGAAGAGATTCTGCTTTTAAGCACAGAATTTGAGAATCTTTTGACACAAAAAGAAGTCGCTTTCAAGTTTATCTGCACGAGTAAAAAAATATAGAGAGTAAATTTTTGGATTCTATTGATTAATTTTTTTAAGAATATAGAAAGATAAAAGAGAATCTTCGCAGATTCTCTTTTGCTAGAAAATCCCTTTTATGAAGGGATAATCCAAGTAAGATGGAAGGCAATGAGGTAAGTAAAGATACCAATGCCTATGACAAATAGAACAGAATATTTCACCGTGTATTTGAAAAGGTCGGATTCTTTGCCAACCAAGCCAACTGCCGCGCATGCGATAGCGATACTTTGTGGGCTTATCATCTTTCCTACCACACCGCCAACAGAGTTTGCTGCGAGGAATAACACTTCTGGTATGTCAAGCTGACGCGCTGTAAGTTGTTGCAAAGACCCAAAGAGCAAGTTTGAGCTTGTATCGCTTCCTGTTAAGAACACGCCAATCCAGCCAACAATAGGTGAGAAGAACGCAAACGCATTGCCTGTTTCTGCAAGTGCAAGCGCAAGTGTAGCTGAAATACCACTATAATTTGAAACATATGCAAAGCCCACAACAAGCGAGATTGTGAGTATTGCGAATTTCATCTCATTGAGTGTCTCACCAAAAGTACTCACAGCTGTGGAAACCTTAACTTTAAGCATCACCATTGTGATGAGTGCAACGATAAGAATCGATGTCCCAACAGTATTAATAAGCGGGATTTCAAAGACTGATTTCACTGCTTTATTTTCCGTTACAACAGGCGTTGTTTGGATAATATTTGCCAAATCGCTGAAGTTAAACTTCAACACAAGCGCACTCAAAGGTCCTCCAGCAGCAAAAAGCGCTTTAAACCAAGGTTGTGTCCAAACAATAATCACCGCAATAAGGATAACAAAAGGCATCCACGCTAAAACAATTTCTTTTACAGAATGTTTTTTAACTTCAAGTTTTGTGTTGCCACCGACTTCTTCATCAAATTTGAAAACATTTTTTGGTTTCCAAAAGCGTAAGAATATCGCCACACACGCAATTGAAACAACTGCTGATGCAATATCTGGTAGCTCTGGTCCAAGCTGTGTGGCAGTGATAAACTGCACAATAGCAAAGCTTCCACCTGCCACAAAACACGCTGGCCAAGTTTCTTTCACACCTTTAAATCCATTCATCAAAAAGACTAGGAAAAATGGTATAAAAAGTGAAAGTGGCGGAAGCATATGTCCTGCCATCGCTGAAATTTTAAGTGCTTCTACTTGCACAGCACCAGCCATTGCTGTTATCGGAATCCCAACAGCACCAAATGCAACAGGAGCAGTGTTTGCAATCATACAAAGTCCAGCTGCATAAAGCGGACGCAATCCCAATCCCACAAGCAGTGCCGCTGTAATAGCCACAGGTCCTCCAAATCCGATAGCACCTTCTAAAAATGCACCAAAACAGAATCCTATAAGGATAACCTGCAAGCGTTGGTCTGGCGTGATAGCGATGATAGATTCTCGCAAAATGTCAAAATAGCCAGATTTCACCGTAAGTTTATAGAGGAAAATTGCAGCGATGATAATCCAAGCAATTGGCCAAAATCCATACAATGCCCCATACACAAAGCTCCAAGCCATCTTATCAATAGGCATACCATACACAGCCACCGCAATAACTGCCGCACTCACAACGGTCAAAAATCCCGCCGTATGCCCCTTTAACTTAAATACCACAAGAGAAACAAAGAAAACAAGTATAGGTAGAAACGCCACAAATGCGCTTAACCAAATATTCTCAAATGGGTAATAATTCTGAACCCACTCCATACACACTCCTTCTTAAAGTTTTATTAAAACGACCTATCCTAACAACTTTTTTTAAAAATCAAAAATCACTTTCATAAAAAAATGCAAATCTAAACGCTTTTTGTGTAAGAATTAAACATTCTTTAAAGAAAATCTCGTCTCTAAAACAATAATTGCAA
The DNA here is from genome assembly GCF_001602095.1 of Helicobacter himalayensis. NCBI lineage: Bacteria > Pseudomonadati > Campylobacterota > Epsilonproteobacteria > Campylobacterales > Helicobacteraceae > Helicobacter > Helicobacter himalayensis. Next base: position 165,635 of record NZ_CP014991.1, on the reverse strand, counting down.
GAAAATTTTTACTCCAAAGCTTTCTCTATCAATTTATAAAAATGCTAGAATCCGCTTCAAAATTGCCCTCAAGGATAAATGTAAAGGATTTTCAAAAAATGCGTGTGCGACCAAATTTGCGATTAAGTTTATATGTTTTACCAAAATATTTGCGTTTTGATAAAAGCCAGCCTTTTATCAGTATCACGGCACTTTTGGCGTTTTTTGGCGTTGGTATTGGCGTGATGGTGCTGTGCGTGGCGATGGCGATTATGAATGGTATGAGCAAGGAATTTGAGCGCAAGCTTTTTATTATGAATTATCCTTTAAGTATTTATGCGATGAGCTCAAAAGGCGTGAATGATGAGATTTTACAGGCTTTGAGGGCACATTTTCCCAATCTTTTATTTAGTCCATATTTGCGCGCAAATGCTCTAAGTCGCGTGGGAAATAATATGGGTGCAGCAGTGGTGATTGGCGTTGATATAGAGAGTGAGATTGCTATTAATGAAGTGGTAAAAAAGGCGTATGAGGGGGAAAATGGTGCTTTAAACACGGAGAAAATTACACAATTCAAGGAAAATGGGTTTTCCGCACTCATTGGCAAAGAGCTAAGTTTGCACTATTTTTTAGAATCTGGCGATAAGCTTAGCTTGTATTTTACAAATCTTGAGCCTAGCGCATTTGGGCTTTTCCCTCAAAGCAAACGTTTTGAAGTGGCAGAAGTGTTTGATTCTGGACTTAGGGCGTATAATGAGGCGTATATTTATACGAATTTGAGTGCGTTGCAGAAGCTTAGAAAGTTAGATTCTGGGTTGTATGATGGAATCCACATTTTTAGCAAGGACGCTTTTAAGGACAAAGAACTTTTAAAAGATTTTTTGCACCAAAATTTTAGCGAACCTGTGGGTGTTGAAGGCTGGTGGGAGCAAAATGGGAATTTTTTCTCCGCGATGGAGCTAGAAAAACGTGCGCTTTTTATCGTACTAATGCTTATTATCCTTATGGCAAGTTTGAATATTATTAGCTCGCTTTTAATGGTTGTGATGACGCGCAGACGCGAGATTGCACTTATGCTTTCAATGGGTGCAAGCAAAGGGGAGATAAAGCAGAGTTTTTTTTCGCTCGGCGTGGTGATTGGCGGAGGTGGTATTGTGCTTGGTGTGATTCTTACCTGCATTGCGCTTTTTGTGCTAAGTCATTTTCCTATTATTTCTCTGCCTGCTGATGTGTATGGCACAAGCACACTTCCGCTTGAACTAAGCGCGATTGATTTCTTACTCACACTTTTTGGGGCAATTATGATTGTATGTGCGTCATCATATTACCCAGCTTACAAAGCTTCACAAATTGACGCACTTGCAGTTTTGCGTAATGAATAGTTTGCAAGGGCTTTACAGGCATAATATTAAGCTAAGTTTAAGTTTTCTAAGAATAGAATGCTTAAACCTAAGCTTTAGCTTGCCCTCAAAAAAGATCTTTCCTTTTTGTTTGCAACCCAAAGTTTTAAGGAAAACACAAAGGAGTTTGGTTTGAAGACGATTTATGTAGGGAATTTGGTGTATTCCGCATCAAAAGAGAGCGTTAAGGAGCTTTTTTCGCAGTTCGGGGAAGTTTTTTCAGTAAAGCTGATTAATGACCACGAGAGTGGCAGACCAAAAGGCTTTGGCTTCGTGGAAATGGAAGATGCTGATGCACTCAAAGCCATTGAAGCGCTTAATGATAAAGACTTCCAAGGGCGCAATTTGCGTGTAAATGAGGCAAAACCTCGCGTGTAAGCAACATAAAAGACACTTTTTGTGTTTTTAAATCTTTGTGTTGGGCATACGCTTGACACACTTTATCTTTTTTAAACACTTCAAATACTTTATCACTAAATTTTCACATAAAGCTAGGATTTACTCAATAATTTTCAAGGATTCTTATTTTTTAAGAATCTATTTTCTTATATAGCATTATCTGTGTGAGCAAGCCCCGCTTTGGCTGCAATCCCTTTCCATGATGGTATTACTTTGCTATTGATTAAATCTTTAGAATCTTACCAAGACTTAAGTCGCTTTATTTTGCTATAATGGGCGGATTTTGTTTTTGAAGGATTGAAAATGGCTTGGATTAAGACTTTTTTATTTGCGGTGTTTTCGTTGGCGCTTTTTGTGGGCGGGATTGTATTTTATATGCTTTTTTTGCAAGGCAACGCGCTGTTTTCGCGCTTTATAAAAGAAGAGTCTGTGGCAGTGGAGGCGTATATTGAGGTGCAAGTGAGCATTATGCCGGATTCTTATGTTGCTCTCCCAAAAATTAGGGAAAGTGAAAATCTTGCTAAAAAGATAAATCTTAGCAATGAAGAAAAGGCTGTCATTGATGTGGCATTTCAAAAAGTTTCTGAAAAGTTTGCACAGAGCGAGCTTTGCAAAGGTGGAAGCTACACACTTGAGCCGAACTATTCTTACAAAGATGGTGTGAAAACTTTGATCGGACAGCGCCTGAGTGCAGATTTTTCTTGCAGTTTCAAAAAGGAGGAGTTTGAAAAATACGCAACAATGATAAAGGAAGTGGATTCTATAAGCGATAATCTCGGGTATTTTACGCTGATTATCCCTTCAGTTAATACTACACTGAGCAAGGAGCAGGTTGAAAAGGTGCGAGGTGAGCTTGAAGGGGTGCTGTTTGAAAAAATTAAAGAGAGTGAAAACAACTTTAGCCAGCATTTGGGGAAAACTTGCAAAAGCGTGAAACTCTCTCTTAATGAAAATCAACTTTTGCGCTCACATATGACACTTGCGTCAAATTTGAGCGCAGAGCCCATAGAATCAGCGCAACAAAAGCAACTTGGCGCGCAAATAAGTTTAATATGTGAGTAGGTTTGGTGATACATCTTAAGGAATAGCGATGAATATATTTTTCAAAAAAAATGGTTTTGTAAGCAGGGAAAGTTTTGAGCTAACTTCAGGCATTGAGTTAGGCGAGACGATTCTTTGGATTGACCTTTTTGAGCCTACGAGCGCGGAGGTTAATTACATCGCACATACCTATAATCTTGACATTCCTACCAAAGAGGAGCGCGAGGAAATCGAGCAATCCGCACGCTATTGGGAAGATAGCAATAGCATTACGATAAATACTTACTTCCTCGTGCGCAACGCCAGCGAGCTTATCAATGAAACCATTACCTTTATCCTACATAAAAATATCCTTTTTACTATCAGATACAGCGAGTTTAAAGTATTTGATGAGATACAAGCCATTGTGCTTGCAAGCCCAAAAAACTTTGAAGATGGCTTTGACCTCATCGCCAAAATCTTCGAAGCACGCGTGGAGAAAGACGCTGACTTACTAGAATCTGCGGCAAAAGAAACCAGAATCCTACGTAAAAGTGTCTTTAGCGAGCAGCTTACAGACCATGATGAAATGCTTGAGCGACTCTCAAACCTCCAAGAACTAAATATGAGTGTAAGGGATTCTCTATTTGATAAGCGTCGCGCAATTACTGCGATTTTGAAAAGCAACAAAGCCGATATTGATACGAAAAAAAATCTCACAATCGTGCTAAAGGACTTAAATTCGCTTGTAGAATTTACCGCAGTAAATATGAATGCACTTGATAATATTCAAAATATTTTGACAAACCAAATCAATATCGAGCAAAACAAGACAATTAAGCTTTTTACCGTTGTAACCGTGGCGATGATGCCCCCAACGCTCATTGGCACGATTTATGGAATGAACTTTGACTATATGCCAGAGACACATTGGGAGTTTGCCTATCCTGTGGTGCTTGTCATTATGATACTCTCCACGATTTTCCCCATTGTGTATTTTAAGAAAAAAGGATGGTTGTAACTTTTATGGAGACATTTTCTTTTTTATTTACATGGATATTTGATGTGCATAATTGGCTGGCACTTGGCACGCTTAGCATTATGGAAATTGTGCTAGGGATTGATAATATTATTTTTATTGCTGTGCTTGTTTCGCGCCTGCCAGAATCTCTGCGTCAAAAAGCTAGGATTCTAGGGCTTGCATTTGCGTGTGTAACGAGAATCTTGCTTTTAAGTCTTATCTTTTTGCTCGTGCATTTAAAAGAGTCGTTTTTTTATATTGGTGATTTTGGAATTTCGTGGCGCGATGTGGTGCTGTTTTTGGGTGGATTGTTTTTAATCTACAAAAGCACGCTTGAAATCCATCAAATGGCACAAGGCGAAAGCGAGCAAAAAGCAAAACTCACGCATTCTTTTTTTCTTGTCATCGCGCAAATCGCGTTGCTTGATATTGTCTTTAGTCTAGATTCTGTCATCACAGCAGTTGGTATGGCAGAAAATCTTGTGGTGATGATTTTAGCCATTGTTATAGCTATTGGCGTGATGATGCTCGCCGCACAGAGTGTTTCGGAATTTGTCGAACGCAACCCAACGATAAAAGTGCTCGCCCTAGCGTTTTTAATCCTTATTGGCGTGGCACTTGTAGCAGATTCTCTGCATTTTCATATACCAAAGGGTTATTTGTATTTTGCCATCGTCTTTAGTTTAGGTGTAGAGATGATAAATCTTTGGTTACAAAGGCGCAAACAAAGAAAAGAGTGAAGCATTTATGCTATAATCGCGCCTTTGATATTGCAAAGAAGGATTTTAATAATGATAAAGCTTTATGGGATTAAGAATTGTGGGAGTGTGGCAAAAGCGCGTGCTTTGCTAGATTCTAAAAATATTGCGTATGAGTTTATTGATTTTAAAAAAACACCCCCAACCTTGCAGAATATCCATTCTTGGCTTGAAAAATCAAGTATGCAAATACTGCTAAACACCAAAAGCACGACTTACAAAAAACTTGGATTGAAGGAAAAAAATCTCGGTGAGGAGCAAAAAATCCAAGTAATGCTTGAAAATCCAAGCCTCATAAAACGACCAGTGATAGAGGTTACGCATTCTAGCCTTGTAGTGGGATTTGATGAAAGCGCAATTCTATCTGCTCTAAAATCTCTCTAAACAAACAAGGTGTGTTATGTGCAAGAATTTTTGGGCGTTAGGTGTTTTTATAGCGCTTTTTTTGGGCGCGTGCTCGCATACAAAAGTGCAGGTAACACCAAAAGATCTAAGCACCTATCCGCAAAATGCTAACTACTACCTAGAGCAGACGAGCTTGAACTTCACCCTGCCAACTTTGAATCCCGAAGAGTTAAAAAAGTTAAAAAATGATTATCTAAGCAAGTTTTTTTCCCCGTGGAGCGAAGAGCCAAATGAAGATGTAGATTCTGTATTTTGGGTGCGCTATGGTATGCTTCAAAACAAAGGCTATGGGGAAAATACCAAGCCCTACACATTGCAAGAAGCACAAAGCCTTCTAGATTCTATGCAGTTAGAATCTTACCCATCAGCTAAAATTAAAGCCATTATCACAAAAACTACAAGTGTGCGTGCTGTGCCTACAATTATGCCAAAATTTTCAAAAAAAGATGGCTACCCTTTTGATAGGTGGCAAAACTCACTTATCTTTGCTGGCACGCCCGTGCTTATCACACATTTTGACACAAGCGCACGCTTTGCGCACATACAATCAAGCTTCGTGTATGGCTGGGTGGAGCTAAGCGACATAGGCTTTGTGGGGGCAAAAGATAGTGCAACAATCCAAAAATTTAGCGATTATATTACACCAAATAGAGATAATATCACTATTAAAGATATTAAGGGGAATTTTTATACCACTGCACGTTTGGGGCAGGTTTTTGCACTCAATCCAAACTTCAAAAACGCGCAAGAGTATGAAATCTATATCTATATGCGCACAGAATCCGCAACTGCTAAAATCACCACCGCACGTGTGAGCAAGCAGGATTTTATCCCCTTCCCAAATACGCTAGATTCTAGCTTAGTGGCGGATTTTCTCACACAATTAATGGGGAAAAAATACGGCTGGGGCGGAATGTATGAGGAAAGGGATTGTTCGGCGTTGGTACGCGATATTTTTGCGCATAATGGAATCTTTTTACCACGAAATTCTAAAGCTCAAGCGTTATACGCAAGCAATGCGATAGATTTAAGCAAAATGAGCGCAAAGAAAAAAGAAAAGTTTATTATCGAAAATGCCACGCCTTTTTATACGATTTTGTGGCTTCAGGGGCATATAATGATTTATCTAGGCGCAATTGAAGGTAGGGCAATAGTCGCTCACAGCGCGTGGAGCGTAACTAGTGGCAAAAAATATGAGAACTTGCTTGGTGGCGTCGTGGTAAGCAGCCTGTATGTTGGAGATGAAAAAAATGGTATTTTCTCACGCAGCAAAACACTTCTTGAACGCGTAGGTGCAATGTCTGATATGCGAGTTTTGAGTGAGAAAATCTTACAAAGCAAATAAAGGAAATACTGGAAAAATGAGAAAAAGTCTTTTTTGTTGTTTTTTTGTGTTGTGTCTTGTCTCAAATGCGTTTGCTACACCAAGGCAATTGCGCATAATGGTAAGCATCGCGCCACAAAGCTATTTAGTGGAAAAAATCGCAAAAGAACGCGCAAAAGTGAGTATTCTAATCCCCCAGAATCTCGCACCAGAATCCTACGAACCGCGTCCAGAGCAAATGAAAGAAATCAAAGATATGCGCCTTTTTGTTGGTATTGGTATGCCTTATGAAAAAAAATGGCAAAACCGCTTCAAGCAGGTAAATCCTAGAATGCGCGTCATCAATAGCGCAAGCGCAATCCCTCAAAATATGTTTATTGAAAACGACAATCACATATGGCTTTCACCAAAGCTTTTAAAACTGCAAGCAAAAGAGATTTTTTACGCCATTGCAAGCATTGATTTGCATAACAAAAAATTTTATAAGGAAAACTATGAAATGTTGCTAAAAGAGCTTGATGACTTAGATTCTGAAATTAAGGCGATTTTTGCAAAAGGGGATTCTAAAAAAGTCTTTGTGGTGGCGCATTCTTGCTTGAAATATTTTGCGCGCGATTATGGGTTGCAGGAGTTAGCGCTTGATTTTAAAAGTGCGGAAAAAGCAAAGCAACTAAGCGAGGTAAAAACACAAACAAAGGATTCTCAAATCCACACAATTTTTATCCAACCACAATACCCAAAAAAGCAAGCACAAGCACTAAGCTATGAGCTTAAAGCGCAAATTAAAGAGCTTAATGTATTGAGCGCGGATATTAAAGAAATGCTTTTAAAAATTGCGCATACAATTGCAGAGCAAGAAAATTAACTTTAACAAAAAAAAGGGGGGGGGGGAATATGCCACACGAAGAAGATGTAAGGGCAATTGCTAAGCGCGCGGTAAAAATCGCACTTTTTTGCGTAGGGCTGGTGGTGCTTTTTAGTATTGTAAATATCTATGTGTTGCTTGTGCAGGTGGATTCCACAGCGGGCATCAGCCACCGCGTTATCGAAGTGGAAAAAAAGCTTGAAAAGCTAGAATAACTTAGGAGCAAATAAGAAAACAATATAAAATTTCTGTTACAATAAGCACCCGATTTTAAAAGGAGAGGTTTAGAATAATGCTCTTAGATTCTGCTTTTATTTCTATTGCATTGTTAAATAAAGAAGTAGATTGCGCGCGATTAGCGCAACTACAAGATGCTTTAAATAAGCATTTTGCCTATTATGAGATTTTACTTATAAATCCAATTTTTAGCTCTTTAGCTAAAAATAGTATTACCCCCCCCCCATATACAAGGCTTATTAGAAAACTATCCAAATCTTAGAATCCTAGAGGTGCGCTCACCAACAGGCACAGCATTTAACTGCGAAATTTTCCTACAAAATTGTATTGGCGATTATTTGCTCTTTGTAGATTTGCAAGCCCAGAGTATAAAAGATTGTGTGGAGATTCTCAAAATTGCACCAACGCACGACATAATCATCGGCACACGTTTGGATAAAAAGCAAAATCTATTTGAAAAAATTTTCTCTCGCGCTTTTTATGCAAGCCTTAGAATCTTTGGTGATTTTACTAAATGCAAGCATAATTACAGCGATTTTTGCGTGCTAAATAGAAAAGTCATACACTCCCTTCTCAACACACAAACACAAATCAAACTTTTGCGACTCGTGCAATTTGATGGGGCATTTTCAAAATACGAATACCCTTTCACTCCACTTGCAAAATCCCCAAGTAAAAGCTTTTTACAGAATCTAAACCTCGGCATTGATTACATCACGCAACATTCTTTTAAACTCCTGCGAATAGGCACTATTTTATGTCTTTTGATGGCATTTTTTAATTTTTGTTATGGTATTTTTGTTGGCGTCTCATTTTTGCTAAAACCCTACATTGAGGGAGGTTGGACATCTAGCTCACTTTATGCTGTAAGCGTGAATTTTGTGATATTTTTGATGCTTTGCATTCTTGGAGAATACTTGCGTGTCATACTTTTAAGTATGCGCAAAGAACGATTTTATGAAGTAATTGATGAAAAGAGCAACTTAGAGCTTTATATCGCAGAAAAAAATGTAGAAACCCAAAAACAACAAGGAAGCAAATGAAATGTCTAAATATTGTGTTGCCTGTATTAAATGAAGAGGTAGTTTTAGAATCTAGCATTAACAAGATTGAAAGATTCTTGCAAAATGCAAAAATACCCTATATTCTTACCATTGCTGATAATGGCAGCACAGATTCTACTAAGCAAATTGCACAAAAATTATGCCTAAAAAGCTCTTTTGTAGAGTATTTGAAGGTTTCTCAAATTGGCGTGGGGCTAGCTTTTAGAGAGGCAATTTTGCATAATGCAAAACGTGCAGAATCTGCAGGCAGTAAGGATATGTTTTGTGAATTTATAGGCTATATGGATATTGATTTATCTACTGATATTACACATTTGATTGAAGTTTATGAAAGGCTTACGCGAGGAGAAAGTATCGTTGTGGGCTCAAGGTTGCTTAAAGATTCTCAAGTAAATGGACGCAGCTTGAAGCGCACTTTTACTTCACGCGTGCTAAATATCATTATGCACCTTGTGTTAGGGGCGCGTTTTAATGATTGTATGTGTGGATTTAAATTTTATCAAGCACCCATTGCGCAACATTTGGTTGAAAACTGCTACAAGGATAATGGCTGGTTTTACTGCGCTCAAATGCTAATGGTGGCGCAATACAGCAACATAACTATCACTCAAATCCCCATAAAATGGGAAGATGATAGCAATTCAAAAGTAAAAATTATGCGCCTAAGTTGTGAGTATCTCAAGCAAATAAGCCGACTTTTTATTTATAGAATCCGTGGAAAATTAGTATGCAAAAGTTAGATTCTACTGCTCCATTTCCTAGCGTGCTTATAGGCAAGGGGTATTGGGGGAGTGTTTTAACGCGCTATATTAAGGAAAGTCCATATTTTCATTTATCAAAAATCTTTGGTAGTGAGTTTCAAATACAGCTTTTGCCAAAGGATTGCAAATGTGCGTTTGTAGCCACACCCTTAGATTCTCATTTTAAATTATGCGAAGAGCTTTTATTAAGAGGTGTTCATATTTTTGTTGAAAAGCCAACTTGCAGGAATCTAGCAGAGTTTGAGTATTTACATTCATTAAGCACGCGAAATAATGCCATACTCTACACCGACTATCCTTACACGCTTTCCCCATCAATAAGACACATAAAAACACTTCTTTTGAAGCATTTACACTTAGCGCAATTCCCTTTAAAATTTCAAGCAAAAATCACGCAATATGGTAAATTTTATGAAAATGAAGGCGCGCTTGAAGTGCTTGGCGTGCATTGGTTGAGCGTATTTGCTTTGTTTTTCAAAGAAACTATACCTTTTGAAATAACCGCACAAGCTTCATCATCTTATCCACTAAGTGTTTATGTAAAAGCCCGCGCAAAATTTTTAGAATCTCTTTCTTTAGATGCTCAATTTAAGGAGAAAGATTTTCCCATAGATTTGGAACTTACCTGCTCTCTTGAATGCAAAGAAAAAGCACGCACGCTAGAAATTTCTGCATCAAATTTTTCAATTTATTTCGATATGCTAAATGCTCCAAAAATTACTTTTAAAATAGAATCTAAAGAAACACAATATTTTGATTTTGATGAGACAAACACTCTCGCATTTTGCGTGCAGGATTTTGCTTGCGCTATTAAAGATAAAAAACATTCAACAAGGCTTTTAACCCTTCATAAACGTGTTATAAGATTCTTAGAATCCTACGTTATATCCCTAAAATCACCACCTGTATCAGAATCTGCCTCTCAAACCAGAAAAAAGGTGCATTATGAAATATGATTGCATTATTATCGGTGGGGGATTTTATGGCTGTTCTCTTGGGGTATTTTTGCAAAAATATTTTGACAAAATTCTTATTATAGAGCGTGAAAATGAACTTTTAATGCGCGCGAGTTTTGCTAATCAAGCGCGCGTGCATGGAGGCTATCACTATCCTCGCAGTTTGCTTACAGCATATAGCTCAATGCGAAGTTTTACACACTTTTGTAAAGATTATAAAGAAGCAATTGTGGATAATTTTGATAAATATTATGGTATAGCGCGCATTGGCTCAAAAACAAGCACAAAGCAGTTTTATCATCTTTTCTCCAAAATGCACGCGCCCATTAAACCAGCACCTAAACATATCAAGGCGTTTTTCAATCAAAGATTGATTGAGGAGGTTTTTTTAGTGCGTGAATGCGCCTTTAATACCGCGATTTTAAAGCAAATTTTAAAACATAAACTTTTTAACAAAAATACCAAATGCGAAATCCGCTTGAATACAAATGCTCAAAAAATATGGCAAGAAGGTGAAAATTTAGCGCTTCTTACACAAGATTCAACCACAAACAACACTTTCAAATCAACTTTTAAAAACTCCACGCAATTCACACAATCTACACAATCCACCCTTTATGCAAAATATATTTTTAATTGCACCTACGCAGGGCTTAATACGCTTTTAAAAAATTCCAACCTTCCACTTTTAGATTTAAAGGCAGAAATCACAGAAATGGCACTTGTTTCAATCCCTAAAGAGTTGGAAAATTTAAGTATCACTATAATGGACGGGGCGTTTTTCTCCATTATGCCTTTTCCAGCACTCAATTCACACACGCTAAGCCATGTGCGCTACACACCGCATGCAAGTTGGTGTGATAAACTAAACATCAATGCTTATGATACGCTTGCTACATATCCCAAAACCTCCAACTTTCCTTATATGCTAGCAGATGCAAAACGTTATATGCCTATTGTAGGTTCTTTGGAATATCAAGATTCTCTTTTTGAAGTAAAAATTGTGCGAATGCAAAATGAATCTGATGATGGCAGACCCATTATTTTTACTAAAGATTATGGTTTTAAAAATTTTTCAAACATACTTGGGGGTAAAATAGACAATATTTATGATATTCTACAGAGTGTAGATTCGTACTTGAGTGCGGTGCATTTTTCATAAAGTTTAAGAAGTTTTAAGCTGCTATCCCTTATAATCCTGCGTCGTTTTTTTTTTTTTGAGGAATTCTAAGTTCTCAGTAATAAAGGGGTGTCTATGCTATCGTATAAAAATCTTTCTTTAAAGCTTAAGATTTTGTCTCTTGTGAGTGGTTCTATTGTGAGTTTTGCCCTGCTTGTTGGGACTATCGCGTATAACGAACACGAACTAGAATCTATGGCAAAAACTAAAATCACGCATACAATCCAAGCTGAAGTGGAACAGAAAATCAAACTTTCCACAGATTCTATAGCATATGCATTAGGCGATTTGGTGGAAGGCTTGCCAGAAAATGAACAAATCGCAATTATTGAGAAGGCAATTGAAAGATTCCGCTTTGAATCTGATAAGTCCGGCTATTACTTTGTGTATAAAGAATATGTTCCAGTAGCGCACCCTACGAGAAAAGACCTGCTTGGAAAGTCGCTTTATGATGCTAAAGATTCTAATGGTGTACATTATGTGCGCGACTTGTTTGAAACTTCTAAAAATCAAGATGAAAAAGGAAAATTTGTTTATTTTACTTTTTCAAAGCCCTTGCCTGATGGCACTCTAGGCACTGCGCAAAAAGTGGGCTACGCACAAAAAATCCCACACACCCAAAATATGTGGATTTCGACAGGCGTTTATGCGGATACACTAGATATACACGCAAAAGAAGTGGCGACGGAGATTATTACCCCTATTCTTGATTCCATAACAAATATCGTGGGGATTTCAATCATCGTGTTTGTGGTTGTTTTCACACCGCTTGTTTTTATTTTTTATACCAACCTTATGCGCAGTGTCAATGCACTAAGTAGCAATATTGAGAACTTTTTCCAATATCTCAATCACGAGATTAAAGAGCCTCATTTTAAACCTTTGGATACAAAAGATGAGTTTGGCAAAATGGAGCGGGCAATTGAATCCAACATCTCCCGCACTCAAAAATCCCTCCTTCAAGACGAAGAAGCCATAGCACAATCAGCAGAGACTGCTAAAGAAATAGAAAGTGGGAATCTCAAAGCAAGGATTATTAAAAATCCTGCTAATCCACAATTGATAGAATTAAAAAATGTGCTTAACACTATGCTTGATGTCTTAGAGCAAAAGATAGGAAGCGACACAAATGAAATAACAAGAGTTTTTGACTCTTATACAAGGCTAGATTTCACCACTGAAGTAAAAGATGCTAAAGGAAGAGTGGAAGTGGTTACAAACACTTTGGGTGAAGAGATTAAAAAAATGCTTGTAGCTAGCTCAAACTTTGCAAAAGATTTAAGCATTCAAAGCAATGAGCTTAAATCCTCTATGCAAAGACTAGCAGATGGTTCTCAAGCACAAGCTAGCAGTTTAGAGCAATCAGCCGCAGCAGTAGAAGAAATAAGCTCATCTATGCAAAATGTAAGTGATAAGACAATCGATGCAACCAAGCAAGCAGAAGATATTAAAAACATTGTAGGTGTTATCAAAGATATAGCAGACCAAACAAACTTGCTCGCTTTAAATGCGGCTATTGAAGCAGCAAGAGCAGGAGAGCACGGCAGAGGCTTTGCTGTTGTGGCTGATGAAGTGAGAAAACTAGCAGAGAGGACTTCTAAATCACTAGGAGAAATAGAGGCAAATGTAAATGTCTTGGTGCAATCAGTCAATGAAATGAGTGAATCTATAAAAGAGCAAACAGAAGGCTTAGGACAAATCAATGAAGCCATAGCACAACTAGAAACACTCACACAAGAAAATGTAGAAGTAGCTAACACTACAAATACCATTACTCAAAGAGTAAATGGCATAGCAGAAGAGATATTAGAAGATGTGAATAAGAAGAGGTTTTAGGGGAAGACTTTTGGGATTTTGAGAATCTGGGATTCTAAAAAGGCCTACAAAACCCTTTGTAAAATTGTTTTTAATCGCGGGATATTTGCTTGCGTGTTATATTTTTGCGCTAAAGATTCATTGTGTGCTTTTATACTAGCAATGTCTTCAACGCTTGAGTGCTGAAGGGCTTTTACAAGAGAATCTACACTGAAATCCTCCGCCACAATCCCGCATTGATTTTTTTTCACAAATGCACCCACGCTTTCAAGTGGTGTTGTAAGGACACAAAGGCGTGCTTGAAGGTATTCAAAAAGCTTGTTTGGCATACAATACATAAGATTAAAAGTCGTTGGGAAAAATGGTATAAGTCCGATACAAAAACGCGCACTAAAATTCACAATCTCACCCATAGGCACAGGCGGTAGGAATACAAGATTCTCAATACCCTTTGCGCGTTCTTGCAAGGAATACAAAAATTGAGGCTGATTACTTAGCACCATAAGATAGAGTTTATAGTGCGCTGGAAGCTTTTTGGCAAGCTCTAAAAGATTTTCACTACTTCTATCTGCACTCACAAAGCCGTGATAAAGCAAAGAAATCTCTTTGCTTTGCGTACGCACACTCAAAGCTAGATTACGCGCTGGCACAAATTTAGGCAAGGATAAAAACACCTCGCCCTGTATCCCAAACTCCACCTTATAGCGTCTTAAAATCCATTCACTCACGCATAATGCATAATCAACCTCTGGCAAATACACCTCACATAAATGCTTAAAAAATAGCCCAAAACCCTCCAACCATTCCTTGCTATTCTCATACTCTAGCGGGTAATACTCGCGCAGGTCAATAAGCACCTTGCCACACCTTGCGTGCTTTTTGGATTCCAATGCAAAAGGTAAAAGCGTAATATCCTCGACAATCAACAAATCTTGAAAGGGAATTTCTCTTAAAAATTCTCGGATCTTTAGGCGGTTTGACGTGAAAATAAGCTTTTCAAATGCACCTTTTTGACACCATTGCCTTAATGTATCATTTTGCTCTTTTGTGCGCTCTTTGGCAGTTGGCAAAGACGGAAAACTAAAGGTTTTAACGCCTTGTATTAATGAGCATTCCTTTGCAATCACGCTAAGATTAAATCCGCCAATCTCTTGTAGCATCTGCAAAAGGCGGTATGGGCGCGGGCGCTTTAACACATCATAATCACAAAGAATCGTTATTTTTTTCACCACTTTTCCTTAAATAAATTTTCCCAAAACAAGTGCAAAAGCAAGATTCTAGCACCCTGTGATTTTGCCTTGTGGCAAGATACAAAGCGCGGTGGTTTGGGATTTTTTGCTTAAATGTATTTGGAAGCTGCTTTGAAATCGCGTTGGGATTTTCGCACACATCGGGCGCGCAAATCTATCAAAATGCACCCTTGCAGTATCGCGCTCACTGCATTTGACTGGTGCAAAAATTTCTAGATTCTCAATCCCTAAACGCTCACTCAAGCGTGTTTCAAAAAGCGTGTTATTTCTGCATTCAACCGAAGTATTTGTATTGTTATACCCGCTAATACAACGCCTTAGGGAATCTAGTGCGATAATATCCCCAGCCATCGGGCGCGAGTCAAAATCCGTAGTCTTTGCGAAACGCGGTGTATCCACAAAAAGAGAATAGCTAAAAGTGCTATAAATTTTGCCTATGTGAAATTGCACCTGCCACAGCGCATTTTGCGTCTGTGTGAGAAGTGAAGTCGTGTCGATAGAGGGAAATTCAACTTTTGTAGCGCTTGTATCTTGCAGATGCAAAAACTCCCTATCATCGCTTAATGCCAGAATCTGCGCGCTTTTAAGGTGAAAAGAAAGCGCGTTTTTTGCCATTGAAAGAGATTGATTTGAAAAAGGCGTGCTTATGGCATAAAACACCCCACATAGCGCGATAGCAAAGACAAGTTCAAGTAAATTCACAGCCTACTCATTTTGTGCGCTTTTTGGTGGTGATTTTAGAATCTTTACCCGCCTTTTGTGTATGCTCATTGGGCGCATAGGTGATTTTATAGCGCGCGATAATCTTGCCTAGATACACAAGTTTTATATCATCATTTTCACCCTCTTTTACCTTGCGTAAGATTCTAGGCGAGATATTATCAATGCCATAAAAGCGCAACTGCAATTCAAGGCGTTTGTCCTCTACTTGGATAGATTCAATATTAATTTTCCTAAGCTCGCTTGCAATCTCTTTGCCATAATAATATGAGTGTGCAAAATGCGTCTTTATCTGCGCGAGATAAAGCAGTTTATTAAAATACAGCGCACTACTTTGCAAAAGCATAAGCAAAAAAATCACCACAAAGCGCAAAATATAAGCACGCCTAAATTGTGGCAAGTGGATTCTAATATCTCCCAAAAACTGCCGCACAAGCACTGGTAAGCCGATAATACTTAAAGGTAAAAGCGTTTCTAAATCCACCTTTTGACGCAAAGAAAGTATCAACACAAACACAAACGCGCTCAAAGATACATAACTCATAAATTCATTTTGACGCCTACTTGAAACAATAAGCGCGTAAATGTAATAAATTAACAGCAAAGGTGAAAACAAAAGCACAAGCCCACCGAGCGTGTCGATAAAATAACTCTGCGGATGCCCGCTAACATCAATGCCAAAAAGCGACATATTCACACCAAAGCAAAGCAGTGCAAAAAAGAGATACGGTGTGTTTTTTGTCCTTAGCGCATAAAAAAACATACCCAAATACAAAATACTAAAACTAGAATCCAAAAACACGCTAAGTGCTGGCATAAAATACGCATTGCGCGAGAATCTTAACTGCCAATACACACACGCAAGCGCGATAAAAATAATAAAATTTGTCTTAGAAATAAGAATGGAGCTTAGCACAATGCCGGGTAAAAACATAAAAATCAACACACAAAGATAAGAATCTAGTGCGCGTTTAAAATAGCGCAAACTAATAAGATAAAGCAAAATAACATTGCAAATATGCACCGCCAAAAACGGCGCGCGCAAGGCAAAATCACTCTGTCCTAGATTCTCATAGCTTAGGCGCGCAAGCTCATAAATAAACTCATCAGAATAAAAAAATCCAAACGCCTCTTTGTGGTGGATACTAATTTCATTAATATTAAACAAAAGGCAGGCAATATGAAAAAGTAGCGTCAAAACAAAAAGAAGGAAAAATTTCTTTTGAGAATAAAGCTGTTGCATATATACGCCTTAGCTGTGATTTTAGCTTCTTTGTTTAGCTTTTGGGCTTTGTAAGTGCGCGGGCATTATAGCTATTTATTCCAAAATCTCCAAACATAGAATCTACAAATCTTAAAGCTTCCAAAAAATGCCGAGTATGAACGCGCAAGCGGAGCTGAAGCGAAATTCACTTCCGCGAGGCAATCTTTAAAGGAATAGATTCCAAAACTTTTATTTAATAAGCCCGCTTATAGCCTTAAATTGCGTACCTTTTGCTTGGCTTAAAAACCCAAATAAAAAACTCTCGGTATTAATGATTTTCGCTCCTTGCGAGCGCATAAAGCAAAGTGCGTTATTGTGGTTTGCTTCATTCCTTGAACTTAGACAATCTTCAATAAGCCACACCTCAAAGCCCATCTCTAGCGCCATTATCACACTTTGCAAGATACATATATGCGTCTCAATCCCAAAAAAGATAAGGCTTTTACATTGAGAATCTTGCAAGAAATTTCTTAGTGCGCTGTCATTAAAAATACTAAAAGAAATCTTTTCAAAAAGCCTAACTTGTGGGGTTTCATCATTTTTATTATTTTCATTATTTTCGTCAAGTGGGGTGCTAAAATCATCAATCACGTGGAATTTTAAACTACTATCAGTTTTCCCTAGCCCCTTTGGATATTGCTCGCTTAAAATCGTTTTCACACCTAAGATTCTCGCGCCCTGCAAGAGAATATTTGCATTTTTCAGCACCCTTTGCTTATAGCACATTACATCAATAAGCCTTTCTTGTATATCAATCCCCACAAGTATGCTCTTTTGCGCGTTGAGTAAAGTTTGCATATTTTCTCCCATATTAGCTCCTTTGGGTTGTTTTAAAAAATTCTAGGATTCTTTTGGAATCTAAAAGGTTATAAACTATAAGAAATAAGATTTTTAGCTTTAAATGTAGCAAAATCATCACAGATTCTGCCTATTTATCATTCACACGCTCCCAAAAAGCTTTGCAAAGTGGTTTAGAAAAATCACAAAAAATCTTGGGATTTATAAGTAGGTTTTGCGGTTGGATAAAAAAAATTAAACGCTCGCTTCCTACATTAGCGATTAGATGAGGTGCAAAATTAGACGTTTGACTAAGACTAAAAGAGCATTTTTCTTGCGTTTGTAAGGTTCTTAAAAGCACGTAGGCTTGAGCCTGCAAATTTGGATTAGTGTAATAAAAATCGCGCAAGTAAAGCATACTTAGTTGCTCTTGGGTAAGGAGAAGTTTTGCGCGCAAAAGTTGCAGGCAGGTTTTTTGTCGATAGCTTGAAAATATGCTTATCGCACTAAAACCTAACACACTTAAAATTATCACCACAAGCACAAACTCTAGCGCGCTAAAAGCTTTTGGACTAAGTGAAAGCGCACGCAAAATGAGCCTTTAAAAAAGTGCGTTGGAGGTGTTGAGCGGGATTTTTTTGCCTCCATTTGGGTGACGCGCAAAAAGACGCGTGCAAAGCGTAGAATCTGCCTTTTGCGTGATTTCATAGCTTAGCAAACTTTGCGCGCTGTTATAGCGCACAAACACGCACGCGTTTTGAGAATCTATCGCGCCATTTTTACCAAGTGTAATGGCGTTTCCCTGCACTATCCAGCGCGCGGGACTTAGATTTGCAAGGGTGAAAATTTGCGTCATATCAAGGGTTTTTGGGTCAAGATTTTGAGAAAAGACTTCGCGCTGAATCCCGCTAATAGCGTTATTTATATCATTTTCGATAGCCACAATCTGCGCGTCTATACGCGTTACGGAAAATCTAGGTATCGCAATGGCTGCAAGCACACCTAAAATAATCAACACAAACACAAGTTCTAGCATACTAAACGCATCACGCATTACAGCCTCCATTCCTTAATAATCTATCACTTGCAAGAGAAAATTATTGAAAACTCGATCCACACCTGCATTTTATCATTTAGGTTTGCAGATTCTACAATAATCACTTTTGGCTATTAAGAATCTGTGCTTTTTACCTAAAGATTTTCTGGCGGGAGGAGAAGTGCGATTTCAAAGCAATTTTGCAAATCCTGCGTTTGTGCCTTGCGTTGCAGTTTGATAATCGCACCTTTTTCCACTTGGATTTGTGCGCTATTTGTGAGATATTCTATACACGATTGTATATCTGGCTGATGTCCGACAAATAGCACACTTTGGCATTCTGCAACAGAATCTAAAAGTTCAAGATAGGCTTTTAACCCACAATCTGGCGCAATTTTTGCGTTTGTCTCAAATGGAATTTTCACACGCTTTTTAAGCGGTCTAATACTCTGCAATGTGCGCTTAGCAGGCGAAGAGATGATTTTATCAATTTTATGCGCAGGATTGGCAAGATATTTTTTCATAAAGCGCGCGATTTGCTTGCTCTGCTTTTTGCCAACCTTATTAAGCGGACGCGTACTATCATCACACCCCTTATGTTTTCTTGCAAACTCTGCTCTATCCTCACTCTGCGCGTGACGGATAAAAATAATACTTTCTAGCTTATTCAAATTTTCACCCCCAATTCTTTAAGAATCTCAATGCTAAACTGCGCACTCACTCTGGCTGCTTCTTCTAAAAACTCATCAAAGCTCACATCTGCGCTCCCATCGGCACTATCGCTGATTGAACGCAAAATACAAAAAGGAATCTTAAAGGCATTGCACACCACCGCTACACTCGCGCCCTCCATCTCAACCGCGCTTGCTTGGAAGTTTTGGATAATCCACTGCTTTTTGCTCTCATCGCAGATAAATTGATCGCCTGAAGCGATAATTCCTTCCATCAGTGGTTTATTAAGCTTTTGTGCGACTTTTTTTGCAATGGCATTAAGCGCACTATCAGCTTCAATATACACCGCGCTTTCTGGGATAAATCCTAGCGGATGCCCAAAGGCGGTAATATCCACATCGTGTTGCGCGAGCTTTGTAGCGATGAGTAAATCGCCGACTTTGAGCCTAGAATCTAGCCCACCAGCCACGCCCGTAAAAATAATGCGCTCGCATTCAAAGCGCGCTATCATCACACTTGCCGTGATTGCCGCATGCACCTTGCCAATCTTACTATAAGCAATATAGAGCGTATCATTTTGTATGATGATTTTATGAAATACATTCCCGCCTAGTGCGATTTCCTCGATTTTATAGCCTTGATTTTTAAAAAATTCTACAAGTGGCGTGACTTCCTCTATCATCGCCCCAATAATACCTATTTTCATAACACCCCCTTTAGGAATTTTGCAAAGATTCTATACATTCTTTAAGTGTCGCAGGATTTGAAACATTGAGTGTTGGTTTTTGACTTAGGCGCTTGTTTAAGCCCTTTAGCACATTGCCGTGTCCAAATTCAATAAAACCATCAATTTCAGAATCCACCTTAATGATTGACTGCTTATATAGCACAGGTTGGGTGAGTTGGCTACTTAGGCGTGTGAGCGCATCTTGCTTTGTTGTGTAGGTTTGCAAGCTCGCATTTGATACAATCGGCACGCTAGAATCCCTTTCTAGTAGCATTTGCAAAAGCTCGTCAAATTCTGGCAAGATAGATTCTAGTATCGGGCAGTGGCTTGCCACAGACATTGGAAGCAAAAGCGCGCGTTTAGCACCAAGGACTTTCAACGCGCTTTCAGCGCTTGCCAAATCGCTTTTTTTACCAGCCAACACGATTTGTCCATCACCATTATAGTTGGCACACCATATTTTTTTACCCTCATTCCGTCGCTCTTTGCAAAATGCCTCAACAGCACCATCTTCTAATCCCACAACAACCATCATTCCAGCATCTTGCCCCTCACACGCCTTTGTCATCAATAAACCGCGCTTGTGTGTGAGCTTAATCGCATTTGAAAAACTCACGCCACCATTTAGACTAAACGCGCTCACTTCGCCCAAAGAATGCCCAAGCGCAATTTTTGGGAGCACTTCGCATTCTTGCTTAAAAATCTCTAACGCAATCGCGCTCACAAGAAAAATCGCTGGTTGTGTGTAAGGCGTGAGATTAAGATTCTCATTTTCTTCAAAAAGCAAACTTTTGAAGTCCAAACTTAGAGAATCTGAAGCCTGCTCGAAAAGCTCCTTTGCCAAAGAGAAGTTTTCATAAAATTCTCTCCCCATACCCACAGCCTGCGAGCCCTGCCCGGGGAAAATAAACGCGTAATTTTTCATATCCTAATCCTTGCAAAAAAGTTTAAAATCCGCATTCTAACATACTTTTGCTTGAAAGATTTTTGAGCCAAATCACAAATGCGCGGGGTGAAAAAGTTTGCGTTGCGTTAAGCGGTATTTTATGTTTTCTAAGTTAGAATTGCGCCCTTTTAATGCTTAAAAAAGAAAGGTCTTCTGGCTTTTAGATTCTTTGGACCGGTGGGTGAGTTGGCTGAAACCACGTCCCTGCTAAGGACGCATAGCCGCAAGGTTATCGAGGGTTCGAATCCCTCCCTGTCCGCCATTACTGCTAATTAATTTAAAAATCGAGGGTATTTTCTTAGATTCTGCTTTTTTGATTTTCACACCACTACACCAAAAAATTTCATTGATAGTGCATAAATCGAAGTGCTAAATCCTGCAATATCAGCAAATACAAGCACCCAAAATGCGAGATTTGCTACCCTTGAATACAGCGCAAGAAAAAGACTAAGCGGAAAAAGCAAAAATCCCCAGCCCAAATACGCCCAGCCAACCAAACACAGCGCAAAAGCGACATAAAAAAAATTTGCTTTCTCTTGCATAGATTCTCCTAAAGTCCTTTAAAAAAGCTTGTCTTTGGTGTATAAAACCTAGTTTTTGCTGTAATTTTGCACGAATAAATCAAAATATTCCCTCAGGTCCAAATTCCCATAGTAGCGTACTTGCACGGGATTTAACATATCTGCTGGCAAAATCTCAATAATGCCTCTTAAGCTTTCATTGCGCTTATAGGCTTCCAAACGCACAAAAGAGCTAAAAGTCTCGCCGATTAAAACAAAATCGCTTTTGTTTTGCGGGTGGAGATTGAGCAAATCAAAGGTTTGAGAAAACTTGCAGTCAAGATTGAAAAGATAGTATTTTATCGTTTGGTAGGAGTTTTGTTCGATGAAATCATTTGCGATATTAAGCCCAAATAGCAGCTCTTTGTCCTCGTTAAATTGGACAGATTGGATAAAAGATTCAGAATCTTTGGCTTTTACGCCTTGATTTTGTAAAGAAAAAAGAATATTTAATAATTCATCAAGCTCTACACCAAAGATTTCTGTGCTTTTTTCAATTTGCTTAAGCGCAGATTCTCTATTTTTAAGCGTAGCAACAAGTCCTTCGTTGCGCTCTTCTAGCTCTTTTGTGTAATTTGTAAGCGTGGTGATTTCGCGCTCTTTTTGAGAAAGTAGCTCTTGGAGAGAATCTAGTCTCTCTTTTAATGCAACAATTTCTTCTTTTTGTTTTTGTGTGAGTTGTGCATAGCTACTATCTATCAAACTGCAATCCTTGCAAGACCCTAACTGCTTAATTTTAGCAAGATTCTAACCCTCAATACAAGCCAACGCAAAACCCCATACAGCACATATAAGCTCATTAGCGCGCAAAGCACCTCCACAGGCTCAATAAGCACAATTCCTATGAGAATAAGCAACACGATGAAGGACTTTAGATTCCATTGCATTTTCTTAAAGCTCGGATAGCGCACATTGCTCACCATTAAGATACTGACGATAAACGCGCCCAAAATAAGCAAATATTTGCATTCTAAAAAAATCTTATGTTCTAAATCTACCAAAATCCACAACACGATAAAAATCGCTGCTGAAGGGATTGGCAAGCCGATGAAAAAGTTTGGCTCGCTAGAAGTTGTGATATTAAAACGCGCGAGTCTAATCGCACCAAAAATCACAAAAAATGCAGAAGTCACCTCACCTATGCGCGAAAAGCTAAAGCCAACATAAAAATACAGCAAAATCGAAGGCGCTACACCAAAAGCTACAATATCCGCTAGAGAATCAAACTCCACGCCAAACTTACTCGAAGTATTTGTAATTCGTGCCACGCGTCCATCTAGCCCATCTAAAAGCATCGAAACCACAATAAACCAGCAAGCAAAGCTATATAGCCCCTTTGAAGCCGCCATTATGCTTAAGATTCCAAGAAAAATGCTCCCTGCGGTAAAAAGATTTGGCAGGATATAAAGAGGGCTTATTTTCATCTTTATAACTCTCCTATTACGCTATTGCACGCGCTGACTTTGTCGCCTATGCTTACCTTTAGCTCCGCATTTTTTGGCAAGTAGATCTTTGTCACTCCTTTTTTCATAAAGCCTAGACGCTCGCCACTTGCAAGATTAGAATCTGCATAGATTCCAGAATTTCTAAAAAATTCTGGAAAAAATTCAAGGCAGAAATCTTGCTTATCTTTCCATGCAAGGCTAAAGGAAGTATTTAGCATACGCTTTTTATCAGAATCCGCAAAGCAAAGTGTAAGTCCGCCTTTTTTCTTTAAGCTAGCGTGCAAAATATCGCTAGGTGCTCGCACTACGCCCACATCAAAAAAGCGTGTATAAATCTGCACACATATATTTTCTTCTAAAATATCAATATGACGCACAATGCCATCTACTGGGGAATGGAACGCTTTAGGTTGGTTTTTTGCGATACGTTCTGGATTGCGAAACATAAAAAGCCACAGCACAAAAGCTAGTAAAAAAATCACGCCCAAAACTTCCCATTCAAAAAACACACATACCAAAAACAGCACCCCTAACACAATCGCGCCAAACCAACCTTCTTTTGCAATAATTTGGATATTTGCATTCATTTTTAGCCTCCTTTTCTAACTTTTTTTAACTTGCCCTCTAATCCTCTTGTGTCTGTAAAGGTATGAGACGCGATTGCATACCTTGCTCTTTTTCATATTTTTCTATGATTTCACGCACGAGCGAGCCATCAATCACTTCTTTTTCTAGTAATTCTTTTACCATCGCTTCAATCGCACCTTTATACAGCTCAAGCGTCTTTTTGACATGCTCGTGACGCTCATTAAGCATTGTTTGAATGTAAGTATCCATTTTACGCGCAGTCTCTTCGCTAAACTCACGCGCAGAGCCCCCGCCACCTAGAAAATTACTACGTCTTGTATAATCATCTAGCACCATAAGCCCGCTTACATCGCTCATTCCATAATATACAATCATATTTTTGATAATGCCTGTCGCGCGGCGCAAATCATCAGACGCACCATTTGAGATTTCACCCAAAAAGACTTCCTCCGCACTGCGCCCGCCGAGCAAAACATCGATTTCAGCTATCATCTCATAGCGCTGCTGCAAATGCTTATTTTCCTCTGGTGTGTGGAGGGTATAGCCCAAAGCACCCATTCCGCGCGGAATGATTGAAACCTTATTCACACGATTTGCACCCTCTGTAAGCTCACCCATCAGCGCGTGCCCGCTTTCGTGATAGGCGACAATTTCTTTTTCTTTTGGCGAGATTCTGCGAGATTTTTTCTCTAAGCCTATCATTGTGCGTTCCATCGCCTCTTTGAAGTGCTTTTGTGAAACTTCTTTTTTGTTTTCACGCCCTGCTAGCAGTGCTGCTTCATTAACGATATTTGCCAAATCCGCACCCGCAAGCCCTGCGCTAAATTTTGCAATCTCTTGCAAATCCACATCACGCGCAAGGCTGACATTTTTGATATGCACTTTGAGAATCTCCACGCGTCCATTGAAATCCGGCGCATCGACAAGCACCTGCCTATCAAAGCGTCCCGGGCGCAAAAGTGCTGGATCTAACACTTCTGGGCGGTTGGTAGCTGCTAGCACGATGACAGGGGCATTTTCAGAGCCAAAGCCGTCCATTTCGGCTAAAAGCTGGTTGAGCGTTTGCTCCCTTTCATCATTGCCACCCACCATTCCACCTGCGGCACGACTTTTTCCGATTGCATCAATTTCATCGATGAAAATAATACTTGGCGCCTCTTTTTTTGCCATTTCAAACAAATCGCGCACCCTGCTTGCACCTAAGCCTACAAACATTTCAATAAAACTACTTCCGCTCATTGAAAAAAACGGCACATTCGCTTCCCCCGCCACAGCCTTTGCAAGAAGCGTTTTGCCTGTACCCGGAGGTCCCACTAAAAGCACACCTTTTGGAATCTTCGCCCCCACAGCCGCATAACGTTCAGGGTATTTGAGAAAATCCACAATCTCCACAACTTCTTCTTTTGCCTCTTCATTTCCCGCCATATCATCAAAGCTCACCTTTGGCTTTTCGGCATTCACAAGCTTTTTTGAGCTTCCGATACCAAACATTCCGCCACCCATAGACTTTTGCATTCTGCTAGCGATGAAAAGCCAAATAGCGATGATGATAAAGATTGGCAAAAGCATATTAATCATATCTGTAAAAAAATTAGATTCACTAAAACCACTATATTCGATGCGCTTTTCATCTAAAAGTGCGGTGAGATTTGGGTCGCTCACGCGCTTTGCCACATAGAGAATCTTTGGCGAACCGCTTGAAGACACCGCCTTAATAATCGTCTGTCCAATACTTACAGAATCTACTTCTTTATTTTTAATAAGCTGTTTTAACTCATAATAGCTCACTTCTCTATTTATCACACTTCCACCCAAGCGCTCACTCAAAAGATCACCTGAAGGGGAAAAAAACTTAAACACAATCATTAAGCCAATCACCAAAAGCGCGAAAGTTAAAAAAGGATTTTGTTTAAATGGTTTTTTATTGTTATTTTGATTTTCTTGCATTCTTTCTCCTTGCTTAATTGCCTTATTAAAGTTTTTGCATTTTAAACGCCACCCACTCATCGCGCTCTAAAGTCTGTAAAATCGCAAAACCTCTAGTAAAACACGCAATTATATCATTTTTATATTCTGCTAAGATTCCAGAAATAATAAGGATTCCATTTTTAAGTAAATGCAATACAAAGTCCTTGTAAAGGCTTTTTAGCACAAGTGCCGTAATATTTGCGATGATTATATCTTGAGGTTGTGCTGGGATTTTATTCAGGCTACCATATATCAGCGTGCAAGTGGTGTTGTTTTTTTGCATATTGAGTGTTGTTTGCTCGATACTTAGAGAATCTGTATCGCAAGCAAACACATTTGCACCAAGTTTCGCACTTGCAATGCTTAAAATCCCACTCCCGCAACCCACATCAAGGACATTTTTATCCTTAAGCTCTAATGCGCTTAAAAGCTCCAAACACATAGACGTACTTGCGTGATGTCCTGAGCCAAAAGCAAGGGCTGGATCGATGATAATAGGGATATGATCCTTGCTAGATTCTTCACTAAAATGCCAAGATGGCGTAATATGAAACTTCCCACAATCAATGGGTATAATAGAATCTCTATAAACCCGTAACCAATCCTCATTCTTTTTTTCCTGTAAGATATAGGCAAGTGCTACTTGCTCCTGCAAACGCGCGGATAGAATCTCACAAGTTTGCTTTAAGCAAGATTCTATCGCATTTAGCATATCAGAAGTTTTTTGCCCCTGTGTTGTTGTCTCTGGAATGGCGAAAATAATTTTTGTTTTTTGGTGTGAGGTAATTTCTTGTAGATTCAGATTCCCGGCAATGTGCCATTTTTCTTTAGGAATCACATAGTCAAAAATACTTTGAGAATCCACAAATTCACAAGGATAGCTTGAAAAATCACAATCTTGCGCGTCAAAATCTGACATATCAGAATCTAATATATAAATTTGTGTGAGAAATTCCCCAACCATTTGTGAAAAAACTTCAGGTTGAGCATTTGGATAAAGAATAAGTTCAAAATAAGAGTTTTGCATTATTTTTAGAAGTTAGTGCGGCTTAAAAGTGTGTCTTTAAGCCCAAGAGAATGTGTTAGCCCTCATTCACGCCAAGCACAACTTCAAGCTTTTCTTTCAAAACTTGCGGTGTGAAAGGCTTCACGATGTAATTATTTACGCCAGCTTTAAGCGCAGTAATAACCTCAGCCTTACCGCCTTCAGTGGTTACCATAATGATAGGAATATCTTTATAGCGCTCATCTGCACGCACTTTTTTCACCAAGTCAAGTCCATTCATTTCAGGCATATTCCAATCCGTGATAAGCACATTTATCCCGCCGGTAGTATCAAGTATCCCCCACGCTTCTACGCCGTGCTCAGCCTCTAGAATATCCTCATAGCCCAACCTCTGCAATGTATTCTTTATAATCCTTCTCATTGTGGAGCTGTCATCAACTACAAGCAATTTCAATGTGTTCTCCTCATAAAATATTTTCCCAAAATCGGCAAAAAGTTCAGAATTTTACCATACTTAATTTATATTTGCTTTAATCCCTTATGCTTTTTGAAAATTTTTTAGTGAGTTTTGTAAATCAATTTTTCCTTCATAAAACGCCTTGCCAATAATCACCCCGCCAATAAACTCATTTTGCGCTAAAGTCTCTAGCTCACTTTGATTAGCAAATCCACCGCTTGCGATAGTGTGGATTCCGCTATTTTGCGCGATTGTTTGAGTGAAAGTTACATTAATCCCGCTTAGTGCGCCATCACGCGCAATATCTGTGCAGATAATCGCCTCCACTCCGCTATTTTGAAACTCTTTGGCAAATTCTAGCGCCTCTACTTCGCCACTTTGCGCCCAACCCTCAACCGCGACTTTCCCATCGCGCGCATCAATGCCTATGGCTACGTGATATTTTTGTGCCATTTTGAGCGCAAAGTCCATATTTTTGAGCGCCACCGAGCCCAAAATCACGCGCGCAATGCCTAAATCTATGTATTTTGAAATTGTTTCTTCATCGCGGATTCCCCCGCCTAACTGAATTTGAAGCTTTGTATGGGAGAGAATCTCTTTGATACTTTGCATATTGCTTGGTACGCCTTTAAACGCGCCATCTAAATCCACGATATGCAACCACTTTGCGCCCATTTCTTCAAATTTTTTAGCAAACTCTAGCGGTGCGCCATAGATTTTTGCGCTTTGCATTTCACCTTTATAAAGCCGCACTGCCTTGCCTTCTTTTAAATCAATAGCCGGATAAATATCAAGCATACTATCTCCTTATAAATCCTACATTTTTGCTACCATCAAAGTTTCCACTCTGCTCTTTTTTAATCTCCTCTTTAAAATCCTCAATACTAAAGACTGGATTTTCTCTTGTAGCAACTTTGTAAGCAGTGTTTTTAATCACAAGCTTAATTTGCGCGCCACTTAAATCATACTCACTTAATGTGTCAATAAGCACTTGCTTAGAATCTACAAAGCTAATATTGCGCGGAAGTAAAGATTTCCACAATTTTTGGCGTTGGGAAAAATTTGGACGCTTAAACTCTATCTTATAATTAAAGCGCCTTGAAAAGGCGCTATCGAAGTTTTCAATGAGATTTGTAGTCGCAATGATAATACCTTCAAAGCGTTCAATTTGCTCTAAAAAAATATTTTGCATCTGATTGTGCATTTTATCCGCGCTACTTGCGACATTTGCACGCGAAGAGAGAAATTGGTCGGCTTCATCAAGCAAAAGTATTGGCTCATTTTTGGTTTTTTTGCAAATATCTTTATAAGTGTCAAAAATTTGGCGCACATTTTTTTCAGATTCCCCCACATACATAGAGAGAATCTTTGAGCAATCAAAGCTTAACACCTCTTTTTTGAGACTTTTTGCTAAAGCAAGCGCACTTAGCGTTTTGCCTGTGCCCGGTGGTCCATAAAGTAGAATCTTTGCTTCAATACTGCGCTTTTGCTTTATCCCCCATTGCTTTAGTAGTTTTGCTACGCGCGCATCAACTTGCGCTAGCAGGTGATTGAGTGTCTCTCTTGTTCTTTCGTGCAACACGACAGAATCCAGCCCCTGCTTTGGCTCTAAAAGCTCAAAAATATCTTGGTTTTTTACTAATGATGAAAGGCTTATTTTGTTGCGTTGCTTTGTAGGGTGGGTGATTTTTTGCAAAATTTCTTGCGGGATAAAAAATGAGCGCGTGATATTCCCAAAACCTGAAATATACTCATCATAATCAAGCAAGCCCTCCGTAATGAGCTTTGAGTTTTCATTCAAAAGTGCGCTGTTACGCATTCTCTCATACTCATCACTGCTAATAAGCCCTAGCAATGTCCCACTTTCGCGGAAAAGCTCGCCATCTTTTGAGGAATACTCCTCTTTTAAAACCGCTAAAAAGAGAATCTGCTCTTTTTGGGTTAAATGGTACTCTTTAAGAAATTTCACAATCGGAATGCGCTTCAGGGTAAGCTTCAAACGCGCTTTAATGTGCTCGTCTAAAAGTTTGAGTGAAAAACTAAGAGAAGGCGCATTTGAAGATTTTGCATTACTAAGCTTATGGAGCAAATCAATGCGCATAAATTGGTCTTTTAAATACTCCAAATCATCGCTATACGCGCTAATTTCTGGCAATTCCTCATCAAGCGAGCCCTCTAAGATTTTAAAAAAATTGCCACTTAAGCGAATGCGTTCAGCATAAAGCTCTAAAAGAGATTCTTTAGATTCTAAAAAATCAAAGCCACTTTGATTAAGCAATCCCAAGCCGATGAGATTGCGCACTTTTGGCAAAAAGGCGAGGTTTTGCACTGCGTTTGTGTGAAAAAATTTCAATAAAAATATGCCAACATTCCAATCGCTCTCCCCGTCTAAATATTCTTTTAATAACGCGCGCAGAATCTCCGCCTCTTGCTCATCGCACTTTAAATGCGGATAAATCCTAGCTGTTGTAATAGGCTCTGCTTGTAAAAAATCACTCACCAATTCCATTATGTTCCTTAATAATATTTTAACACCACATCTTCTTCATAATCATCATAAGGATCTAAATGCGCGTTTATCTCCCATATAAGTGCTGGATTTATTGCACGCACCTGCTCTTCAATGGCATTACAAACCTTATGCGCACTAAGAAGCGCAATAGAATCATCAAACACCAAATGCACCTCTAAAAAATATATATTTCCAGAAATACGCGTGCGTAGAGCGTGATAACCCGTGATGGGCGCTTTGTCTAAGATGTCTTTCACCCGCTCCAAAATCTCTGGCTCTATGGCTCTATCAAGCAATAAAAACACGCTATCTCTCATCAGCCCAAACGCGCTAAACATAATATACACCGCTATAAGAAGTCCTAAAATCGCATCAAGCTTTTCAAAACCACTCACATAAATCACCCCAAGCGAACATAAAACCGCGCCATTACTAAGTAAATCAATTTTATAATGCATCGCATCGACTTTGATGACTTGCGAATTTGTGCGTTTTGCGATGATTTGCAAAAACACTACCAAAAATAAAGTCGCACAAAATGAAAAAAGCATCACGCCGAGTGAGGATTCTAAGTTATGAATACTGTGTGTTTGTAAAATCTTTTGAATGGAAGTATAAAGAATATACAATCCAGAAAGAAAGATAACAAAGCTTTCAAACGCGCTAGCAAGGGCTTCTATTTTGCCAAAACCATAATTAAATCCGCTATTTGCAGGTTGCTCGGATTTTTTTAACGCAAAAAAGTTAAAGATTGAGATTCCCACATCAAGTAGAGAATCTATCGCACTCGCAAGCACAGCCACCGAGCCACTTAAAATCCCGACGACAAGCTTTAGCACCGCCAAACTTAGCGCAGTGATTGTAGCGGTAAGAGCGGCAAACTTGGGGGTAAGAACACTAGCAGGAAAACGCATTAAAAGGCGCTTTGTGAAAAAAAATTATTTAAAAGTTGTTCCACCATCAATAACTATCGTTTGTCCTGTAAGCCACGCGCTTTGCGTAGAATCACAAAGGAAAAACGCCGCACCAGCCAAATCTTCAGGTGTTCCCATACGGTTAAGCGGGGATTGCTCCTCCACTTTTGCGCGTACCTCTGCATAATCTGGAAATGCACGCAACGCGTCTGTGTCAATTGGTCCGCCACTTACAGCATTAACACGGATCCCCCATTCTCCTAGCTCTGTGGCGGCGTATTTTACCATCGTCTCCACAGCATTTTTGGAGTTCCCGTGTCCTGCGTAATTTGGCATATAAACGAGATTTCCTGTTGAGCTTAAAGATACGATTGCTCCGCCACCTACTTCTTTCATTCTCTTTGCTGCTTCTTGTGAGCCCACGACAAAGGCTAGCACGGTAGCAGTGTAGATATTATTTAACCCCTTAGGACGCAAGCGCATAAATGGACCAAATCCGCCCGCTACGCTTTTACCATAAATAATAGCGTTTGAGACAAAGAAATCTACGCGTCCAAAATATTCATCGATTTTTTTAAACAATTCCACATACTGCTCTGGCTCTAGGACATTGAGCGGATAATATTTTGCTTTGATTTTGTATTTTGCTTCTACATCTTGAGCAATCTTATTTGCCTCTTCCTCGTTTTTATTGTAAGTGAAAGCGACATTCACACCATTCTGCGCAAAGCGATACAAAATAGCCTTCCCAATACCTCTTGTAGCGCCACTGATAACTAAAGTTTTGCCTCTCATAAAGTCCGTTGTATTTTGGTCGTTTGTCATCATTAAACCTCTTTTTTAGTTGCAAAATTTCGGGCTATTGTAATAAATTTTTCCTTTAATTGCTATTTTTACCTAATAAATACGCCAAAATACAGGCAAAATCTCGTAATATTGCAACACTTCAATTGCCAAAATCGTCACAACGCCCAAAAACCAATTGAGCGCACGGCGGATTTCTTTGTGTAAAAATTCTGGGCGCACTTCGATTTTTTCTGGGCAATGAAAACCCTCAAGGCGTGGAAAAAAGCGTGAAGTTTTTTGCAAAAATTGCTTATAAGGCTCGCCAAACTTCGATTCCAAAAACTCTTCTTCGCTTAAAATTGTCATTCTATAAATCCACAAATATATAAGCGCACCGATGACAATAAGCGCAATCTGCCCTTTGAGTGCAAGGATACCAACAAAGGCAACGAAAGAAAAGAGATAGAGCGGGTTGCGACACAAGCTATAAGCACCATAATCAATAAAGCTCTTACCATCTACGCCTTCATTTTTCATACCGCCGATAAAGATTGTCGCATACAGCCTTCCATACACGCCCACAATCACAAATGCTACGCCCACACCTCGGATAAGATTTGCAACAAAATCGCTATGCGCACTTGATGAAACAAAAAGCCACACAATACACAGCACGCCAAAAACATACTGTAAGGGAAAACGATTAAGTCTCATTAAAAACTCCTTGAATTTATTTTATGCGATTTCATATTTTTGTAAAACAGATTCTATATATTTGAGATTTTCACTCGTTGGTGCAACTAATGGCAGGCGGTATTCTAAGCTTCTAAGAAGTCCGCTAAGATACATTGTGGCTTTTATAGGGATTGGATTGCTTTCGCAAAAAAGCGCTTTATTAATCTCAAAGAGCTTATTGTTAAGCATTTGGCTTGTTTGCAAATCCCCATTTAGCGCACTATGCGTAAGCTCTGAAATCTCTTTGGGCAAAAGATTGCCCGTTACTGAAATCACGCCTTTACCGCCATTTGCAAGGATTGGGTAATTGAGCGCATCATCTCCACTAAAAACGCTAAAAGTAGGCGCATTCGCCGCAAGCTCAATCACGCGCTCCATCGACCCACTCGCCTCTTTAATGGCAATGATATTCCTCACTTCTTTAAAAAGTCGTATCGCCGTGCCAACTTCAATACTTACTCCCGTGCGTGAAGGGACATTATAAAGCATAAGCGGAATATCCACAGAATCTGCCACTGCCTTATAATGCGCAAAAAGCCCCTCTTGACTTGGTTTGTTGTAATATGGACTTACGCATAAAATCGCATCTGCGCCACATTTTTGCGCAAAACGCGCTAGTTCAATGGCTTCACTTGTGGCATTGCTCCCCGCACCTGCAAGCACTTTTATCTTATTTCCTTTGCATACACTTACAGCTAGCTCAATGCACTCCATATGTTCTTTATGACTTAAAGTCGCAGATTCCCCCGTAGTCCCTACAGGCACGCACGCGTCCATTCCACAAGCAATTTGTCTTTTGATAAGAGATTCAAAAGTTTGCGTATCGATTTTTCCTTCATAAAAAGGTGTCACAAGCGCGCTCATCGCTCCATACAATAATGTAGATTCCACAATTTCCCCTCTTTAGTTTGTTGTACTCTTCTTTGTGCCTTCATTTGCGTAAATCACAGCTGTTGTAAGCATATTTGGAACAAAGTATTTTTGCGCCACGCGCGCGATTTCTTCAATACTAAGGTTTTCAATTGCATTTTCATATTCAAAAAGTGGCGACAAATCGCCCAGTGCAAGATAGCTTGCAAACACACCAGCCGTGGAAGCTGCACTTTCAAAACTATGCACAAAGCTTGCTTTTGTTGAGATTTTTACTTTTTCTAGCTCTTCTTGGCTTATCTCGCCCTTTTTGATGCGCTCCAAAATCGCAACAATCTCCTTTTGCAAAGTCTTTGCGCTCACATTTTGATTAGCCACTGCCATAATAAAAAACACACCCTCATCTTTTAGCTCCATATTATACGCAGAAACTCCCGAGGAAAGTTGTTTTTTATCTACAAGCTCAATTTGAAAAAGGCTAGAATTTCCGTCACTTAGAATTTCACTTATCGCGCTTAGTGCCACTTGATCTTTGTGAAGATAATCTGGGATTTTATAGCCCATTGCTAGGTATTCCACTTCGCTTTGCTTTTGGACTTGCTTAAACTTTGATGCATTTTGGGTTGGCTCTTTTATATCCACTTGTGGGATAGAATCTGTCGCGTTTTTAATCTTGCCAAAATATTTTTTCGCATTTGCAAACACCTCTTTTGGCTCGACATCGCCAGTTACCAGCACAATGGCATTTTGTGGCTGATAGTAAGTGCTATGAAATGCGATAATATCCTCTAACTTCCAAGATTGTATATCTTCTTTGAATCCTATGGGTGTCCAATGATAAGGATGTTTTTCAAACGCAGTGTTAAAAAACTCAAAATACAAAAGCCCCGTTGGATTATTATCCGTTCGCCATAGGCGCTCTTGCAACACAACATTGCGCTCTGGCTGAAATTCCTCATCGCTCAAAGTGAGATTTTCCATTACTTCCGCAAAAAGCTCTAGTGACTTTGCAAGATTCTTATTTGTCGTGTTTATATAGTATTTTGTGTAGTCAAAAATTGTATAAGCATTACTCATACCGCCAAATTTTTTCACAATCTCATCAAATTCACCAGCTTTAAGGTTTTTGGTGGATTTAAAATTAAGATGTTCGAGCATATGCGCAATACCACTTTTTCCATTCACCTCATTGCGACTACCAACCTTATAAATCACATCTACTTCAATCACTGAGCTTTTATTTTGCAATGGCACTACCACCACTTGCAAGCCATTTTCAAGCACTTCTTCATAATGCTTTGGTATCACTCCAGCATTCAAGCTCACCGCACTCATCAATCCTCCTAATAATATTACTGCCAAAAATCTCACTTTCAAAACTCCTAATTTTCAGAATCTTTATTTGCCTTTGGTAATGTTTTGCGTGTTCTTAGCTTAGATTCTGTTTTTGTGCTTTTCTCTTTTGGTTTTCTAACCTTTTTGTAATCCGCACCAATAGCCTCACTAATATGACTAAAGCCATCTTTTTGCATAAGCTCTAAAATCCCCTTATTTATATCTTTTGCAAAGCTCGCTCCCTCATACACAAAACCCGTGTAAGCCTGAATGAGTGATGCGCCTATTTTTATGCGCTCATAAGCTTCTTTGGCATCATCAATCCCGCCAACAGAAATAAGTGTAAGCTTGCCAAAAAACTCTTTTGCAATATTTGCAAACACTTCGCGCGATTTTTCTTTCAGCACCTGCCCGCTTAAGCCACCTTCATTTTTCGCACCCTCAAGCAAGGAATAATCAATCGTCGTATTTGTCGCAATAATCCCATTGCAACCATTTTTATACGCAGATTCTATCACTTCGAGCAAATCCTCATTATGCATATCAGGAGAAAGTTTGATAAAAATAGGCTTTTGCGTGTTGTTGCGCGCCATTTTACAAAGTGAGCCAATAAATTCTTTATTTTGCAAATCACGCAGTTTTGGGGTATTTGGACTTGAGACATTAAACACGAAGTAATCCCCATACTCAAGCAATTCTTTTAATGTGTTTTCATAATTTTTTAAAGAATCTCTTTGCGCAATAATTTTATTTTTGCCAAGATTTAGCCCCAAAGGAATGGCAAATGGCGTGATTTTTTTTAGCCTTTTTGCCACGCTAAGCACACCTTGATTATTAAAACCCATACAATTTTGCAAACTTTTTTCTTTTGGAAATCTAAAAAGTCGTGGTTTTGGATTCCCACTTTGGGGGCTTTGCGTGATTGTGCCAATTTCTAAAAACCCAAAGCCAAATGTGCTTAAGCCCTCAATCATTGTTGCGTTTTTATCAAAACCCGCTGAAAGCCCAAGCGGATTTGGAAAGTGCAAGCCCAAAATATCATTTGCAAGCCGAGAATCTGCAATCACAAAATTTCGCGCAAGCACATCTTGCACGCCCGGCAACACGCAAAAATAACGCAAAAAACGCTCCGCTAGGGAATGCGCCGTCTCTGGCTGAAGTTTAAAGAACAACGATCTTACTTTGTCATACATAAAGTAGCCTTTAGTGGGTAATTTACAAATACGAGTTGGGCATTGTATAAAAATACTAACAATATAACAATTAATGCGGACAAAAAAGGGGTTTGCGAGTTTCAACATAGTATCTAACTTATCGCAAAGGTTTGCAAGATTCTAAAGTCTTTAGATTCGATTCCTTTAAGGTATCGCCTCGCGGAAGTGAATTCCGCTTTATCTCCGCTTGCGCGTTCATACTCGGCGTTTTTTGGAAGCTTGAATATTTGTAGATTCTATCAAGTTGCTTGGAGATTGTAGATTCTGAAAAATTGCGTCCTTATAACCACTTTGGATTAGCTGTAAGGCTGACTAGAAGCCAGATTCTATAACTTGGAAGCTTAAGTGCATTCTGGATTTTTTCCCTAATAATATCAAGCTCTTTTGCGTTAATGCTAAGCCCGTGCGTCTCTAAAATATTTACTTCAATCATAAAAAATCGCCCACTTTTTGCCACATGCGTATCATATTCGCTAAAGCCATATTCCTTACTCAAATCCTGCATAATTTGTGTGATTTGAGAATCTAATTCCGGTGGGGCAACCATCACTAAATCTTTAAAATTCGCAACCATAATCCTAAGCGGTGTAAAAGCTAGTCCAAAAGAAAGGAAAATAAGCAATAGTGGATCAATGTAGTGGCTAATCGCGCTTTTTTGCTGCGGGTCAAAGAGATACACACAGCCAAATGCCACAATCGCACCAAAATACAGCGCACAATCAATAAGCCACTCCGTCCTATCAACATAAAGCAATTCAGAATCTAAGCGCTCCGCAAAAAAATGCGTATAAGCAAAAATCCCTAGACAAATCACAAATGCACAAATTGTATAAATCACCGCGCTTCCAAGCTCTAAGCTATAACCACCTTTAATCACAGAATGCACGCCAGAAAGTAGCGCATACACACATACAGCGAGCAAAACCGCACTTTTAAAGAAATTCACCATCGGCTCAAAACGCACATAGCCATATTGAAAAATATCATCATCTTCTTTGTAAATATAGCGCGAAGTCACCACACTCAAAAATCCCAAAGCCACGCTCACAAGACACACAATACCATCAAAAATAATCGCGCTTGATTTGACAAGCTGCCCAAATCCTATACCAAAAATCGCCAAAAGAAGCGCACAATACATTGAAACCTTTAAGGCGCGCTGCTCTTTTTCTTTGTTTTCTTGAATAGTAAGAGAATCTTTAAGGCGCACTTTTTTGCCATAATTCTCAACTCTTTGCTCGCGTTTAAATTGACGCAGGGTGCTCACCGCTTGTTTGTAAGCATTGCAAAGCTTTTCTACAAATGCTAGATTATGTGGCAAATCCTTGCGTAATATCAAGCCTTGAATAAAGCCAAAGATAAGAAAAAGTGGGTGCAAAATGACATTATAAATCACATCAAAAAAGCACTGCGCGCAAATCCCACAAAGAAGAAGACAAAAACTTAGAGTGATGAATCTTATAAAAGAATTTGATTGCGCATTCATAAAAGCCCTTGTGCGCCTAAAAAGCAAAAACAAAAACACGCAAATCGCGCCAAAACCAATAATCCCATAACTTAGCAAAAGACTTACCACGAGATTATGTGGCGAATTGTAGCCATTATATTTTGCATTATCAACCGCCATATACACGCGGTTTTGGTGATTTTTGAGATTGTAATAATGCCAAAGATATTCACCTATTTGAAACACGCCAACAATGTGGGGTTTGAGCGGATTATCAAGCACGGCTAAAAAGGTGGATTTACTCATCGCAAGACGCACGAGCGAAGAATGCTCCCAAGTGATAGGGTCTTTTCCCTGCGCTTTGCTTTCCTGCGAGCAATTCCAGCCACTAAAACAGGCGTTATCATACTTCCCCATTTCAATTGGTTTGGTATTAATCACAACCCAAAAATTCTCCAACATATACGCGAAATTATAGCGCTCAGGTAGCGTTTTGCTGTAGTTATAGCCATAGATTCCAGAAACAAGCAGAGCAAGAAAAAATACAGGCAAAATAATTTTTTTAAATTTATAGCGATAGAGTAAAAATGCTCCAACAATCATAACTACAAATGCTACCAAAAATGAGCGCTCGGCATTTGCCAGCATTGCTAGAAGGCAAAAATACACCCCAACAACACAAAGAATTTTTAACCCAATGTTTTTAAACGCAAAAATCCCGCCTATACAAAACGCAGTGGGCAATAAAAGCCAAATATTATAAGCATAAACCTCTTGAAAATAAAATGGCACACGCCTATGATTATTTGTCGCTTTTGCTATTTCAATAGTTTGTGTGACTTCTAACACACAAAGAAATGCCAGCACTATAAAAAACAAGAGCAAATATACGCGCCTTGTGTAAAGCACCCACACAAAGCCAATCACATAGAGCAAAACAAGCCCAATAATATTAGAATTTATCGCGCTTAGGACTTGAGAAAATGTGCGGGGTAAAATGGGATTAAAATAAGTCAAAAACCCGCAAACTATAACAATCCCAAAACAAAGAAGTGGGATTTTTAACGCCTTAAAATCTTGCTTTTGAAAGCGTTTGTAAAAAAATAGAATAAATAAAAAAGCACTTAAATGAAAAAAAGTCTGTGCGTGCAGGCTATTTTTCCCAAATGATGAAAGCCCCAAAGCATACAACACAAAGCCCGTAGTAAAAAGCAAAAAAACGAGAATCTCCACATATTTCGCGCTATAAAAATAAAGAAGCTCAAAAAACTTTTTTTGCAGAGACAAGAAAATCCTTTATGTGATTTATTAGAGAAACAAAAACGCGTATTATAGAAAAAATGCCTTAAAAAAGCTTTTGACCTTACAACTCAAACAAAAAGCGCAAGCAGATTCTGCAAAGCTTAAACGAAATAAAAACTAAAAAGAATAGAACCTAAAAATATTCTCTAAAACTTTTTATATAAGAATCTATTGCCTGCAACACCTCATCTTTGATATGAAGCTTTAAGCACAGCACGCTAAGTTGAAAGCCCATATCTTGAAGCTTTACTTCATCTTTTGTAGTGACAAGAAAACTTGTAGCTTGAAAATGCATGATTTGGGATTTCAAAAATTCCTCATCAAATCTCGCGTGATCACGCAACGTGATTTTCCCCACCACCTT
Source organism: Helicobacter himalayensis (assembly GCF_001602095.1). NCBI lineage: Bacteria > Pseudomonadati > Campylobacterota > Epsilonproteobacteria > Campylobacterales > Helicobacteraceae > Helicobacter > Helicobacter himalayensis. The sequence continues at coordinate 127,556 of NZ_CP014991.1, read as the reverse complement.
TGGCAAAAACTCATCTAAACGCGAAGGATTGGCAATCGCTGTCAAAAGTAGCATACGCTCGCTCTCATTCTCCACCGCCACCTCGCGCGTGTATTCTATGCCTTCGCGCACGAGCAAATCCGCGCTCTTATAAAGATAGGGCATCTCGCGATACATACCACTTGGAATAGGAAAGGGAAAGTAGGGCTTAAGCTTTGGTTGCAAGATGAGGTTGAGCTTTTTAAAATTAAAACGGAATCCATCATCCAAAAAAATACATTTCGCACCTAATTCTTTGGCTTTTTCTATTGCTTCTACGCGGTTTTTGGAGACGATAACGCTTGCATTTTTCACGCTTTTTGCTAAAAGATAGGCTTCATCGCCAGATTCTTTTTCGCCACATTGCAGCCTTCCCCAAAGGCTCACGATTAAAAGTCCTTTGCTTTGGCGTTTGTAACCTCTTGAGATGATAACTACTTTTTCATATCTTTTGGCTACTTCAATGATAAATGGCGTCTTCCCACTGCCACCTAGCACGAGATTCCCAACGCTTATAATCGGAAGGTTAAAATCATAATAGCGTGAAAGCTTCCTGCGAAGTAGCGCTGAGATTGCATACAAAAAAGAGAGGGGTAAAAGCGTGAGACTTAGCACCTTTTGCCAAAATGTCGGATTATAAAAATAAGAATCTATAAAACGCATATGTCCCCTTTTTTTGAAATTTTATTCAATCAACCGCACAAGACTCTAAATCTCCAAGCAACGCAATACAATCTCGCAATCTTAAAGCCTCTAAAAAACGCCGAGTATGAACGTGAGCGCAAGCGAGGCGAAAGGAGATTCACTCCCGCGAGGTGGATAATATTTATAAGGAATAGATTCTAAAAAAATACCAAGCATAAACGCGAACTTCAAAAAGCAAGCCTAACAAAGCGATACAAAACTAACGCAATAGACTAAAAAGAATCCCCATCTTTTGGCTTATAGAATCTTGCAAGTTTATCATCAAGTGGCGCTAAGAATCTATAAAAAATCGGCACGATAAGCAATGAAAGCAGCATTGAAACAATAAGCCCACCAATCATCGCAATGCCTATGGGATTTTTCATCGCTTCACCTGCGCCATTAGCGATTGCAAGCGGAAGCATACCAAAAACCATCGCAATTGTAGTCATCAAAATCGGACGCAGGCGCAATTCCCCAGCGCTTACAATCGCGCTCATTATATCCATACCTTCCTTGCGCTTTTCATTTGCCACATCAATAAGCAAAGTCGCGTTTTTCCCAACCATACCCATAAGCAACATAAGCCCCATAAGCGAGAACATACTAAAGGTTTCTCCCGTGATAAAAAGCGCAATAAAAGCACCTGAAAAACTTAGCGGGAGTGTTACCATAATAATAAGTGGCTGTAAAAAGCTCTCATACAATGCCGCCAAAATAAGATAAATCAAAATAACTGCCGTTATAATCGCCACACCAAAAGCCACCAAAGTTTCTTGCATGTTTTCCACTTCGCCTTGCAGTTTGTAGCTCGCACCGGGCTCTAGCCATTGATTTTGCGGGTCAAGCACCACCGCAAACAAATCACCAAGACTCGCACCAGAAGCCTTATTCACCTGCGCATACACAGTGAGGCTTCGCTGACGATTAAAGCGCGTAATTGTCGAGGCTGTCTTTGTCTGCTCGATACTCACAAGCCCTTCTAAAAACATAAGCTCACCCTTAGCATTTTTCACTTGCAAACGTTTAATGTCCTCAAGCACGCGCCTATCAGAATCTGGCACACGCAAAGTAATGTCGTATTCCTTACCATTTTCTTTGTAATAGCCTACAGGATATTCACCAGAAAATGCCGCGCGTATGGAGTTGCCAATTTCTTGCGAACTCACGCCGTATTTATTAGCATTTGCACGCACAATATGGAATCTATACTCTGGCGCATCATCGGCTTTATTTAAGTGCAAATCCGTAGCCTTGCCCGCGAGCTTTGTTTCAATGAGATTGTAGAGATTTTGTTGAGTTTTATAGAGAATCTCATCATTTGGCGCAAGAATGGCGATTTGGAAAGGCGAGTTATCCCCGCCACCACCAAAATCTGAAACTTCCACAACTGAAATTGTCATATCTTTTGCTGCTTCATTATTTTTCAAAAGTCCGCGCACTTTGTTCATAACCGCAAACTGCGTATCCTCCTTCCCCTTACGCTCGCTTCTATCAAGCATTTTTGTATAAATTTGCGCTTTGAAAATATTTTTTTGAGAATTATAGCCAATTTGGAGTGTTGCAAAACGCGTGGTGGGCTCATTTAGCACAATATCCTGCAAAATCCCACTTCTGCGCTTCATCTCTTCCATACTAATGCCCGGTGCAACTTCTAAGAAAATGTTATATTCACCCTTGTCTTCTTTTTTCATAAAATCAAAGCCAAGCATTTTTGCCAAAAATAGCGAGCCGATAAATACCAAAATCACGCCAGCAAGCACGATGAGCTTATTATTTAGCACAAAGCCAAGCGTTTTTACATAGATTCTATCAAGCGCATTAAAAAAGCCCTCAGTCTTATAATAGAATTTCGAGTGCTTTGGATTCACAACAATAGAGCTTATCATCGGAATAAAAGTCACCACCACAACATAAGAAAGCCCGATTGCGAGGGCTACAGTGATACCAAAGCTTTGGAAAAATTTCCCCACAATCCCACTCATACTCCCAACAGGGATAAACACTGAAAGCAGCATTGCAGAAATTGCCACAATCGCAAAACCAATCTCTCTCACCCCTTCATAGGCGGCTTCACGCTTAGGAAGTCCAGCTTCTAGCTTTTTGTGGATATTTTCAATCACCACAATTGCATCATCGATAATAATCCCAATCGCAAGGGTAAGCGCAAGGAGGGTGAGCATATTAAGCGTTAAATCAAACGCGCTCATAAGCGCAAATGTCCCAATAATCGATACAGGCAAGCTTAGTGCCGCGACAATAGTAATACTCACACTCCGCAAGAATAAAAACACAATACTAACCGCCAAAATCGCCCCAAGCAAAAGGTCAAACTTCACATCGGCAATAGAATCTTCAATATAAGTTGTCGTGTCTTTAAACACCTGCACTTCGTAATCTTGACTCACAGCTTCAATTTCTTTGAAAGTCTGTTTGACGGCTTGAGCAATTTTTATGTCATTTTGCCCTGAAATTTTTTGCACTTCAAAAATAACGCCGGGCGTCTTGTCATAGCTTGCATAGGTTCTATCCTCTTCAATAGAATCTTCAATACGCGCAATATCTCTCAAACGCACGCCATCACTCACGCGGATTTCACCCATTTCTTCAATATCATAGCTATTAGCATCAGTGGTAAGCGCCCATTCGGTTTTCTGACTTACCAATCTCCCACCATCAACCTCAAGATTCTCTTGTCCGATGAGATTTGCTAGGGTTGAATAGGTGAGATTGTATTTATTCATAAGCGTTGGATCTGGGTAAATTCTAATTTGTCGCTTACGATATCCACGCACCTCCACGCTTCCCACACCGCTAATTTTTTGTAACATTGGCTTTATAATGTTATCCGCGTGCTTCATCATCTCGCTTGGTGGGACTTTGGTGCTTGTGAGGAAAAGTGAAATCACAGGCGCAGAGCCGGTATCCACCTTTCGCACACTTGGAGAATCCACCCCGCTTTCAAGCCTCACCGTGCCGATTTTATCGCGCACATCAGCCACAGCCACATCAAGGTCTTTTTCAAGCTGGAATTCCACTACCACAATGCTCGTATTGCGCACGCTTGAAGAAGTCACTTTTTTAATCCCATCAATTCCTAGCACCGCTTCTTCGATTTTATCCGTTACCTTTGTTTCAATCGTCTCTGCACTTGCACCCTGATAGGTTGTAATCACCGTTACCACCGGGAAATCCACATTTGGGAAAAGTGAAACAGGCATTTTATTTACCGCCAAAAAGCCAAAAAACATCACAGCCAACGCAAACATAAGCGTCGTAACAGGGCGAGTAATGGCGAATTTATACATAAATACTCCTTTTTGTTTTAGCCTTATGGTGAGAATCTGCTAGATTCTATGGATTAGCTTATGTGAAAAATCTAGCGCAAAAATACGATAATTATTTTATCTGTATATACCCATCTCCAAATGTCCCGGGTATGATGCCTTCTACCAACGCTTCTGCCTTGACTTTACGATTAGATTCACTTGCAGTCGGATAGATTTTATTAACGATTGCTACTTGCTTAGAATCTATCCCATCAACGCTAAACTCAAACTTATCGCCGACTTTGACTTTGCTAATGTATTTAAAGTCAAACTCTAGCACAATTTTCACCTCTTGACTAATGAGCCTAAAAAGCTGCGTGCTATTTGCACCCACACCATCGCCTAATTCAACATCTTTTGAGGCGATTATTCCATTAAATGGCGCGCGCAAAACGCTTTTACTTAAAAGTGCTTCTTGGTAGGCAAGGTCTGCTTCAAATTTTTTGTAATCTGCGTAATAGCGCTCTAGTGTGTTTTTATCCACCGCGCCACCTGATTTTTGATAGCGCTCATATTGCTTTTTGTTAAAGATAAACTGCTGACGGATAGATTCTATCTGTGCGCGTTGGTCTTGACTAAAAAGCTCTAAGAGTTTATCGCCTTTTTTTACCTCGCTCCCCACATCGACATAAATTTCTGTCACAATGCCGCTATTTCCTAGACTTAGATTCGCATCTTTGATAGCCTGCGCGTTAAAAATCGCATACACACTCTCCGCATTAACAATCCCGCAAAAAAGCATACCCGCCAACCAAAGCCTTTTGCTCGCACTTATAAATCTTTGCATAACATCTCCTTTTTTAGCTTTTATTTGGCTTTAACTATTTTTGTATGAAATCCTCGATTTCCTGTCCGCTATAATACAAATAACGCGCCTTTTCTATTTCATAGTCATTGAGACTTTGGATAAAGGTTGTTTCCGCATTAAACTTCGTGCTTAAAGACTGCAAATAATCCGTAAAGTTGAGAATCTGCGAATTATAACGTTTTGCGACATTTTCAAAGCTGATATTTGCAGATTTTAGCGCAGCTTCGGCACTTTTAATTTTTGCTTGGGCGATTTCTAAACTTTTGCGATAAAGTTTTTCATCTTTTTCTTGCTCATTTTTCTTATACGCTAGCTCTTTTTGCGCTTGCAGTGCGCTATAACGCAAGGCTTCCTTTTGCTTTGAGAGGTTAAAAAAGTCAAAAAGGCGCATATCCACGCTCACTCCTAGCACATTTTGCGTCGGTGGGAAGCTCATTTTCATAAAGTTACTCCCGCCAAAGTTAAAGCCTCCACCTGCGCCACCGCCACCTAAAAGCTCATTAAGCGCTGGCTTTGAGGTAACGCTACCTAGTGAATTCCAACTAAAGCTATCACTAATTGCGATTGTTGGCAAATAAGTCACTTGCTTTGCTTGGAAAGTGATGCTTTTTGCGCGCTCTTCAAGGGCGATGATATCTTGTCGCTTTTGAAGAGTTAAAGTTGGCATTTTAATATCAACACGTCTTAAATCTTTCACATCAAGATTTGTAAGAAGAGAAAGTATAAGTTTATTGCGCTCCATTTCAAGCACAATATTTGCGATGTCGTGCTCGGTAGTGAGAATCTGCGCGCGCAAAGATTCTAAATCATCAATAGTTGTAAGCCCGGCGTTATAAAGACGTTCAATGCGCTTAATATTTGCTGCTAGTTCTTTGCGACGTTGCTCAAGTGAAATCATCTGCGCTTGATTCGAAAAATATCCATAATACTGCTCAATCACGCTTAGGAAAAGTTGCTCTTTTGTATTTGCCCTATCAGCGATACTTGAACGATGTAAGGAACTGCGTTCGCGCACTTTATTGTAAGTCTTAAGCCCACTAAAGACTTCCCAATTTGCGCGTAAGCTCGCAGTATGAGTTTGCATTTTGCGGTAAGTGTTGTTTGTATCTTGGAAAGCATAGCTTCCATCAAGTGTGGGGAAAAACTCTCTTTGCGCTGCAGCCTTGTTTGCCTCTGCTTGCAAAATCGCAATATCTTTCGCCTCTAGGTTGTAGTTGTTTTTCGCCCCTTCCAAAAGATCAGTCAAACTTAGTCCATCATTTGCCGATGGGCTTAGAATGCTTAAATTTTCGTGAAAGCTAAGTTCTTGCGCATCTACTACCGCAGAATCTCCCTCATCTGTGAATGTCAAAGAAGTTCCAAATATAAGAAATGTGGCTAGTGTAACGCCTAAAAAACGCATTGTATCTCCTTGTATAAATCAATAAAATAAGGCAGAAGTATAGTATAAAATTGTTACTATAACAATATATTACAATTATTTTTAACAATTTAAGCGGGCTTCACTTTGAAGCCAAAATTAAGCGAGGCTTATCCCTCTTGGGTTTGCAAGGCGTAGTTCATCATCTCATCTTCAGCATAATCTTCCAAACTCACAATTTCATAAGAATCCGCATCGCTTAGGATTTTTTCCGTAAGTAAATGATTGAGTTTGTGGCTTCCTGCAAAGGCAATGTAAGTGCCAAGCAAAGGCATACCAATAAGTGCCATATCCCCAATAGCATCTAAAATCTTATGACGCACAAACTCATCTTTGTAGCGCAAGCCCTCTTTATTCATAATACCATTTTCATCAAGCACAATGCAATTTGAAAGATCGCCACCTTTTGCCAGCCCAATTGAGCGCAGATAATTTACTTCATTTAAGAATCCAAAGGTGCGTGCGCGTGCAATCTGCTCAATATAATCTTTGGTAGAAAAAGTGAATTTATAGGATTGCTCTTTGATAGCTTGGTGTGGGAATTTAATACTAAAATCAAAAATTGTCCTCTCACTTGGCTCTACACGCACGAATTTATCGCCATCTTTAAGTTCTATTGGTTTTTTAATCTCAAGCGCGCGTTTTGGTGCATTTTGACGCACGATTTGCGCTTCTTCTAAAAGCATACAATGCCCTATCGCGCTCCCATCTAGTATCGGGACTTCTTCATTATCAAGCGTGATTTTAAGATTATCAATGCCGTGTGCGTGGATTGCGGAAAGCAAATGCTCGATTGTAGAGATGCGCGCCTCACCTTTTCCTAGCACGGTAGCCATTTTGGTATCCACGACATTCTCAGGCTTTAGTTCGATATTTACACCCAAATCACTTCTATAAAATACGATACCGCTATTTTCTGCCAAAGGCCCTAAAGTCATCTTTACGGGCACGCCTTTATGCAAGCCAATGCCGACAAGCTCGACTTTTTTACCAATTGTTTTTTGTTTCATCGCGCACTCCTTATAAAATTTAAAATTTTATGCTCTTTTATCGGTGGATTCTAGCGTGCTTTTATCCATAAAGGGATTTGTTTGTGAAAAATTAATAAACCTAGATTTTATAAAAGGCAAAATCCCTAAAGATTTACTTTGCAAATTTTTCAATTCAGAATCCATTGGGAGGGATTGAAAGTTTTTGCAAGATTCTAAAAATAGATTATCTCGCCGAAAAATCAGCTCGCAATAACACCTTGTATTGTTAATACACCCCACATTCGTTATAGAGAGAATCTCGCTCCACAGGGACAAATCCCGCGTCTTTTATTTGATAAATAAGCTCATCTTTGCTAATGCCGTGCCTGCTTTTAGCACCAGCAGCGGATTGTATGCTTTCCACCTCTATTGTCCCGTCCATATCATCTGCGCCAAATTCCTGCGCCACAAGTGCGAGATTAAGCCCCAAAGTCGCCCAATACGCCTTAATGTGCGGGATATTATGAAGCAAAATCCTAGCAATTGCAATGGTCTTGAGAATCTCCTGCCCACTAGGAAACTCACCCACCTTTAAGTAATTATTTTGCTTTTGATAGAGCAACGGGATAAAGGCATTAAACCCACCTTTTTTAGAATCTACCTTCTCCTTTTCACTTTGCGCACCCCTTAGCTGAAGCATATGATCAATCCTATCCTCCCTAGATTCTATATGCCCAAAAAGCATCGTGGCATTACTCATCTTACCAAGAGAATGCCAGTATTTGTGGATTTCAAGCCATCTGTGCGCCTTTACCTTTCCCTTGCAAATATACTCACGCACTTTTGGTGCGAAAATCTCCGCCCCACCTCCGGGCATAGAATCCACGCCATTTTCTGCCATATCTTCTAATACGCGCTCAAAACCCTTGTTAAATTTCCTGTCTAAAAAATCCACCTCCGCCGCGGTGAGCGCTTTAATATGAAGCTCTGGCAAGGCTTTTTTAATCTCTCTAAACACATTTAAATACCATTCATAGGTATAGTTTGGATTGTGACTTGAGACGATATGCACCTCTTTTGCGCCTTTTTTAGCACTTTGAATGGCTTGACTTAGGATTTCATCAATACTCATTTCATAAGGATTTGGATTTTTCCTATGCGCGCTAAAGGCACAAAACTTGCAAATATCCGCGCAAATATTGCTAGGATTAATGTGGCGATTGATATTAAAAAAAGTCTTTTTTTGGTATTTTTCTTGTCTTATAGAATCTGCAGCATTACCAAGCACGAAAAGATCAAGCTCATAGAGTTTGCTAAATTCTTGCGCGCTTAGCTCATCTCCACATAGCGCAGATTCTAAAATATCTTTCATAGCCTACCTCGATTTATGCAAAAAAATCCTTAAAAGCTTGGCATTGTAGCGCAGATTCATTAATTTAATTTGGTTATTAGAATCTACCCAATAAACATTATCGCCACGCCACTGCCAACTTGTGTGCCTTCAACTGCATAAATCTCCTTTACCACACCATCAACAGCCGCTAGCACCTCATTTTCCATTTTCATCGCCTCAATGATTGCAAGCGTATCGCCGACTTTCACACTCTCTCCAACTTTTACTTTTAGCTTTGTAAGCGTGCCGGGCATTGCACTTGTAGCATGTCCTGGGCAAGTAGCCTGTGGTAGTCCCTTTGGTTTGGAATCTTGCTTTTCACGCGCAGAAGTCTCGCCCAATGCCTCAACATACACTTCACGCAATTCCCCATCTACGCGCATAAAAAATGGTCTCACACCCGCGCTTTTCTCGCCACTGCCTTCAATCTTAATCTCATACTGCTCACCATTAATGGTAATCGCAAATTCTTTTGGTAATTTATCCGCGCCTTTATCCTCAAAATTTTCCAAACTTTCAGGCTTTAGTTTATCTGCGTTGCGCTCGGTCAAAAATGCCTTTGCAATACCGCCGAAAATTGCGTATGAAATCACATCTGTCTCACTTTTTGCAAAGTCTTTAGATTCACTTTTTGCCTCTGCTAGTTCAGGCGAAAGCAAATCCGCTGGACGCTTTGTATTTGGCTTTTCTTTTCCCAAAACTTTTTGTATGAGATTTTGGGAAATTGGCGCGGGCGTTTTGCCATACAGCCCTTTAATGACATTGCGCGTTTCAGTTGTGATAGTTTTGTAACGCTCGCCCATAAGCACATTTAGCACCGCCTGCGTGCCGACAATCTGGCTTGAAGGCGTAACAAGTGGCGGATACCCAAAATCCTCGCGCACACGCGGAATCTCCTCCATCACCTCTTCCATTCTATCAAGCGCGTTTTGCTCTCTTAGTTGATTTGCCATATTTGAAATCATACCGCCGGGGATTTGAGAGAGAAGCACGCGCGTATCGATTTGATTATACACAGATTCAAACTTCGCGTATTTCTTGCGATTGCGACGCAAAATATCACTTGCCTGCTCCATTAGTTCAATATTTAGCCCGCTATCATACTTACTTCCTTTGAGCGTAGCTACCATTGATTGCGTGCAAGGGTGACTTGTGCCTTCACTCAATGCAGAATTTGCCAAATCAAGCACATCAACGCCTGCCTCTAGCGCTTTTAAATGCGCACCAAAAGCAAACCCAGCCGTTGAATGCGTATGCAGACTAAGCTGCAAATTAATCTCTTCTTTTAAAGCTTTCACAAGTTCATACGCTTTAAAAGGCGTTAGTAAGCCCGCCATATCCTTAATTGCTAGAGAATCGCAGCCCATTTTCACCATTTCTTTTGCATATTCCACAAAGCCCTTTGTCGTATGCACGGGTGAAGTCGTGTAGCAAATCGCGCCTTGCGCGTGCTTACCATATTTTTTGATAGATTCTATGCAGGTTTTGAGATTGCGCGCGTCATTGAAAGCATCAAAGATTCTAAAAATATCCATTCCCGCCTGCGCACTTAAGCGGATAAATTCCTCCACTACATCATCAGCATAATGGCGATAACCGATGAGATTCTGCCCGCGCACGAGCATTTGCAATGGTGTGGTTTTAAAAATTTCCTTAAAAGTCGCAAGACGCTCAAATGGGTCTTCCTTTGTATAGCGCAAGCACGCATCATAGGTCGCGCCACCCCACACTTCCACGCTATGAAAGCCGACTTTTTCAAACAGCCTTGCTGCCTCTATCATATCCTCCGTGCGCATTCTTGTCGCAAGGAGGGATTGTTGTCCATCACGCAAAGAATTTTCTGTGATTTTTATCATATCGCTTCCTTAAAAGTGCAAAATCTTTAAAGTTGCATTATACCTATGTTTTGCTAAGTTACTATTTCATAGCGCAAAATTGTGCGCGCATTTTGGTGTTCTTTTCCCACAAACTCTAGGTTTTCAAATTTTACGCGCTCTAAGGATTCTAGCGTGAGATTTTTCCCTTTAAGTGCAAGCTCTCTTGCGTAGATTCCACGATAAAATTTTGAGCTATGGCTAAGTTTTTTATTATTTTTTAAAAACTCTATTTGCGTGTGCGGAAGCGCGATTGGCGCGACTTTGATATAAATTTCTGCGCGTAAATCAATAATTTGGTTTTCTATGCGTGTTTGGCGCGTTTGCAAAAATGTGTGCAAATCAGAATCTTGAGCTTTAAAAAGTGTTTTTAGGCTAAAAGCACCCTTGCCCTTATTTTGGTGTAAATTATAAAAAGGAATGGCGTCACTTGCGCGAATTGTGCCAAAGAGATTGCTAAAAATAAAGAGATTTTCATACAAAAAATTTTGGGCATTTTTTGGCAAACTTTCAAACCCAAGCGCCTTATACGCCACACCACTATAAAGTTTGATAGCTTCAATGCGAGGCAAAGTAAGCAAATTTTGACACAAGCTTAGCGTTTGTAAATCAAGCTCTTTTGCACCAAAAAAAGAAAGCAACTCTTTTTGGCTAGATTCTTTTAACGCGTGCAAATACGCACTAAGCGCATTTTGTTTGTAGGTTTTTGTGGAAAAAAGATATTTTAAAGGCGCACTAAATTGCACAAAGCCCTGAAAATCTGGCGTGTTTTTGCCTTCACTAGGGCTAAAAAGCAAAGTCATTTTTACTCACTTAGAATCTAGCTATAACGCAAGGAATTATAATTTTTGGGCAAAAGAAAATCCTCGCTCAAAAGCTTTTGAGCATAAATGCCCGCATCAAATCCTAGCGCAAACAGCCTATCAATCGCGCTTTTTTGCAAATCGCTCAAAGTCGCAGAATCTGCGTTTGCGTAGAGATTCAAATACACTTCTAGCTTTTGAGAATCCACCCGCACCAAATTGCGCTCTAAAAGCATTTTGCTTAGGATTTTTTTGTTATTTACCGCGACTTTGACAGCTTGTGTGAGCGCGTCCTCGCACTCAAGCGCAATATTAAGCGGAAGTGAGCGCGAAATCGCCATACCACCAAGAGGCAATGGTAACCCACCACCGCTCAAATCCTCCCAAATATCCCACAACTCGGCTTCCACCACAAGGCTAGAATCAAACTCTAAAATCGATTCGTGGATTAGCACACCCGCATCAACTTCGCCATTTAACACGCTAGATTCTATGTCAAGGAAATTTTTATACACAATGCGCGCATTCGGATACGCAAGCCTAAAAAGTAGCGCATTTGTCGTGTGTGCGCCACTAAGGGCTACTTTAAAATTTTGCTTTAAATGCGTTTGGGATTTTTTAATAAGTTTTGGTCCATAGCCATTGCCAAAGCTCACGCCCGTGCGCAACAGCGCGTAATTTTGCGCGATAAGTGGATAAAGTGCAAAAGAAATCGCGCTTATATCAAAGTGTGATTGCAAAGCGGCGTCATTGAGGGTTTGAATATCCTGCGCACAAGATTCAAAACGCAAATGCGGTGTGCTAATCCAGCCAAAATTGAGCGCATAATACATAAACAAATCATCAGCATCAGGGCTATGCGCCACACTTAAATTGCGCGTTTTGGGTGTGAAAATTTGGCTTTTATTCCCTGCATTGGTATCATCTCGTGCAGTCAAATCGCACTTTGCCTCCGCTTGGCTACATTTTGCGTCCATATTCTGCCTTTCTTAGTTGATTGGAAGTTTTAGGAATCTTTTGTGTGTTGATTTAGATTTTCACAGAATCTTCGCAACGCAATTCTAGATTCTATCACATTGCTAAGTAATCTTACTCGCCTTTTTTGACTTTCACTTTATAATCTTGGATTCCCAAGCTCACGCCCGTGCTTAAATTTCTAAAAAGCGTGTAATCCTGCGTGCGCTCATAGTAAATCTCTTGCTCATTTTTGACAAACCACTGAATTGTTGTGTTGTTTTTTTCTATCCGTTTGCCTTCACCCTCAAAAATATCACGCATAAACAAAATATCCTCAAACAAATCCCCATAACTCACCGCACCAAAAAAGTTTTTTGCCGCGCGCCATTTGCCCGCGCAGTCGTTGTTAAAACAAATCTCTTTCTCTTTTATAGTGATTTTCCCAACAGGCTTTCCTAGCGTGTAGAGCGTGATTTCTGTCTGTTTTTTTTTGTAAAGTATCGTGGTAAAATCATAAAAAGAAAACTGCGGAGATTGCACTTGGAGAATCTTAAATTTTGTAGGTTGTATAATTTCTTCTTCTTGCTCGACAGACTCATTATTTACCCCAAGCGTTGCGCTAAGCTTATCAAGCACATCAGCGCAACTGCTGAGGAAAAATATCAAAGGGATAATAGAGTAAAAAAAATGCTTTCTCATTACTAATGGCAAAGTCTTATCTGCCACCAGATAGGACTTTATACCAGATTCTACCATCAAGTTTTAGTTGCATACTTACTTGCATAACACCATCTTTCCAAATGCTCTCGCTTATTTCAGCATTGCGAATAAGGGCTTGCACTTTTGTCCTAACGGTTGAATTTTGCACCACCATATCTTTTACCGTATCTTGTGCATTCAAGCGGATACCATACATTTTTTCGCCTATTTGCCTGTATGCATCTACGATTGCCGCACGTTTTGCAAGTGCCATTGCTTGTCCGGGAGAAATAGTATTTTCTGGTGGGATTCCCATACCTACGGCATTTAGCTCGATAATGTTTGTTTCAGTAAGCATTGGTGAATTTGGGATAAGTGCTTCTTCGTGATTATTACGTCTGGAGATAATAGAATCATCTCTATCAAACTTTGGTTCATTGTCTTTCACACCTGAAATTTCCACTTTGTCAATAACCATTGTATTTACACGCTGTGGGCGTTGTGTGTTTTGGGTGGAAAGCAAATTTGGACTTTGATTGTATGCTGGCATTGGCGGATAGGTTGGTGGCGTTATTGGCGCGTAGTTCCCACCTTGCGCGCTTGGAGGGATAAGCCCATTTGCATTGTTCGCATTGCCCCCCACATCAAACAATCCACCACAACCACTGACAAAAAGCACCATCGTGGCGACTATTGATCCTCTAAGCACTTTGTTTTTCATATTTCAATCCTTTGACTTGATTTACTTTAGGCAAAAAGCAAAAGATATTCCAACTTTAAACCCATTTCTTTATAGGCAGTATCACTTGCGCCTTCGCGCGCAGAATCTAGATTCTCAATTTAAAAAAACACCAAGTATGCGCATAAGCGCAAGCGAGATGATATGAGCAAAAGAATTATAATGAAGCAAAAAATCTATAAGGGATTTTCAAAGCTTATTTTGCTAAAATCTCCCAAAATCAGCAATATTAATTTGAAACATTATTTTTAAGGAAATTCTCTTGGAAAAACTTCTCGCGTGCTTTGAATACATTAAGCGCTATCATGTGGATATGCTAGATTCTATAAGTATTATGTTAGAGCTTTTTATTTTGAAAAACCATGCGCCAGAAATTTTAGAGGATTTTATCGCGCAAGGGCAAAAACGGAAAAATATTTTCGCCCAGCTTGATTTAGAGCTAAAAAAACTTATAGATGCAGAGCAATTTATCGCTATAAATCCAAACATTAATTTTTTAAAAATCTTTAAAATGCTGCAAAGTGCTTCAACCCAGCTCAATGATATTGAGGAATTTTTGCATATTGTCACGCAAAAAAAGACAGCAAATAAACTCTATTACTATTCCACGCCTTTGGAAGTCAATGAACTTTTGGTGCGTTTGCTTGATATTAAAGATGGCGAGAGTATTTATAATCCCTGCTATGGCATTGGTTCGCTGTTTTTGATAATTTCTCAAGTCACACAAGAAAAGCACGCGCAAGTCTCGCTCTATGGCGAGGAGCTAGATCCCCGCTTGGCAAAGGTGGCGAAGCTTATTTGCATACTTTCAAATCTAAGCTTTGAAAATCTTATGGTAAATGATATTTTAAAAGCACCTTGCTTTGATTCTCGCTTTGATAAGATTATGTGTAATCCGCCAAATGTCTCACATATCGGCGTGGAATATCTCAAAGATGATAAACGCTTTCGCGAGTTGCACGGGCTAGCAAAGACTTATTCTGAATGGGTGTTTTTAATCCACGCGCTCTATCATCTTAAAAAGCGCGGTGTGTTTGTTTTGCGCACGCAAACCCTGCAAAAATCAAGCATTGAAAGCGAATTTATGCAACGATTCTATAAGCAAGGGCTAATAGAGGCAATTATCGAGCTACCAAAGAATATTTTTCCACACCAAAATGCGGATTTTTGCGTGTTGGTGCTTTCCCCAAATAACAAGGAGATTCTAAGCATTGATGCCAAAAATGAGCGCTTTTGGAAAAAAGATGGCAAGTATAATCGCCTGATAAATTTAGATTCTCTGCTGGAATGCTTTTTTGCGCGCAAAAATAATGACTTTTGCTTTCTCACGCCTTATAGCGAACTGCCAAAATACAATCTTCCCATTGTGAAAAAAAAAGAGCAAGATACCCAGACAAAAAGCCTTTTACTTGGTGATTTAGTAACAATTTTTCGCGGACAGCGCGTCTATGGTGGGAAAAATAATACAAAAATCACTTATTATGATGTCGGTTTAGCAGATTTTAGCGATTATGGAATCAGCAAAAGCTTTAGCACCTTGCGCACATTAGGAGATAAAGCAAAGATAAAAAAATACGCGCTCAAAGCCTATGATATTTGCCTTTCTTTACGCGGAAGCACACCAAAGGTTGGTATTTTTGGTGAGAATCTCAACTCCACCCTTGCAGTGGCAAATACGGGCATCGTCATCGTGCGCGCAAGAAGCAAGATTGAAGCACTTGGACTCTATTGCTACTTTTACTCACATAGCGGACAGAAGGCACTTGGTGAGCTTTATGCACATTACATTAAAACCATCGATGTGGAAAATCTTAAAGAGCTTAGAATCCCGCTTGATTTTAAAAAGAATGCCGAAGAGAAATTTCAGCGCCTTTGTGATTTAAATGAAAAATTAGAATCCATCAAATCCGAGCTAGAATCTTTGCGCGAGTAAGCTCCCACGCGTTAAAAGGCATAATATGAAATCACAAGATTCTATAAAATTACAAGATTCTGCCATCAACCCAAAATCCTGCGCCAAAGGCGTGCATATCATCACACCTTGCAATATTTATGGTTGCGAGCTTGGTGAAAATGTGTTCGTGGGACCATTTTGCGAAATCCAAAGTGAAGTAAAAATCGGCGCAAGAACGCGCGTGCAAAGCCATAGCTTTATTTGCTCGCTTGTGGAGATTGGGGAGGAGTGCTTTATTGGGCACGGCGTGATGTTTGTGAATGATTTGTTTAAAGAGGGTGCGCCGACAAAAGACAAAGCGCAGTGGCAAAGCACAAAAATTGGCAACAATGTAAGCATTGGCTCAAATGCGACAATCCTACCTGTAAATATCTGTGATAATGTCGTCATTGGCGCAGGAAGCGTAGTGAGCAAAGATATTACAAAAAGTGGATTCTATGCGGGGAATCCTGCGCGCCTTTTGCGGAAATTGTAAGAGATTTTAAGGGAATTTGTATGCAAACACTCAAACATATTGCAATCATTATGGACGGCAATGGGCGATGGGCGCAAAATCGTGGCAAAAATCGCACTTTTGGGCATAAAGA
Source organism: Helicobacter himalayensis (assembly GCF_001602095.1). Classification (NCBI taxonomy): domain Bacteria; kingdom Pseudomonadati; phylum Campylobacterota; class Epsilonproteobacteria; order Campylobacterales; family Helicobacteraceae; genus Helicobacter; species Helicobacter himalayensis. Next base: position 111,320 of record NZ_CP014991.1, on the reverse strand, counting down.
AGGTGCAAAAGTTGTGCGCGAAATCACACAATATTGTGCGAACAAAAATATCGCTTTTCTTACACTTTACGCCTTTTCTACGGAAAATTGGCAGCGCCCAAAGCAGGAGGTGGATTTTCTAATGCGCCTTTTGGAGCGATATTTAAAAAGCGAGCTTAAGGTGTATCAAAAGCATAATATCCGCTTTGTGGCTATTGGCGATATTAGCGCGCTAAGTAAGAATCTGCAAAACTTAATCCACCTAACCCAAACTCAAACCGCGCAAAACACGGGATTGACGCAACTTCTCGCACTTAATTATGGTTCAAAAGATGAACTCTCTCGAAGTGTGCTTTCACTTTATAAAAGCGGTGAGCTAGCGCGTCTAAGCGCGCTAGATTCTGCAAATTGCCTTAGTGGCATTGCACGCGGGATAGAATCGCATTTGGATACAAAAATCGCTTGTGATGTGGATTTACTTATCCGCACAGGCGGGGAAAAGCGACTTTCAAATTTCTTACTTTGGCAATGCGCGTATGCCGAGATTTTTTGGACAAAGACGCTTTTTCCAGATTTCACCTCAAATGAGCTAGAAACAATTATCGAAAAATTCCACAAACGCACAAGACGCTTTGGTGGTGTGTGAAAACGCGCATCACAAAATAGAGAATCTCACAAGGGGCAAAATATGGATAATTACGAATATGGCGAGTTATTAAAAGAGCTTAGTGGGAAGGTTGAAAATGTCGCTAAGATGATTAATCTATCGGCATTGCGAAAGGAACTAGAGGAAATTGCACGCTTGGAGCTAGATCCAAATTTATGGGCAGATTCTAAAAAAGCTGGCGAGCTTGGCAGACAAAAGCGTAAAATCACACGTCTTTTGGAATCTTTTGAAAACGCGGATAGAAGCGTGAGGGATTCTGAAGAGCTTTTTGAGCTTCTAAGCGCTGAAAATGATGAATCTAGCCTGCAAGAGCTTTTTTCTCAATCAAGCGAGCTAAGGCACACAATTAGCGAGCTAGAAATCGCGGTGATGCTAAATGGCGAAAATGATGGTGCAAATGCGATTTTTACCATTCAGCCCGGCGCTGGCGGGACAGAATCACAAGATTGGGCAAGTATGCTCTATCGTATGTATTTGCGCTGGGCAGAGCGCAGAGGGTATAAAGTCGAATTACTAGACTATCAAGATGGCGAGGAAGCGGGAATGAAAGGCGTGGCATTCATCATCAAAGGTGAAAATGCCTATGGTTACGCAAAAAGCGAAAATGGTGTGCATAGGCTTGTGAGAATCTCCCCCTTTGATGCTAATGCCAAGCGCCACACGAGCTTTGCTAGCGTGCAAGTAAGCCCTGAGCTCGATGATGACATACAAATCACAATCGAGGAAAAGGATATTAGAATTGACACCTATCGCGCAAGTGGCGCGGGCGGACAACATATCAATAAAACAGAATCCGCCATTCGCATTACACATTTGCCCTCAGGCATAGTCGTGCAATGCCAAAATGACCGCTCACAGCACAAAAACAAAGCCACCGCGCTAAAAATGCTACAAAGCAAACTCTATGAACTCGAGCGTGCAAAACAGCAAGGCGAGGCAGATTCTAAGGATTTAAGCGAGATAGGCTGGGGGCATCAAATCCGCTCTTATGTCCTAGCCCCCTATCAGCAGGTAAAAGACCTACGCTCAAACTACGTCACAAGCAATACAAGCGCGGTGCTAGATGGCGACATCGATGAGCTTATAGAATCCGTGCTTATAGGAATGAGCGTAAAAGAACAATAAAATTTAAGATTGTAATTTAGGTTTGCTTAAACTCTGTGCGTCTTGGCGTTTTGGTATAATGTCGCTTTGCTTTCATCTATTTACATCTGATAGAACAAAGGAGCGAAGAAATGAAGATTCTTATTTGTAATTTAGGCATAGGTGGTGGTGGAGCTGAGAGAGTGCTTATAGACTTTTTATCACACTGGTGTGATCAATCTGCAATAAAAAAAGAGGGGGGGGGTAGATCCTAAAAGTGATATAGATTTGTTTTTAATCGAAAAAAGAAGCAAGATGTATATCTACAATGGTGTGAAGAGCACCTCCATAAAGTGTTTAGTTTTCCACATATATTTGGCAAATGGCGATTTTTAAATAAATTTTGGAAAAGGCGTGTATTAAACAATCCTAAGCTTATTAACTATTTCATAAAAACACATTATGATATAAATCTCGGATTCTTAGAGGGGATTAGCACCGTATATATTTCTCAAAAGTATGGCGGAAAAAAATTAGGCTATATCCACATTGAGCTTGATAAACTTAGGAGTGGCAAACGAGATGAAAATGAATGTAGAGCATATTTGGCACTAGATGGATTAATATGCGTAAGCCATAGAGTCAAACAATCTTTATTGGAGTTATACCCAGAGCTTGCACACAAGCATATCGAGGTAATATATAATCCTATTAATAAAGATGCCATTTTACACAAAGCAAATATTAAAGATATCCCAAAAAATGGTTTTGTATTTGCACAAATAGGCAGACTTAGCCATCAAAAAGGTTGCGATGTGCTTTTAAAGGCAAACAAAATACTCCAAGATAATGGCTATAAATATGAAATATGGTTTATAGGTGAGGGTAAAAATCACCAAAAAGAGCTAGAGGAAATGATAGCATCTCAAAATGTCACAAATGTAAGATTTTTGGGATTCCAAGATAATCCTTATGCTTATCTCAAAACTTGCGATGTATGCATCTCCGCTTCATATTATGAGGGCTTTGCTTTGGTGTTAGCAGAATCCTGTGTCTTAGGTAAGCCAATTATCGCAAGTGATATCCCTACAAGCAAAGAAATCCTTTATAATGAGACTTTAGGAGAATGCGGTATGTTTTTTGAAAGTGGTAATGCAGATTCTCTAGCTCGTGCTATGGAGATAATGTATAAAGATAAACGCACAAGCGAAGCTTTTGCACAAAAAGCATTCAAACACTCTCAAAGATTTGATATTACTGCAAGCGTGAAGCAATTGGAGCGATTTTTAGGCATTTAGCTTTTGCTTAATCTGTGCGTCTTGGCGTTTTGGTATAATGCCACCACTAAATTATGTCTTAGGAGATTACAAAATGAAAAATTCACACACTTATGACGCCAAACAAAATACCTATCATGTGGTTTTTGGCGTTAGTAAAGGTTATATCAAATACACCGCTGTGCTAATGTATGGGATAGTATTGCAGGCTAAAAATCACCAATCAATGCCTCTACTAGTTAATGCTTCTATGGGGGGGGGTAAGCAATAATCCTTTTTGCTTTCATCTATTTACATCTGATAGAGACAAGCCCACAACCAATAAACTTCTTTCTTTCCAAATAAAGCTAAACACACTCTATCCCTGCGAGATAAAAATCCATCATATTGATGAACAAATATTTCTCAAAACAAATGCAAAATATTTTGATGCTGAAAGTCAAAAAAGTATGGCTGGATATTATCGAATCCTAGTTGGAGATATCCTAGAAAGCACTATTGACAAATGCCTTTATATGGATACAGATTTATTGGTGCTATCAGATATACGAGAGCTTTTTGTAATAGATTTTGATGAGCCTTGCGCAGCAGTGTGCGATGAGTATGCAAATCACAAAAGATTCATAAAATCTAAAAAAACCGATAAAAGACTTAAAATCTCTGCAAATAATTATTTCAACTCTGGATTAATGCTAATAAATCTCAAGCAATGGCGCAAGCAAAACATACAATCCCAAATACTAAACATACTCACAGAATATGAATGCGCCCACAACGACCAAGATGCGATGAACTATGTGATAAATGAAAAATTTTATCGCCTATCCCCAAAGTGGAATCTGCAAACATTTCTCAATATGCACCACAAACAAAAAGAGCGCACATATCTAGGTGAAACAAAAAAATAACCTCATCTCTTGGAGCAGACAAGAATATGAGGAAAGCTTACAGAATCCAAAGATTTTTCACCTTTCAGCGCACAAGCCGTGGCATAGCAAATACAAGATATTAGGGCTTGACTACAAGCCATATTTGCAAGAGCCATATAGAAATATGTGGCAGGATTTAGCGCGTGCTACACCTATTTTTGGAGAGGAGTTAAGCGAAGTTATGGAGCAGGCAAAGTGCTATGAGCTTGATGATTATATGGAAGCTTTAAGCAAAAAACTACTTCAAAGAGACGCGCGAGTAGAGAGACTCTATTCTGTATTGCGCCCTTTTAAGATTCTCAAAAAAGTATTGAGATTTTAAAGAATATACTATTTGGGGCATTATCACGCACAAAGCTTGCGAGATTCTAGGATTTATCGTGCGACATTTGGCAAAAAATATTTGCTAATATGCCCTGTCGAATGTCTTTTCAATGCTACTCTAAATGGGTTGTAAAGATTTTTAGCAGAGCAATCATTTGGGAATTTATCCCCACATAAATCATCTCTTACAAAAAAGGCATTTACGCCACATAAATCTGTTCCAACAAGTCTATAACCCTTTTTAACCCCAAGCTTACTTAAAGATTCTAATGATGCTCCTTGCATATCTGTCCCGTCCCAAATATGAGTTGGATTATATGGCATTATGTATTCTGATGGTGGTGGAAATTTAGCGTTAAATTCGACTATAACAACACGAGGCTTTATTATGTCTATTGCATTAAATATATGATAATCATTGCCATCAATGTCAATGGATAGCAAGTCAATCTCATAGATTTCTTTTGCCATTGTGCTTCCTATAAGCTCATTGATATTTTCAGCCGTGATAAAGCTATTTCGTATCGCAAGTTGTGATTTTTCAATCGGGATTCTAAAATTTTCTCTAATTTTTTCACAATATTCTCCACTTCCTTCTATATAAACACCACTCCAACCTTGAAACAACAAAAAATGTGCGTTGGACTCTAGCCCATCTTGCACGCCAAATTCCACAAAAAATTTATTGGCGCAACCTATACGATTAAAGATTTCAGCAATGATTCCATCCTCTTCATTTTGACTATAAACTTTATAGCCAAATTTTTCTAGCCTTTTTGGGTCAGAATATCGTTCCTCTTGTAAAACTTGGCTTCTGTGCATATCACATAATGTTGCTTGGATATGAAACAACGATGAACGCATATTTGGCAACATATTAAGATGCTGTGTATTCAAAAGTTTTCTATAACCTCGCACTAACTTTTTTGATAAAGAACCCATTAAAGCCTCCTTTGAAACTGCATTTTATTTCTTTAATGGAGGTCAAATTACAAAAAAAAAAAAAAATAAGAAGTAAATAAACAAAATCTTTTGCTTTGAAATGTATTTTATTTTTCTAAAACTACACACTTATTTTGTTCAATCCTATAAGCTTCAGTCGCTTCAAAAGGCTTGCGCCAAAAAGCGACAGAAATTTAAGTTAGCTTGTGTTATAATCCGCGCTTTGTGAATTTATAGTTTATTTTTAAAGGCGATAGCATTGATTTTTGAGCACGAATTACCACAAGGTAGCAAACTTTATTTTGATAAATCCGCGAAACTCAAACGCGATACAGAATCTCTTGCTGTGCAGATTCTCTATGAAAATGATTATAAAGAAATCGCCACGCCAACATTTAGTTTCCTAAGCCATCAAGACGACTTCTCAAACCGCGATATGATACGTCTAAGCGGGGAGGATAATCATCAAATCGTCCTGCGCTACGATAGCACGGTTGATGCGATGCGTATCATCACAAAGCGCATTGCACGCTCAACAAACCACAAAAAGTGGTTTTATATCCAACCGGTGTATGGCTATCCGACAACAGAGCTTAATCAAATTGGTGTGGAATTTTTGGATTCTCAAAGTTTAGCACCTGTGATGTGCCTATCTGTGCTACTTTTAAAAGAGTTTGGCTTGAAGCCATTTTTGCAAATTTGCAACCAAAAAATCCCCCTGCTTTGCACCCAACATTTGGATATTAATATAGAATCTTTTATCTCTCAAGATTATAGCGCGCTTGGCAAAAAGGCAGATTTTTTAAGCACGCTAGCTAGTGTGCATAGCCAGCAGGATTTAGAAAAATGCCTTGATTGTATGCCACAATTTTTACGCAAAGAATTAGAATCCTTGCTTGAATGCGCGTCTTTTTGCGTGTATGAAAATACGATTTTTTCCCCGCTTTTCTACGCGCCGGGCGGATATTATGAGGATTTATTTTATCGGGCATTTATTGGCAATGAAGTGCTAGTCATTGGTGGGCGCTATGTGATTTCACAAACGCCTTCGTGTGGCTTTGCAATTTATACAGATAATGTCGTGGCGAAACTTTTGGAGGGAGTGTGAGAGTATGGCTGATGTGGTTGTAGGGATTCAATGGGGAGATGAAGGAAAGGGTAAAATTGTAGATTCTCTGGCGCGTGAGTATGATTTTGTCGTGCGCTATCAAGGCGGGCATAATGCCGGGCACACCATTGTCGTAAATGGTAAAAAAATCGCGCTTCACCTCGTGCCTTCAGGTATTTTATATCCACATTGCAAAAATATCATCGGAAATGGCGTAGTAATAAATACGCGCGCACTCATTGAGGAACTAAGCGCATTCAAGGACTTGGAAGGGCGCTTTTTTATTAGCGATAAGGCGCATGTGATTTTGCCTTACCACGAAGTGCTTGATAAAGCAAAGGAACAAAGCAAGCAAAAAAGTGCTATTGGCACAACTTGCAAAGGCATAGGACCAGCTTACACGGATAAAGTCGCAAGAAGCGGGATTCGTATGAGTGATTTGCGCGATTTTGCACTTTTAGAGCGCAAGATTGAATCTACCCTGCGCGATTTGGAAGTAAGCGCGAAATATTTTAAGCTTGATTTGCCAAGTGTGAATTCTTTGCTTAAAGAGCTCAAAACTGATAGCGAGGTGCTTTTGCCATTTGTGAGTAATACGACTTTGCAGGTTTGGGAAGCTCAAGATAGTGGCAAAAAGATTCTCTGCGAGGGCGCACAAGGAAGTATGCTAGATATTGACCACGGCACCTATCCTTTTGTAACAAGCTCAAATACCCTCACTTCTGGTGCGTGCAATGGCACAGGACTTGCGCCACGAGATATTAAAAAAGTGCTAGGGATTGCAAAGGCTTACTGCACGCGCGTTGGTAATGGTGTATTCCCAACTGAAGACCATAGTGCAGATGGAGAATTTTTACGCCAAAAGGGCTTTGAATTTGGCACGACAACAGGCAGAGCGCGCAGATGCGGGTGGTTTGATGCAGTGGCAGTGCGCTATGCGTGCAGACTCAATGGGTGCGAAAGCCTAAGCATTATGAAGCTTGATGTGCTAGATTCCCTAAAAACACTCAAGGTCTGCACAGCATATGAATACAAGGGACAAAGAATTGATTATGTGCCAACTGATTATGAAAATGCAAAACCAATCTACACAGAAATGCAGGGTTGGGAAAGCGTGCAGGGTGTGAGAAAATATGCGGATTTAGAGGAAAATGCAAAAAAATACCTAGACTTTTTGCAACAATGCGTTGGCACAAAAATTTCGCTTGTCTCTACAAGCCCTGAACGCGATGATATTATTAACCTAGAAAGCTAGCTTAAATGGATACAAAATTTAGCCCTATCTTGCTTGTGCGTAAAAAGGAACTTGACACGCAAGAGCGCAAGATTTTAGAACACAATAGATTTATTGCAAGTAAGCAAGAGGAAATCCATCATTTTTTGACACAAATTGCAGAAATTGAGCTTCCGCAAGGTGGCAGTTATCTTGCCTATAAGGCAGTTTTAGAGGTTAAAAACATGCTTTTAGCGCATTTAGAGCAACTCTACTCCGAGCTTTCCTCACTCAAAGCCCAGCGCAAGGCACTTGAAGAGGAATATAAAATCTTAAATATCGAATACGAAAAAATGAAATATCTTGATTCTAAAGAAAAAGAGAGACGTTTAAAACAGCTCAAAATCGCACAACAAAGGCAAAGTGATGAAGTCGCACTCACACTACATCATCATAGAAGGCTTATGTAATGCGTGCGAAATTATTAAGCGGGATTTTTGCGCTCTCGCTTTCTATTAGTTTTTGTGCGCAAGAGAATCTCCTTGATTGCAATATAATTTTTGAACAACGCAAAGATGAAATCCGCCAAGAGCTTCAAACAATTGATGAGCAACAACAAGCCCTGCAAGTTTTGCAAAATGCCACGCAAGTGCTTTTAGATGAAAAAATGCGAAAACTACAAGAGGCACAAAAAGAAATTGATGAAAAAATCCTAGAACTCCAAAAGCATAAAGAAAAGCTCCTAGCAGATTTCAAAGCCCAAAACGAACAAGCAGATTTGCAAATGAAAGCAAGGGAAGAGTATGTGCAAGAAATGCTTGCAAAAAATGAGGAGATTTTGCAGCAGATTCAGAAAAAAAGTGATGACAAGGTGGTTGTAAGCTATCAGCAGATGAAAGAGGCAAAATCCGCGGATATCCTCTCTACGATGAAAGAGGAAGAGGCGGTAGAAATCCTCTCTCAAATGGATTCTAAAGATGTTAGCAGAATCCTTTCAAAAATGGATTCCACAAAAGCAGCGAGTATCACGCAAAAAATCCGCGCACCAAAAGTGGAAGATTCTATAAATTTGCCCCCAACTCCAACCCCAGCGCAAATCCAAATACCAGATACATTCCAAAATGCTGAAATACAAAATGAGGGCGTGCAAAATGCTCAAGCACAAGATACAATAAACCAAGATTTAAACACGCAAGATTTAGCAGATTCTAATAATCCAAATTCCCCCACACCATAAGCACGCAAATGTCTAAACAAGCCCTTTTAATCTTAAGCGTCAATTCCCCACTTTTAGCCGGGCTATATAGCAAATATGAGGATTCTAGCCAGCTGGAGAGAATCTCACAATCTAATCAAGCAGGCAAAGCAAAATCGATACTAACTTTACAAAAATCGTGGGAATTTGCAGGGCATACCACCCACGCACTCAATTGCCTTTTTAGCGAGATTTTTAGCAAAAATATTGCGCTAGATTCAATCTATTATGCAAAGGGACCGGGGCGCTTTAGCGCACTCAAAGCCACACATATTTTTTTGCATACTTTATGCCTTATAAAAGGCTTTACACTTTTTAGCGCGCCTAGTTTTTACTTCAATCAAAATGCGCCCATACACGCCTTTAGCGATAAATATTTTGTATTAAAAAATGATGAAATTATGCTGGAAAGTGTAGAATCTCTTCCACAAAACGCGCTTAGTTTGCCAGAGATTTTGCGCCCAAAAGATTTTTCAAACACAAATGAGCCGCTCTATGTTTTGCCACCTGTGTAAAACATCACGGCACTTTGATAATAAGGAGTAGGAATTGAAAATAATCGTCCCCGCCACAAGCGCAAATCTTGGTCCGGGCTTTGATAGCTTGGGGCTTGCGCTTAGTTTGTATAATACCATTGCTATTACGCCTGCTTCAATTACAAGCATTCAGATTATAGGGGAAGGCAAAGATAATGTGCGTTTAAAAACAGATAATATTTTTGTCAAAATTTTTTCTGAGATTCTGCAATCTTTTGACAAAAAAGTAGAATGCAAGTTTTTATTTGAAAATAATATCCCTGTCTCGCGCGGGCTTGGCTCAAGCTCGGCAGTAATAGTGAGTGCGATATATGCAGCCTATGCGTATGCAAAAAAGCCACTTGATAAAGATGCTATGCTAAATATCGCCATAAAATACGAAAACCACCCAGATAATATTACTCCAGCACTTTTTGGGGGATTTAATGTCGCGGCGTTGCAATATTCTCATAAAAGTACAAAAAATGAAATTACCCAAAATGTCTTGCGTATCACAGCGCCTATTCCAAAGGATATTAGCGCAGTGGTGGTTGTGCCAAATAAAAGCATTTCAACCAAACTCTCGCGCAAAGCATTGCCAAAAACCTACAATCTCAAAGATTGCGTGTTTAATCTCTCTCATTCCTCCCTGCTTACAGCGGCATTTTTAAGCCACGATTGGGAAAAGCTCCGTCTTGCAAGCAGAGATAAACTCCACCAAAATGTGCGTATGAAAAACCTGCCTATTCTCTTTGGTTTGCAAAAACTAAGTCTTAATAATGGCGCGCTAAGCAGCACACTAAGTGGCAGTGGCTCGTCATTTCTTAATATCTGCTACAAAGAGGACAGCGCGCATTTATGCAAAGTCCTGCAAGAAGCGTTTCCAAAATTTAGAGTGCTAGAGCTAGAGTTTGATAATCTTGGCGTAAGAGAGTGCAAATGCTAACGCCACAACTTGTTGAAGAGATTTTAGAATCTCGAGATACCACACAAGGTATTGCGAGTCTCAAGGATTTGCCACAACCGCATTTGCTCAAAGGTGTGGGTGATGGTGCGAAAATTGTATCAAAAGTAATGCGCGAAAAAGGTAAGATTCTCATCGTTGGGGATTATGACGCAGATGGCGTGAATGCAAGTGCGGTGATGAGCGTGTTTTTTGACAAAATCAACTACACAAATTATGAAATCATTTTGCCAAATCGCTTCAGTGATGGCTATGGAATCTCGCCAAATCTTTTAGAACGTATCAACGCACCGCAAAATTTTGCACTTGTAGTGAGCGTGGATAATGGCATTAGCGCTTTTAGCGCGGCAGAATATTGCAAAGAGCATAATCTCCCGCTTATCATCACTGACCATCACACGCCACACACCACGTTGCCTTGCGCGCAGTGCGTGATAAACCCAAAGCAAGAGGGCTGTGCTTTTCCTTTTAAAGATATTTGTGGTTGCGTGGTGGCGTGGTATTTCTGTGCTGGGATAAAGCAGGAATTACAAGCAAATATTGATATGGGCGCATTTTTGCCATTTTTAGCCCTTGCGACTTTAGCAGATGTAATGCCACTTGTAGGAGTGAATAGGATTCTCGTTAAAAAAGGCTTAGAATTCTTGCAAAGCGCGCGTTTTGGATTCTGCGAGGTGATTTGTCAAAAAGTTAGCGTAATCAATGCCGAAAATATCGCTTTTAGTCTTATCCCACTTTTAAATTGCGCGGGCAGAATGGGCGATGCGAACTTAGCACTTGATTTTTTACTCGCCAAAACGCAAGCAAGCGCCTCAAAGGCTTACAACAAACTCTGTAAAATCAATGCGCAAAGAAAGCTCGTTCAACAAGAGATTCTCTCCCAAGCACAGCAAAATCTCACACAATTGCCAGATGTTTTGTATGCAAGCGGGGAAGAATGGCACAGGGGCGTGATTGGGATTATCGCTTCACAATTAGCACAAATGCACAAAAAATGCGCCTTTGTGCTAAGCACGGAATGCGACGATGGAATCTTAAAGGGTTCAGCGCGGAGCTTTGGCAAGGTAGATTTGATAAAAACCGCGCAAAAAGTGCAAGAGATTAAACCTTTACTGAAGGAATTTGGCGGGCATAGTGGCGCGCTTGGGCTAAGTTTAGATTCTAAAAATTTACAAGAATTTATGGAGCTTTTTTCAGAGTATTTATGTCTGGGTGAAAACGCGCAAGAAAGCGTGCTAGGAGAGATTAGCTCGCAATATTTGGATTTAGAGTTTTTAAAAATGCTAGAACGTTTCGAGCCTTTTGGCGAGGGGAATCCTACGCCTTTTTTCCTCTGTCGCGATTTGGAGTTGATAGAATCTAAAATTATTGGCAAAACAAAGGAGCATTTAGGCTTAAAATTTCTTAGTAGCAAAGGCGCGCAAATAAACGGGATTGAATTTTTTAGCTCAGAAGTTCCAAAAGAAAAAAATGAATGGATTTTTAGCCTTTCAAAAGATACTTTCTGCAATTGCCCTTGTTTGAAAATCAAAAAAGATTAGACAAAAGTAAAAATTAATGCCCTTTCTCACGCAAGAATTTGTATTGCCGCAGCCAAAAAAGGCGTTTTTGTTTCTCACGCAGGATTTGGGATTTGGCACAAAAGAAGCCCAACGCATTATCGACAAAGGTAGATTGACACAAAACAGCCAAACTATCAAAAAAGCGCAGGTCATTGTGGGCAAAGTGGAATTGCTGCATTTTGTAGCAGATTCCAACGCAGTGGAAAAGGATGTGCTTAAAAATCTCACGCTCCTTTTTTCAAACAAAGATTTTTGCGTGTATGACAAGCCTCGTAATTTGCTCACCCACCCAAAGGGCTTGTTTTCTCACGCCAGCTTAAATGACGCGCTTAAAATGCACTTTGGCAAAAACGCAAATCCAATTCACAGACTAGATTCCCAAACAAGCGGACTTGTGGTGTGTGGTTTGCACAAAAGAAGCGAGATTGCACTAAAAAACAATGTGCAGAAATTTCAAAAAACCTACACAGCCATCCTTAAAGGCGCGCTCACAAAACAATCTTTGCAAAAAAATGGACTGGTGGAGAGAGAGAGTGCTTTTCTTATCGATAAGCCAATTTTTCATCAAAACACCAAAAAAGATTTAAGTATAAGAAGTTTTATAAGTGCGCAAGGCAAGCCATCGCGAACTTTGCTACGAATCTTAAGCGTGAAAGAAAATGCCTCGCTTGTCGCGCTCACCCCATTAACAGGGCGCACGCACCAGCTCCGCGTGCATTTAGACAGCATAGGATATCCGATTTTAGGCGATAGTCTTTATGGCGTGAGTGAAAATGTCGCGCGCTATTTTTTAGAAACGCGCAATGTGTGTGAAAGTGAGCGCATTACACTTACAGGCGCGCCATATTTATGCCTTAATGCAAGCGCGTTAAAATTTTCTTATAAAAATTTTATTTTTACCTTTCACTCAAGGCTAGATTCTCAAATCTTGCAACTTTTTGCAACGCTTTAGCCTTTCTTACAAGCCCTTTTAAGCCCGTAGCACACAAAGATGCAAAAAAGAAGGCAGTTTTTGTGAGGAAAATTGCGCTAAATTCGCGCGCAAAAAAAGTGTAAGTGTGATTTTATGCGTGGTGAAAAACTCCTCCATTTTAAGCGCTTGTGCTAAAACTTCCCTAACTTTTTGGGATTCTAATTCAATAAGGATACATTTTTGCACTCTCAATCCTTGCACGACTTTTTGCTTGCATTCTTGCAAGGCGCGCGAATTTTGCGCATTAATACCAACAAAAACATAAGGATTATTTTCAAAACGCACCACAACGCGCTTTAAAAGTGCAAAAAACTCTAGTGCGCAGGATTCTAGTTTGCAGGATTCTTGCGGGGGTGCAAATATTTGGTCGAAATTCCCGAAAATCATTTCTTTTCTCTCAAAAGTTCAAATACAAGCATCAAACACAAAATCACAAACCATTAAATGCGTAGTTTTCGTCTAAAATTGCCTTTATCTCTTCTTTACTTAAACGCTCATTTTTCAAGAGATTTTCAGCAATGCGTAACAGCACCGCCTTAGAATCTGCCAAAAATTCCTGCATTTGCGCGCGCGCAGATTCTAAAATCTCTACAATATCGCTATCATCGGTAATAAGCCGTTTTCCCATTCCATATTCCTCGCACATTTGCGCAGCGATGAGCTTTGCAAGGGAAATATCCTCTTTTGCGTTGCTAAAATTTTGATTATAAATCATTTGCACCGCGATACTTCCAGAGAGGTGTATTTTGATTTTATTGTTCATTTCATCTTTACTCACAAGCTCTTTGTCAATCTCTTTGAAACTTTCACTTATCAAAGAGATTTTATCAAAATCAATATCCAGCCAATACGCACTCAACGCCTTTGCGCTTTGATAGAGTGCGAGGATATTTTTTTCCTCCTCGCTATAACTTAGGATTTTTTTCTTACCTAAAAGCACCTTGTCTTTGGTGTTTAAAATATCCTCTTTTTGTATCACGCCACTTTTACGCCGAAAGGCACAAAGCGCGGCTTCATTCACAAGTGCCGCAATCGCAGCCCCGCTAAACCCAACGCAAAGGCGCGCAATCTCTTGCACATCAAAATCATATTTTTTATTCCGCAAATACACTTCAAAAATCTGCATACGCTCACTAAGCGAGGGCAACTCGACATAGATTCTCCTATCAAAGCGCGCAGGGCGTAAAAGCGCTTCATCAAGCACATCAATTTTATTTGTCGCGCCAATAACAATCACTCCGCTAGAATCTTCAAAGCCGTCCATTTCTGTCAAAAGCTGGTTGAGTGTCGCCTCCCTTTCATCATTGCGCGTGCCTCCACGTGCCTTGCCCACCGCGTCAATTTCATCGATAAAGATAATACTAGGACTCTTTGCCTTAGCACGCAAAAACAACTCCCTTACGCGTTTTGCGCCCATTCCGACATAGATTTGCACGAAACTTGAGCCGCTTTGATAAAAAAATGGCACGCCAGCTTCTCCTGCCACAGCCTTTGCAATCATAGTTTTCCCAACTCCTGGCGGTCCGATTAAAAGCACGCCTTTTGGTAGTCTAATACCTAAATCTTGGTATTTTTTGGGATTTTTAAGGTAGTCAATAATTTCAATCAATTCTTCTTTAACAAGCTCAATCCCTGCAACATCTTTAAAAGTCGTAGCACTCTGTATTGGGCTTTGCAACGATGGCGCAAAGTCGCCTCCTTCAAAAGTTGGCTTTTGCCCTATGGTGCCGCTTAAGTTGCTTGCATTAATATCAAATTCTCTTTTTGGCTCTAGTTTTGGGGGTTTTGCCTGTGTAAAAAGCATTGAGATTGCCTTAATCATCACTGCCAATCCGATGAAAATCACGACAAAAAGCCCAATTTCATTAAGAAAAGAATAATTGCGTTTTTGCTTCACTTGTAAAACAATCTTTGAATCTATCTCATTTAAATTTAGAGAATCTCGCGCCACTTTATAGCGCGTGTGCTCGTGCAAAAAGCTTGCCTCATCATCTTGCAAGGTAATTTTTTGCGGGTTTAGCTCTCTTAATTTTTGACTAAATTCATACGGGCTAAGCAGCACGCTTTCATCTCTAAAGAGTAAAAATATCGCAATAATCGCAGCGACAAGCAAAATAATAAGCGAAAAAGTGAGCATTTTATATTTTTGCATAATTTTTTCCTTTCTGCGGGACATATTGGCTTACTTCCAGCCACTGCCCATTTTCAAGGGACTTGAGGGCAGATTCAGAATTTACTTCTAATTTGGGATTTGTTTCTAGTGTGATTTTATTAAAAAACTCATCAAGCCCAAAAAATTGATTTTCTTTGCTTGATTCTATCAACACTTGCAAGGGCTTAGAATCTGCGCATTTTTGATACTCTAGCCTAGCTTTGAGATTGTTAGATTCTACAATTTGTTTGAGAATATGCAAGCGTTTTTTTGCCTCATCGCCCAAAGTGCAATTTTTCAGCCCACTTGAGCGCGTGCCATTCCTTGGAGAATAGATAAAAGGGTGCAAATGCGTTATTTGCATTTCTTTAAAATTCTCCAGTGCCTCTTCCCACACTTGCGCGCTTTCCCCCGGATGTGCGACAATAAAATCTGTGCCCAAGAAAAATCCTTTTTCGCGTAATCGCGCAAAAAGTGCCTTATCGCTTTCTACACGATTTTGACGATTCATAATCTCTAACATTGTGTTGCTTGTGTGTTGTAACGCAATATGCAAATGCTTTTCAAAAAGTGGTGATTGGATAAGCTCTAAAAATTCCTCTGTTATTTGACTTGGCTCTAGACTTCCTATACGCAGGCGCTTTAAGCCCTTGAGTTTGAAAATTTCTTTCACTAGCGCGCTGATATCACTCCCAAAATCCCGACCATAGCTTCCGACATTCGTGCCGGTTAGGATAATTTCACTCATTCCAGAATCTAGCAAGTGTTGCAATTGCTCTAAAATCTTTGGCATAGGGAAACTTCGTGCCTTGCCTCGCACACTTGGGATAATGCAATAACTGCACGCAAAATCACAGCCTTCTTGGATTTTCACAAACGCGCGCCTTTTGCCGACAAATTCACTCACAAGCGTGCTGTCAATATGTTCTGGCGTTTTTTCCTCATAAAAAAAACGTTTTTTTTCAAGTAAAAGCGCGTTAATATTTTCTTTCAAACTATGCGGGAAAGTGCCAAAGGTCGTGTTTTTTTCAAAATTTTGTCTGCCTTTGGATTCTATCCCGCAACCTGTGAAATAAAGCTTTTTGCTATCTTTAAATTTATTAATGTAGCTTTGCACGCCAGAATCCGCTCCATTGGTGACGGTGCAAGAATTTATCACAATAATATCCGCGCTCTCTTCATTTTGCACACACTCAAAGTCCTTTAGATTCGCAATCATTACCTGTGTGTCAAAAAGATTGCTCCTACAACCAAAGGTTTTAAAAAATACACGCATTAGATTCCATCTTCCTTGTTATTTGGTGCAAATGGCGGGGTTTTTGGCGAAGCATTATGCGCGTAGCTAACGTAATTAGGGTGGCTAGAATGGCTAGTGTGGTGCGCGTTAGGATTTTGCAAATCCTCTGGCATAAAAGGTTTATTGCCAATTCCATCGCCTCCTTTGGTGACAATTTTTGTCGTTTGGTAAGCGATATGTATGTCATCTTCTTGCAAAATATGCTCAATGATTTCAGCAGAAATCGTGCTTCTAAGCGTGAGTGTAGCGTAAGAATTGACTTGATACCAAAGCGAAATCCTAATGCCATTTGGCTCTAGCATACAAAAAGCGCGCGTTTCTAGATTCATATTGCGTAATGAGAATCTATCCTTTAAACGCTCCATACGCTTGCGTGTGATTTCTGTGTAACCTTTGGAATATTTTTTACCAATCTCGGTGGCGATTTTAAGTGCTTTTTTATAATTGCTATCAAAAGTAATGGTGAAGTCTATCCCGTCCCACACAGTTTTGATGCCAGCGTGCGTGTAGTTTGCAAGAAGTGTGGTGAAAACATAATTATTTGGGATAAAGATAATGCGCCCCGCACGGCGATTTTCCATATAAGAAGTAAGCGTAATGTCCTCATAAATCGTAAGACGTAGCACAGAAATATCAAGCACATCGCCCACATACACTGCGCCATCTTTGATGACTTTAACCCTATCGCCTACATGTACGCTTCCTCCAAGCACGATGACAAACCACCCAAGCACACTCATAAATAAATCTTTCATCGCAATCGCCAAACCAGCTGATGCAAAACCCAAAATCGCCACCAAATAAGTTACATTCTCCAAATATGAAAAGAGCAAGATAATCGCCACAAGGCTAATATTTAAAAAATTAATCACTTTATTTGCGGTATAAACGCGCTTATCGTCTAAATATTTACGCAAAGCAAGCTTAATTGAAAGTGCGATGAGGATAATTGCCACGATAGCAATCGCAATAGAAATCATCTTAAAAATTTGCTCTTTAATCTCGCCTTCTAATGAATTTTTCACATCATCAATATTTTTGAAATAAATCTCATTGGAAGTTTTGAGAATCTTTTGCGCCGAGCCTAGACTTTGGATCATTTTTTTAAGCTCTAAAAGTTGCTTCTCATACTCTTTTACTTTTGCGCCTTCATTTGGAATACTGCGATAATGCACGGCTAGTATTTGAGAAATATCATATTTTTGCTCCAAATTTTCAAGCAAGCTATCAAGCATTTTTTGGTTGTGTTCCATTGTGTTTTGATGGAGTTGCAAATTTTTAATAAAAGAATATCCACTCACAATTAAAATTGGATTTGTAATATGTGGAACGTCCTTAATATCTGGTGTATCAAGGAGTTGGTCATAGGGATTTTTAGCATAAGATTCTACAAGCTCAAGCTGCTTTTTGAGCGTTTGGAGAGAGGATTTGAGTTGGTTAATTTGTGAAATATCTTTAGTGTGGGATTCTAAGGTACTAAGTTCAGATTCAATCCTTTCAATCTCTTCGCTCAAATTCCCATAGGTTTTGATATTTTCATACTGCTTTAGCCACGGATTATTGCTTTGCACAATGGTTTGTTCAATGTGCGCAAGCTTAGATTCTAGCGCTTTTACTTCAGCAACATTTTGCCCAAAACTCACACTTGCAAAAAATAAACCACAAAGAAAAACAATCACCTTCACTTGCTAAATTCCCCTAAAACTTCCATAATCACGCCTTTGTCTATGTCATTGCGTATCTGCACACCGCCTAAACCTTGTGGTAGGATAAAAGTGAGTTGAGAATCCTTGCTCTTTTTATCAAGGAAAAATTTTTCATAAAATTCCGCGCAATTGCTAATTTTGTAGCGCGTCGGTAAATTATAACGCTCTAAAAGCTTCTCTATACGCGCACACTGAGAATCTTGCAAGAGATTAAGTTTGTAAGCAAGCCTATTTGCCATATTCATACCAATTGCCACGCATTCCCCGTGCAAAAAGCTACTATAGTGCGTGAGATTTTCAATCACATGCCCAAAAGTATGCCCATAATTAAGCGCGGCACGGATTCCCTTTTCTTTCTCATCTTCATTTACGACCCTAGCCTTTATCTCCACGCTCTTTGCCACCGCGTATTGCAAATGTTTAAAATCACTCAAATCATTTTGCTCTAAAAATTCAAAAAACACTTCATCAAAGCACACCGCCATTTTGATAATCTCCGCCACACCCGCGCTAAACTCGCGAGAATCTAGCGTTTGCAAAAAAGAAAGATTTGCATACACGGCTTTTGGCTGATGAAAAAGCCCGATAAGATTCTTACCAAAATGATTATTTATACCCGTTTTTCCGCCAACGCTTGAATCTACTTGTGCTAAAAGCGTTGTGGGAATCTGCATAAAGCTTACACCTCGTTGAAAAATCCCTGCTGCAAAACCCACAATATCACCCACTACACCACCACCAAAAGCCACAAAACAAGAATTTCTATCAAGGCGATGTGTAAAAGCGCATTCTAAAATACTTTCCACGCTTTGCATTGTTTTGTAGCGCTCGCCATCTGGGATTACACACACATACACTTCTTTTGCTTGGATATTTGCTAGTAAGCTTTGCAAATGCAATCCCGCGACTTTGGGATTTGAGACAATAAGCACCTTGCTTTTATGCGCAATTTTTGGCAATGTGTTTGCAATATGGACTTTGTAGCTGTGGGCTGGGGTTTGAATTGAAACTTCCTGCATAAAAATCCTTTATGAATATGGAATAAAAATTTGTGGATTTTTCTCTATAAGGAAAGAAAGCGTATGAGAATCCACCGACACAAACGCGAGCAATTTCGTGCGCGTGATAGAGCTATCAAAGGGAATAAACTGCAAAAATACTTCTGCATTTTGTTGTAAAAATAAAATTGGGTTAAAAGAGTTTGAAAGCGTTATTTCTGGCTGTTGAGAGAAAATTTTTGCAAGATTCTCAATGTTATTTAAAAGCGTGTGTTGGTGGTTTGAATCTGGGTCAAAGTCATAGAATCTCGTGCCAAGCTGTAATTGCCTAGAAATATCAAACATCACGGAAGCAATATTTTCCGCCTTTTGCAAATTAGAATCCACAATCAAAAAACTTCTTTTTATTTGCTCTATGCGCTCATTTCCCACCTTTAGCACCGGCACGCCACTTTTATAGAGGACTGAACGATTTTTGCGTGAGAAGAAAATATCCTGATTGATGATGATAAGCCCCGGACGCTTTTTGGTGTCGCTTTCTAAAAGTGTGGGAAAATCACTGATTCTATATACAAAATTTAACTGCACTTTTGGCGCATTGCTTTTTGCGATAGTTTCGCGGATTTTGTCCAAAAGCTCCATATTTGCGGGATTTAATACTTGTATAACAAGCTGATTGTTTTTTAAATGTTTGTGCAAAAAAAGCGCATCTTCTAGCGCACCAAGCAAAGAAAGCTCTTCTGACAAACTTGCATCAACATAGAGAAAAATATCCTTCCCAAAAGGCGAAGGAAACTGTCCAATATCGCTTCTTGCGCGCCTATACACATCACTTAGCACGACAGAATCACCTGCCACAAGCAACACATCATTTGGCAAAATCACAAGAGAATGCGAGGCTAAAATAAGCTCGGCTCGGCGATAGATTCCAACAATGCGCCATTTTTTTTGCTGGATTGAACCTATGTGGCGATAGGAAAAAATGCTTCCCGGTGGCACAGCGATTTCCATCAACTCACCTTGTTCTAGCCCAAAGCCCCTAGGGATAAGTGGGACATTTGGGAGACGTTGTGTAAGGCGATTTGCGACAAGATTTTCAGAATCTATCACGACTAAATTTGTATCAACTTCACCTTTTTTTTGTAAATCCTCTCGCAATGTAACCGCCGCATTATCCGTGCCTTGCGCTGTGTGTGTGGTAAATTCGTGGTTATTAAAAAGCACGATTTTAATTTTTGGATTAAACTCACGCACCAAATCATACAGCACAAAGCGCTCTTTTGGATTCTCAATAATAATAAACACATCTTGCAAAGTCTCTTCAAAGATATTTGAAAGCCTAAAGGCAGAGGTGTAATCTAGCACAAAAGCCTCAATCGAGCTTGGAATCTGCGCGGGGAGCATTGCGCTGTCCTTACAAACGATGATATAAGAGTTATTATTAAAGTATTGTGTCACAATTTTTTGGATAAAAATCTTTGCTACAATTCCATCAGCAAGCACGAGTGTTTTTTTCAAAAAAGTCCTTAAAAGCGCAAAATTAAGGGTGCATTATAACAAAAAGTAGTGTATATTTTAGGAGTTTTGTTGATGCAAATACAAATCCAAAGCAAGATAGATTCTCAAAACAATGCAAAAGCGCGCGCACTAAGTTTGCATTTGGCTCACGGCGTAGTAGAAACGCCTGTGTTTATGCCTGTTGGCACGCAAGGCTGCATAAAAGCACTTGATAGCAATGATATAACACATCACATTGGCTCAAAAATTATCCTTGCAAATACCTACCATATGTATTTACGCTTGCAAAAACAAGGTATAGATTCTGTAAAATCTACCCACTTAGGTGCGATTGAACGTTTGAGATTTTTTGGCGGGATTCACAAATTTGCAAATTTTAGCGGAAATTATCTAAGCGATAGCGGGGGATTTCAAGCATTTAGCTTGGGGAAAAATGTAAAAATTAGCGATGATGGCGTGGAGTTTAAATCCCACATTGATGGGAGCAAGCATCTTTTTACGCCCAAAAAAGTGCTAGATATTCAATACGCACTAAATAGCGATATTTGTATGGTGCTAGATGAGCTTGTGGGATTGCCCGCGACAAGAGAAAGGCTACAAAAGGCACTTGAACGCACAATACAATGGGCACAAACAAGCCTACAATACCACCTAGAGCAAAAGAAAAAGGACGCAAATCCCACAAATCATCTTTTTGCAATCGTTCAAGGTGGGGTGGATTCCAAGTTGCGCAAGGAATGTGCGCTAAGATTAGTAGAGCTAGGCGATTTTGATGGCTATGCGATAGGTGGGCTCGCTGTGGGAGAAAGCGCGCAGGAAATGCAAGAGGCGATAGAATTTACCACGCCCTATATGCCTGAAAATAAACCGCGCTATCTTATGGGCGTAGGCACACCACAAGATATTTTGGAAGCTATCGCGCGCGGGGTGGATATGTTTGATTGTGTGATGCCTTCTCGCAATGCGCGCAATGCTAGCATTTTCACAAGCAAAGGCAAACTCAATATTAAATCCTCGCGCTTTGGGCTAGATACCAAGCCACTTGATGAAAACTGCGCGTGCTATGTGTGCCAAAACTACTCGCGCGCGTATTTACATCATCTTTATAGAAGTAGTGAGATTACCTATCATAGGCTTTCTACTATCCATAATCTCTATTTTTATCATCAGCTCACCCAAAATGCGCGCAAAGCTATCTTGCAAAACCGCTTTTTAGTATATAAAAAGCAAGTTTTAGAGGATTTGGCGCAAGGTTGCTAAAATTTAAGAATCTAAAGAGCTTAAGGAGTAAAAGTAATGAATCCTCTAAAAGTCCTCCTTGCAGGCACGCCAGAATTTGCAAAAATCGTGTTTGAGGAGATTCACAACAAAAATACTAAGCATAATGAAAATATCGAATTTGTGGGACTTCTCACACAGCAAGATAAACCAAGTGGGCGCAAAATGCAACTTAAAGCGCCAATTTGCAAGGATTTTTTTTCCCACCATTTCCCACATTTGCCAATTTTGCAACCAGAACGCGTAGATTCTCAAACCTTGCGCGGACTTGAAATTGACCTTATCCTTGTCGTGGCATATGGATGCATTATTCCCCAAGAGATTTTAAACCTCGCACCTTGTGTGAATATCCACGCTTCGCTTTTGCCACATTTGCGAGGCGCAAGTCCGTTGCAACAAATGATTTTAGAGGATTTAGATTTTTTTGGCGTAAGTGTTATGCAAATGGAAAAGGGCTTAGATTCTGGCGCGGTGCTAGGATTTGGCTACATAAAAAACACGGGGCAGGATATACAAGAGCTAGAATCTAGCCTTGCAAAACTCGGAGCGCGCGTATTTTTACGCACTTTACAAGAAAATATTCTGCCACTGAAGCAATGTGGTGCAGATTCTACTTATTGCAAGAAAATTAAAAAAGAGCAAGGGCTGGTGAGATTCCACGATGCGCGCGGGATTTTTAACGCTTATCGTGCATTTAGAATCTGGCCTAGTGTATTTTGTGAAAATGGACTTAAACTTAGCGAAATACTAGGATTTAGGAGTGATGGGCAATTTAGAGCCGGTGAGATTCTAGAAATTACCAAAGATTTTGTGCGTGTGGGCTGTGAGCGCGGGAGTTTAAAGATTTCTAAGATTCAGCCACCAAGCAAAAATACGATGAGTGCATTTGCGTATTTGCAAGGCGCGCGTTTGCAAATTGGTGATATCTTAGGCGCAAATTAGAACAACTTAATTTACTTTTTTTTGTTAAAAACCACAAACAACCAAAACACAACAACACGGAGTTTATTATGACACAAGAAGAAATTTTAGAGATTCTCAAGGGCGTGATTTATCCAAACTTTCAAAAAGACATCGTAAGCTTTGGTTTTGTCAAAAATATCGACACCACGAGCACGCCACCTAGCATTGATATTAGCATTCCTTCAAGCTCAAATGAAATCCTCACAAAACTCGGGCAAGATATTTTACGCGCGCTAAAGGCGCATAACTTAGAGCATACAAAAATAAATATCTCTACCCCAGAGCCAGCACCAAAACCAGAGCCGCAGAGTAAAAATCTCGCACCACAAATCAAACATTTTGTGATGGTGAGCTCAGGCAAAGGGGGTGTGGGGAAATCCACAACAAGCGTAAATCTCGCCATTGCACTTGCCCAGCAAGGCAAGAGAGTAGGGCTTTTAGATGCGGATATTTATGGACCAAATGTCCCGCGTATGCTAGGACTGAATGCAAATAAGGCAGAAGTTGATGAGGCGCAAAAAAAGCTTATCCCACTAAAAAGCTATGGCGTGGAAATGATGAGTATCGGCGTGCTGTATGAAGAGGGGCAGAGCCTTATTTGGCGCGGTCCTATGGTGATGCGCGCAATTGAGCAGATGCTTACAGATGTGCTGTGGAGCGAGCTTGATGTGCTTGTGATAGATATGCCACCGGGCACGGGCGATGCACAGCTGACATTTGCCCAAAGTGTGCCAGTGAGTGCTGGTGTGGTTGTCACTACGCCACAAAAAGTGAGTTTAGACGATAGCGCGCGCAGTCTAGATATGTTTAGCAAGCTCAATATCCCAATAGCAGGCATTATTGAAAATATGAGCGGTTTTATTTGCCCAAATTGCGGGGAAGAATATGAAATTTTTGGCAAAAGCACCACAAATGAACTTGCCAAAAGCTATGAAAGCACACTTCTAGCGCAAATCCCACTTGAGCCCAAAGTGCGTGAAGGCGGGGATAATGGCAAGCCAATTGTATTTTTTGAGCCACAAAGCAGAAGTGCAAAAGCCTACTTGCAAGCCGCCGAGACACTCTCACGCTTTTTGCAAAAGGTAGATTCTCAAAAACTTGCGAACAATCAGGCTATCCAGCCACGCTAAAAACATTGCAGATTCTTACTCAATTGCCACTTAAAAGCAACTAACTCTTAGAATCTGCAAGCACCTCACTTCTCTCCTCTGCTTTGAATCTCACTTAAAGATTCTAGTGCTTTTACCACGCGTAAGGTGTGTGTGCGGTAAAAGATGAGATTGTCTCTTGCACGATTTTCAATTTCGCTAATGAGTGTTAAAAAACATTCTATCGAAGCATTGAGTGCGAGTTTTTGCGGTAGCATTGGGCTTAATGTCTCACCTAGGCGGTATTCCACCATTTTTTGATACAAGTCATTACGCGTAAGATTCTCATTGACCACCACACCACTTTTATAAATTTTAAGCTTTTCGCGCTTTGTCTCATCATAAATTGCGCTCTGATTGCTCCCGCCAATGCTTAACTCACGCACTTTTGTAGGAGAAAGCCACGAAACATGGATAAGCACAATCACGCCATTTTCTAGCTCTAGGCTAATATTGGCAAGTGCGGGATTTGGGTGGTTGAGATACTTTGTGCTAAACACGCTCGCGCGTCTAATTTCTAACCCCACCAAATAATCAATAATGCTTAAATCGTGTATCGCCAAATCCCAAATAACATCAGTTTGCGCCTGAAAAAGCCCCAAATTTATGCGTCTTGCAGTGATTGAGATAATATTACCAAAATCACTAAGATTTTCTTTCAAATATTGCACCGCAGAGGAATGCAAAAAAATATGGTCGCAATAAAGCACAAGATTTTTTTTCTCTGCTAATTCATACAATTCCAATGCTTGCGCATATTGCAAACACAAAGGCTTTTCTACAAAGCAATGCTTACCAGAATCTAGCACCTTTTTTGCAAGCAAAAAATGCGTGTGTGGCGGAGTGATGAGAAAAACACACTCGATATTTTTATCACCCAAAAGTGCGTCAAAATCCGTGTAATGCTTAAGGTTTGGGTAGGTTTTTTGCGCTAATTCCACGCGCGCGCAATCTATCTCACAAAGCGCGTAAAACTCTGCCGCGCTAACCTCACAAAGCGTGTGCGCGACATTCACACCCCAATAGCCATAGCCCACCACAGCACATTTTTTACCAGCCATTTCCCTACCTTTTTAGTGATACAATCACAAAATTTCTTTTTTTGGAGCAATTAATGTGGCATTCTAGCACTTCTTTTGAGCCTTATTCCCAAAATATGCTTGATACGCATTTAAGCGCGCTAAAACGACGAGAATCCTTGCTTGATTTTAGAGCACTAGGACGCACGCTTGCATACTGCCCCTTTACCTCAAGGGTGAGTTTGGAGGATTTCACGCGCAAAGATTCTAACGCAAATAAAGCTTGTGAATTGCCACCAAATGAGTTGTATGCCTTTATACAATCCGCACAAGAGCTTGAAGCCCAAGACAATAAAAATGCGTTTTTTTGCATTGATACGCTTAGGATTCTGCTTTTTTTAGAACAAGGCGCACCCAAACAAAGCCTCCTCCAGAATCTAACTTTTGAGCATTTGGAGTTTCTTTCCCATCTGCGCCGTTATACAAGCTTGCCAATTATCCACAAAAGTGCGTTTGTAAGTGAATATGAGATTCTGGAATCTGCCCTTTATGGCGCGGATTGCGTGCTTTTAGAATCTAGCCTTTTAAGCGCAAAAGAGCTAAAAAATCTCATCCTCTTTGCTTCGCGCCTTATGCTCACGCCTATTTGCATTGTGCGCGATAGTGCTGAAGTCAAAAAGGCGATTTTTGCGGGCACGCAGGCACTTTATCTGCCAAGCAAAAGTTATGATTCCCTCCTTTCACTTTTGCCACAAAGTTGCGTGATTTTAAGCCATTTAACCCCAGAGACGCTCGGGCTTGATGTAAGTTTTGGCGTTTTAAGGAAAGATTAAAAGGCTTTTAGTTAAAAACACAGCTATTTTTCACAACCAGTATTCAAGGAGAAAAAATGTCTTTATTGATAGGGGATGAGTGTATAGCCTGCGACGCGTGCCGCGAGGAGTGTCCAAATACTGCTATTGAGGCAGAAGATCCTTTTTATGTGATTGACCCAGACCTTTGCACGGAATGTGTAGGGTATTATGATGAGCCTAATTGTGTTTCAGTTTGCCCTGTGGATGCGATTATACCAGATCCTGACAATGTTGAGAATATCGAGGAGCTACGTTATAAATTTGAGCAACTGCAAAGGTCAGAATAAATGGCAAAAGTCACCAGCGTCATAGATATTGGCTCAAACTCGGCGAGAATGGCGATTTTCCGCAAGACAAGTCGTTTTGGATTCCATTTAATCTATGAAGTTAAAAGCAAGGTGCGTATTTCTGAAGGTTGCTATGAAAATAATGGGATCTTGCAACCCGCGCCGATGCAACGCGCATTAAGCGCATTAAAAGAATTTTTACAAATTGCAAAAGCTCATAAAAGTCGCAAGCTTTTTTGTGTGGCGACTTCTGCCCTACGCGATGCACCAAACGCAAAGGAATTTCTCACGCGTGCAAAAAAAGAATGTGGGCTTAGTATCAAGGTCATTGATGGTAAAAGTGAGGCGCTGTATGGCGGAATTGCGTGTGCGAATTTATTGTATGAAAAAAATGGTATTACCATTGATATTGGCGGTGGTAGCACGGAATGCGCACTTATAAGAGATGGGAAAATCATTGACACCATTTCGCTAAATGTAGGCACAATCCGCATAAAAGAGCTGTTTTTTGACAAAGCAGAATCTAAAGGGCGCAAGGACATAGGAAAAAATAATGATAAAAATGAAAGCAAAGGCGATATCCTCGGCGCAACTCATTACATTAAGCAAGAGCTTTCAAAGCTAGACGCGCAATATAAAGATTCTGTGATTTTTGGCATAGGTGGGAGCATACGCGCACTTTCAAAGCTTATAATGAAGCAGACAAATTACCCCTTTAATCGCATTCACGGCTATGAGTATGAAATCGCTGAGCACAAGGATTTCTTTGATAAGATTATCCACGCGCCTATACACAAGCTGGAATCGTTTGTCCCGCAAGATAGACTTGATACTATTCGTAGTGGGACGTTGATTTTAAGCCTTTTTTTAGAACATTTGCAAGGTAAGCGTCTTATTACAAGTGGCGCGGGTGTGAGAGAGGGCGTGTTTTTGGCGGATATGTTAAGAAATCAAAATCTGCATTTCCCACCAAATTTTAATCCCTCAATCGCGTGCTTGCAGGATAGATTCTCTTTAGATGAAAAGCAGGCAAAAGCACTCAAACAAAGCGCGCTAAAGATTTTTGACGCACTTCTGCCATTGCATAAATGTAACGAGGAATTGCGCAGACTTTTAGGCATTAGCGCGTATTTAAGTCAAATTGGCGTGGTGCTTAATTTTTATCAGACAAATTTGCACGGCGCGTATATTTTACTAAATGGGCTAGAGTATGGCTTTTCGCACACACAGCGTATTATTATCGAGCTTCTCATACAATATAGCGACAGGAAAATTCCTAGACAGGAAGCACTTTTAGGCGAGGATTTGCCTAGTCTTGAAAAATTGCAATATCTAAGCTTTATCATCGCGCTTGCACAAAGTCTGCATAAAGGTGGAAATATGCCAAAGCTACGCTATGAGTTTGATTACACGCGCTGCGAGCTAAAGATTTTCACAAAAGATTCTCTCTATCTCTGCGCAGAATCTCTACCAAAAATCCAAAAGCCAACTTCTAGCCTAGAAATCACCATTATCGAGGAATAAACTTGCTGAAAATTGGCATTGTCCGCCTCTCCGCGCTTGGTGATTGTATAGTTAGCGTGGCATTTTTGGCTTATTTGAGAGAAACATTAGAATCTAGCGGGCAAAAAGTGTATATCACTTGGTTTGTAGATTCTCGCTTTGCGGGAATTTTACAAGATTCTCCATTAATTGATAGGCTTGAAGTCGTCAAGCTTAAAAACACAAATTTGTGTCAAAAGTTTGCTTTAAGAAAGCACTTGCGCGCGCTTGAAAAGTTTGATATTGTGCTTGATATGCAGGGCTTGCTAAAATCCGCGTTTTTGGGCGCAATGCTAAAAAAGCGGAAGTTTATCGGCTTTGGCTTTACAAGCGCTAAAGAATCTTTGAGTGCGCTTTTTTACACAAGACGCGTAAAAATTGATTATGAGGAAAACATATTAAAGCGCAATGGATTGCTTATTTTAGAGACTTTGGCAGAATCTGGGATTAGAAAAGCGTGGGATTTTTGCACGCAATTAAAGGGCGAGGATTCTCAAAAGCTGCTAGAAACAATGCTTTATAAGCGCGCGCGAGGCTTTGCTTATAGCGCTGAAGCGGGTGTGTTTGTGGAGCGAATTTTAGAACCAAATAAAAGGCTTATCATCTTTGTGCTTGAAGCATCAATCCCTTCAAAAACCTATGGAATTGCGCGGTTTAGCGAGCTTATCGATTTATTAGATGAGCGATTTTGTGGGGGTAGCGATGCTCATAGCGGAGTTAATGGTGGCGATACAAGCGGTTTCGATGAGGGTTTCAATAAGAGACTTAATGAATGTTTTGATGAGGGCGCACAAATTATTTTGCTTTCCCACACAAACACTAGCAAGGCGCGCGAAATAATGGCGCTCAGTAAGGCTCACAATGCAAATGCGATGGGTGCTTCTAAGCTCACGCTTACGCCACTTTGCGGGCTTAATCTTGATTGTATTAAGGCACTGGTATCAAAGGCGGATTTGCTCATCGGGGGAGATACGGGCATCACACACCTTGCGTGGGCGCTTGGACGCGATTCAATAACGCTTTTTGGCAACACACCACAGGAGCGCTTTAAGCTCATCGGTGCGCGCAATCTTGCCTTAAGCGCAAACACAAACGCGCGCTACAAAAAAGATGATTTTTCAATCAACCTTATTCCACCTTACGAAATTGCCACATATGCGATGGGGATATTAAGAGAATCTAATGAGATAAAATCATTATAATAATATTTCAATAACTTTTTTGCTAGATTCTCACATTTCCACAGCAACAAATAAAATTAATCCAATGGATATACCAATAATGTTACTAAAAT
This sequence comes from Helicobacter himalayensis, assembly GCF_001602095.1. Lineage (NCBI taxonomy): Bacteria > Pseudomonadati > Campylobacterota > Epsilonproteobacteria > Campylobacterales > Helicobacteraceae > Helicobacter > Helicobacter himalayensis. Next base: position 82,473 of record NZ_CP014991.1, on the reverse strand, counting down.
CAAAGAAATCATCAAAAAAAATTTTAAAGAATCTAATACCCACTGCACTATGCGTTTTCAATTGCTCTTTCATATTCAAGAGAACAACTACAAAATAAATAAATTTTTTAAAACAATTTTAAGGTAATCCATTGACACAGCAGCATTCTTTATTTGATTTAAGAGAATTACAGCAAGAAAAATCTACAAAAGCAAATTTTACTTTTAAAGAGCATTTTTTACAGAATCTTAAAGCTAAAAATTTACATTACAAACGTTACACCAAAAGCCCCTTGCGCTATGGTGGAGGCAAAAGTCTAGCGGTTGGGTTAATCCTAGAACATTTTCCTAATGATACAACAAGGCTTGTTTCGCCATTTATGGGCGGGGGTAGCGTAGAAATCGCAAGTGCTTTAGAGCTTAATTTAGAAGTCAAAGCCTTTGATATTTTTGATATTTTGGTGAATTTTTGGCAAGTTTTGATTGCGGATTCTTAAAGATTCTTAAGCGTATTAGTTTTGTAAAAACGCTTGCACGGCGCGGATTTGCTCCATTGTGTGTCTGCTTTCTTGTTTTTTTTGCTCTAAAAGCTGGATAACTTGAGAAAGCAACTCCCTTGCTTGGAGCTTAGATTCTAAAGGTGTTTGTGAGAGGTCATCTGGGAGATTGACTGAAAGCTCAAAGGCACGTTTTTCGTCCTTTTGCAAAAGCGCGATTTTGAGCTCGTCAAGCCAATGCGTAGTTTGCAAATTCAAAAGCTAATCCATATGCAAAAGCTCTTGCGCATTAACTTCGCGCCACGCTTCAAGCAAGCCTCTTGCGACATTTATAACAATATCAATTTTGCTTGTATCATTAGTGACATTTGCTTGTGTGAGAAGTTTAATCTGATGAGTGTAAAGCCCTGTGAGATACGCAGCTACATCGCCACCTTTTTCATAATCAAGGGTATTTAGCAACTCTGTGAAAATATCAGTCGTGCGGTTGATATAATAGATTTTTTTCTCAATATCACCTGCTTCCATATAGCGCTTTGCCTGCGCACAAAAACGCAAAATCCCCTCATACAACATCTCCACAAGTTTAACCGGAGATTCTACCATTACAGCATTTTGTTGATACAGATTGTAGGCGTTGGTGCTTCTCATTGTGTCCCCTTATTTTTTGTTATTTGCCACAGATTGATCAATCATCATCTGCACGCTATTGAAAGAATTATTTGTTCTTGAAATCTGCCCGTCATAAGCCACAAAACGTTGCGCCATCAAGTCATAACGCGTATCAAGCATAGCATTTGCCTTATTTCTATCTTCCTTGAGTTTTTTATCTTCTCTCGTAAGACTTTCTTCGAGCAATTTCAATCTTGAGTTGCTACCATCGACCAATTTTGCAAGTTCTTTATCAAGCATTTTAAAAACGCCATCAACTTCAATTTCTCGAAATTCCCTTGTCGTTATTTTGCCTTGAAAAAACTCTTTTGCGCCCTCTGGGTCGCTATTTAGCGCATTGCGTAAAGTCGAGGTATCAAGCGACATAACGCCCTTTTCATTGATACTTATACCATATTTGACAAGCGATTGTCGCTCAATCCCCGCACCCATCGTGTAGGAAAAAATCTTATTAAGCGTTGGACGTATCATACGCACATCACTATCGCCATTAAACACACCCGCGATTTTAGAATCTTCATCAAAACGTGTAAGTTCATCGACTTTCATACTAAGCGCATTGTAAGATTCTACAAATTTTGTAAGGCTTTCAATAATCGCCTCATCATCGCGCGTAACATTAACAATCGCTGGCTTGCCCGGCTCTGTGGTAGAAAGTAACTCAAGCGTAATCCCACTTGCCACATCATCAACATTATTGCTTGGACGGCGCATTTTAATGCCGTTGTAGCTAAACTCCGCATCTTGCGCGGATTGTATATTTTTAATCTTAAAAAGATCGCTTTGCGTCTTAATATAATCCATACTTGAGCCACTGCTCACGCCCCAAGATTCTAGCATCTCTTTGCTCGCGCTGTCATTTGCTGGCACAATAGAGACTTCACCTGTATCAGAGTTGATAATCACCTTGCCATCTTGCGTTGCACTTGAATGCAATCCTGCGATATTATCAATCGCTGCTGCAATAGCCTTGGCATTATCATAAGAGGTGTTATTTTTCTTTGTAATCGTTGCGAGATCAAGTGGGACAGAACCAATAGTAATTGTGCCTTTTAGCAAACCTGCTTGAATGGGTTTTGTGGTGACTAAATCTTTATTTTCAAGATTATCCTTGCTTGTTGTAGATTTAAAGCCTAGCTCCCTCGCTTTTGCGCCACCTACTTGGACTTCATTCCCCCTCCTGTCGTTGATGATAAGAGAATCTCCCTTTGCCCCAAGCCCGATATTAATATCCCCATTTTCTAGCAAACCTTCAAAATCAGAATCTGCCTCTATGGCTTTGAGTATCGCTTCTTTGAGCGCGACTGCGTTATCGCTTGTTTTAGAATCTGTGCCGGTTTTTAGGCTGATATTTAGTGTTTTGCTCACACCTTTTGCTGTGGCAAGCGTTATGCTAAAGTCATCATCTTTAATATCTAGCGCGCCTTTTTTGATTGTATCGCCATTGATGAGTGCGCCAAAGTAGATTCTATTTGATTCGCCGGTTTCTCCGGAGTTTATCATTAGTTGATAGGGATTGCTCCCACCGGTTTTCATAACCGTGCCAATCACTTCGCCACCCGTCTTATCAGTGATAAGCTGAGCGACCTCATCAAGTGCCATTCCCGCTTTTATCTCAATCTCGTAAAACTTGCCTTTTGTGAAAAAATTAAGCGTTGCGTCTTTTTGTGTAAAGACAGAATCTCTTTCCGCAAACTTCGCGCCAACTTCGTTTATATCAGATTTTGCGATGGATTCTATATCAAGCTTAATATCTTGCACCGGCACGCCAGCAGTGATTGTGGCTTTGAGCGCATCTCCTACGACATTGCTTGAACGTCCCAAATAAGTAGAATAATCTGCGAGCTTGCTTGTGTAAGATTTGATTTCTCGCACAGCGCTTGTAAGCTCCACAAGCTCGGTTTGCTTTTCGAGGTTTTTTTCCATCTTTTTTTCAAGTGGCTTGATTTGTGAAGCCTCATCAGCTTTGCGCAATTTTTCAATCGTGTCGTAGTTAAGAACATTGCTCCCAATGCCTAGAGAGCTAAGTTTTCCTAGTGCCATCTTTGTATGCCTTCTTTAATAAAGAATTATTTTAAGAATCTTGCCTAACCTTTTTTATCAAAGATAACGCCAACTACTTCCCGCATACGCTTCATAAGCTCAATCGCCTCCTGACTAGGAATTTCACGGATAATCTTTTCCCCGCCATATTCCTTCACCGTAACCGTAAGCCCGGGCAAAGTTTCATTATACGCAAAGCTGATGCTCGTGCCAATGCGCTTCATTTCGTCATTGAGCTTTTTGCTTAGCTCGACTAGCTCATTTTCTAGCTGTTTTTTGCTTTCTTTGGCTGATTGATCATCTACAATTTCTTGCGCACTTTGTAGTTTTTGCGCCTCTTTATTTGAAACCTGCGGCATAGATTTAACCATATCAACAAGACGATGCTGTGCCACCTGTAAATCATTTGTAACAATACTCATCTCTAGCTTCCTCCTTGAAACTTAAACTAAAAGGATTGTAGCGTGCAGTATCGACTAAATAAAACTTTTTTAAAATCTCTTAATTAACTTTAATAAGCTGAAGTGGATCGATATGCTTGTCTTTTTGGGTTACTTCAAAACTTAGCTTTTCATTGACTTTTCCTATAATGTAACCCTTTTTGATATGCACACCGGGTTTGATTGTCGCAGAAATCTTATCCAAATACGCATATACGGTGTAGAGCGAATTTGTATGCTCAATAATGATGACTTTTTTAATCACAGGATTTTCTTTTGCAAAGACAATCCTGCCGTCCAACACGCTTTTAACATCAGCATTTCTCTTTTTTGGCACAAGAATCACATTTTCATAAAAAAATTTCATCTTATACACCGGGTCAAATGTCGGACCAAACTTCTGCTCCACCATAAAAGAATCTAGCGGCGCGATAGTCTTTGCACCTTTATAAGCGATAGTAGAAATATCTTTATACGCGCTTGAAGCGATTTTTATATTTTTATCCGCAGTGATTGTGCGCTTTTGTTGTGGCTTTTTGGCATTATCCTCTTCTTCTTTTTTGATTTTTTCCTCGATTTTTTTCTGATTCTGTGCTTGTGTGATTTTGAGATTGTTTAAAATAGAATCTAGATTCTTGCGCTCATTGTTGATTTCTTGTAATTTTTGATTATAAATTTTTAGCTCGCCTTGCATGGAAAGAAGGACCTGCTCTTGCTTCGTCTTAGCAGATTCTAGCTCATTTTTTTTCTTCGTGCTTTCATCGATTGAGTTTTGAATCTGCGTGATATTTTTTGAAACCGCAATAATATCATTGCTTAATTTTTGTTTTTGCGTATTGAGCGTTTTTATGCGCTTTTTTGTGTTAGCAAAAAGTATCATATATGCCTCGCGGGAAAGCACATCTTCGGGGGATTCTATATGTTCGCTAAGCATATAAAATGCCAGCCCTTGTGAAAAAAGTGTAAGAATCTCATTTTCTAGCGCACTTTGTCGCTCTAAAAGCTGTTTGTGGCGCTTTTGATTTTCCTGCAAGGCTTGCTCTTGTGCGGAATATTTATTTTTATTTTGGTTAATTTCTTTCTGCAAGCTTTCAATTTGAGAATCTAGCCTTATCACCTCATTATTTTTAGCTTGAATATTTTTTCCAAGTACTTCTAGCTTTTGGCTAAGTTGGGTTTTTTCCTTGTTGTTTTGCGCAAGCTTTTGGGTGTTTAGTGAAATGTCTTGCTCGATATTTGCAAAAACATTTGTCGCAAAAAAAACACAGAAAAAAAGCCTACTAAAAGCGCGCATTACAAATCTTTTTGCTTTAAAATCACAAATGCCACAGATACAAGCGAAATCACAATAGAAGAGAAAAGTAAAACAAATAAATCACTCCACACTTTCACAATCTCTGAAGTCACTTCTAGCGCTTCGGCGATATTTAGGGCAAGCGCGCTGTCTTTGAAATAAAGTAGCGCGATAACACTTAGTGCTGTGGCGACAAAAGAATCTATAATCGCAAGCTTAAAAAGTATGCTATTACGCATCCAAGAAGGCGCGCCTAAAAAGCTCATAATCTCCATTCTTTCACTATGCTCAAATTTCCACACCTCAATTTGCTTCACCATTAAAAGCGCACTTAAAAGCGCAATGAGCACAGAGAAAATCACCACCGAGCCTTTGATAATAAGCAAAAGTTTATACACTTGAGAATGCGATTTCACAAAGGCTTCAACCTTTAGCACGCCATTAAGCTTAAGCAAAGTCGAGCGGATTTTATCCAAACGCTCTTGGTCTGGGAAAACGGATAGGCGCAGTTTATAAAAATAGGGCAATTCTTTTTGGATAGATTCCACGCTTTCTTTGCTAAGATCTTTGCGTAAATCATTCATTAGAGAATCTGTAGCCGTTGGCGTAAGCTCACTTGCTTCTCGTATAAAGCTTTGCACTTTTTGTAAGGTAAGCACTTCTTTTGAAGCAATAACGATAGAATAGCTCTCTGCGAGTTTTTGCTCGTGTGTGGCAATTGCGCGATTGACAAGTAAAATGCTCTCCAACCCAAAAAGTAGCGCGAGCAATGGAATGATTAAGGCAAGATGTCTTTTAAGAGAATTCATATACTACCCCTTCTTCAATGTGTAAGCGTCTGTAATTAACATTTAAGCGCTCTGGCAGGCGGTGCGTCACTACAACCACGGTTATGCCAAGCTGTTCATTCACGCCTTTTAAAAGCCCCCAAATAAGCTCGCTTGAGTAATCATCAAGATTCCCTGTTGGCTCATCTGCTAGGATAATAGCAGGATTATGCGCGAGTGCGCGCGCCATTGCTACGCGTTGCTGTTCCCCACCACTAAGCTCTAAGGGGAATTTATTTGCCTTATGCGAAAGCTTGATATGCACCAAAAGGCGCTCAACTTGAGATTTACAAATTTCTTTCTTATAGCCATTTATCACCATAGGAAGCATAACATTTTTTTCGATATTCCATTCTTTCACAAGTTTATAGTCCTGAAAGACAATGCCTATATTTTGGCGCAAATAGTGAATCCTTGCCTTTGAAGCGCGAGGCATATTGATACCATAGACCTCTAACGAGCCACCTTTGACAGGCAAATGCCCATAAAGCGAGCTTAAAATCGTGCTTTTCCCGCTACCACTCGCCCCGGTGATGAAAACAAATTCTTTTGCATTAATACTAAAACTTGCATTTTTTATGACATTTTCATCATTTTTGTAGCCCAAGTTCAGATTCTTTGCTTCTATGATTGTGCTCACAATTCTTCCTTTGAAGTTAGGATTTCACAAAGCAGCTTATGTGCGTTCAACGCGGCATTTGTAGGGAGCAAATCCTTGCCAACATAGCGCGCTGTGTGATTTTGAATCAAAACAAAACTATTTTGAGGTTGGTAAAAATCCCCAAAACTCACACTCACAATAAAACAATCTTTGTTTTTGTATATGCTATTAATATGCAAAAAGCAATCCTTTTTTAACACTTTTGGTAAATTTTGTGGATTTTTTGCAAAAAATTGCGCTTTTTTGTAAAACACACTTTGTTGGGCTTTGGTGAAGTGAAAATCCCCACTTGTTTGCGCGGGCGTTTGACTTAGCACATTTTTATACACAAAAACATCATAAATATCTTTTTGCTGCCTTCGCCAGCGCGCTTCATATTTACTCACCACACTAAGGCTTGCATTTTTTTCCACACGATATTTGGTATGCGTGCTTTTTAGAATATTCAAAGAATCTTCAAAATACCCCTCATCATCAGTGCGTAAATGTAAGAATCCACCCATTTTTAGCGCCCGCAGTGCGTGATGCAAGAAGGTTTTACTAAAAACACGGCGATGAGGTTTTTTACCCCACGGCACAGGGAAATGCAAGTAAATAACACTTAAAGAATCTTGTGGCATAAGCTCCAAAAGCAGACGCACATCGAGATTTGAAATATAGAGATTCTCTAAATTGAGAAGTTTTATTTGACGCAGGGCTTGCTCAATGGCGGGCTTATAAATCTCAAGCCCCAAAAAGCGCGCGTTGCTTTTTTCTTTTTGCGCATTTGTAGCGAGATTTAGCAAATGTCTGCCACTGCCAAAGCCAATTTCAAGGCTTAGATTTTCTACATTTTTAGAATCTTGCAAAAAGGCGAAAACTTGCTGGGGTGTAAGCAAAAACTCACTTTGTGTGCTTTGTGCGGGTGTGTTTGGCGAGAGATTATGCGAAATTGTAGAATCTAACTTTACACTAAGGATTTGCAGGGCATCTTTTGCAATGCCAATGGGCGTTGGAGTAGCATATTTGTGGCATTTATACAAATAGCGCGCGCAAGAGGGTGTATCCTTTTGCTTCAACGCGTCTTTTCTTTTTAATGTGTCTTTTTGTTTGGATAAGATTCTGATAAAAAATTCCTCTTTGTTTTTGTAGCGCACCAAAACAAGCGAGCTTTCTTCAAAAAGGCAGTTTGTAGCGCAAAGGAGAAATTCAAACTCCCCGCTTTGAAAGGGCAAGATTTCAGAATCTAAAGATTTTGTAGCATAAAAATGTGGCATAAAATTTCTATTTAACTTCCTCGAAGTTGCTCTAAGCGCTCTTTGCGCGAGCCTATATCTGTGATTTGGATTCCAAAGTTCCCATCGACAATCACCACTTCCCCGCGCGCAATCACCTTATCATCGACAAGTATATCAAGTGGGTCGTTTGCGAGCTGGTTAAGCTCAATCACACTTCCTATATCCATCGAAATAACATCTTTTAAAAGCATACGCTTTTGCCCGATACGCACGCGCACATTTAAGCGCACATCTAAAATCATATTGATATTTTTAAATTCTGTCGGACTTAGCGCGGGTGCGGATTCTGTATTTTGCATGTTTTGGGCACTAGGCTGTGGTACGTCAAAAAGCTTGACAAAAGATTCCGAAGAAAGCAAAAGAAAATCTGAATGGATAGAATCTAGATTAAAACTAAAAATATATGCCTTTTGAAACTTGCTTAAATCCATACTTTGCGAGACAAACTCGATATTTGTGCATTTGAAACTAAGCCTTGGTAAGTCTTTTTGTGAGCTCAAATTTGTAGAAATTGCGCCAAAAACATTTGAGATAATCTCTTTTAACGCGTCCAAATCATCGCTATCAAGCGTATCTTTTGACGCACCATCACCCCCTAGCATCATATCTGATAGCGCGCTTCCCATAACTGAGGGCACTACAATAGCAATTATCCCGCTTCCTTCGCCACTTACTTCAAGCGTGGCGATAGCATAGGAGCTAGGCAGGGATTCTAGGCTCACATTATCATCGCGTGTGTGCGTGATACTTGCAGTTTTCCCCATCAAGCCTTCAATGGTGGTGATACTTTCAGTGATGATTAAATCAATGAATCTTTTCATAATTTTTACTCGCTTTCTTCTTGTCCAACATCAATGACGCGATTTTTTCTCTGCGCTTCAAGCACTTCAAGCACTTCTTTGACTTGGTCTTTTTCGGTAACAATCATTTCCTTAATCTGTATGCTTTTGCGATAACGTTGCAATCCGATAGTGGCAATATATTTTTCCCTCTCATCAATTGTTACCACCACGCTATCATCTGCCACCCTATCCAGACGCACGATATTTCCCACTTCTAAATCAAGCAATTCTTTTAATGTGATTGTCGTATCGCCAATATAGGCTGAAACAACCACATTCGCCCCAGCGATTAACGCTTGCAATTCTTTATTGCGCGATTTTTTCGAGCTTGTATCACTTAGCATCAAATCTCTTGTCGCAAGGCGTGAAAGCACAGATTCTAGTGCAATCACAGGATAGCAAATATTCATCATTCCGCTACTATGCCCAATAATTATCTCCATCACTACCATAATGACAATTTCATTTTGCGCCACGATTTGCACGACATTTGGGCTAGATTCTTTAGCATCAATGCTTGGGTAAATTTCTGCCACAGAACTCCACGCCTCTTTGAGATTTTGCATCATTTGGCGCAAAATGGTATCAAGCAAATTCAACTCTATATCGCTAAATTCCCGCGAGCTCTCATACGGATCGCCCTTCCCACCTAAAAGCCTATCAATCATCGGAAACGCGATACTAGGATTGATCTCAAGCACACCACTGCCTTCAAGTGGTTTCATTGAAAAAACATTGAAGCTCGTAGGACTTGGCAAACTCATCAGGAATTCCCCATAAGTCATCTGCTCCACGCTATGAAGCTGAATCTCAACAATTGAGCGCATCACCGCTGAAATCTGCGAAGAAAGCGAACGCGTCATTTTGTCGTGGATACTTTTAAATGCGCGCAATTGCTCCTTGCTAACGCGATTTGGGCGTTTAAAGTCATAAAGTGTAACCGTTTTTTGATGGAGGACATCTTCTTTCTCTAGCGCTTCGGCGTCCGCACCCTCATCGGCTACCTCAAGTAGCGCGTCAATCTCCTCTTGACTTAGAATATCAGCCACTGCCTTCCCCTAGTCCTGTGCGGATTTTTTTAATCACTTCTTTTGCGATTTGAGAAATGCGAGATTCCGTAATACCCAGAATCTCACTAATTTCTTTCAAGCTTAATTCTTCAAAATAATACAGCTGGATTATCATTTGCTCGCGCTGACTTAGTTTGCTAAGGATTTTTGAGATAATTTCAATAAGCTCTTCTTGGGCTAAATCCTCTAAAATTGTATCACCAACAATGGTATTATACTGCTCATCAATTGGCACAAGTGCGTAAATATCGCTTGCCACGCGTGCTTCTTTTATTTTTTGTATATCCTCATTAAGCACTTTTGCGAGATACTCATCGCTTGGCTCGCTTTCATACTCATTGAAATATTTTGAAATTTCAGAATCTATGTTTTTGACAAGCTTTCTATTTGAGCGCGAAAGCACATCAAGGCTACGCAAATAATCAAGCATTGCGCCATTTACGCGCGTTTTGGCATAGCCCCAAAAAGAGTCATTAATCGAGCTATCGTAGCGACGCGAGAGCTTGACTAGCTCCTCTGCGCCGATAGAAACCAAATCCATCACATCAATAGAGCTTGGCAGGCGCTCTTTCAGGCGAAATGCCATCGCCTTAACAGCAGGGAGATATTGCGTAGCTAGCTCATCTTGAGCATATTTGATATTTTGTTTATATGCATTTTGTTCCACTACCGCTCCTTTATGCACTTGCACTCTCTTCTTCTTGGTCGGATTCTATGCTTTTTAAGAAAGTGCTAATCTTTGCCGCTTCTTTCTCACGCCTATCAAATTCTAAGCGATAGTATTCGAGGTTTTTTTCTAATTTATCTTTTTTCACCCTTGATTTCTCGTGGTCCAAAAACCAAAAATACAGCGCGACTGACATTGCCACAATGAGATAAATCCCAATTGTTGTAATAATCGTCCAAATCACCATAAATGCGGGCTCATCAAACTTCACAATAGAAAATGCCAGCCCAATAAAAAACCCAGCAACAATGCTAAAGCTCATATAATTATCAGGTTTCATTCCTTTCTGCAATCCTCTTTATTATGGTGTTAGCAAATCCTACAGATAGCCCAACATTCGCCTAAAAAAAGAGCCAAACGCGCTTTGGGATTCTGAAAGCATATTTTGTTCCATAATGCGCGAGGCATTTGATGCAAAAAGTTTAGATTCTAAATTAAGTAAATGCCTAACAATGCTATCAATTTGCAATTTTGAAGGGCTTAGTGGCTCTGCTTTATAAAAAAGCTCTCTGGCGCGCGTGGCTTTTGAGATTGTCGCGCTTTGGGTTAAATAGCCTAAATAATGCAAGCGCAAATTTGTAATTTTTTCTTTCGCTACGCCATTAATGCGCTCATAAGTCGCGCGCGCTTCTTTGGCATTTTGTGCCATATTGACAATAAGGGCAATGTCATCTTTGCTTTTTGCGTTAAGCTTAATTGTCGCGTATGCGTCTGTGAGCGCGGAAGGATCGCGCATTGTAACCACCACAAGCATATCACTTGCTTCTAAAAAACTCTGCGTCACCCCGCCAATGCCCGCACCTGTATCGATAATCATATAATCCAAGTCTTGCAAAATATTGCAATCCTCTAAAAAACGTTCAAAAACCCCGCTGTTGGCATATTTGAGAATCTCCTCGCCACTTTCACCGGGCACAAGATACAATCCAGATTCTATCGTGTGCAATACTTCGCTAAAATTTACCTCGCCCTTAAGCGCGTGCAAAATATTGTATTTTGTTTTCACGCCAAAGATTAAATCTAAATTTGCCAAGCCAATATCCGCATCAAAAACCGCGACTCTTTTACCTAGCTTCCACAGCGCGTAAGAGAGATTTGCACTAATGCTTGACTTCCCCACGCCTCCTTTACCGCTTGTGATAGCAATAAAGCGCGTTTGTGAGAAATTGCGCTTATTGTTTTTTTGAAAAAGTGTTTCAAGCTCGGCAGCTTGGTGTTTTGGAGGCTTTGGCATAATTTTCCTTAGATGACTTTTTTAGAGCAGCCCTTTTTCCTCTGGCTTTTTAAATCCATCAAGCAAACAATCTACCAAATAATCATTTGTCGCTAAAATCAAATCATTTGGCACACTCTGCCCTATTGAAAGGTAGCTAATTGGCTTTTTTGTCTCATAAATGAGCGAAAACATATTCCCAAAACTCTTTGACTCATCAAGCTTGCTAAAAATAATCGTATCAATATCAAGCATACCGCCAAAGGCATTGTAAGTATCGCGCAAGTCCTCGTATTTGGCATTGAGCGCAAGCACGAGCGAGACATCGATTTTATAGTCATTATCCACATAGCTTTTTAATGCCTCTAGTTTTTGCCTATCGTGCTGTGAATGTCCGGCTGTATCAATCAAAATCACATCACAATGGCGCAGAGAATCTATGGCTTTACCAAATTCATCAGGCTCTACTACCGTATCAATGCTTAGACGCATCATACGCGCATACGCCATAAGCTGATCTACTGCTGCGAGCCGATAGGTATCAAGGGTGATAATCCCAACCTTATGGCGCTTTTCTAGCATAATGCTATAACGCGCAGCAAGCTTTGCTAAAGTTGTCGTTTTCCCAACACCTGTGGGACCCACAAGCATAAGAATCTTTTTTTGCCCCAAAGGCAGATTCTCGGAACGACAAAAAATCATCTTACGCAACACTTCTCTAAAATAACGCTTGATTGTCACGGAGTTTTCGCGCATTCTTAAAGGCATAAGTTCTAAACTTAGGCGCATAATAGAATCTAAATGCTCCTTATTCATACCACTTGCTTTAGCAAGGCGATAGATTTCAGCAAATTCTTGCGGGATAGAAAGCCCTTCGGGTGCGCGCTCTTCCCAAAACATATTTTGGATAATTTTCATTTTGTCATTGATTTTATCCAGCTCTTGGCGGATTTCACGCAATTCCGCACGCTCAGCCTGCGTTTGGTTAATGCGCATTCTCTGCATATCCTCAATCTTAGAATCAAGTTCTTTTTGATTGATACTTGATTCTGTGGTGGATTCTGCAATGGCGCTTCTGTAAGGGTTTGCAGGCGTGATAACTTTTTTAGGCGCAACGCGTGGCTTTTGCGGCGGGATATGCAAGTCATTTTGCACGATATTTGCCACCTCACCCACCATACTTTTAATCTGTGCCACATCGCTTATTTGCAAACTTACACCGGGATTATTTTTTTGCAATCTCTTTTTAGCAAGCTCTTTTAGGGCGATTTCATCGATTTTTTGTTGTAATTTATTTGGTGAAATTTGCTCATCATTTTGATTTTTAACATTTGTAGTATCCTCGCCCTCTACTTCCACGACAAGTTCATAAAGTCCGGGCTGGGTGAAAGTACGCTTTCTAATTTCTTTTGTCTCTACAATAAGGAGGTTCTCACCATACGCATCTTTTGCCTTTTGCATCGCATGCGCGGCAGTCTCGCCTGCAAAAGTATGGAGTTTTTTTGCCATTTACACGCCTTTTATCACTGAAATATCTAAAAAACTCATTGGAATACACACGCTTATGCGTTCTTTCCAATTTTTGTGCGGAATTGTAAGATAAGCTCGCTTTAAAATCACTTTGTTATAAAAGATGATATCAATATCCAAGATTCTAGGTGCGTTTTTAAACGCCCTCACGCGCCCTCGTCCAAAAATGCGCTCTAAATAAAAAATAAGTGCATAGATTTCATTGAGATTTAAACTCGTATCTAATGCAAGTAACGCGTTTTCAAAATCCGCTTGCTTTATGTAACCAAAGGCAGGATTATGCAGAATCGGCGAGCTTTGAATCGTGCGGATTTTTGGGTGCGCACGAAGTTTTTTAAAGAGGTAAAAAAAAGCGTGCAATGTTTTTGGCTTATTCCCACCAATGCCCAAAAGCACGAAATTTTGCTTTTTGCTTTTTGCTTTTTGTGGCTTTGAAAATACGCACGGATAGAGAGAATCTGCGTGAATATACATTTACTTGACGCTTCCTTATATGTGCTTTATTGTTTGCTAAAAAGAATTACAATTGCAAGCCTAAAATTATAGAATCCAAAAAGGAAATAAGCTATGAAATCCCAAAAAATTATGAGATTTTTGTTCGCGTTTTGTTGTATCGGGTGCGTGAATGCCTTTAGCGCGGATAATGATTTGGAGCAAAAGATTACAAAGCTTTTAACGCAAAAAACCTCTCAGCAAATCAAGGTGCTAAAAATCGAAGATTTGCAAAGCACGGATAAAGTGAAATTTGTCGTCATAAAAGCAGGCGATTTGCAAGTGCCACTTTTTGTAAGTAGCGATGGCGAGGCGGTGCTAGGTGCGAGCAATGTGTTTTTTGCAACTAATGATAACGACACAATCAATATCTCAAATACTATCAAACAAACACAAAATGCCACGCAAAAGCCTGCAAATGAAGCGATTGCAAATCTTTTTGCAAGTTTGAAAACGAGTGATTTTATCGTGCTAGATTCCCAAAATAAGAGCAATAAAATTGTGTACATCGTGGCTGATGTAAATTGCCCCTCGTGTCAGCGCGAAATGCTAGGGCTTAAAAAACTCACGCAGGATTCTAGCGTGTATGTGTTACCTGTGGGATTTTTGGGTGCGGATTCTGTACTAAAGGCGGCAATGCTCAAAGAGCGCGTAGGTGAGTTTAAGAGCAATGATGAGAAAATCGCCTTTTTGCAAGAAGTGTATAAAAGAGACTACAAACTCCCCAAAAAGTATGAGAATCTTGATGTTTCAGACGTGATGAATATCAATCACAAGGTAATGCAAGCAGGCATTAACTCTGTGCCATACATTTATGAGAAAGTGCGCTAAGGCTCTGAATGCGCACTTTTTTTAAGAATCTCTGCTAAATTAAAACGCACGAAGTAACAGAGGCGAAGTAAAATTATTTCTGCAAAATGCCATAAATTTTTACCATAAACTCTTAGCAAAACTCTTTCCACAAGCTTGCGCCCACGATACAAGATTCTAAAATATCGGGCTTTTTGGCACAAAGGTGGAGTTTGTGGATTTCGCTAAATTCTGCCTTTAGCTTTGCGCTTAATGAAAGTAGCAATTCCTCAACCAAGCCATATTTTTGGCTCACCAAGTCATTTTTGATAAACTCCACAATGCGCACGTAATCAAGAAACTCACCATTATAATAATAAAAAATTTTTGCATCAATAAGCAACGTTTGTGGAGTGATACGTTCAAGGTCAAGTATGCCAATGATTGCCTGCAAGCGCAGATTCTCAACCTCAAGGCATAAAAGTGTGCCTTCTTTTTTAAACTCTTTTGTGTTTTGTATATTATGTGAAATTTTATAAAAATCCACGCCCTAAATCCCCCACAAAACCTAAAGTACCTTGCTTTCCTGTCCGCTTAGAAGCTTTTTGATATTTGGGATATGTGTATAAAGGATAAGTAACCCTATAAGCACCACAGGTATGTGTGTATGCACTTGTGAAAGGATATTTATAGAATCTGGCAATGGCAAAATATGAGGCACGATAAAAGTTAGCATAATCCCGCTTAGCACGCCAAGCAAGGAAGAAAGTGATGAGATTTTAAACACTTTGCCAACCACGCCCCACACCACAAGTCCGAGCGCACCCTCAATAGGGATAAGCAAAATTGTCGAACCAATAGCAGTCGAAACACCCTTGCCACCCTTAAAGCCCAAAAATGGACTATAACAATGCCCCAAAACACAAAGCAACGCAATAAACCACTGCGCCTCAAACCCAAGCCCAAAGACCTTTGCAAGCGCAATCATAATCGTCCCCTTGCACGCATCAAGCACAATCACCACCGCACCTAAAATCTTCGCACTTTTTGGATTAATCTCTTTGACCGCACGATAGACATTTGTCGCACCTATGCTCCCAGAGCCAATCAAACGAATATCAATTTTATAAAAAAGCTTTGCAAGCACCAGCCCAAAAGGAATACCCCCAAGCACATACGCCAAGAGATAAAAAATCACATTGACATTACTCAAAATCCCGCCAAGCGAGGAAAATAGCTCCGCATACACACTCATTTGCAAGCTCCTTTTGCGCGTTATTTAAATTTTTGCGCGCAATTATTGCGTTTTTGCGCTTAATATTTGGCTAAATGTGGCAAAGCAAGGCGGATTTTATTTCTAGCTTAAACTTGAAAGTATTTTTTTTAAAGGAAGGGGTATGGCTAATTTTGTTTTAAGTTTAAGAGTTATAGACTTCGCCCCTAAATTTGAAAACTATTATTTAAATTTAAAGTTTGCTTCGAAATAAGTTTTTGTAGCAAGCTTACAGCTTTAGAATCTTAACTTAAAGCTTTAATTTTGGAGAGGGTTTCTCTAGGCAAAAGCAGAAACCAACTCCTAAAGGTAAGTAAATGGCGCGCGTTTTACATATCCTTTATCAGCATACGCAATATGAACAAAAGATAGAGAATCTACCGCGAAAATACAAAAATATCGCCATTGCAAGCTTTAGAGATATATCGCGCTTACGCCTTGAAATGCCACTTCCTAAAAATTCCTCTTTGCAAGACTTTTTAGATTCTCAAGACACAAATCCCACACTTTGTAATACGCTTTTCGCAGAAGCGAGAGCTAGGAATTTATTGCACGCAAATTATGAATACAAGCTTTATTTTTCCCTACATCAGCACCTTTATGATGAGAATCTCTATGAATGCGAAGCGTATTTTTTGCCTACATTTTTGAGCAAAGATTCTCAAAAATTTGAAGTTGTGAGCGCGGATATTGTGCTTTTAGGTGAAATTCTGCAAAATGCGTTTGTGTATGTGGGCGCGTTTGGGATTTTATGCGTGGTGCAAAATGGCAAGCTTTTAAGCACGCAAGAATGCAGACAAAGCGAGGCGGAGCAAAAATATGAGGCACTCAAGCAACTTTTTGGTGAGGCGGAATTTTATGCGCTAGATTCTCTGCAAGAGCTTATTTTGCCTTTTTGTGTGGAAAAGCTTTGCACCAAAACCCCTTACAATCTCCCTTTTAGCATAGTTGCCGAATTTAAAGAGTATCTTTGCAGGCTCAAAAACACGCATTATTTTTTGCGCTCAAATTTTGGAATCTTTGCCCCAGCAGAGTTTTCATTTGCGCGCAAAAGCCTCATAACTCTTTGTTTTGGAATATGTGTTGCGTATCCGCTTATGCTTTTCTTTACGCTCAATTCTCTGCAAAACACTATCAACTCCTTGCAAAATGAAAATCTCTTCGCACGCACAAATGATTCTACCCTCAATTCTACTTTGCAAGAACTGCAAAACACGCTTAATACGACACTACAACAAAACAAAGAGCTTGCTTACAAAAGCGCATTTATCCCAAACCTTTTCGCGCCACATTTAGAATCCATTACGCGTGATGTTTTTGAGCATTTGCAAAAACAGGGCGTGTGGATTGACACCTTTAGCATCGCAAGGGGTGAAAAAATGCTAGCGCTTAAAATGCAAGCAAATGCAAAGGCACACACCGATATTACAAAACTTCTAAAATCCCTCTCTTCTGCGCATACTCAAGCCACGCTCTCGCGCATAGATTACAAAGACACTATTGCAAATGCTGAAATTTTACTTCTCGTAAAAAAAGATTTTAGCACGGAATCTAGCGCGCTAGATTCTCAAGTCAAATCCCAACACGCGCGCACAACATTATGAAATTCTCCCGCAAGCTCCAGCCACGCGAAAAACTCCTACTTTTTATCTGCCTTATACTTATCACATTTTTCCTAAGCTTTTCATTTGTAATTAGCCCATTACGTGCGCAATTGCGAGATTCTCAAATGCTTCATCACCAGCTTTTGCAAAACGCAAACCAAGAGCGTGATTTTGAACTTTCCCAAAGCGCAAATCTAAACGCCACGCAAGAAAATCTTAACAACCTTCACTCTGCAAACGCTCTTTTACAAGCGCTTATGTCTCAAATCGCGCATATTGGGATTTTTGAAAATCTAAATTCTGTTTTGGTTTTTATGCAGGATTTGCAGATTTATGAAATTAAGCTTAGTGATGATGGCTTGCATATTATCACGCTTAAAGGCAGTGGGGAATTTGCACGTGTTGTAGAATTTATCAATAAGCTAGAATCTTTGCGCGCGCAGTTTATAAGCCTAGATTTTTTGCATTTAGAATCCACAAATGAGGGACACATCGCTTTTGAAACTCTACTTCAAGATATGCGATTGCCACAATGAAATTTCCACAAATCGCGCTTTTCACATCACTTTACCTAGCAAACGCACAAATCCCTTGCGATACAAATTGCGCGCAAACAAGGCAAGAACTTTTAAAAAATTTCTCCCCAAAGCCTCATTCCGCGCAACATATTCACAACCCCTTTATCCCGCCACTTCAACCACCCACAAAGCCACAGAGCAAGAAACTAGAGCCTTTGCATTTAGAAGCTATTATTAACAAAAAAGCACTTATTGATGGAATCTGGTATGAAATAGGCGCGCACAAGGACTTCACACTGCTTGAAATCACGCAAGATTCTGTTTTACTTAAAAGAGGCAAAAAGACTGAGAGGCTGTATTTACGAGATTCTTAAACAGAGTTATTTCACAAAACCTCACAATCACTTAAGGAAGGAAAATGTTTAAAAATAAATTTTTTTTCAACTACACTTCGCAGGTGCTACTTCTTTGCTCGCCTCTTTTTACTTGTGAAAATATCACGCTTAACGCCTATGCGCTTCCCTCACAAATCCTTGAAGAAATCGCGCGAGAATGCAAGATGAGCCTTGTGTATTTGCAAGATTCTAAAAAGCATTTAGATTCTAAAAAACTACAAATCCGCCTCCAACAAGCACCCTTGCAAAATGCGCTAGAAGTGGTGTTTGCGCAAAATGATTTGCATTATGACCTGAAAGAAAATATTTTATATGTCTCTACTTTGCAAACAAAAACCTTTAGCATCAACTATATTTCCACTGCACGCGTGGGTTCAAGCAATACAGATGTATTTTTCTCACAAGATTCTCAAGGCTCCCTGCTCTTCAATCAAAATCCCTACACCACAGGAATGGGCGCATTTGGCTGGGAGGACAACTCACAAGCGCATAAAATGGCGCTCAATAAAGCCGCAAGTCACACGCTAGGCAATGGCAAAAGTGGGACGAAAATCTATTCAATCGATGAAATGGATTTTTGGGGTGAGCTGGAGAATGAAATTTATAATATCGCCTACCGCCCGGGTGATTGGTATTTGCCAGATTCTCAAAACACTAAAGATTTTAACCGCAAGGATATTATTATCAATAAGGGTGCGGGACTCCTCACAATCACAGGGAGCAAAAATCAAATTGAGCGCGTGGAACACTATCTCCAGACATTGAAGCAAAAAATCCATTCTCAAGTGCTTATTGATGTCAATATTTTTAATATCGAGCATAGTAATGTGCAGACAAACGGCGTGGATTGGGAGCAGTTTTTTGGGCTTTTTAGCTTTGCGACTACACCACTTGATAGCGAGAATGCAAGCTCTTTGGTGCTAGGAAGTGCGGGAAATTCCTATGGTATCAATGTTTTTTCGCAAGGCGTGAGTATTGAGCGCATTGTGGAATTTTTGCAAACTTATGGCAAGGTAGAATCGCTCTCAAATCCGCGTGTGCTCACACTCAATAATCAACCAGCAATCATCAGTGTAGGCTCTGTCCTGCGCTACCAGCAAAGCACGACTTTTCAGACTACCACGCAAGGTACTTCTATCCAAAATGCAGCAGAATCTTTCCCTTCAGTTTTTGCGGGGATTTTGCTTGATGTCACGCCCAGCATTGAAAATAACCGCGTGATTTTAAAGATAAATCCCTCCATCACCAAAACCAAAGACAATGCAGTAGAAAGCCAAACCACCGCGCTTTCTTCCCCGCCAAATCTATCCACAAAACAACTTTCCTCTCTTGTCGCGTTAGAAAATGGGCAAAAAATCGTTTTGGGAGGCTTGATTGACAAAACTCAAATCAAACAAACCAAAAAACTGCCAATACTAGGCGATATTCCGCTTCTAAAATACCTCTTTAGCTACAACAAAAACACGCAACTCACCAAAGAAATGGTGATTATCATCACACCAAGTATCATAAATCCGACAAATTCCGCACAATCTTTTAGCGCAAATTCCACCCAAAGAGCACTTTTTGAAAAAGCTGAGGATTCTATGCAAAGCGCCTTAGCGGAATTTAATGAAGATATGACTGAAATTGATTTCGTACAATGAATCGGGGGCTTTCAAAAAGTGGCAAAGGCAAAAAGGAGGGTAAATGGAGTTTGAAAAAAACGCGCTTTGTGCGCTAGAAATTGCTTTTATGCAAAAATTCCGCTGTTTTTGCCTTGCATTAAACGAAAAAAATGAAGCGCTCATCGCAGTTTGTGAAAACACCTTAGATTCTCACGCAAATTCCAATGTGCGCGCCTTCTCCTTAGAAAAAAAGTTTGCAAAAGTAGCATATAAAAATTTGAGTGATTTTGAAGTGCATTTCACACGCGCACTTAAAATGGCACGATTTTTTGAATTATGCGAAAATCTCTCCAAAAAACTCGCCTTATTACAAAACAACACCTCGCAAAATGCCACCAAAGATTCCAAAGAGGTCTGCTTGCTTTTAGATTTTATCTTGCAAACTTGCATTGAGGAAAAAAGTAGTGATATACATTTTGAGCAAAATGCTTCAAATGCCATTATACGCGCGCGCTGCGATGGAATCTTGCATAAAGTTTTTAGTTTAGAATCTCCACTTTTTAACGCTCTTTCTGCGCGCTTAAAGCTTGAGTGCGCCCTTGATATGACCCAAAGGCGCAAAGCCCTTGATGGGCGCTTTTCAAAAAAATTTGATGAAAAGGAATATGACTTTAGGCTTTCCTCTCTGCCGACTTTGCAAGGCGAATCGCTCGTGCTTAGGATTTTGGAGCAAAACCTTCAAATTACAAGCCTTGAAGGTCTGGGATTTTGCAAAAATGCCCTGCAACTTATTACGCCAAGTCTTTGTAAAAATAGCGGTGTAATTTTGCTTGTAGGACCCACAGGGTGCGGGAAAAGCACCACTTTACACGCAATGCTAGAATCCCTAAAGAGCGAGAGTAAAAAAATTATCACCATTGAAGATCCGATTGAATATCAGTTAGATTTTTCTACGCAAGTTTTGCTTAATCGCGATTATAATTTTGGCTTCAAAGATGCCTTGCGCGCGTGCTTGCGTCAAGATCCTGATGTGATGATGATAGGTGAAATCCGCGATGAGCAAACGCTTGAGCTTGCCTTGCAAGCGGCACTTACCGGGCATTTGGTGCTAGCGACTTTGCACGCTAATGACACACGCGGTGCGATGAAGAGAATCCTAGGACTTGGGGGGAAAATGGAGGTTTTAGATTCCGCACTTTCACTTATCATCGCTCAACGCCTCGTGCGCAAGCTTTGCGCACGCTGCAAGGAGGAAATCTCAAGCACATTTTATGAATCTAGCGCGCTGTATGCGGAGTTTGTGGCACATTTGGGTGTTAGGAAAATGCATCGCCAAAAAGGTTGCGCGTATTGCAAAAATCTAGGATTTTCAGGGCGCACGATACTTTATGAGATTTTGCCCCACGCGCCTAGCTATGAGATGAAAGAGTGCGCGGGGGCGATTTTTGACAAAGAGCACTCGATGAAAAGGCTCTTGCAAGAGGGTATTTCAAGCGTAGAAGAGCTCTATCGCATTTGGGGATAGGATATGCAGGATTTTTTTTCATTTCTAAAGAAACGCACTTATTCCTTGCAAAAAGTCTCAAACAAGGAGCTTAGTGCGCTGTTTTACCAAATGGCTTTGATGCTAGATTCTGGCGTGGATTTGATGGAGTGTATGAAGGCGTTACAAGTGCAAAGTGCGCGCTTGCAGGCGACTATGAAAGATATTTGCCAAAGGCTACAAGATGGACTAAGCCTTGAAATGGCATTTGCGCGCCATATGGAAATATTTGGGAATCTTGCCTGCGTGAGTCTAGGACTTGGTGAAAAAAGTGGCGATTTGCAAGCTATCGCTTCAATGCTTGCGCTTGAATTTAGTGCAAAAGCCGAGCTTAACACCAAAACCAAAAAAGCGCTTTTATATCCTGCAATGCTTCTTTTCTCGCTCATTGGGGCGTTTGTAGCGATTATTTATTTTGTGATGCCACCATTTTTGGAGCTTTTTAATGAGCTACGCGTGGAATTGCCAATTTACACAAGAATTCTTATTTGGGTGGCAAATTTTATTGAATCTTTTGGGCTTTTAAGCGCGATTTTTGCGCTAGGTGGGATTCTTGGTGTGCGTATAGCGTATGAAAAAAACACCCACGTAAAAAATCATATCGATACATTTCTTTTGCGCTTGCCACTTTTTGGGGAACTCATCACATTAAAAGAATCTTATAATTTTTGCTTTGGGCTTTCTTGTATGTTGCAAGGCGCGCTAAGTCTGGGGCAGTCTCTGCGCCCAAGCATTGAATGTGTGCAAAATAGCGCGCTTAAAAAACATTATGAAAAACTGCTTCCCCTGCTCGAGCTTTCCCAACCTCTAAATAGCGCGCTTGCAAATCTAGGACTTTTAGATTCTCTCTCGCTCGCACTTCTTAATGTTGGCGAGAAAAGCGGGCGTTTGGGTGAGATTCTCTCAAAAATTGCGCAAAACAAAAAACATGAATATGAGGAAAAAGTCGATCTCCTCTTACACCTGCTTGAGCCACTTTTGAGCTTGCTTATGGGCGGAATGATTTTGCTTTTGGCTTTGGGGATTTTTGTGCCTATGTGGGATATGAGTGCGAGCGCGCTTGCATAAGAGGCAAAATCTGCTAGAATGGCAGACCAACTTTCGCAAAAATAAGGAGTATGCAAAAATGAATAAAATACCAAGAGAGTTGCGTCGGATAGGCAGACAAATCAAACGAGTATTTATCAAGGAGCATAAGGGTATGAGTGATGCCGAGCTAGAATCTGATCGTGCAATGTATGAGTGTCTCAACACTGACACACGCTTTAAGCTTGGCAAAAAATATGATTTTATTTGTCGCTTTGATAAATATGCGCCAAATGGAAGCCTAGACAATCAATACTTTATCCAAGATATTTGGGGTGCGCGCAAGGTGTATGAAAATATGCCAAGCGTGCATTATGATGTAGGTTCGTATGTGGCGGGATTTATCGCGCATTTACTAGGAATGAAGCAAAAAATCGTGCTTATTGATATTCGCAAGATGAATAATAACTTTGATACAAACTTCCTCAAAGAGCCTAGAAGCGTAAATGGGGGGGGGGGGCAAAACAGAGATTCCAAGGCGGAATCGAATATATTTGCGCTGATGCGACAAATCTCGAAAACATCGCAGATGAAAGCATAGAATCCCTTTCAGCCCTTTGCAGCGTAGAGCATTTTGGTTTAGGACGTTATGGCGATCCTATCAATCCAAATGCGTGGGAGCAAGCACTCAAAAGCTTTCAACGCGTGTTGAAAAAAGGCGGGAAGCTGTATTTTAGCGTGCCTGTGGGACAAACAAGCAAGGTGTGTTTTAATGCTCATCGTGTGTTTCACCCTGAAATCATTATCCAAACACTAGATTCTATGCAGCTTTTGGAGTTTGGCTACATTGATGGATTTGATGTAAAAAATGTTATGCGCTATGAATCTAATGAGCTTAAAATCAATCAAAACGCACTCGATTCTATACCAGAATACGACAATAACGGCACCACTGGACTTTTTGAATTTGTGAAAATTTAGGAGTTTTTCAATTTGCAAGATATTTTAAAAAATCTAACGCTTACAAATGGCTTTGATTTGTTTGAGATTCTCAAAGCACATTTTTATGTTGGTGATGAAAATAGCTGGTGGTGGCCGAGTTTGCGCTCGCTTGAGGTAAAAAACGGCATAGAGCTAAAAGGCGCACAAGATTCTCAAGCTCCAAGCCTTGAGCATTGCATTGCAAGCTTTTTAGGACAAAATACAAAATATGAAAACGCACACAGCGCACAACTTGCACTTTATGAGTATTTTTACAAAATTATTGCGCACGATATTTCTACGCCTGATATGGCGCAATTTTCGCAGTGTCAATATCCACATTTAGCCTACACTTCACAAGAAATTTTTGCTGATAAGATTTTAGAAATTCTTACTCACACGCCCCTTGATGTGCTCGCGCAATACACCCACAAGGCAGGCTTTCACAATCAAAAAGCACAGAGAATCACACTCTTTGCACGTAACCTCATCGCGGATTTTGGGGATTTTGCAACCTTTAGCGCGCAGGTAGAAAAAGAGTGGCTGCTCGCCCAAAAAGGCATAGGGCAGGAAAGTGCCTCTAGTATCCTAAACTACGCGCTTAAACGCGAGGAAATGGTTGTGGATTCCTACACGCAAAGGCTTTTGGGATTGCTTGGCTTTGAATTTTACGATTATGAAGGACTGCAAAGCTTTGTAACAAGCGGAATGGAGCGAGGAAAAGAATCTTATGATTTTGATATTTCTTTAGCACAAGTTTTCGCGCGATTTCACGGCAAAATCGTAGAATTTAGTAAGGCAAACAAACTAAAACCGCGAGTGCGCTAGCCAAGATTTACTTTAATTTTTCTCTCTCACGAATTCCATTTTCTTTGCACCAAAAAGGGTATTGTCCGTGTATTTGAGCCATACGATTCTAAGTTGCCAAAGTGAGCCTTGATGTGCCTTAGCAAAAGGGAATTTTTTGTAATACAACTCTTCTTGAGATTGCGTGGCACTCAAAAATTCCGCGCGGATTTGCGCGCCTTTGATATGCGTGATCTTTAAACTGCTATATGCGATACTCACGCCCACTATTGGAGCATTTTTAGCATAAATGATATGCTTTGTCTCAGAATCGCTTTTAAAAATAAGTGCATATTCACTTGCATCAAAAGCATAAAAACAGCACGCAGTGTAGGGGATTTGCACACTAGAATCTCCGCTAGATTCACATTTTTTTTTAGATTTACAATCTTTGTTAAGTTTAGAATCTTGGAAAGAAGCGCATACGCTTAAATGCAAGGTGTATTGCTTGGAGAGAAAATCTTGTATTTTTTTATGCATAGGATTTTGTAGGCTTTGCCCCAAGCAAAAGGGGCTTTGCAAAAATCAATCAAAAGTCGGTATAGAGGTGTTATCCGTAGAATCCGGAAGCTGTGGATACTCAATTGTTGGCTTGCGTCCTGTGAGTGAGCGCAAGAAAGCCGCAATACTCTGCGCTTGAGTATCATCTATATCAGTGCCAAGCTGCACGCTTCCCATTTCCTTAATCGCATCGGTAAGCTTCCAAATCGCACCATTATGGAAATATGGTGCAGTCTGCGCAATGTTACGCAATGTAGGCGTTTTTACCATACCATCTTCGTTACCTTTAAAGCCTCCAAGCGAAGTAAATTTGTATTCCTTCACCACATTAAATGGTTGCATACTTCCGCCAAGATTTATCCCGCTATGGCAAGTCGCGCAACCTTTATCGATGAAAAGCACCAAGCCCTCTTTTTGCTGTTTGTTAAGTGCGTTGTTGTTGCCATTCATATAATCATCAAAAGGTGAAGGTGTAACAAGTGTGCGCTCAAATACGCCGATAGTCTCCGCGATAAGCTCAAAACTTATTTTCGTATTAGCTCCATATGCTTTTTTAAATTCATCAACATACGCTGGAATTGAGTTTATACGCTTTTCAATCTCTTTTTTTGCGTACGCCATTTCGACCGGATTTTCCATAGGTCCTTGTGCTTGCTCAGAAAGATGCGTGGCTCTACCATTCCAAAACTGCACTTCATTAAACACGCTGTTATAGACGCTTGGAGAATTGAGATGTTCTGGGTTTGGCTGCCATTTATGCCCGATAGCCGCTGGGACCAAATCCACGCCACCTAGCCCCAAATTATGGCAGGTATTACAAGAGATTAGGTTACTGCGAGAAAGGCGCGGGTCGAAATAAAGCTTTTTGCCAAGTTCGACTTTTGCTGGTGTGCTTTTGTTTGTCTTAGATTCTGGCGCGCTTTTTTCAGCCAATGCGCTTAATTCTTGAGCTGTTTTTGGAAAAGGCTTGATACCATTATCTAATACCATTTTCCTAAGTGCTACGTCATCTGGTAGATTCTCTCCTAGAACGATAGAAAATGGGGCAAGAGAAAACGCCAATGCGCCTGCTAGTAAGTATTTCTTTTTCATTGTTGCTCCTTAAGTCGTGAAGTTGTAAATTTTATAAAAGAGAAAAATTATTATATAGCTTTTTTTATTAATAAATATTTTATTTTTATTATTCTTCGTATAAATCTTAAGAATCTCATTGCAAACTTTCAAAATGCCAAATTTTAAGAATCTATTCGCGCGCTTAAGAAGCCCTGTGTTTTATTTACACCCGCAACTTTCTTCCATACTTTTATAAAACTTCGCTAGCAGTTTTGAAAGTTCCTTAATCTCCTCATCACTATACATATAGAGCAATTTGCGCTCATTCTCCAACATCATCAGAAGAATCTCATCAACCTTTTGCTTGCCCTGTTCTGTAAGAATGATAAGATTTTCCTTGCGATTGTTTGGGTTTTTTTGTCGCTTAACAAGCCCTAGAGATTCTAGCCTATCAACAAAAAAGCGCACGGTGTTTTTATCCGTATCAACCATTTCTGCAATTTTAATTTGTGAAACCTGCTTTTCTGCCACAATCATAAGCAACCCTATCTCACGCCCATCGCTAAAGCCCGTCATCTGCACGACTTCTTTTGATTTATATTTCATATAATGCGCGAGTTTAGCACAGGTAAAAAGTATGGATTCTTCAAACATATTTCCCCCCTGTAAGCCATTTCTGCTATTTTATAGTATAAAAATAGTATTGTAAAAAAAAGTTATTTTACTTTATAGAATCTTGCATAATCTTTAAAAGGAGAGTATCGTGCTTGTTTTTGGGTTATAATGCCGGATTCTAAACAACACCACAATAAGGACTTTTATGCGAAGTGATATTATTAAGAAAGGTTACCAAAGGGCTCCTCATAGGAGTTTATTGCGTGCCACAGGGCTTAAAGATGAGGATTTTAATAAGCCCTTTATTGGCGTGGCAAATAGTTACATAGATATTATTCCGGGGCATTTTTTCTTAAATAAATATGCTCAAATTGTCAAAGAAGAAATTAGAAAAGCTGGAGGCGTGCCTTTTGAGTTTAACACAATTGGCGTAGATGATGGCATTGCTATGGGGCATAGTGGTATGCTTTACTCCTTGCCAAGTCGTGAGCTAATCGCTGATGCAATAGAATCTGTGATGAACGCCCACGCCCTTGATGCGATGATTTGTATCCCAAACTGCGATAAAATCGTGCCGGGTATGCTTATGGGAGCATTGCGCGTGAATGTGCCAACAATCTTTGTAAGTGGCGGTCCTATGAAAGCAGGCAGGCTAGAAGATGGCACGATTTTGGATTTAAATTCCGCATTTGAAGCGGTGGGAGCATTTGAGAGTGGCAAGATAGATGAAAAGCAATTGCACGCGATAGAATGCCAAGCTTGTCCGGGAGGTGGAAGTTGTAGCGGTATGTTTACTGCAAACTCTATGAATACGCTTTGTGAAGCTATGGGCGTGGCATTAGAGGGGAATGGGACGATTTTAGCCCTAACTCCTGAGCGCGAAGAACTATTACGCAAAGCTGCGCGAAGAATTGTTGAAATAACATGCGATGAGAAGCAAAGTGAGAAATTTAGATTCCGCAATATTTTAAACGCAAAAGCTGTGCATAATGCTTTTGTCGTAGATATGGCAATGGGTGGAAGCACAAATACGATTTTACACATGCTTGCTATTGCTAAGGAAGCGGAAGTGGAATTTAATCTAGAATCTATCAACAAAATCGCTGCAAATGTCGCACACATAGCTAAAATCGCCCCTGCTTTAAGTAGTGTGCATATGGAGGATATTAATAGAGCGGGTGGAGTCTCAGCGGTAATGCATGAAGTGGCTAAGCGGGGGGATAAGGGGAGCGACTTCGCAATTCAAGCCCCCTTGTCCCCCCTTGCAACAAAAACACAAGATTCTAAGCAATTAGAAAATATTTGTGGGAATGATGAAACAAATACAGAATCTATTCTGCACCTAGACGCCCTCACTATCACCGGCGAGACACTCGGTGAGCGGATTAAAAACGCGAAAATCACGGATACTGAGATTATCCACACTAACGAAAACGCCTATTCACAAGTAGGTGGGCTTAAAATCCTCTTTGGAAATCTCTGTGAGCAAGGCTCGGTGCTAAAAGTCGCCGCTGTGGCAGAATCTATGAAAGAATTTGAAGGTGTAGCAGTATGCTTTAACTCTCAAGATGAAGCGATTAAAGGTATCGCAGGGGGCAAGGTCAAGCCCGGAAATGTCGTAGTTATCCGCTATGAAGGACCAAAGGGGGGACCGGGAATGCAAGAAATGCTAAGTCCTACAAGCCTTATTATGGGTATGGGCTTAGGGGAGAGTGTAGCACTTATCACAGATGGCAGATTTAGCGGGGCGACGCGTGGGGCATGCATTGGGCATGTAAGCCCGGAGGCTGCTGAAGGTGGGCTAATCGCGCTTGTTGAAGATGGCGATAAAATCGCCATTTCAGTCTCAAAAGGGAGCTTAGAATTGCTTGTAGATTCTAAAACTCTAGAATCACGCAAGGCGCAATACAAGCCAATCAAAAAAGAGATACAAAGCAAATGGCTTAAACGTTACTCTTTACTTGTAAGTAATGCCGCAAATGGCGCGGTTCTTAAAACAGAGCTGTGATTTTGAGATTTTTAACACAGCTTGGTGTGAGCGTGATTCCTAAAACCTCTAGAGCATTTAAAAGAAAATTTAGAATTTTTGATTTTGTGCTAGATTCTAAAGCAAGTAAAACAACTTGATAGAAATAAAGGCTTTTTTAGCCTTGAGTGAATTTATAAAACTTTTAAAAAGGTGCGCTAAAAGAGTTGATTTATGCTCAATGTGTTATAATTTTTTAAAACAATTTTAAGGTAATCCATTGACACAGCAGCATTCTTTATTTGATTTAAGAGAATTACAACAAGAAAAATCTACAAAACCAAATTTCACTTCTAAAGAGCATTTTTTACAGAATCTTAAAGCTAAAAATTTACATTACAAACGTTACACCAAAAGCCCCTTGCGTTATGGGGGCGGTAAATCCTTAGCGGTTGGGTTAATCCTAGAACATTTTCCTAATGATATAACAAGGCTTGTTTCGCCATTTATGGGCGGGGGTAGCGTAGAAATTGCGAGTGCTTTGGAGCTTAACTTAGAAGTGAAAGCCTTTGATATTTTTGATATTTTGGTGAATTTTTGGCAAGTTTTGATTGCGGATTCTAAGGGACTTTATGAAGCATTATTGAGGCTTGAACCCACAAAAGAGACTTACGCTAATATAAAAGCAGAGTTGAAATCCTTTTGGAATGAAAGGCATAAAAATGCAAAAAACATTCCGCAAAAGAATTTAGATTCTCTAACCCTTGCACGAGATTATTATTTTAATTTTAATCTCTCTTATGGACCCGGATTTTTGGGCTGGATGAGTAAGATTTATGAGGATAAAAGTCGCTATTTAAACGCTTTAGAGAAGCTTAAAAATCTGGGGCAAGATTCTAAGTTGCAAAATCTAAGTGTAGAGTGTGTAAGTTTTGAAAAAGTGTTTGAAAAATACCCAAATGATTTTTTCTACTGCGACCCGCCTTATTTTTTAGAGGGAGATTCTCAAATGTTTAAAGGAATCTATCCTATGCGGAATTTTCCTATCCATCATAATGGCTTTAATCACGCACTTTTGAGTAAATGCCTTAAAAATCACAAGGGCAAATTTATTTTAAGTTACAATGATTGTGCTTTTGTGAGAGAGGCATATAAGGACTTTAAAATCTTAGAGCCTAAATGGCAATACACTATGGGGCAAGGGGAAACAAGAGTGGGTAAAAATCGCCTTAATCGCAATAATGGACTGCTAGGTGATAGGGATAATATCAAACAAAGCCACGAGCTACTGATTATAAAGGAGTGAGAATGAAAATAGATGAAGTTAAAACTGCCTTTAAAATTGCTGATGTGGAATTTGTAGAGGGTAGCACAAGACTTAATTTTAACTATCTTAAAAACTTAAAAGATGAGAATGGTAACCCTCTGCCTCAAAAGATTCTTACCGAAAATGTCGCTAGGGTGTATTTGATTGTTGTCAATGGTGAGATTAAAAAGATTGGTGGAAGTCAAAGTGAGGGAGGCATTAAAAACACTTTGTCTATTTATCGCGATGGTGGGACAAAGGGACGACCAAGCATAAGGAGTTTTGGGATATGGTATTTTTTATACCATACAATTTTAAGCGGTGCGAAAATTGAATTTTATATGATTTACCAAGAAAATTTTGAAAAAGACATCAAAGGACTTTTTGGGCTTAAAAACATAAGAAATGCTTATATTTCTTATAAACTTATAGAGCAATGTTGCGTGGAGGATTACTTGAGTGTGGAGAATGGCAAACACCCCGATTGGAATGTGCAAGAGCAAGGCTTAGATTGGCCACTTGATATTAAAAACGAACACGCAGAAATTCTAAAAAATAGCTCTGTGCGGGAGAAAAATGTAAAAAGATAAAGAAGCAAAAAGATAATGAGTGAGATAATGCTAAACTACTGCAAAGCGCAGTTCTTAAAACAGAGCTGTGATTTGGGCGATAAATGCTTATATGCGACTTTGTGAAATTTTTCAAGACGTTTAATATTAAAGAACGCAAAGTGCGCCAAACAAAAAGAATTTTTGTAGAATTTCGCACAAAAACTCTTACAAAATCAACTGCCACGATTTGCATTTAATGTATAAATCAAACTAAGGAGGACAAATGGCAAAAAGTGTTGAGGAATTAGTAGAGGATAAAATCAAGCAAGATTTAACTAGACTTAACATAGCTTATTATTACAAAACGCAGTCTATCAATGATGAAATAGACCAAGCCCTTAGCGCATATCCGAGCAAAAGCGGAGGCGGGGGCAAGAATTACCCCGATATTAAGCTTTTTTTGCAAACGCCTGAGCTTAGAAAAATCCCTGTGATGATTGAAGTTAAAGGCACGAAAGGCAAATTAGCAAAGCTTAAAAATGGCGAAGTAGAAAATCGCAACGATAAAGGCGAAGCACATTATAAAAACATTAGCGAATACGCCCTAAATGGTGCAGTGCATTATGCTAATGCTATTTTAGATTATGCCCATAGTTATGATGAGGTGATAGCCTTAGGCATAAATGGCTTTTATAAAGATGACAAAACACAGGATTTAAGCCTAGAATACGCCTTTTATTATCTCAACCGCAAAAACCTTTCTTTGCCTAAAAAAATAGCCGATTACACAGACCTCTCAAGCTTTTCAAAAAAGTATTTGCAAGATTTTATAAGCAAGATTGACGCCCTTGCCTTAAGCGAAAAAGAGCGTGAAAGCTTGATAGAAAATTTAGAAAGCGATATTGAAACTAAGCTTAATAAACTCAATCAATTCTTACATGATGATTTAAATATCAATGCCAACGCTCGCGTAGCCTTGCTTGTAGGTATGATTATGGCAGCTCAAGGCGTAAAAGACAATGTAGCACCCTTGAAACTAGAAGATTTAAAAGGAGAGAGTGGCACAAATCTTAATGATGGCACGATATTTATAGCGAGAATCAAGGAATTTTTAGAGAAAAAAAACCTCCCAAAAGAAAAAGCACAAATGGTAATAAATGACTTAGAAGCTGTCTTTCTCCACTCTAATCTCTGGAAACAAAGTGGCTATGTTAGAGAAAGTTTAGAAAACAAAGACCAAAGTCCTTTAAAAAAGGTTTATGCGCAAGTGTTGCAAAATATCCTCCCCCTAGTGCGCAAACTTCAAACCGCAGATATCGCAGGTAGGCTTTTTAATTCCATAACCAAATGGCTTGAAGTGCCAGATAATGAAAAAAACGATGTGGTTTTAACACCTCGCTATGTGGTGGATTTGATGGTTGCATTATGCAGAGTGAATAAAGATTCTTATGTATGGGACTATGCCACAGGTTCGGGGGCGTTTTTGATAAGTGCTATGAATGCGATGATAAAAGATTGTCAAGCCATACAAAGCCCCAAAGAAAAGGAAAGCAAAATCGCCCATATCAAAGCCTACCAGCTCTTAGGCATAGAAAAAAGAAATGATATTTATCTGCTAGGGATTTTAAATATGATTTTGCTAGATGATGGTTCAGCAAACCTTTTGCATAAAGACAGCTTGACAGATTTTGAGGGCAAATACGAGCAAGGAGCTAAAAAGGACGAAGAATTTCCCGCAGATGTCTTTTTGCTAAATCCTCCTTATTCAGCTCCGGGTAAGGGCTTTATCTTTGTAGAGAGGGCGTTAAAAAAGATGAGCAAAGGCAGGGCTTGTGTGATTATCCAAGAAAATGCAGGTTCAGGCAATGGCTTGCCCTATACCAAAGAGATTTTAGAGCATAGCACACTAATAGCAAGTATCAAAATGCCTAGCGATTTATTCGCAGGCAAATCCAGTGTGCAAACTGCGATTTATCTCTTTGAAGTAGGCACTCCTCACAATCCCAAACAACAAGTAAAATTCATAGACTTTAGCAACGATGGCTACACAAGAGCCGCACGCAAAAAAGCAAAAGCTAGCACAAATCTAAAAGACACAGACAACGCAAAAGCAAGGTATGAAGAGCTTGTGAATTTACTTGTTTATAACCATACGAACTTACATTTTTACAAAGACTGCTTTGTGCAAGATTGCATAAACTTAGAAGGTAGGGATTGGACCTTTGCCCAGCATAAGAAAATCGACACCAAGCCTACTTTAAGCGACTTTAAAAAATGCGTGAGTGAGTATCTAGCGTGGGAAGTAAGCAATGTGCTTAAAAATCAAAATAAGGTCGGCTCGGGGGAGCTTAAAAGCCCTCGTTTAGCAGAGCTTGAAAAGACATTCAAGCAAAACGGGGGCGAGTGGAGAGAATTTAAAATCGGGGATTTGTTTGAAATCAAGCCTACAAAAGCTTACAAAATGACAAATGCCACTTTGTTTGAAACAAGTGGCGATGTGCCTGTTGTTACAAATTCTAGTGCAAATAATGGCATAAGCGGTTATGTGAGTCTAGAACCCACAGAAAAGGGTAATACAATAACTTATAGCGATACCACAACCTCAGAAGGTATATTTTATCAACCTAGAGATTTTGTTGGTTATTCTCATGTGCAGGGCTTGTATCCCTTGCAATTTAAGGAAAGCTGGAATAGATATACTTTGCTGTATTTTGTAGGAGTTTTTAGAAAGTCAAGTTTTGGGAGATTTGATTATGGAAATAAATTTAATCGCAATATAGCAAAAGAAATGAAAGTTATTTTACCAACTAAAGATTCCAAAATCGCCTTTGACTTTATGGAATCTTTTATTCAAGAACTTGAGGAGGAGAGGATTCAAGAACTTGAGGAGGAGAGGATTCAAGAACTTGAGGCTTATCTTTTAGTTGCTGGGCTTAAAAACACTACTTTAAGCCCTAAAGAAAAAGAAGCTTTAGAGATTTTTGCAAAGCTATTTGGGGGGGGGGCATTAACAGAATCCAAAAGCAAAAAGTCGCTTGAAAGCTTAGAATCTTGCAAAGATTCTAAGCTTTCAAATTTTGAAGATTCAAGCCTTGAATTTTCACATTTTGCAAACAATGCTTTAAGTGCCTTAGCCTTAAATCAAATGCCAACTTTAGAATGCAAATGGCAGGAATTTAAAATCGGGGATTTGTTTAGCGTAAAGTCAAATCCTCAATTGAACAAAGATAGTTTTACGTTTGCAGAGAATGCACCTTATCCTTATTTCACAAGGACTTGTTTAAATAATGGCATAGCGGGGTATGTGGAGTATTTGGACGAGGAGCATAAAATCAAGGGCAATTCCATAGCTGTGGGTATGCTTGGAATGCAATTTTTCTATATGGAAAAGGATTTTTACGCAGGGCAATTTACAAAAACGATTTATCCTAAATTTGAAAATTTCAATGCAAAAATAGCCTTGTTTTTCGTCGCTTGTTTAAATAAAGCCCAAAGCCTATTTCAAGGCGTGTTAGTTCGGGATTTTGAAAAAGTGTTTAACCAAAGAAAAATTTTACTTCCTATTAAAGATTCCAAAATCGCCTTTGATGTAATGGAATCTTTTATCAAAGCCATAGAAAAAGCCCATATACAAAGCCTTTATGAATTCTGGCAAGAAAAGCTAAATGCTTATGAATCTGTAATGCGGGGGGGGGCAGAATTTAAGCTAGAAGAATATTTAGCATTTTATGCAGATTATAAAACTAAAGCTATTGAAACTAAAACTATTGAATGGAGAGAATTTAAAATTGGGGAGTTGTTTGAAAAAATAAATACTAGATTTTTAGGTAAGGGGAATAAGTTTGAAGCTGTATCCAAGTTTAAAACAGATGAATTTTGTGTCCCTGTTGTTTATGCAAAATTTGGCAATAATGGAATTATGTATTGGTCTAAAAATGGCGATTTTGAAACATATGAGAATATTTTATCTATTGTTTATAATGGTGCAATCGCAGCAGGAAAGGTTTATGCGCAAAAGGAGAAAACAGGAATTCTTGCTGAAAGTTATTTTATAAAATTAAAAAACATAAATGTTAGTTTTGAGGTTAATCTATTTTTGCAATGTGTTTTAGAAAAAGTTTTATATCCAAAATATTCTAGAGATAATTTGGCAACTTGGAACAAAGTAAAAGAAAATTCCATTCTCCTCCCTGTGTATCCTAACCAAGCTAAAAATGTAGATTCCACCTCTTGTCATTCTGAGGGCAAAGCCGAAGAATCTCAAAACACCCAAACCAAAAATACAGAATCTAACTACACAATCGCCTTTGATTTTATGGAATCTTTTATCAAAGCCATAGAAAAAGAAAGCATAAAAGATGTAGTGCTATGGGGAGAGAAAAAGCTAAAGGCTTATAAGGCTTGTGTGCATAAAGCTTAAGTTTTAGAATTTGTGTAGGCAAAAGCTTAAAATGCTTTTTAAACTGCACACTTATATAAGCCCTTGTAAATTTTATAAATTTACAAAATTTAAATGCCTTTAATAAGCTTTACAAACCTTAAAAACTTTAAAATTTTTAAGAGCGTTGAACTTTTATAAAAACCCTTGCAATCCCAAACATTGCAATGGCGGTATAACTTAGCGCAAAAAAGCTAGGAACAAGTAAAAGTGGCATTTCTAGGAACTTAAGCCCAGCTAGAGGTTAAAATAATGCTTAGATACTTTTTGAATAGCTAAAAATTTACCCCTAAGGTTAGGCTTGTGTTTATCCACTTGTAATTTTTACCCACTTCGTTGCTAAAGCCCAATCTACCAAAATAGTCTCCGTATCGCACCTGTGCGTGTAGCCCACTATAAAAGCTCTGCGCGTTTGTTTCAAAGCTTTGCGTAAAGCTGAAGTCTCTAAAGTCATTGAATGCAGCATTTTGCTCTAAATGCTTTAAAAATCGCACATTGTAGAATCCAAAGCCACCTACAAGTAGCGTAATGCGTTCAAACTCTTTCACATAGTTTATGTGTAGTCCTAATGATGAGCCAAGCGTGTTGTGCGTAGAGCCAGAAAAGGATTTCGCAAAAATCCCACCGCTTTGCGTATAAGGGTCTTGAAATACGCTTGTATAGCTCATAAGCCACATAGGCTTAAATTTAAAAGATTGCAGGGCGAAATCTTTTGACACGCCGAGATTTAAGCCTAACGTGTAGTCATTATATGCGCCATCGCGTTTGGTGGCGTTTAGATTCTGGTTTGTGCTAGGGGTGAGCAGCGTATGACTTGTGCTATTTAGCCCCACCCCAAAATGAGCGAGCGCAATGAGTGAGAACGCCCTAAAGTCATAAATCCCGCTTAAGCCCGCACTAAAGCGATTAGTTTTTCTTTGCGTATAGGTGTGGTTGGCATTGCTATAAGCAAAATCCACAAACCCACCGAGCAAAAATGAATTATGCAAATGTTTGTATTGGAGATTTAGGGCTGTGGTGTGAGATTTGTAACGCGCGTGATTGAAATATGTATGATTGGTGTTAAGTATCATTTGATTTTTATGAAAATTATCAAGCTTGGTGAGTATGTCGCTTAAGATTACATCGCTTTTGTTTATTTGGGCAAAGGCGAGGCGGATAGGCTTAGGCTTCGTGAAACTTGCGGAATAAAAAGGCTGAGCGACATTTTCTGAATCCATAAGGTAAAGGATATTGTCTAAAGAGAGCTGCCGCTGGGAGTTGAGCGTATCTTCTACATTAGGAAGTGAGGTATTTTCTGCTAGAGAATCTATCCCTGCTTGATAATTTTGGGGAGAGAGTGTATCAAGTGCGCCAAAATATTGGTTATAACTTTGCGGGAGATTAGGAGATTGGGCGATATGTTTTAGCGCAGCAGCCAATCCCGCATCATTATCCGTGCTTGAGATAAAAGCATTGTCTTTAAAAACCGCTTCCAAACTCTGCGTATTGCTATTGTAATAAAACTTTAAGGTATTGC
Organism: Helicobacter himalayensis; assembly: GCF_001602095.1. Lineage (NCBI taxonomy): Bacteria > Pseudomonadati > Campylobacterota > Epsilonproteobacteria > Campylobacterales > Helicobacteraceae > Helicobacter > Helicobacter himalayensis. The sequence goes on along the minus strand of NZ_CP014991.1, from coordinate 46,378 downwards.
TTTCTTCGTTTGTAACGTTATCAAACTTATCTATATGGTTGTTGAGCTCCCCTAAATTAAGCTTGATACTTTGCCCATTTTTTAGCCGTTCTCCACCGCTATAAGTGGGGACAAACTCTAAAGCTCCACCTGTGATGTTAAACGTCGTGGCGATAAATTGAGTATTGCCATTTGTTTCTCCATTAAAGGCGATTTTAAGCACTCCGCTATCGCTTTGGTTGTAAGTCCCTTTGAGTTCTAAACTCGCTCCGCTTCTAAAGTCTGTGGTAGTTACAAATCCAGCCCTCACTTCACCGCTTTGGTTGTGTATTTGAGCATTATTGCTAGCATTGCTAATAATCCCACTCCCCGCGAGAATCCCTCCATTGCTTAGGGTTACAGAATCAGTCGTGAGCGTAACGGGAGAAGAGATGTTTTCTTTTAGGATAATTATTCCGTTATTTTGCGCTTGCATTGCGCCCATTACTCGGCTAGATTGTGTTATTTCAAAGATTCCGCCATTTTCTACATAGGCATTATGTGTAATTTCTCCACCACTAAGCAAAAACTGCCCTTGATTCTGCGCATAGGCGTCGTTTGCGATAGTTCCGCCATTGAGTAAAAATTTTCCCCCATTTTCCGCATAGGCATTGCTTTTGGTAAGCTTCCCGCTACTTGTAAGCTCTAGCTCACCTTGCAAAACGCGCGTAGCCCCCTCATAGCTGTTGTTTCCGCTCAAACTTAAACGACCTTGCCCTACTTTTAACAACCCCACTTTTTTAATATTTTGCATTTCTGCTTTAGGCGAGTTTCGCGCACTTTCGATATGCCATTTATCATCCCATAGCCTTTGGCTTATGTCGTTGCTAAACTCCGCGCTATGTCCCTTGGTATCAAGCGTATAAAAGGCTTGAATCTCGCCATTAAGATTCACACTATCGCCTAAGTTTAAGCGATTAGCATCAAGGCGTCCCAAACCTTTGAGGGCTTTTGATACATCTAAGATTCCCTGTCCAATCACCTCATAGCTTTCCATTCGCACCACCGCTTCTGCGTCATCTACACTGTTGTTATTGACAGCTACTTGTGTTTTGAATAGATTTGACAGAATCTTATCTGCCATAGTGCTATCGTATCCTAAGTTTATAAGGTCTTGCTTGACTTGGGCTCTATCGACTTTGCCATCTGGTGTTTTTGGCGGATCTATATTGATATAAACAATATTATAAAACCCCCCGTTATTGTAGTTTTGCACGATAAGCTTAGGAAAAACTATATTGTCATTTGCCGTGCTTAAAAGCACATCGGCAATTTGTGCGCCACTAAGAAAGCCAAATTTCTGCTGCACAAGCATAGCTGCCCCGCTTACCATAGGTGTAGCTTGTGAAGTCCCACTTGCCTCTACAAATCGCCATTGTCTTTCACCTTGTGGTATGTTTGTGTTTGTGCTGTTATAAAGCGCATTTGCAGAATCTATCTCCACTCCTGTAGCCATTATCCCATACAACGCATTTCCTTTAAAAAGATTGCTAAACGATGCTACCCCAGCTACATAGCTATTTTGCGTTACATCTTGCTTCAATGTGATTTGCCCTGTGAGGTTGTTTTTTTCCACACTTCGTGTTCCAAGTGCGCCCACTACCAGCCACGAGCGGATGCTCTCATCATACGCAGCAGCTGGGGTTAAGATACCGCCACTAAGGCTTCCATCATTACCTGAAGCAATGATATTCAACATTCCCTTTTCTTTGGAAAGCCTTATCAAGTCAAGCACATCATTTTCCCTATACCCCTCGCGATTGTGTTCTAAGAGTGCAAAATACTCATTCGCACTTAATGCGGTGGTGCTTGGCTCTTCAGTGATACTTGCATATCCATCGCTAAAGGTAAAGCGACGATTGATTAGGGGGTAGTATTCATCGCCTTTACCCCAGCTGTTGTTGATGATTTTTATATCTTTATCGTGGAGTTGCTCATAGACGCTTCCGTTATAGTATAATTGCTCATTTAAGATAGCTATGCCATAATATGAGCCATTATATGCTATACCATTTGGGAGATTTGGATTTGTTGGGTCGTTTAACTTCGCCCCTATGATAATCCCCGCCACATGTGAGCCGTGCCTTGCTGCACCATAGTCGTCTTGAGAAAAGTATCTATTAAAATCAAATTGATTGTTAAAGGTGGCTACATCTTTGCCTTGTAGGCTTGGGTGAGTGGTGTTAAACGCACCATCTAAAATTCCCACTTTCACGCCCTGCCCCGTTATGTTTGGGTTTTCGCTCCACGCTTTATCGACATTCATAAGTTGCCACGATTTCTTAAGAAGTTCATAAAATGTGCTAGAAGCGTGGGTATAAGTAGCCAAACACAAAAAGAGAGCGGCAAAATAAAACTTGTTCATTCTTGATTCTTTTAGGTTATATTTCTCATTTTCTTGCTCAAGGATTGTAGTCAAAAGCTCCTTAAGCTTTTATATGTGCTCTCATATAGGTTGGGTATTGTAGAAATTACATAACTTTTGCGCACTAACCCCCAGAATCCAAACCCTATTACATTCTATTTTTTTGTTATTCTGTTCTATTTGAAAGATTCTGTTTGTGGTATTCTATTTTCTTGTGTATTGATAGTATATTGTAGAATTTCCCCTATCCCTGCATCGACCTACATTCCCACACTTGCAAAGTGCAGTATCATCAGCGAAGAGAAGCTTAACTGCCAGGTTCGGAATGGAGCTGGGTGTGTCCTCCTCTCTATAAACACAAGGAAAAGGGAAATAAAGATAAATAATAAGTTCGCTTTATGTTTTGCTCTAAAAGAGAAGTGTATTTTGCCTCTATCTATATCTAAACATTCAGGCTAAATATTCGCAACATTTACTTTCCAATCAGATTGATTCTCGCTAGTTTCTGCTAAATCTTTATAAAGCTGCTCATACACTCAAACAATCTCTCTTTAAGATTTAAAGCCTTAGCTACTTCTTTTAGAATCTTAGCAAAGCAAATACAGCACATTTACCCTTATTTCCATTTTCCATTGGGTTTTGTTCTACTTAGTTTCAAGCTAATAGCCTTAAGTTATTAAAAACTCCATACACTCAATAAGGCAGTCTTTTAGGATTTCACTTATTAAAGATTTGACAAATAAGCCAAACGGTCTATTAGTAGTAGTCAGCTGAACATATTACTATGCTTACACATCTACCCTATCAAGCAGCTAGTCTTGCTGCGACCTTCAGGGAGAGTTTATCTTGGAGTTGGCTTCCCGCTTAGATGCTTTCAGCGGTTATCACATCCATGCGTAGCTACAGAGCGATGCTCTTGGCAGAACAACTCTTACACCAGTGGCATGTCCATCCCGGTCCTCTCGTACTAGGGACAGCTCTCCTCAACTCTCCTGCGCCCACGGCAGATAGGGACCGAACTGTCTCACGACGTTCTGAACCCAGCTCGCGTACCGCTTTAAATGGCGAACAGCCATACCCTTGGGACCTGCTCCAGCCCCAGGATGCGATGAGCCGACATCGAGGTGCCAAACCTCCCCGTCGATGTGAGCTCTTGGGGGAGATCAGCCTGTTATCCCCGGGGTACCTTTTATCCTTTGAGCGATGACCCTTCCACACAGAATCACCGGATCACTATGACCGACTTTCGTCTCTGCTCGACTTGTTTGTCTTACAGTCAGGCTGGCTTATGCCATTACACTCTACTTGCGATTTCCAACCGCAATGAGCCAACCTTTGCAAGCCTCCGTTACTTTTTAGGAGGCGACCGCCCCAGTCAAACTACCCACCAGGCATTGTCCTACTTGAGGATAACTCAAGCTAGTTAGCAGACAGAAACATTAAGGGTGGTATCTCAACGATGGCTCCATCTCTACCAGAGTAAAGATTTCAAAGCCTCCCACCTATCCTGCGCATAATGCTCCCATCGGCAGTGCCAAGCTGTAGTAAAGGTCCACGGGGTCTTTCCGTCTTGCCGCGGGTAGGAGGAATTTTCACCTCCACTACAATTTCACTGAATCCCTGGTTGAGACAGCTCCCATCTCGTTACGCCATTCATGCAGGTCGGTATTTAACCGACAAGGAATTTCGCTACCTTAGGACCGTTATAGTTACGGCCGCCGTTTACTCGGGCTTCAATTCAAAGCTTCACCTTGCGGCTGACTAATCCTCTTAACCTTCGAGCACCGGGCAGGCGTCACACCTTATACTTCCTCTTACGAGTTTGCAAAGTGCTGTGTTTTTGGTAAACAGTCGGGAGGGACTCTTTGCTGAGACCACATTGCTGTGGCACACCTTATCGCGAACTTACGGTGCTAGTTTGCAGAGTTCCTTAACCAGAGTTCTTTCACGCGCCTTAGAATACTCATCTCATCTACCTGTGTCGGTTTGCGGTACGGGCAATAGTAGCTAAACTTAGAAACTTTTCTTGGCACGACGGTATCAGTGATTCTCCTTTCCATCCGAAGACTTCAAAGAGCCTTTCAAGTTTCGAATACAGGGGTGGATTTGCCTCTCCCCCAATCTACGCTCTTAGACCAACACTTCCATCAGTTGGCTCACCTAACCCTATGCGTCCTTCCATCGCACACTACTATTGGTATAGGAATATTAACCTATTTTCCATCGCCTACCCCTTTCGGACTCGGCTTAGGACCCGACTAACCCTACGATGACGAGCATCGCGTAGGAAACCTTAGACTTTCGGCGAAGCGGATTCTCACCACTTTTATCGCTACTCATTCCTGCATGCTCACTTCGCATCGCTCCAGCACTTCTTACCGATATACCTTCAACGCAATACGAACGCTCTTCTACCACTGTGCATCAGCACAATCTACAACTTCGGTGTCTATCTTAGCCCCGTTATATTTTCTGCGCAAAATCACTAGACCAGTGAGCTGTTACGCTTTCTTTAAAGGATGGCTGCTTCTAAGCCAACCTCCTGGTTGTCTGAGTAACTTCACATCATTTTCCACTTAGAATAGAACTTTGGGACCTTAGTTGGTAGTCTGGGTTGTTCCCCTTTAGACGATTGATTTTATCACCCACCGCCTGACTCCCAAGATACGGCAATAGGTATTTGAAGTTTGACAGGGGTTGGTACCGCGGTGAGCAGCCCTAGCCCAATCAGAGCTCTACCCCCTATTACTATCACTTGAGGCTATACCTAAATATATTTCGAAGAGAACCAGCTATCACGAAGTTTGTTTGGCCTTTCACCCCTATCCACAGCTCATCCCAACCCGTTTCAATGGGTACGAGTTCAGTCCTCCATAAGCTATTACACTTACTTCAACTTGGCCATGGATAGATCACTTCGCTTCGGGTCTGCAGCATCTGACTAAACGCCCTTTCAGACTCGCTTTCGCTACGGCTTCGCGTTTGCTTAACCTTGCCAGATACCACAACTCGCAGGATCATTATGCAAAAGGCAGTCCATCACCCTGATAAATCATAGGGCTCTGAATGATTGTAGGCAAATGGTTTCAGGTTCTATTTCACTCCGCTCACTGCGGTTCTTTTCACCTTTCCCTCACGGTACTGGTTCGCTATCGGTGTGATAGTAGTATTTAGGGTTGGAGAGTGGTCTCCCCTGCTTCAGCCCGGATTTCACGTGTCCTGGCTTACTCTGGATACTGCTACCTATAAAGAATCTTTCGCATACGGGATTATCACCCTCTATGATATGTCTTTCCAAACACTTCTGCTAGATTCTCTAAGTGGATATTGCAGTCCACAACCCCGAATGCAAGCATTCGGTTTGCCCTATTCCCCGTTCGCTCGCCACTACTAAGAGAATCTCTGTTGATTTCTTTTCCTCTAGCTACTGAGATGTTTCACTTCGCTAGGTTCGCTCCATTAAAGGTAACATATATTACTATATGTTGGGTTGCCCCATTCGGAAATCTACGGATCAAAGCTTCTTGACAGCTCCCCGTAGCTTATCGCAGTCTAGTACGTCCTTCATCGCCTCTATCACCCAAGGCATCCACCATTTGCCCTTAAAAGCTTACTTACCTTTTAGATAAATGAATGTATCCTAAAAGAACTACCTTATTGAATGTATGTTGCACACATAAAATAAGGAGTATATTGTAGTCTTTATTACTTAGGCTATTAACAATAAATTTTCAAATAACACTAGACTTAAAGTCTAATGAGAAGCTTATATTCAAGTTAAGTCTCTCATTAAACTTTAAAAACCAAACAACTTCATATTTAAAGAGTGCAACCTTACATAAAACCTAAGTCTTTGCATAAAGACCTTTTTGTAAAGTATTCAAAACTTTAGCAATAAAAGATTATTAAAGCAAGGTTTGATACAAAGTAAAATAAAAACCTATGGTGGAGAATAGCGGGATCGAACCGCTGACCTCCTGCGTGCAAAGCAGGCGCTCTACCAGCTGAGCTAATTCCCCAAATTTAAGATAAGAAATAAAATTAGTTATTTTTGAATGACATTTGTAGTTGTTATTAGAAATTTTTGAAAGGAGTTGCCTAATAGGCAATGACCGAAAAAATTTCTAATGCTCTGCAAAAGCATCAAAAAGAACAATTTTTGGTGGGCTTAGGAGGACTTGAACCTCCGACCTCACCCTTATCAGGGGTGCGCTCTAACCACCTGAGCTATAAGCCCCTCTAAAATCTAACTTACAGCGATACATCAAGGAATTTCTTGCTCACCACATCGATAGACTTTATGTCTTATCTCCTTATTCGCAAATCATAGCCTCAATCTCTCATCTGCAAGGACTTTTTTTGCAAACTATTCTTTCTCTATACTAGCTCTACACTAGAATTTTAAAATTTTAGCCCTTACTGCTTGGGTAACTCCTAGCAGTTTTTAAAATTTCCCCTCACTACAAAGAAAATTTCCTCTAAAGAAAAATAGAATCGCAATCTTACACTTTATTTGTGTTGGTCTCTTAGATTCTTATAAATCTCAATCACACAGTTAAGTGAGTTCAATCGATTTTTAAGAATCTACCTTGCTTATACACTTTTAACAATCTTTTATCTAAGTTTCAAACACTTTGTATTTTGGTGATCTCTGAAAACTAAGCAAGAATAAAGAAGCTCTAACCTCATAACTCTTTCTCATTGATATTTTAGGTTATGGTTTGGATAAAACGAATTAGCCAAACATATCTCTAGAAAGGAGGTGATCCAACCGCAGGTTCACCTACGGTTACCTTGTTACGACTTCACCCCAGTCGCTGCATCTGCCGTGGGCGGTAGCCAGTTTAGCATTCCGACTTAAGGCAAATACAACTCCCATGGTGTGACGGGCGGTGAGTACAAGACCCGGGAACGTATTCACCGCAACATTGCTGATTTGCGATTACTAGCGATTCCAGCTTCATGTAGTCGAGTTGCAGACTACAATCCGAACTGAGAGATGTTTTAGAGATTGGCTCCAGCTCACACTATTGCATCTCTTTGTACATCCCATTGTAGCACGTGTGTAGCCCTAGGCGTAAGGGCCATGATGACTTGACGTCATCCTCACCTTCCTCCTCCTTACGAAGGCAGTCTCCTTAGAGTGCTCAGCCGAACTGCTAGCAACTAAGGACGAGGGTTGCGCTCGTTGCGGGACTTAACCCAACATCTCACGACACGAGCTGACGACAGCCGTGCAGCACCTGTTTTCAAGCTCCACAAAAGTGGCACTCCACTATCTCTAGCAGATTCTATCAATGTCAAGCCTAGGTAAGGTTCTTCGCGTATCTTCGAATTAAACCACATGCTCCACCGCTTGTGCGGGTCCCCGTCTATTCCTTTGAGTTTTAATCTTGCGACCGTACTCCCCAGGCGGAATGCTTAATGCGTTAGCTGCATTACTGCCAAGTCTAAGCAAGGCAACAACTAGCATTCATCGTTTAGGGCGTGGACTACCAGGGTATCTAATCCTGTTTGCTCCCCACGCTTTCGTGCATGAGCGTCAGTAATGTTCCAGTAGGTCGCCTTCGCAATGAGTATTCCTCTTGATCTCTACGGATTTTACCCCTACACCAAGAATTCCACCTACCTCTCCCACACTCTAGAATAGCAGTTTCAAATGCAGTTCTATGGTTAAGCCTTAGCATTTCACATCTGACTTGCTACCCCGCCTGCGCACTCTTTACGCCCAGTGATTCCGAGTAACGCTTGCACCCTCCGTATTACCGCGGCTGCTGGCACGGAGTTAGCCGGTGCTTATTCGTTAGATACCGTCATTATCTTCTCTAACAAAAGGAGTTTACAATCCTAAAACCTTCATCCTCCACGCGGCGTTGCTGCTTCAGGGTTTCCCCCATTGAGCAATATTCCCTACTGCTGCCTCCCGTAGGAGTCTGGACCGTGTCTCAGTTCCAGTGTGTCCGTTCACCCTCTCAGGCCGGATACCCGTCATAGCCTTGGTGAGCCATTACCTCACCAACAAGCTGATAGGACATAGACCAATCCTTTAGCGAAATTCTTTCCCCCGTAGGGAGTATCTAGTATTAATCACCGTTTCCAGTGGCTATCCCAGACTAAAGGGCATGTTATCTATGTGTTACTCACCCGTGCGCCACTAATCCACTTCTAGCAAGCTAAAAGCTTCATCGTTCGACTTGCATGTATTAGGCACGCCGCCAGCGTTCACTCTGAGCCAGGATCAAACTCTCCATAAAAGCGGGGAGTTTGACAAACTAAATCATTATAGTAAGCAAACTCTCCATAAAAATTTAAAAAGTATTTGAAATTCTTTAAAATTAAACTTAGTTCAATTTATAGAATCTCAATACTCTAAAAAGCAAGCCCAATACTTAGCTTTTAGAATCTTAAATTACAAAAACAACTTCAGATTCTCTTTTTGGATTATTTGTCCTAATCTCTTAGTTTCACTCTTAAATCACAAACTTTTTTGCTTAAAAGCTCAAAGTCATAAAATGAGAATAGATTTACTAAGAAACAAGAATTGAAAAACTTGATAATAAAGTTACTTTCAGTTTTCACTTCTTTATTTCTTGCTTAGATTTCAAAGATCATTACCCAAAATATTAAGGTTATATAACACTTAAACTTTGAAGTAAAAGAACACCAAACGAATTTGGGAAACGCAATACTACAAATGGAAGGCTTAAAATTGGCTTATGGAAAGGAGGGAATTTTGGGATTTTTTCAAGATTCTAAACAAAATCCCAAAATTGCATCATTCAACCGTCACAGATTTTGCTAGATTCCTCGGCATATCCACATCATTGCCAAGCTTAATAGAAATTTCCAACGCCAAAAGTTGTAACACTACCATCATCGCATAAAATTCCTCCATATAATGCGCGGTGTGCGGGATATAAATCATATCATCAGCACCCTCCACTTCATCAGTACAAATTGCACAAATCGTGCTATCGCGCGCACCCAACTCCTCGACATTGCTTTTAATCTTTTCAAACAAAATATGCTTTGGCATAAGTGCTAGGCAAAAAAGCTCAGAATCTGCAAGCGCAATCGGTCCATGCTTCATCTCTCCACTCGGATAGCCCTCTGCGTGCAAATAGCTAATCTCCTTAAGCTTCAATGCACCCTCAAGCGCGAGCGGATAAAACACATCGCGCCCGATAAAGAAAAACCCGTGCCCATGCAAATAACGCTTTGATAGGCGCTTTAGTCTATCGTGCAATTTAGAATCTACCTTTGTGAGTTTGCTAGCCTTTAGCATTGTCTGCGCATAAGACATAAACGCCTCTTTTTTTATCACTCCACGCACAAATCCCACATACACGCTAAGAATCCATAATGTCATAACCTGCGTAGCAAAGGCTTTCGTACTTGCCACACCTTTTTCAATCCCCGCACGCGTGAGAATACACCTATCAGATTCCCGCACAATCGAGCTATTATCTACATTGCAAATTGCCAAACTCTTTAGCCCATTCTTTTTTGCAAGTTTGAGTGCTTCGAGTGTATCAGCTGTCTCGCCACTTTGTGAAACACATACAAATAGTTCATTTCGGCGCATTACAGGTTCTGCATAGCGGTATTCACTCGCAAACACCACATTACATTTAATCTTTGATTCTCGCTCAAGCAGATATTTCGCGCTCAAGCCCGCATGATAACTCGTCCCACACGCGCAAATCGTAATTTCATCAATGCCTTCAAAAAACTCTTTTTCTACCTCTTCAAATCCGATAAATTCATCGCTCACGCGTCCCATCATTGTTTCAAGCAAAACTTTGTGCTGTTCGTAAATTTCTTTCTCCATAAAGAATCTAAAGCCATCTTTTTGCGCGTATGACTTTGTCGCATTGAGCGCGACAATACCCTGAAGGCTTTCAAATCCATCACTATCAATGCAGCCAACCACACCATCTTCCAAATAGCACACTCTTTGCGCAAACCCAATAAGTGGCGCATCAGAGCTTGAAAAATAAATCCCCCCATTTGTACCCTCACCCTTGCCAATGATAAGTGGCGAGCCTTTTTTAGCGTAAAAGACAGAATCTGGTGCCGCCTTTGTGATAAGTAAAATCGCATACGCCCCACTTAAACGTGCGATAGTCTTTTCAAAGGCTTGCATAGGCGTTTTATGTGCTTTTAGATTCTCCTCAAAAAGATGGACGATGACTTCAGTATCTGTTTGACTCACAAATTTATGCCCACTAGATTCAAGCTCCTGTTTGATTTGCATATAGTTTTCGATGATTCCATTATGCACCACGCTGCTAAATTCCGCGAAATGCGGGTGGGCATTAGATTCACTTGGTTTACCGTGTGTCGCCCAGCGTGTATGTCCTATACCTATGCCAAAGCCTTGCGAGCTAAAATCTTTACATTTATTTTCTAAATTGACAATTTTCCCCACAGCCTTAAAATTATGTATCTCATTTTGTGCCAAAATAGCCAGCCCAGCACTATCATAGCCTCTATATTCAAGCTCTTTTAAACCATTTAGAATAATTTGTTTTTTTTCATTATTACCTATGTAGCCGATGATTCCACACATTTTGTAGCTCCTAATTCTTATCTTGTGATGCACCACTTTCGCGAAAGCAAATTTCTCTTTAGCTCCGCTTGGTGCGCATACACCGCCTTTTTTTATTTCTCTAAGATTCTGTAATATTTTTTAAGCCTTACAGAATTCTGATATTCTATGCAAATTTTTCAACATAAAATTTGCTATCTTACAATATAATGACGAAATTTCTCTTTAAACACTAAGCCACAATGGCAAAACATGGAATATTTTTATAGTTTAAGAGGTCGTATGCGCGTAGGTTTCTTTCTTTTATTGTTATGTTTTAGCCTTTTACAAGCCCAGACAAAAGATAAAAGCACAGATTCTGAAAATCTTTTAGAATCTCCACCGCTAATAGAACAAATCGAGTTTGGCAATGATATTCCAGAGAGCTTCTTAGGACGCTTGTATTTGCAAAATCCAATCTATGCACTACCTTATTATCACAGCTTAAGCAAGCCCTATGACAACAACATTGCAAATGAAGTAAAGTATCAATTTAGCTTTAGAATCCCTATCATGAACATTGATAAAAAATATTTTATCTTTTTTGCCTACACGCAAACTTCATTTTTCCAGCTTTACAATAAAGCGGATTCTCGCCCATTTAGGGACACTGACTACTCACCAGAACTCTATTGGGCGTATGAAGATGCTTCTAAAACCCTGCGTCATATCCGAATCAGTTTCAAGCACACTTCAAATGGCGAACGCGCCTTGCGCTCACGCACCCAAAACCAACTTTTAAGCAGTATAAGGTTGCAGCACGATTTTAGCGAGCGTGCAAAAGTCGGTGCGGTGATAAATGCGTGGATTTGGACAGGCTTACATCAGGAAGGCTTTTTACACGATAATCCCGACCTTGCGCGCTATCGTGGCTATGCAGATATTTTGCTCTATGCAAATTATGGCAATCATCTTTTTGAAGCCTATCTCACGCCCATTGTGGCGGATTACAGCTTTTATAAACCACGCTTTGTACTCGGCTACACCTATCGCCTCACACATAACATTGGACTTTATGCGCAATACACAAACGGCTATGGCGATAATATCTATGAATACAATATCCACTCAAACCGCGCGGGGCTTGGTGTGCGCTTGTGGCAGAATCTTTAGCAGTCTAGATCCTAAAAACACACATTTGCGCGCTATTTTTTAGCAAAGATTGCAAATTTTGCCATTACTTAATCAAAGATTAGCTAGAATCCCGAACCATATTTTCTATTTTTAAAGGGTTTAGAAAAAATGAAAACAGCTTTTTTGTTTTTTTTTCTGTGCGGGGCGATTTGCTATGCTGAAATTATCGCGGGTGTGGCAATACGCGTAAATAGCCACGCCATCACGCTCAATGAAATCAAATCCGCGCAAAAAGAGTTTAAAATCACCAAAGAACAAGCTATTGATATGCTTATTAATGAGCGTTTGAAAGATGATGAAATCCAACGCTTTAAAATTAGCGTTGATGAATTTAAAATCGATGATGAAATCACAAGAATCGCCCAAAGTAGCGGCATGAGTAAAAGCGAGCTTATTTCACAAATCGCAAAACAAGGCTTAAGCTACCAAAACTATCGCGCAGAAATCAAAAAACAAATCCAAACGCGCGAGCTCATGCAGAAGATTCTCTCATCAAATGTAAGTATCACTGATGAAAATGAGCTTTTTGCCTACTACACAAAGCACAAAAAAGAATTTGAAATCCCAACAAGCGTAAGTGTGATGCGTTATAGCGCAAGGAGTGATACACTTTTGCAAAAAGCACAAGCAGCACCAAATAAATCCATCGATGGCGTGGAAAAAACACAAGAAGAAATCGCACTAGATGCGCTAAGCCCGCAAATCAAGCAAGTTTTTGTTACCACGCCAAAGGGTGAATTTACGCCTGTGCTTAATTCTGGTGACCTCCTCATAAGCTTTCTTATTTTGCAAAAAAATGGCAATACGCTTTTAAGTTTTGAGCAGGCAAAAGCGTTTATAAACTCTAAATTACTCGCGCAAAAAGAGCAAGACATCATCAAAGAGCATTTTGACAAAATGCGCGCAAGTGCAAAAATCGTATATATACGAGAATAGGCTAAAAAATGCTGTGGTATAAAGACCCGCTTTTTGGCGTTGTCATACTTTTTGTGATTATCGCTAGTGTGGGGATTTTGGATTTTTTGCGTAGCAAAATTCGTGAAAAAAAGCGCCTTGGTGCGATTGAGAATCTCAAAAAATCTTATGATTATTTGGGCGTCAAAGATGGGGTGGAAGAGTTTTTAAAGCTAAGTATGAATCCTATCCCAACGCTTGAATTTATCGCGCAAGCCTATATCCAAAGTGGCAATATACAAGAAGCGATTAAAATTTATGGAAGTATTGTTGATAATTTAGAAGATTCCAAAGAAAAGGCACGGATTCTCTATGCGTTAGGAATTGCATATTTTCAAGCAGGATTCTTACAAAGGGCAAAAAATATCTTTTTAGAAATCATCAAAAACTACCCACGCAACAAGGAAGTTTTAAGCTATTTACTAAAAACTTATGAGAATCTTGGGCTTTACAAAGACGCGCTTGAGACGCTTGGCTGCATTGAAGAGATTTGCAATCAAAGTCAAATCCGCGATGAAAAATATCTGCAAGAAATTGCAAAAAATTACGCCTACTTGCAAGCACTCAATACCTTCTATGACACTACACTAGGCTATGAAGCAAAGATTGCAAAGCTAAAAAACATCTATTCCAACCACCCACAACTTCAAAAGCTCATACTAGGATTCTATAAAGAAATAAACCTTCCATTGTTTTGGGAAGAGGTTTTAAATCAAAAGGAGGCTTCAAACACGCAAAATATCGAGAAGCTACTTGATATTTTTTGGAAATGCACCAAACAAGAAGTCCCGCTAAGCTTACTGAACAATCCAAAAATCTTAGAAATTTATCGCGCAAAAGGATATATTGAATCTAGTCTGCCGTGCGAAAAATTTGAATTAGAAAGCATTAGAGTATTAAGGGAATTTTCAGCCTTTAGAGCGGATTTAAACTTTGAGTATCGTTGCAGCGAATGCAAAAGTATTTTCCCTTTTGAAAGCAATCGCTGTCCTAAATGCAACACCTTGCTTTGCTTTGAGCTTATCTGCAAGGTTATCGAGCAAAAAGATGAAATCAGTCACTCTCTATTGTGATGGCTCCGCACTTGGGAATCCGGGTGCTGGTGGCTGGTGTGGAATCTTAGAATACAAAGGCACAAAAAAAGTGCTAAGCGGTGGCGTTGCGCACACGACAAACAACAGAATGGAACTTTTAGCCGTTATACAATCCTTAAAAGCACTCAAAGAACCTTGCAAAATAGAACTTTATAGCGACTCAAAATATGTGTGCGAGGGGATTAACACTTGGTTAAAAAATTGGGTGGCAAAAGACTTTGTAAAGGTTAAAAATCCCGATTTGTGGCGCGAGTATTTGCAGGTAAGCAAAGGGCATTTTGTAAGCGCACATTGGATTAAAGGACATTCGGGAATCCCGCTTAATGAAGAATGCGACACAATAGCAAAATCTCAAGCGCAAAAGTTCCTCTCCTAATGCAAGTTTTATCCATAAATCCCCATTTTTTGCTAAGTGCGCAAAATATCACACAAGCCCCAAGCCCCTTGCATTCTGAAATCGCCTTTTTAGGACGCAGTAATGTTGGAAAATCTAGCTTTCTTAATCTCCTTTTAGGCGCAAATCTTGCCAAAAGCTCAAGCACACCGGGCAAAACGCAATTCATCAACTTTTTTTCCACACGTTGGGAAATACGAGAATCCCCCACAAATACGCAAGCCACACAAGAACTTGTATTCATCGATTTACCCGGATTTGGCTATGCAAAAGTAAGTAAAAGCTTGCAGGAAAAATGGCAGAGAGATTTGGTAGAATTTTTGCAAAGGCGCAATAGTATTAAGCTTTTTGTCTTTTTACGCGATAGCAGGCACGTGGATTTAGCCAAAGATGACGCGGTGCTAGAATTTTTGCAAGGTATAAAAAGGGGTGACCAAGAGATTTTGAACATTTTTACAAAAGCCGATAAGCTAAACAAAAGCGCGCTAAATACGCTTAAATCGCAAGGTGCGATACTCTCTAGCATTAATCCACCCAAAAAAATCCAGCATAAAATTTCTAGTGTTTCTATGTTGCGGTTTATGATTTTTCAAAAAGTTTTAGGCAAAATGCCGCCTTCAAACCAACAACAAGAGGAAAACGATGTATAGTATCCAAAAGCCAACGCTTAGCGATATTGAGGAAATGCGCGCGCTTGTGAGCGTGGAGGTGGAACGCGGGGTGATTTTAGAGCGTAGCATTGATGAGATGGCAAATGCTATCCGCTCTTATCATATCGCGCGTGAGAATCCAAGCGAGCAAAACAAAAAAGGCAAAATCATCGGATTCTGTGCGCTATATGTATATTCTAGCACTTTGGGGGAGTTGCGTTCTTTAATCGTAGATGAGAAGCACCGAGGCAAAGGCATCGCAAGCACACTTATAGAATCTGTCAAAAAAGAAGCGAAAGAACTTGGTTTAAACGAAATATTAGTGCTAACCTACAAAGAAAAATTATTTCAAAAGCTTGGTTTTGTTATAATAGACAAAGCATTACCAAATCATAAAATATGGGCGGATTGTATCAAATGCAAACATTTTCCAATATGCGACGAGGTGGCTCTTATAGTCAAAGTTTAAAAAATATCGCGCTTTTTATTACTCTATTTGTGTATGAGAGTTTGGCTGGATTGCTGGGCTTTTTACCGCCATTACTTGGGGTTTTTTTCTTGCTTTTGGTGCATTATGATAAAGAGGACGATTTCTGGCGTTTTTGTATTATCCTAAGTATGCTTTTTGTGGTGGAAATTTTCAATGATATGCCACTTGGAATCTTGCTCATATTGTTTTTGGTATTGCGCCATGCGGTGTTTTTATATATACGCGCTTTCAACGCAAAACGCTTTTTGATAATTCTGCAAATCGCGCTTGTATATTTTGGACTGTATCTTGTATTTATCACATTTAAATCTTTTGGGAATCCTTATTTTGATATCAATTTACTTATTCTTGTATATTATTTCGTGGTTGAAACGGTTTTAGTGAGTTTTTATGAATATTCGATTTAGGATAATGATTGCGCTTTTTGCGCTTGTGTGGCTCATTGTTATCGTGCGCCTTTATACTGTGACAATTATAAACCACGACTATTATGAAAAATACGCGCAAAAAAACGCCACCAAAATCGATACACTCACGCCCATTCGCGGAGAAATTTTAGACAGAAACAACAAGTTACTTGCCACAAATGAGCTAGGATTTTCCCTCTCCCTTGCCCCGCGTTTAAAAGATTCTGTTTTAGAATCTCAAATTGAGCTTATCACAAACTATTTTCCGTTTCTAGATTCTCAAAAATTGCTTAAAACCTACAAGCACGCCAACACCTCTTACAATCACTCACAAATTATGATTGTGGATTTTCTCACTTATATGCAAATTGCACATACTTACACCTATCTCAAGCAAAGCCCTTACATTAGCATAGCACCTGCACAAAAGCGCTTTTATCCAAACTTTTCTTCCGCCTCACATATCATTGGTTATATTTCAAAAGCAAACCAAAAAGATATAGAGAAAAATCCCCTTTCTCTCCATACAAAAAACATCGGAAAAGTCGGCATAGAAGCGCAATATAATGAGTTTTTGCAAGGTGAAGCAAGCTATCGAGTAAGCCAAATAGACTCCTTGCGCAAAGAAATCTGCCTTTTAGAAGAGGGTGCGCCACTAAAGCAAAATAATCTCAACCTTAGCATTGACTTACACTTGCAGGAATTGCTAGATTCTGAATTTGAAAACAAAGAAGGTGCTGTGGTAGTAATGGATGTGGAAAATGGCGAGATTCTCGCGGCTGGAAGTTATCCGGAATACAATCTGAATGATTTTGTCGATGGCATTAGTATCCCTGCGTGGAAAGAATTGCTTGAAAATCCCCACCTCCCACTTGTGAATAAATTTACCTCCGGGCAGTATCCTCCGGGCTCGGTTATCAAAATGGCTATGGGACTAAGCTTTTTGGAATACACAGATATTACAGAAAATACGATTATTGAGACGCCTTGCTTTATCGAGCTTGGCGGGCGTAAATATAGAGATTGGAAATGCGGGCACAATAGCGCGGATTTGCTCAAAGCCATACGCGCTTCTGTTGATGTGTATTTTTACAAACTCTCTTTAAAGGCTGGGATTAATAATATCGCAAGTATGTTGCACCAAATGGGCTTTGGAGAAAAAAGCGGGATTGACCTTCCTAGTGAATCTCGTGGTGTCGTGCCTACACCTGAATGGAAACTTAAGGTAAAGGGTGAAAATTGGGTTGGTGGTGATTTGATTAACACTTCCATTGGGCAGGGATATTTTCTCGCTACACCCATACAAGTGGCGCGCTACACCGCACTTATCGCCACAGGCAAACTTGTAACGCCACATTTTGCAAAGGCATTTAATGACGAAGAAAAAGAATATGAAGTGAAAGAAGTGCTAAGCGAGCACGAATCACAAAAACTTTGGGTGCTAAGAAAAGGTATGTATCAAGTGTGCAATTCCCCAGATGGTGGCACGGCATACTGGCGCACGCGAGGTGCTAAGGCTAGTATTGCGTGTAAAACAGGCACTGCGCAAGTGACAGGAATCCCTCAAGACATCAAAGTGCGTTTAAAAGAATCTGAAATGGATTATTTCTCGCGCTCTCACGCGTGGATTACTGCCTTTGTACCCTATCAAAAACCAAAATATGCTATAACCATTTTGCTAGAACACGGCGGTGGCGGGGGCAATGGCGGACCGATTTTAGTAAGCATTGTCAATAAACTTGTTGATTTAGGCTACATAAAGTAAGGGAGATTCTATGCATATAATCGATAATAAAAATATCCTTATCACCGGCGGGACAGGGAGCTTTGGCAAAAAATTTATCCAAACGATTTTGCAAAAGCACAATCCCAAAAAAATAGTCGTTTATAGTCGCGATGAGCTTAAACAATACGAAATGGCACAGACCTTTGCTGATAAGCGTATGCGCTTTTTTATCGGAGATGTGCGCGATGGTAAAAGGCTAGAAGTCGCGCTCAATGGCATTGATATTTGTATCCACGCTGCCGCACTAAAACATGTGCCAATCGCGGAATACAACCCGATGGAGTGTATCAAAACAAATATCGATGGTGCAAGCAATGTCATCAACGCCGCACTAAAAAACAATGTGCGCTTTATCATCGCCCTAAGCACAGACAAAGCCGCAAATCCAATCAATCTCTATGGCGCAACAAAGCTTTGTTCTGATAAGCAGTTTATCGCGGCAAACAACATCAAAGGTGCGCAGGATTGTAAATTTAGCGTGGTGCGCTATGGGAATGTGCTAGGCTCGCGAGGCTCTGTCATTCCGTTTTTTAAAAAGCTTATAGAATCTGGCGCAGATGAGCTTCCAATCACTGATGAAAAAATGAGCAGATTTTTTATCACATTAGATTCTGGCGTGGAGTTTGTGCTAGATTCACTAGAAAGAATGCACGGCGGAGAAATCTTTGTGCCAAAAATCCCAAGTATGTATATCAAAGACTTAGCCCGTGCTATCGCGCCAAACGCAAAGCTCAAAACCATCGGAATCCGCCCGGGAGAAAAGCTACACGAAGTGATGATTCCAAAAGATGATTCTAGGCTGTGTGTGGAATTTGAAAGCTTTTATACACTTATGCCAACAATCAATTTTCAAACACCAATTGATTACTCACTCACGCGCGATAATTTACGCGGGAATCTTGTGAGCGAAGAGTTTGAATACGCGAGCAACACAAACAATCAGTGGTTAGATTCCACACAATTGCAGAAGTTCTTAAAAAGTTTGTGATTTTAGATTCTCTTGCTTAATAATCGCGCATTAAATACAAACCCTGCTTTATCACCTTTTCGTGCGATTGCCTAAAAACGCTATTGATGTTTTCCTCCACCCATTTTGCACTCATCCATTCATTCAAGCTCACAGGGTAGCCCTGCACCAAGATTTCTAAATGCAAATGATCACCAAATGCCCAACCACTCTCCCCTGTATAGCCTAGCAGAGTTTGTGGCATAATCGTATCACCAACCTTCACTAGAGAATCTGAAAGGTGTGCATACAATGATGAAAGCCCAAATCCGTGATACACTATTATCGTATTTCCGTGCAATCCTAAATGTCGCCTTAGTGTAACCACACCATCATTACTTGCAGAAATGGGCGCATTCCTCACGCTCGCCAAATCAAGTCCCATATGATGAGTAACGCTCACCATATCCCTACCAAGATAATAACTGCGCTCATCGCCAAAAAATCCCACTGCCCGCGCGTTTTTAAGCGGATAAAATGGCGCAAATTCCTCAACATAGCTTTTGTCTGTGGCGATATATTTTGATGCTTCGATAATTTTTTCCTCATCCTCGTTACGTATAGTTTCATTGATAAACAAAAAGCGCTCTTTGTCATCTTTAAAATCCTCAAAACTAACCGAGCTAATCTGCTCTATAAGCATTGGAAGTTTAGATTCTAAAAAATTTTCTTTCAATTTTATATTTGATTTTCGCAAAGGCGCAGAAAGATTTTTAGCGATAGAAATGGGGATTTTAGTGGCATTATGTGCCTTATCTGTGATGGTAATACTCCCCTCAAAAAAGGTGTTTTTCAAGGGCCACGCGATGATGGAGGCAAAAAGCTGTGTGTTTGGTGGAAGCGTGAGAGAATCTAGGGCTTTTGGCTCGTATTTAAAGGCTTCAAATTTATCCTTGCCATTACTTAAAACAATAGAATCTAGCGCAATATCTTCGACTTTAAACACCACAAGCGCACTTCCTGAACGCGAGATTTTAGGAGAATGCGCGAGAATCTCAACGCGTGGCGCAATCATATCAATGGTAAGAAACATATCAAGTGTTACGCTATTGCCGATAAAAAAGTTTGCATTACTCCAATTGCGCACTTTAATTTTATACTGCAAAATCGTGCCGTTTTTTAGTTCAGTGGGTGGTTTTGGCAAAGAGATAGAAAGATTTTTTGGCTTCCCTAGCACCACTTCTTTTTTTTGAAAAAGGCTTTGAGAATCTAGCAAAATTTCAATCTCATAGCCTCTCAAACCGCTCTCATCGCTAAAATCAATCACCAAATCATCTTTTAGATTCCAATGTGTTGGGAGATTGAGCGAGTAAGTGGGTTTAGTTTGCTCACATAAAAGCACATTCAGCCCAAAGCCCACGCCCAATAAAACAAGCAATGCAACCACAACTCCAATAATTCTCATAATTCCACCAAGCCCTCCAGTTTTTTTGCAAAAAAGTGCATTCATTATAGCAACGCTCATATAAAGCTTTCATTAAGCCTAGATTCTAAGTTTTTATGTTAGCATTGCAGGCTTTTACTCCAAAAAAATTGCAAGTATGAGGTAGCACAAACCAATGAAAAAGATTTTGCAGGGTGTTTTTTTACTAGTATTTTTAAGTCAAAGTGCCTTTGGCGCGGTGGTAGAAAGTGCTGTATGGGAAAATGGCAACACACTTTTTGGGTTTTTCCAAAAATACAATATCCCAACAAGTGCGTATTATGACTTAAGCCCGGAAGATAGGGAATTAATGAGCGAAATTTATGCCGGTGTGCGCTACTTTACTGCGGTAGATTCTGAAAACAACCTCGTGCAAGCACTAATCCCCATAGGCGATGGTATGCAAATCCACATTTCACGCCACAACGGAATCTATAAAATCGACTTCACACCCATCGCGCATTTTGAAACAAAGCAGCAAATCGTGCTTTCAATCCAAAAATCTGCCTACCAAGACTTAATGGAGCTTACAGATGATAGGGGCTTGGTGAATGAGTTTTTAAGCGCATATAAAAATAGCGTGAATTTTAGTCGCAATGTGTTGAAAGGTGATAAATTAGCCCTTGTGTATGAGCGCAAATACCGACTTGGGAATCCGCTAGGCAATGCGCGCATAAAAGCTGCGATGATAGAAACAAATAAAAAGCCAAATTATCTTTTTTCTTTCAACGATAGACGCTACTATGATATACAAGGCAAGGAGATTGAAGGGTTTTTGCTTTACACACCAATTAAAGTCGCGCGCATTAGCTCGAGATTTTCACTTGGGAGAAAACACCCGATTTTAGGCTTTGTGCGTCCGCATTATGGAGTGGATTACGCCGCACCTAAAGGAAGCGCGGTGCTATCAGCAGGAAATGGCGTGATAAGCTTTGTAGGTAAAAAAGGTGGCTATGGTAATGTGATAGAAATCCGCCACGAAAATGGTTTGAAAACAATCTATGCGCATTTAGATTCCTTTGCACCCGGAATGAAAGCTGGCAAAAGTGTCAAAAAAGGACAATACATCGCAAAAGTCGGCTCTACCGGGCTTAGCACAGGACCACATTTGCATTTTGGCGTGTATAAAAATAATCGTCCAATAAATCCTTTAGGCAATATCAAAACACAGGTAAAAGAACTACCCAACAAAGAAAAAGAAGAGTTTTTGGCACTTGCAAATACTTATAAAGATGAGCTTGATACCATTATCGCGCAAGCAGATACAGAGCAAAAACAAGTGCTCATCGTGCGCCTAAGCCCAAATGATGAAAAAGAAACACAAAAAAATTAGCACAAAAATCATCATAATTATAGAATCTCCTCATTATGAATACAAACAATAATTCCACTTCTACCAATCTCGCCTCCCTTTTGGCAAGCGCGAAGCAAAGCACGATTTCAGATATTACGCTTGCACCTTGTGTAGATTCTCCTTATATTAAACCCAAAAGAATGCACTATGTCGAGAATGGCTTTAAAAAAATATGGGATTTTGTCCAAAGCCACGATAGCGTGGCGATTATCTTACATAATATAGATAATGACAGCTTTATTGTCGTGCGACAATTCCGCCCAGCGGTGTTTATACGCGAGCAGGAACGCAGAAAAGAAAATAAAGAAAAAGAAGCCCTGCAAAATCAAGCTTCGCAAGAAAATACAGATAAAAAAAACGTAGGCTATATATATGAGTTGTGTGCTGGACTTGTTGATAAAGAAGGCAAAAACATAAAACAAATCGCTGCTGAAGAGGTGCTTGAAGAATGCGGGTATAAGGTAGATTCTGATGCACTTATGGAAGTGGCGACTTTCCGCACTGCCGTTGGCTCAAGTGGGGCGTTGCAATATTTGTTTTATGCGCGTGTTAGACAAAAAGATAAGATTTGTGCTGGTGGCGGCATCGATGGAGAGGTGATTGAGTGCTTTGAAATCATAAGGGAAGATTTAAAGGCATTTTTGCAAGATTCTCGCTTTGTCAAAACACCCGGACTTGGCTTTGGGATTCTGTGGTTTTTGGAGCACACAAAGCAAAAATAAATTTATTATTTAAAGGATACATCAATGAAAGCTTTTATTTTTTTTACACTCTGTTTGGGATTATTGAACGCTTTTGACATTAACGCTGTGCGCGAAAATATAGAATCTATTGAAAAAGACACGCTCACTTTTCCCGCGCGGGATTTGAAAGTCGGTGAAAGTGGCGTGGTGCTCACCAAAAATCAATCAAGTGAAGTCATCATCGCGCAAGCTCATATCACAGAAATAAACAATGGCAAGGCAACAGCAACATTCAAGCCATTTGAGCTTTTGAAGCAGAAATTTTTGCCAACGCCAATTAATGAGCCAAAAGTCGGAGATGAAGTGCTTTTTAGAAGCTTTTATAATCGCGCTATCGCGATTGCGCCAAATCAAGAGACTTATCAATACATCATCAAAAGTAATCCAAACATCCAATTTATGCATATTGATCTTTTTGCCGCGTTTTTACAACAAGAAAACACCAACGACCCGCAGAAAAAAGAATTTCAAAAATTCTGCCCTAAATACAGCATAGGGCTTTTATTTATCGCAGATTCTCAAAGTATAAAGGTTTTTGATTGTCAAAATTTCGCCGTGTTTGGCACGCAAGAATTTCAAGATTCTAGCATTTTACATACAGAAGCAATAACGCCTTTTTTCTCTCGCATTACCGCGCCAAATAAGCGCCTAGGCTCGCGCTTTAAGTCAAATGATTCAAAAGATTATTTCCCTTATTACGACAAGCTTACACAAACACACGCGCACTAATCTCTGCGCCCAAAGGCTAGCTTATGGCTGATGATGAAAAAACCCTCGCCCCCTCCCAGCACAAAATATCCAAAGCACGCGAGGAAGGCAATGTAAGCAAGAGTGTTGAGCTTGTGGGTTTTTTTGTTATGCTTTGTGGCTTGGCGCTTATTTTTTTTATGATTCCTTTTTGGGTGGGCGGGTGTGAGAACATTTTTCGCCATATTGCGAGCTTTTTTGTAGTTGAGGAATTTAACAAACAAGAACTTTTAAAGCTTTTTTTAGAGCTGCTGCTTGAAGTGTTTAAGATGGTTATACCCGTATTTATCGGGCTTATGATTATTGGCATAGTGGCAAATGTCGGGCAGTTTGGCTTATTGCTCGCGCCAAAAGCTGTGCGCCCAAAGCTCTCAAAGATCAATCCCATAACCGGCATTAAAAATGTCTTTAGCCTAAAAAAACTCCTTGATGGCTTTATGATTACGCTCAAGGTTAGCGTTGCGTTTATCGTGGGCTTTGTGGTGTTTGTTAGTTTTTTTGGTGAGCTACCTACAATATCGCGCCTGAGCTTGTATCAGCAAGTTTTGTGGTTTAGAGAAAAAGCACTTATTTTGATTGGAATCCTCCTTATTTTATTTTTTGTAATGGCGGTGGCGGACTTTATGATTAAGCGTTATCAGTATATAAAAAGCCTGCGTATGAGCGTTAAAGAGCTTAAAGATGAAACCAAACTCCACGAGGGGAATCCAGAAATCAAAGCGCGTGTGCGCCAAATGCAGCAAAAAATCGCGCGCTCAAATATGATGCGAGAAGTGCCAAACGCATCAGTTGTCATCACAAATCCCACACACTACGCTGTGGCGGTGCGATATAGCGATGAGGAATTAGACAAAGGCGCAGCACCGCTTATCGTGGCAAAGGGCATCGATGAGCAAGCTATTCGCATCAAAGCCATCGCGCGCGAACATAATGTGCGTATTATTGAGAATCCGCCCCTTGCAAGGCAACTTTATGCGCTTACAGAAGTTGGTATGTATATCCCAGATGACCTCTTTATTGCTGTTTCTAGGTTATTGCAACAAGTGGCGCATTTGGATTCTCTACAAGGCAAAGAAACGCTTGCAAAAACCTTGCGTAATGCAAGAGCAAAAGCAACCAATAGGCAATGATTCTTTTATTAAGGATATTTCAGTTACAATCTCACTTAAGCTTACTTTCAAAAAAATGACAAAACAGGAGTTAAAATGTTTCATAAACTACCCCTTTGCCTTGCAATATCCGCATTTTTAGCCCCAGCAAATATACTCGCACAAGAGGAAAACTTGCACTCACAAACAGCACTAGATTCTCAAATTTCCCAACATTTCCACCATCACCACCACAATGATAGTACGCAAAGCTTGCACGATTTTGAAGCCTCTGTTGGTATCTTTGGCAAAACTAGCGCGCTTAGCTCGAAAAGAGAAAATGCAAGGCGCGATAATTACTCAATGCTGTATGCCAAAATGTTTTTAGAAGCAACTATGTTTCCCAATCTCTACGCAGGACTTGGCGCGCACGCGTTTGCACCATTTCAGATGGATACAACTTTTGGAGGTGAAAAATACGACTACCTCAGCGCAAAATTTGTCGCAAATCAAGCCTATTTGTCTTACAAAAACGAATCAGGACGCCATAGTGTTGGGCTAAAACTTGGACGCTTTGAAGATGAATTTGATTGGGTTGGGCATTCCTTGCAAGGCGCGCACGCGTTTGCAAAAGCAAATATTTTTGATGATACCTTGCTTAAAGTTTCCGCCCTTTGGGTCAATGAGCAAGCACATATCACAAGGGAATTTTCAAGCGATTTTAACTTTTATAGAGATCTTTATGATAGACAGAATCTCTATATGGGTGAAATAGGGCTTACAAGTTATCACGCATCTTTAAAAGGCTTTGGCTATGTAATGCCTGAATTTTTTAGCGTTTTGGGAGGCAAGACAGAGCTAGAATTTGGCAAGCGCTCGCGCTTTTACGCAAAAACTATGTTGCAATATGCCTATTTAGATTCTCTTTTCAAGCAAGAAGCACATCATCACGAGCATTCTCATAGTCACGAAGGGCATACACACAATATTGGCACACGCGGGGATACTTATCTTGTATGGCTGGAGCAAACCTTTGCCTACAAAAACAAACTAGAATTTGGCGCAGGATTCCAGCAAATTGGCACGCATTTTTTTGAAATTGCAAATATGGGGACAACAATGCGTTTTGAAGCACATAATCACGCGCATAATGGCTTTGGCGTCATCGCGCCGGGCGGTATGCATAACGGAAGCCACACGACAAATATGTATGAGGCAAAAGCGCGCACATGGTATGCGTTCTTGGATTATAACATTCGCAATACCTCATTTGAAATTCTCGCGCGTAATAGCGTGAGTGCGCAAAAAACTCAAAATGCACTAAGTTTGGGCGTGAAGCATAACTTCACAGAGCAGCTAGAAATTGGCGCGATAGGCATATATATGCTTGAAAAACACGAGGCTGAAAACACACTTAACAAAAGCTTTGCTAAAGCCTATTTCCAAGTGCAACTCTAAAGGCAAATAAAAATATAATGATTACAAAACAAAGCCTTGAACGCTTAAAAGAACAAGCAGATATCGTGACAATTATTAGTTCTTATATCGAGCTAAGGCGCAGTGGAAGTAACTTTAGTGCGTGCTGTCCTTTCCATAATGAAAAAACACCAAGCTTTATTGTAAGCCCCGCGCGCAATAGTTACCATTGCTATGGTTGCGGTGTTGGGGGAGATTGCATTTCTTTTGTGATGGAGTATGAGCATTTAAACTTTCATCAAAGCGTTGAAAAAATCGCAGAAATGCTTAACTTCACGCTTGAATACGACACAAAAGTGCAAAAAAAGCAAAGCAATTTGTTAGAAAACACCACGAGATTCTATCAGCAGCGGCTTGCAAATAACGCGCAGATTCTGCAATACCTAAAATCACGCGGGATTTCTCAAGCAAACATAGAATCTTTCCAGCTAGGCTACGCGCCAGCGGGCTTTGAGACGATAAAATTTCTCAATGATACAAAGCAAGATAAACAGGAAGCGTTAGAGTTTGGGATTATCGGAAGGGACAATACAAGGGAATTTGCGCGCTTTAGAGATCGCGTCATTTTCCCCATACACTCAAGCAGTGGCAAGGTCGTGGGCTTTGGCGGACGCACGCTAGATTTAAACAATCCTGCAAAATATATCAATTCCCCACAAAGCAAGATTTTCAACAAATCAAAATTGCTCTATGGCTACTATTTTGCCAAAGATTCCATATTCCGAAAAAAAAAAGTCATCGTGTGCGAGGGCTATATCGATGTGATTATGTTGCATCAAGCAGGCTTTAAAAACGCTGTGGCGACACTTGGCACGGCTTTGACAAACGAGCATTTACCACTTTTGCAAAAAGGCGATCCAGAGATTATCCTAAGCTATGACGGCGATAAAGCAGGTATTGCAGCAGCATTGCGTGCGAGTAAAATGCTAAGTGCAAAATCCGCGCTTGGTGGCGTGGTGATTTTTGAAGGAGGCAAAGACCCGGCGGATATGGTGCAAAGTAGCGCACAAAATAATCAAAATGGACAAAATCCCAATGGGATAGAGGAGCTCGAGCGCCTTTTTTCAAAGCCAATTCCCTTCATCGAGTTTGTGCTAACACAAATCATCGCGACCTTTGATTTAACTAATCCGCTCTCCAAGCAAAAAGCTCTCTTAGAATCTCAAGCTTTTCTTAAAACGCTCACGCCACTTTTGCAGGCAGAATATGTTGATTTCCTCGCTCAACAACTCAAAATCACACCAAATCTTATCAAGATTCACCGCACAAACCAAAGCGCACAAACACAAATTTATGCGCCAACACAAAACGACATTGCTGAAAGTGCGCTTATCTACACGCTTTTAGAGCATAGAGATTGGCTTGATATCGCGCTTGAATACATTGATAGCGATGCGTTTATACACTACAAAAAAGAATTTGAACTTCTCCTAAGCGGTCAAAACGCGCAAGAAAATGAGAATCTGCGCGCGATTTGGCTAAATGAAAACATCAAAAGCCTAGAAACACTTGAAGAGTTTAAAGCGCATTTACGCATTCTTATCACGCAAGCTTATAAGCGAGATTTGCGCGCTGTGCCAAATCTTAGACTAGATTCTAAGCAAAAATTAGAATCTCTTGCTACAATCAAGCAAAAAATTTCACAACTTCACAAAGGAGAACTTATAAGCTATGAAAAAAGCTTTAGCACTTTTTAGCGGGGGTTGTGATAGCCTCATCGCTATGAAACTTCTTAAAGATCAAGGCATCGAGGTCATCGCGCTACATTTTAATATCGGTTTTGGCGGAAACAAGGACAAAATGGAATATTTCAAAAATGCCACCGCACAAATCCCCGTAGAACTCAAAGTCATTGACATACGCGAGCAGTTTTTCAACTCTGTGCTTTTCAAGCCAAAATATGGCTATGGCAAGTATTTCAACCCCTGCATTGACTGCCACGCAAATATGTTTGGCAACGCATTTGCTTATCTGCTAGAGTGTGACGCAGACTTTGTCATCAGTGGTGAGGTGCTAGGACAGCGTCCAAAATCTCAACGCAAGCAAGCACTTGATGAAGTAAGAAAGCTTGTGCGCGAAATTGGCAAAGATTCTAAATTTGACAAAATCCTAAGTCGCGATGGAAGCGACGAGAATAAGCCAAAAACGCTTGATGAGCTTCTTTTACGCCCGATGAGCGCAAAGCTACTAGAGCCTAGCTTTGCAGAAAAAATGGGCTGGGTGGATAGAGACAAGCTCCTTGATATAAGCGGACGCGGCAGAACTAGACAGCTACAAATGATAGAATCTTATGGATTCAAATATTTTGAAAAGCCCGGCGGTGGGTGCTTGCTCACGCAAGATTCTATCGCACAAAAGATTAAAGACTTGTCTGCGCACCGCACGATGATATTTGAAGATATTGAGATGATAAAAGTGGGGCGCTACCTCGTGCTAGAAAATGGCGCACGCTGTGTGGTTGGAAGGAATGAAGAGGAAAATCAAAAGCTAAGCGCGCCAAATCCGCTGATGGAAAAAATCACGCTTTTAGATTCTATCGGACCAGTGGGATTGATAGAAAAAAACGCATCAAAAGAGGACAGGCTTTTGAGCGCACGCATTGTGCTAGGCTATGCCAAAACACAACAAGGGCAGGAATATAATGTGCAAATTGGTGATGAGATATTCACCACGCAAGCACTTGAAAAGGAAAAAAGCGCACAATATTTGCTACTGAAATCTTAGATTTTGCGAGATTGAAAAGGGCTTTTAGAATTTAAAAAGATTTCAACAAGGAGAGGGTTTATGGATTTTTTAAAAATTGCCAAAGGAGTGCTAGAGACAGAATCTGGCGCGCTTTTAGATTCTATTAAAAGACTGGATTCTAACGAACTTGAAAAGATTGTAAGGCTTATTGCAAATGCTAAGGGTAAGCTCATTGTCATAGGTGTGGGGAAAAGCGGACATATCGGCGCGAAAATCTCTGCTACACTCTCTAGCACGGGCACGCCTAGCGCGTTTTTGCACCCCACAGAGGCGATGCACGGGGATTTAGGAATGATTCAAAAAGATGATGTGATTTTAGCCATAAGTTATAGCGGGGAAAGCCAAGAATTGCTCGATGTAATCCCGCATATCAAGCGCTTTGGGAATCTGATTATCACAATGAGCAAGGACAAAAACTCCTCACTTTCAAAAATGGGGGATTTTTTTCTTAATATTTTTGTAGAAAAAGAAGCCTGCCCACTCAATACCGCGCCTACAAGCTCTACAACGCTAACGCTCGCACTTGGCGATGTGCTGGCTGTGTGCCTTATGTATTATAGGGATTTTAAGCACGACGACTTCGCGTCATTCCACCCGGGCGGGAGTTTGGGTAAAAGGCTGTTTGTGAAAATTAGAGATTTGATGCAAACACAGAATCTGCCCATTATTGAATGGGACACACCGCTTAAGGAATCTATTGTGGTAATGACGCAAGCAAGGCTAGGAAATGCGCTTATTACAAAAAATGGCAAACTTGTGGCGGTGCTAAGCGATGGAGACTTGCGCCGTGCGCTGCTGAAGGAGGATTTTAACCTAGAAGAGAATGTGTTAAAATACGCAACCAAAAACCCAAAAACCTGCAAGGATGCCGATATGCTTGCTTTTGATGCGCTAAAATTTATCGAGGAAAACAAGATACAAATACTTGTCATCACAGATAAGCAAGACAAAATACAAGGTGTTATACACTTGCATACGCTGATTTCTGCTGGGATTAAATCGTAGATTCTATAAAATCATAGCTCACGCAAGGGGCTTTAAGCAAGGGATTAAGGAGGGGGTATGTTTGAACGCATTGATATAATTTTCCGCAATATCGAGGATATACGCGATGATATTAACATTCTTTTAGCTATGGCAAAAATTTCGATGCTTGATTACATTATGATTAAACGTGGCTCGCAGGATATGCCAGAAACATTGACTTTCACATTACTTGGTCAAATTGATGTGGAAGTGGAGAAGCTCAAAAAAGAAATCGATGCACTCAATAAGCTAAAAAGGGAAATGTTGGTGTTTTGATATGATTTATTCGCACGCTCTTTGGCTTTAAGTTGGATTTATATACAAAGTGCTTTTAGTTTAGATTCTCAATAAAGCTTTTGTCTTGTGTTTTGGGAGATATTTATGGAGATAATATTTGCATTTGCCTTTATATTTGTAATATTTACATTTTTCTTTAAAAGGCGAAAAAGCCATGTTTATAGGGATTATAAACGATTCAATAATATTTCACAAAAATACAAAATATACAACAAACAAAAAGGCGATAAATACGAATTGCAGATTGGCAAATATTATCAAAGTCAGGGTTATAAAGTCTATTTTAAGGGCATTAATGAAGGGCGGAAAGATGAGGGGATTGATTTGATTGCCTACAAAAATAAAGAGGCGATTTTGATTCAGTGTAAAAATTGGGAAAATTCACAAATAAAACAAGAGCATTTGAGAATCTTTTTAGGCGATTGCACCGCATACATAGAGCAAAATCCAAAAATTGCGAAAAGAAATATCCATCGCGTGTTTGTAACAAGCTGTGAAAATATGGACTATGGAGTGAAAAAATTTATAGAAAACAACAACCTAGAATACAAAATAATCCCTTTTCAGGGCTAAAAAAGGCGAAATATGGACTACAAAAAAAGCATTTCAAAGTTAGAGGATTGTTATTTGGGCGTGAAAATCAAAGATTTTCATCAAGGAAATACCGCTAAAAGTGGCTTTAGCAACTTGCTTAAGCAAAGACAATAAATCAAAGTGAGCAACAATGCAAAACTACCCTTTTCTAAACAATAACCTTTTTACAACTTATACTTTGGAAGTAGATTTCCCTAAGATTTATGATTTTACAAAAAATCAAGCACAAGCACAAAATGCCCTAAAATCTATACAATCTCTCTATAATAAAGCCCTCTTTGAAAAGCAAAACGAACATCAATTTGAAGATACTTTTATTACCAAAGTGCTAGAGATTTTAGGGTGGGAGTTTGTCCGTCAAGATGAGAAAATCATTCAAGGCAAACTAGAAAAACCAGATTTTTTGCTTTTTAGCAATTTGGATTCTAAAAAAGCTTATCAAAATATCCCAAAAGATGAGCGACAAGCAAGTAATGCACAAATTTCAGTGATTTTAGAATCTAAAGCTTATAATGTAGAAGTGGATAATAAAAAAATAAAGGAAAATCCGCATTTCCAGCTTCTCCGTTACCTTAGCAATCTAAAAAAGGATTTTGGATTCCTTACTAATGGTCGCGTATGGCGGTTTTATGATAACTCCAAGCTAAGCGCTCAAAAAGTCTTTTATGAAATCAACCTAGAAAGTATTATAGAATCTAATGACGCGGAGGGCTTTAACTATTTTTACTATATTTTTCAAGCAAACAACTTCGCGCAAAAGACAAGCGATACGCAATCTCAAACTACAATCACAGACATTCTTAACAAAAACAATCAAGCCAAAATCAATATAGAAGATGACTTGCAATCACTCATTTATGGGATTAATGGCAAAGATTCTTTGTTTGAGGAAATTGGCTCTTGCATTTATGCCAAAAATCAAAATGCTAAGCTAAAAGACATTTATCAATCCTCACTTTATTTTATCTTTCGCCTCCTTTTTATCGCTTATTTTGAGGATAAATTTGATTCTGTTCTTCAAAGCCATTCAAGTTTTAAGAAAAAAATTAGTCTCTACTCTCTGCTTTCTCGTCTAAAGCAAGAGGAAAAAGAAAGCGAGGAAAATGAAAGCTTTGTTGGCATTGATGAGCTAGAGAGGATTTTTAGAATCTACAATAAGGGCAATCCAAACTTAGATATGCCAATCTTTAATGGCGGACTTTTTGATGAGGCAAACGCACCGTTACTTAAAACACCCAAAATCTTTAACGATAAGACTTTGATTCATATTTTAGATTCTCTATTTAATTATCAAGGCACAGATACGCAAAATACACTCTTTAGACGTGATTATCGCACCTTGAGTGTGGCACATCTTGGCACGATTTATGAGGGGCTACTCTCTTACTTTTTTGCAGTGGCAGAAGAGGAGGTTTTCTACCTTGTGTATGCACCCAAAAAGGGCAAGGGCAAACTAGATTCTATTGAGGGCTATTTTGATAGCTATGATTATGCAAAAATTAAGAAAGATTCCACAATCCACCGCGAAGCCACTTACAAAAAGGGACAAATCTATCTAAAAAACACGAGTAATTCACGCAAAAGCACTGCGAGTTTTTACACACCAGAATCCATCACCAAATTTCTCGTCCAATCCGCCCTAAAAGATAGGCTAGATGATTCTAATATCTTGCATTTTAAGATTTTGGATAATGCCTGTGGAAGCGGACATTTCCTAGTAGAAGCCTTAAACCAAATCACGCAAATTGTGCAAAGTGATTTTGATTCTTTTCCAGCTCTTAAAAAAATCTACGAACAAGAAAAGCAAACGATACAAAATAATATTTGCGCCTTTATCAAAGGCTATGAAGCCGATGAAAGTGATATTTTAAAGCGACTTTTATTGAAGCGCGTAATTTTTGGAGTGGATTTAAACCCCTTTAGCATAGAACTTACTAAACTTTCTTTGTGGATTGATAGCTTTATTTTTGGCACACCTCTAAGCTTTTTAGAGCATCATATCAAATGCGGAAATGCCCTTATTGGCACGAGTATAAGAGAATTTACGCAGTATTTCAATGCCTTGCAAAAAGCCAAAGGTGGCAATCTCTTTATTTCTAGATTTTTAGATGAATTCCAAATTTTAAGCGAAGTGTTTGTGAAGCTAGATTCTATCAAAGACACCACAGAAGCGCAGATTAAAGAGAGTAAAAGGCTTTATAAAGAGGAGATTGCTCCCACATTAGAAAAGCTCAATCTCTTCTTAAATATGCTAAATGCTAGAGACTTTATGAATGCCAAAGAAGCTAAAGCTTTCAATGCACTTACACAAAGTGATAATATAGAAAACTTAAGCGAAGCAAAAGAGTATGAGAACTTAAGGGAAGTAATTCACGCTTACGCTAAAGAATTTGGCTTTTTTAACTACGAAATAGAGTTTCCAGAGATTACAGGAAGCTTTTCTTGTCATTCTGAGCCAACAGGCGAAGAATCCCGCAATGCAGATTCTAAGAGTTTCGCTAACGCTCAACATGACAAAGCAGAATCTCAACACAACAAACAGAGAAGCACAACACACGATATTTGCCTTATAGGATTCCAAGCTATTGTGGGCAATCCCCCTTGGGATAAGACAAAGTTTAGCGATAGCGACTTTTTCCCGCAATTTATTAGCAACTACCGCACTTTAAGTAATAGTGAAAAAAAGGAAGTGCAAGAGAATCTCTTGGCTAAAAGTTATATTACAAAAGAATATGAAGAGACAAAAGCCTTCGTAAGTGTGCAAAATGACTACTACAAAGCGCATTTTCCACTCAATCGTGGTAGTGGCGATGGCAACTTGTTTCGCTTTTTTGTAGAGCGCAATCTCAATCTTTTAGCTCCAAATGCAAGTCTAAATTATGTGCTTCCTAGTGCTTTAATGCTTGAAAAGGGAAGCAAAATTTTACGCAAAGAGATTTTGGAAAATAAAAGCTTAGTGTATTTTTATAGTTTTGAAAACAGAAAGGGGATATTTAGAGATGTAGATTTTCGCTATAAATTTGCTTTAATGCAGATTATCAATGCGAAGCCTTATCATTCTGAACACTCCTCTTGTCGTCCCGAACTTTCCTCTTGTCATTCTGAGCCGACAGGCGCAGAATCCCATAATGCAGATTCTAAGAGTTTCGCTAACGCTCAACATGACAAAGCGGTTTCCAATAGAGATATTTCGCATTTTCCAAATGCTCAATATGACAAACCACACGCGATTCAAACAATGTTTTATAAAACAAACATTGAGGAAATTTACGATAAATCAAACATTATCCCGCTTACCCTCCAAGACATCAAAACTCTAAGCCCACACCAACTTGCCCTCCAAGAAGTGCGAGGCAAAAAGGATTTAGAAATCTTGCGCAAATGCTATGCTGCCTTTAGCCCGCTTAACCTAGAATGGCTTGATTTTCGTAATGAATTACATATGACGCAAGATAAAGATTTATTTATAGAATCTTACCGCAATGGATTGTTGCCACTTTATGAGGGCAAGATGATACATCAATTTGACGCAGAATTTACTAATCCGCAATATTTTTTAAATATTGCGGACTTTGATAGGCGACTAAGGAGCAAGGAGATTTACCGCTTAAAGCAAGATTTGGGAATAGATTCTAAAGAATATGGGAAGCTTTTAGAATCTATGCTTGCTTCTTATTCTGACATTCCCCCTTGTCATTCTGAAGGAAGCAAAGCGACTGAAGAATCTCATAAAGATTCTAAAAGAGGTATTTCGGCTTTGTCAAAGCCTCAATACGACAAAAAGGCTTTAGAAGATTCCTTTATTAAATACGATAGAGAATTTTACCGCTTAGGATTCCGTGCGATTGCAAGGGATACCGATGAGCGCACATTGATTTTCTCACTTTACCAAAAAAACATAGGTTTTGGACATACAATGTATGGCTCTATACCAAAAACTTATGCGTTAGAAGATTGCATCCCCCCTTGTCATTCTGAGCCGACAGGCGAAGAATCCCGCAAAAGAGATGTTTTGGCTTCTCCTCAACGACCAAAAATCCCAAGAATCACGTATAAAACAATCAGTCATTTGCGCCTATGCTTTGCGCTTGGGATTTTTAATTCTTTGGTGGTGGATTTTATCGCAAGAGGAATGATACAAATTAGTGTGGATAAAACTTATATACTTAGAATCCCCCTCCCTCAACCAAGTGATAAGGAAATTTTAGAAAATGCAACTTATCTCTCTATCGCTAAAAACGCCTTAATCTTGCAGCTTTATAATGATAAAGCAGGGCATTTTAAAGAATTGCAAGAAGAATTTAATATTGCGCAAAATGAGATTCCAAAAACGGATAAAGCCTATGCACAACTAAGGGCAAAGCAAGATATTGCCATTGCTAAGCTGTATGGATTAGACAAAGAGGAGTTTTGCTATCTATTAGAATCTTTTAAAGTTTTGCAAACTAAGCAACCAGAATTTATTGCGTTGCTAAAAAGTTTGTGGGAGTAGCAGTTTCATAGCATTACATTCCAAGCTTATAATTTTCATAGATTTTCAAAAAAGCGCATTATCTTGCGTGTGTTTTTGAAAGCTTGGTAGCTTGAATTTTTCCTTGATTTTTCCTTGATTTGCTAATCTATCAAGTATCATTTCATAATAAGGTTTATGTAATTCACAGCTTAGCCATTGTCGTTTAAGGTTTTCACATAGCATAATCTCTCCACCACTTCCACCAAATAAAATAAACACAGAATCTCCCTCATTAGTGCAAGATAAGATAAGCATTTCTACAAGTTTTAAGGGGATTTGACAAGAATGGAAAGTTTTATCTTTGCTTACATTTTTTACTAAATCAAAATAAAACCACGAATAAGGCATTCTGCCCTTATGCCCATCTGCTAGTCTTTGCAAGATTCTTTTATCTGTTGGATTTTGATAGGGCAGGGCAATATTGTCTTTATAGAAATGATTTTCTTTGCTTTTTGTTGCGTGCAAAATACTTCTGTGTGCAGTTGTAAGTCGCCTTTTACTATGCCCTACATTTGTATTATACACCCATACATAATCTTGCACATCATAGCTGATAGAATCCAAACATTTCACGCGCAAATACGCATTTTGCTTAGGATAATTCATCATAAAAAGATTTCCACTAGGCTTTAAAACCCGCATAGATTCTTGTGCCAACTCACAATACCAAGCGATATAATCTTCCCATTTTTGCGTGTATTTCGAGCCATTATAGTTAATACCTACATTATAATCAGGATCACCATAAATCATATCTAGGCTAGAATCAGGCAGAGACTTTAGGACTTTTAAAACATCATCATTATAAAGTGTGTTAAGCTCAATCATTTTTACCTCACTAAAACATATTCACACGATTTGAGAAATTTTATAGAATCTAAATGCAAAGGTTTTTCAAAAGTATAAGCCCAAAGCTTGAGGCTATCTTCATTGCGGACTAAATACACACAAATAATTTGCTTAAAATCTAAACCAGAATTGTAATAATAGAGATAAAAGGGTGATAAATTTGATAAATATTAAAATTTTTTGGTGTTCCGTTTTTTGCTTCAAAGATTCCTATAACACCTTGATATTCAAGGGTTAAATCAATTTCGATTTGTTGGTTTTGTGCAATGATTTCTTGGGTATCAAAATAATAATGTAAAGTTGTTTTTGTGCGGTGTGGAAAATAGGTTTTAGGGCGGTTTTCTATACTTAGATTCTCAAATTCTAAATCTGCTCCAAACAAAAAATGGTGCAAAATCCTTTGATTATTTGCCACGCTTAAAATATTGCTTTCACTATCATTATATTCATTAAGCAAACTCTTTTTATACTGCCATTTTTTGGAATCTTGCAAGGATTCAAAGCAATGATAAAGCTTGTTTATGCCCTTAATAAATTGATGATACCCCTTGCCTAAATGTAAAACACATATATCATTTGCTTGGAATATGCGGGGTAATTTTTCAATAGAATCTAATTTTGTTACATCAAAAGGATTGCCAAAGTTGTGTTTTTTACATATTTCTTTCACTAAATCATTGTGAAAAATAAAATTATTTTCCTTTTGACAATGTTGCCACAGAGATTCTAAAACCAAATGTTTTTTATTTGCCATTTTTTTATTTTAACCCTTTCTCCTTTCTTCTAGCACTTTAGATTCCACTTAACTTTTTTTAAGCCTACTCCTCAATATAATTTTTAAGCTTTCTGCCGACTTTTGGGTGTTTAAGCTTTTTAATCGCGCTGGATTCTATCTGGCGCACACGCTCACGCGTTACATTGAGTTCTTTGCCAATTTCTTCTAATGTGCGGTCGCTCTCATCATCAAGCAGTCCAAAGCGCATTCGGATAACCGCCTTTTCTCTATCATTAAGCTGCTCTAGCACCTCATCAATTTGCACTTTTAAATCCTCTTTGAGTATAAAATCCATCGGTCCCATCAAGCTTTTATCCTCCACAAAATCCCCAAATTTCCCATCATCGTCATTGCCGATAGGTGCTTCAAGGCTTATAGGCTCTTTGGTGATTTTAATGACATTTTTTACCTTATCCACCGGCAAACCCACTTCCTCGGCGATAAATTCCACATCTGGCTCTTTACCATTTTCTTGTATGTATTTACGCATAATTTTGTGGATTCTATTAATCGTTTCAATCATATGTATCGGAATGCGTATCGTGCGCGCTTGATCGGCTATCGCACGTGAGATCGCCTGCCTAATCCACCAAGTAGCATAAGTTGAAAATTTAAAGCCTTTTTTGTATTCAAACTTATCAACTGCTTTCATAAGCCCAATATTTCCCTCTTGTATCAAGTCCAAAAACGGCAATCCACGATTTGTATAGCGCTTTGCGATACTCACCACAAGGCGCAAATTTGACTTTGCCATTTTTGCCTTTGCTGTATCAGAGATATTTTTTCCACGTTTTATTTGTTCTAAAATTTCTTTCAATTTTTCAGGCTCTAGGTTAAAACCCCCCTCACTTGCTTCTTTTGTTTGAAAGAGCTTCTTTAATTCCACATACACGCTTACCATTGTCGTTTCTGGCACGCTTGCAGCGATTTCATCACGACTCATATTTGTAATATTTGCGAGAATCTTTTGGTGATTTTGTATCAATGTTTCGTTAAATAATGGAAGTTTATATTCAAGACGTTTGAGTTCTTTTTCAAAGCCATTGCCACTTTTTAATGTATTTTCCATTGCTTTTACAAGCTCATTTATGAGCTTACTTGTCGGTCCTAAATCAAGCAATCTATCTTTTAGAATCTGCTTTTTATGCGCCAAAAGTAAAATATACACAAGCCCATCTTCATCAGTCTTTGCATTTTCTTCCTCAGAATTTAGCACTTTAAGCCAATCTTTTTTGGCTTTGTCAAGCGCTTTGAAGTTTTCAAGTACCTTTTCTATACGCTTTTGATCTTTTTTACTAATGACTTTTTTTCCTACATTTTCCTCATCATTTTCAATCTCTTCTGTCTCATCACTTTCCTCTTCGCCCTCATCTTCTTCTTCATCAAAACTTTTGAAAAGCTCTTTGACACGACGTTCTCTATTAATCAGCGCATCTTTATAATCATAAATAAAATCAATCAAATATGGCACAGAGCAAATCGCATCTAAAATCGTGCTTTCGCCTAGCTCGATTTTTTTTGACAAATCAATTTCCTCTTCCTTTGTCAAAAGTGGAATCTGTCCCATCTCGCGCAAATACATTCTCACCGGGCTATCGCTTCTGCTCCATTCTAACAACTCGCGCTCTTTGGTGAAGTCAAACTCCTCCTCCAACTCCTCATCTAAAATCTTTTTGCGCTCTTCTTGGGATTTGATTTTGTCCTCGATATTAAGTTTTTTTGCCGCCTCAGAGGAAGAAAGCAATTCTTTTTTGTATTTTTTTGCCATATCACGGATTTTTTTTACCTGCACACTTGTTGGGGCTTTGGTGAGAATCTGCGCGATTTTTTCATAAGTGATATAGCTACTCTCCTCTTCTTTGAAAAAAGATTCTAAGCTTTGCATAGCCTCTTTTGTCTTTTTATTTTGTTTATCCGCGCTTTTGCTTTCGTCATTTAAATCAATTTCTAATTCTTCATCAGTAAAAATATCATTTTGCTTTGCCATTGTCGTATCCTTTCAAAAAGTTTTTAGTCCTAAGAATCGGCGAGTTTTTTAAAAATTTTTAGAGAATCTGCCAAAAAAAACTCCAAAATATTTTACTTCAAATCCGCCCAATTATCCCCTATGCTTACAGAGCATTTCAACGGAACTTTGAGCGTATAGATGGAATTCATTAAAGATTCTATCTCTGGAATAAAATTCTGTGCTTTTTCTTTTGGTGCTTGGAAAATCAGCTCATCATGTACTTGAAGCAACATTTTAAGTTCGCTATGCTGATATTTTTTGTAAATTTTATACATACAAAGTTTAATCAAATCCGCCGCACTTCCCTGAAAAATACAATTTATCCCCTCACGCAAATAATTTGCCTTCATAAATTCCGTAGCGCCTTGAAAATCAAAATACCGCTTGCGTCCTAAAAGTGTTTGTGTATAGCCATTTTCTAGTAAAAATTCTTTTTGTTTTGAAAGATAATCTTTCACCGTTGGAAAAAGCTCAAAATAGCTATCAATATACGCCCGTGCCTCTTTAAATTGGATTTTTAGCGTCTGGGCGAGCTTCTTAGCACCCATACCATAGATAAGCCCGAAATTTATACTTTTTGCAATGAATCGCTTTTGCTGGGCTTGAGATTCTCCAAAAAGCCTTAGTGCGGTTTCATAATGAATATCCTTATCCGCCTTAAAAGCCTCCAAAAGATGAGAATCTTCGCTAAAATGCGCCAAAAGTCGCAATTCTATCTGAGAATAATCAACGCTTATAAGCTTGCAATTTTCCTGCGCGATGAAGCCCTCACGCACCTTGCGCCCATATTCACTTCTTACAGGGATATTTTGTAGATTTGGTGCTTTTGAGCTTAGTCTTCCCGTCACCGTGCCAGTTTGTAAAAACGAAGTATAAATCTTATGTTCGCTATTTTGTTTGGCATATTTTAACAGTGGCTCTACATAAGTATTTTTAAGCTTATTCATTTCTCTATATTCAAGCAGGCAAGAAATCACAGGGTGAGAATCCACAATATTATTGAGCGTTTGCTCATCTGTGCTTAAGCCTCCTTTCACACTGCGCCCGCTTTGCAAGCCAAGCTTATTGAAAAGAATGTTTGAAAGTTGTTGGGGGGAATTGATATTGAAATTTTCTCCCACATAGTCATAAATCTTATAAGTAAGGTTGCTAAGAATCTTTGTCAAGCCCATATTAAGCTCTTCAAAAAGCAAAGTGTCAATTTTAATGCCCTCCATCTCCATTTGCATCAAAACATTTATAAATGGAAATTCTAGCTTCCTTGCAAGCTCTAAAATACTTATCAAGCCTCTTCTTTTACATTCAGATTCTAATTTTTCATACAAACAAAATGTCGCCACAGCATCTTCTGCGGCATATTTTCCCGCGATTTCTAAATCAATATCTGCAAAAGTTTGCTTCTTATCCACCACTTCATCAAAACTTAGCATTTTGTAATCAAACCACTGCAACATTTGCTTATCAAGTCCCACAGGCTTTGCACTATCAAAAAGCCACGCAAGCACCATTGTATCGATAATCTCACCTTTTGGCTTAATCCTAAAATTTTGCCAAATGAGTGAAATATCAAATTTAAGATTATGCCCGATAATGGTATGAGTGAATATTTTTTGAATCGCCTCTTTTGCCACTTTTCTTGATATTTGAGGACCAACGCTCAAATAAGTATGTCCAATTGGCACATAATAGCCTTTTTGGGAATCCATACAAAAGCTAAAGCCGACGATATGCGCTTCTTTTGTATCTAATCCGTCAGATTCTGTATCAAAGCCTAGTAATTGACCCTCTTGTAGAGAATCTAGCAAAGTAAAAAGTCGCTCTTGTGAGCTCACTACTTCCCATTCATACACAAAGTTTTTTCGTAATTCTTCAGTTTCTTTTAACGCTTTATCAAGGGATTTTTTGGGTGTGAAATAATGAAACTTTGGACCTTGTATCTTTGTCAAAATGCCATTAAAATCATATTTGTGCAATTCATCAACAATCCTTAAAAGTGGATTCTCCTTTGGCATCGCACACGCGCTAAAATCCACATTTATATCAATATCTTTAACAAGTGTGACAAGTTGTTTTGACAAAAATGCATCTTCTTTAGAATCTAAAATAATCTTAGTCAAACGCGGTGTTAGCACCTTTCCAATCTCATCACTGCGCGCATACATAGATTCAATACTGCCAAAATGTTTGATAAGCTTGCACGCGCTTTTTGAGCCTATACCTTTCACACCCACGACATTATCGCTACTATCGCCCACCAAACTTTGATAATCGATAAATTCACTCGGTAACACGCCAAACTTTTCCTCGCACTCATTTTCCCTAATCTCTATTTTTTTGATTGGATCATAAATGTAGGTGCGGGAATCTATGAGTTGATAAAGATCCTTATCATGGCTGATAATACACACATCTAAATCTTTTGTGTGTGCTTTTTGTGCAACGCAAGCGATAATATCATCAGCCTCATAGCCTTCAATGCTAATATTTAAAAAGCTCATTTGCTCAATCCACTTAATTGCAATTGGTAGCTGTAAAAGCAAATCTTGTGGTGTTGGTTGGCGGTTCTGCTTATAGCGAGGATATAGAATTTTGCGACGATTTACCCCTCCTCCTTCAAGAGCAAAAATAATATAATCACACCGCCCAGATTTATAAAGGGAATTAAGCAAATTACAAAATCCTAAAAGCAAACCCGTAGGAAAGCCTTTTTTATTTTTTAGCGGAGGTAGGGCAAAAAATGAACGAAAAAAAAAGCCAAAAGTATCGATGATGGTGATAGTTTTCATAAAATGCTATACATCAAGGTGCTTGACATCTTTTGCATGGTTTTGGATATAAGCCCTTCTAGGCTCAACCTCATCTCCCATAAAAAGTGTAAAAATTTCATCAGCCTTTATATCATCTTCTAAACTTACGCGTAAAAGCGTGCGATTAGTCGGTGTCATAGTTGTTTCCCATAGTTGCTCAGGATTCATTTCGCCCAAACCTTTATAACGTTGAATATAGGCATCTTTTTTTGCGCTAGATTCTATCTCTTCAAGCAAGGTAATCATATCCTTATCTTTTAAAAATTCTAAATCCCTTTGCTTGATTTTTTCATAAATAAAGCGCGCTTCTTCATACAAACTATCACACCATAAGTTTTCATTGACTTCTAGCTCTACTAAGCCTGTGCGCGTTTGCACATAGAGTTTAAGAAAATCTTGTGCAATGACTTTATTAAGAATATTGTATTGCTTTGTTTGCAAAAACTCCTCTATATCTTTGTAGAGTTTTTGATAATCATCAGTTTGCAAATGCGGATTCTCAATAAGATATTTCACAACCTCTATCATAGAATGGCGCTTTTCAAGTTCTTTTAAGATAAAGCGATAATGCGAGATAAATTTAAGAATCTCTAAAAGTTCGGCATTTCCTACACCTTCAAAGCTAAAGTTACTAATGCCATTTTCAATGAGATATTCGCTTAACGCCTTTTCATCTTTGAGATAAATCTCTTTTTTACCCTTTTTAAAGCGGTAAAGTGGCGGTTGCGCGATATAAATATGCCCATTTTCAATAAGCGGCTTTAAATAGCGGTAAAAAAATGTCATCAAAAGCGTTTGTATATGACTTCCATCAACATCAGCATCTGTCATAATGATGATTTTATGATAGCGCAATTTTTCTAGGTTAAATTCCTCACCAATCCCACACCCAAAGGCTGTAATCATATTTTTAATTTCATCACTTTTTAGAATCTTATCAAGACGCGATTTTTCCACATTAAGAATCTTCCCACGCAGTGGCAAAATCGCTTGATAACCTCTATCGCGTCCTTGCTTTGCACTACCCCCTGCAGAATCTCCTTCTACTAGATAAATTTCAGATTCTGTCGGATCTTTACTTTGACAATCGGCTAATTTTCCCGGCAATGTCCCGACAGAAAAGTTCTCTTTTTTACGCGTCAAATCCCGCGCTTTTTTGGCTGCTTCACGCCCACGTGCCGCCATTATGGCTTTTTGCATTATGGCTTTTGCATCATTTGGATTCTCTTCAAAGAATTTTGAAATCTTCTCATAAGTGAGCTTTTGCACAATTGGCTTAACAAAAGAACTTCCAAGCTTGCCTTTTGTTTGTCCTTCAAATTGTGGTTCGATGACTTTTGTAGAAACAATCGCCACTAAGCCCTCACGCACATCATCGCCTGTGATTTTGGAATCTTTCTCGCGCGCATTGGCGTTGGCATCAATATATGCCATAATCGCTCTACTAAGCCCCGCGCGGAATCCTGCTTCGTGCGTGCCACCTTCTGGCGTGCGAATATTATTTACAAAGCTTAATACTTTTTCATCATAACCATCATTGTAAGCTAGCGCGATTTCAACCTCGACATCTTGTTCTAAAGTTTCAAAAGTGATGATTTGTGAAACAAAAGGCTTGTGATTGAGATCTTGGACAAATTGCAATAATCCACCTTCAAAATGATAGATTTCCTCAAATGCAGAGTGCTCATCATAAAAGCTAATTGTGACATTTTTATTAAGGTAAGCAATCTCTTTAAACCGACGTGAAAGTGTCTCTTTATTAAACTCTAATACTTCCATAATTTCAGAATCTGGAAAAAATTCTATCGTTGTTCCACGCTCATTTGTCTGTCCGATAATTTCTAAATCAGTTTGTGGGATTCCCTTTGCAAACTCTTGGCGGTAAATATTGCCATCTTTTTTAATCGTCATAATAAGCTTACTTGAAAGTGCATTTACCACTGATACGCCCACACCATGCAAGCCACCCGAAACTTTATAAGAATCTTGGTCAAATTTCCCACCTGCGTGCAAAACGGTTAAAACAACCGTTGCTGCTGGCATATTTTCCGTTGGGTGCATATCTACTGGGATTCCGCGTCCATTATCTTCAATAATCGCACTTCCAGATTCTGTCAAAGTTACACGAATATGCGTGCAATAACCTGCCATCGCTTCATCGATAGAGTTATCCACCACTTCATAAACCATATGGTGTAACCCGCCTATATTCGTATCACCAATATACATTCCCGGACGTTTGCGCACAGCTTCAAGTCCTTTTAGGACCTTGATATTACTTCCTTTATATTCTTTTGGTAAATCTTGCATATGCTTCCTTTAGTTAGTTTTCAAAGCTTTAGAATCTTTAAAATTGTGGGGATTGTCCCCAAAGTATGAGTTTTAAAGAATAATTGGCATAATGATGGTATTAAAATTATTATCAATGAGTGTTATTGGCATATTTGTTTCATTGAGTGCAAGGGTAAATTTCGCACTATCAGTTTGCTTGATAAAATCAATCAAATATCTAGAATCTATCCCGAAAATAAATTCTTCAACACCTGTGTTAAATTCCATTTGCGTAGAAGCTTTGTGATTTTTATCACTCAGAGATTCAAAGAGAATTTCATTTGGTTGGAGATTAATTTTGATTTTATCAGAAAGTGATTTGACGACATTCACAGCTTCTAAGAAAGCATCTTTTGGAAGTTCGATGGTGTTTTTGAACTCTTTTGGAATGATTTTTTCATAATCTGGATATTTTCCACTAATAACCTTACCAAAGAAAGTAAATTGCTCACATTTGGTGATGATATGCGTTTGATTGTAAAAAATTTCAAGCTCTGTTTCTTTTTTTGTAAGTTTTAAAATCTCATTAATTGAGCGCTTAGAAATAATAAGTGTTAAGGTATTAATGCCTTGACTTTCATATTTTACAATTGCTAGACGTCTTGTATCTGTCGCCACAAAGTTGAAAGAATATTCTTTAATATCAATCAAAGCGCCATTAAGTTCGTATTTTGGGTTATTTGTATCCACTGCAGAATTAATTTTATCCATAGAATCTAAGAATTTAAAAGATTCAATA
Organism: Helicobacter himalayensis; assembly: GCF_001602095.1. Classification (NCBI taxonomy): domain Bacteria; kingdom Pseudomonadati; phylum Campylobacterota; class Epsilonproteobacteria; order Campylobacterales; family Helicobacteraceae; genus Helicobacter; species Helicobacter himalayensis. Next base: position 1,975 of record NZ_CP014991.1, on the reverse strand, counting down.
TGCAGTTTTTGGTTTGCTTCATATTCTGGCAAACTTGGGAATTCTTCGACATTATACATTGGCAAATCAAGCTTTGAGCGTCCTTGTTTGATAAGGAGTGTATCATCTTTTGCTTCTAATGTGATTTCCTCGTCTTTGAGATTCTGAATAAAGCGTAAAACATCTCTTCCGTTTGCTGTTGCTTTGCCTTCTTGTTCGACTTTTGCTTGAATCTGCGCTTGTAAAGCGATTTCATAATCTGTGGCTTTGATAGTGAGCGTATTATTTGCAAAGCATTCAAAATAAATATGTGCAGTGATTTGGGACATATCTCTTTTTTCTAAGAAATTTTGGCAATTTGCGATGATATTTTCAAACGCAGTTTTTTCAACGCTAAGTTTCATTGCGACTCCTTGTGTGGTTTATTTATAGAATCTTTAGTAGTAGTAGTAGTAGGCTTAGTGAAAATGTGAAATCTTGCTCTCTTTTTCGTATTTTAGGCGTTTTTAGCTTCTAAAATTTTTACATAAATGTTGAGCTTTTTTCACATTTATTCACTTCTCTCTAAATCCTACTTGCACTTTTTTAGTTTCAAGATTCTCTATATTAAATGCTTTAAAAAGATGTGGCGGGCATTATAGCTTATTTTGTTTGTGAGTTGCTTTAAACTTCGGAAATATTGTCATTTTTTACTTTATTTTTGATTTCTTCAACGATGTTTTTAAGGTTTTCATCGACTTTAATTTTTTCTTTGATATTTTTAAGTGCTTTGCTTATGGAGCTGTGATCTTTCATATTGAGTTTATTTGCAAGTACAGGCATAGAATTGAGCGTAAGTGTATGCGCGATATAAATAACAATGCGTCTTGCATATGCCACACGCTGGCTTTTTTCTTTTGAAGTGATTTCGCTTGGCTTGACATTAAGTTCCCTTGCCACCACATTTATAACCTTATCAATGGTGATATTTTCTTGCGTTTCTTTTTGGTAGGATTTTACAAGGCTTTTTGCAATATCAAGTTTTGAGCTGTTTGGATTGAGGTTTGATTGCAAATTAATATTATGCAAAATCCCCACAATTTGGCGGATATTATCAATCTTTGTGGCTATATAGTTTATCGTTTCAGAATCTAGTATTACAGAGTTCATCTCGCATTTTGTTTTAATGATTTGGATTTTAGTATCAAGTCCAGCATTTTCAATCTGCACGATAGCGCCAGATTCAAAGCGTGTGCGTAAGCGTTCTTCTAATCCGCGGATTTTCCTTGGTGGCTGATCGCTTGTAAGCACGATTTGCCCATTATTTTGTTTGACTTCATTAAAGGTGTGGAAAAACTCCTCACACACATATTCTTTTCCACCAAAAAACTGCACATCATCAATAAGTAAATAATCACAAGTCCTGTAAGTTTTGCGGAATAAATCCATTGAACGTTGCGTTTTGCGTAGATTAAAATCATTTAAAAACTGCTCGGCTGTGACATAAATCACAACTTTATTTTTTTTCACTACAAAATTTGTAATGGCATTGAGCAAATGCGTTTTTCCAACGCCTGTTTGCCCATAAATTAGCACAGGATTATAGCTTGCTTGATGCTCGCAAATAGTTTTGGCAATAAGCAGAGCATTTTGATTTGAGTTTCCCATCACAAAATTTTCAAAAGTTTCACTTTCATTATAATTTATCACAGCATTTGATTGTCTTTGTGGTGTTTTATTGTTTTTTAAACTTTTCACATTTTGTTGGGATTCTTTTAAAAGTATGTGAATTTCTGCCCGAATCCCTGTGATTTTTTCCGCACAAAGCTTGAGCTTTTCAATATAGTTTGTCTCTATCCAGCTTGCGATAAAAATATTTGGTGCATAAAGCTCGATTAAGTCCATTCTGTTGGAGTTTTCATCGTATTTTAAGGGTTCAAAATAGCTTTTAAACTCATATTCTGAAATCTCTGTTTTTAGCTGATTTAAAACCTCAATAATATACATTTTTTCTCCT